>NZ_JBQFRS010000082.1:0-508 GCF_056537525.1 Ruegeria sp. CE12 | reverse complement strand
GCAATGTGAAACAGCCCTTCCATCAAATCGCACAGGGTGGTGCTATCTTCGGCGAACATGCGGGCAATCCGGCGGGCATAGTCCTGATATCCAGCAACGTCTGTCCGTGCCATGTCAAAGACCTTGGCCGCCCCGTCTTCATCTTCGGGAGCGATCTGGAACACTTCACGGAAAGCCGTCACCTCATCCCGCGTCACCTGACCGTCAGCCTTGGCCATCTTGGCGCCAAGCGCCACGACAGCAATCGCAAAGGCCACCGAACGTTCTGGCGGCGTGCGCAGTTTCTCAAACACCGCAGTCAGGCTTTCGCCCTGGGCAAGCGCGTTCAGCGCGTCGGCTATTCTGGACCAGATCGACATGGGCGCACCCTAGCGTGCCTTGTCACGACTGTCAGGTGCGACAGATGACTGCGGGCCGAGTATTTTCTGCATCAGGACAAGATCCAGCCGCTGCCCCCATTTGAACCCCACTTCAGGCATGCGTCCCACCTGCTTGAAGCCAATTGCCT
>NZ_JBQFRS010000081.1:0-520 GCF_056537525.1 Ruegeria sp. CE12 | reverse complement strand
CAAAATCCACTTCGCCGCATCATTGAGCGGCGCGAAATTGCCAGAGGGGCCAATCACATCCCCCAATCCTGGCCCGATATTAGCCAAGGCGGTGGCAGCCCCAGACACAGAGGTGACGAAATCTAGCCCCGTCAGTCCCAAAGCCACCGCGAAAATCCCCAACAACACGAAGAACAGCACAAAGAACCCCATGACGGAGGAGAGGACATCTGCCGAAACAGGCCGCCCCTCAAAGCGAGGTTCGAACACACCATGGGGGGCCGATAAGCGGCGCACTTGGGTGGAGATGGATTCGAGCAAAATCTGGTAGCGGAATATTTTGATGGAACAGGAGGTCGAACCCGCGCATCCCCCGATCAAGCCGACAAAGAAGAACACCACCACGGGCAAAGGCCCCCAAAGTTGGTAATCCACCGAAGAATAGCCTGTGCCAGATATGATGGAGGTAACGTTGAACAGCCCTTCGCGGATCCCATGCTCGAGATGGTCGCCATTTGCGATAATCCGATACACTGTCATG
>NZ_JBQFRS010000080.1:0-551 GCF_056537525.1 Ruegeria sp. CE12 | reverse complement strand
CAAGTTCTAGGATATAGCTGTCATTGGGGATCAGTTCTCGCCCATGTTCAGGGATCAAATGGGCAATGCGCGTGTTTTTCCATCCTGCCGCATCCCATAAGTTGGGCAAGCCAGACTGGCCATAGGCGCGCCAACCAAGGGCAGGGTCACGTGGATCAGCATATGCCCCTTGTGGCAGGGTGCCATGCCCCACGGCCACTGTCATATCCGAGAGGGTCAGTGCCACATCTGCGCGCAGCTTATACATCGACAAGCGCTGCATCAGCGGTGCGGCCAAATCACCGTCCACATCAAGCAAAACGCGATCATCGCGAGTCAGCATGAAAAAATCAGCCAGATACTTCCCTTGCGGGCTCAGGATCGCGCTGTAGCGCAGCCCTTCGGCATCTTCAGGGAGGGCATTGGTGGTCAAACCTTGCAAGAATTTCTCGCGGTCAGACCCTGATACCTCAATGATTTTACGATTTTGTGGCTGCTCTTTAATCATGGCGCTGTTTCCCTTGTCTTGACCAGAGAGCTAATCATTCTTGCGCTCTTGCCAAGGCCGTCAG
>NZ_JBQFRS010000079.1:0-557 GCF_056537525.1 Ruegeria sp. CE12 | reverse complement strand
CATCAAGCAAGCAAACCGCACCATCGAGAACGGCCAAAGAACGCTCAACTTCGATGGTGAAGTCAACGTGTCCAGGTGTGTCGATGATGTTATAACGGAACTTCGTGTCCGAAGTGCCTTCCGCGGATGGGTCTTCTTGCCACTGCCAGAACGTGGTGGTCGCAGCGGAGGTAATGGTGATCCCACGCTCCTGCTCCTGCTCCATCCAGTCCATGGTGGCCGCGCCATCATGCACTTCGCCGATCTTGTGCGAGCGGCCTGTGTAATACAGGATACGTTCTGTGGTTGTGGTTTTGCCCGCGTCAATATGGGCCATAATCCCAAAGTTGCGGTAGCGCTCCAGCGGATATTCGCGTGCCATCTGGTGGTCCTCAGGCTAGAATTAAAATTACCAACGATAATGGCTGAACGCTTTGTTCGCATCCGCCATCTTGTGGGTGTCTTCACGTTTCTTGACGGCTGCGCCGCGTGCGTTGACCGCATCCACCAATTCGCCTGCAAGGCGCTCTTCCATGGTGTTTTCGTTACGAGCACGGGCCGCGTTGATCAGCCAGCGG
>NZ_JBQFRS010000078.1:0-577 GCF_056537525.1 Ruegeria sp. CE12 | reverse complement strand
GCCAAGACACGATCTGTCGCGCCGGGGCTAACCGCAAAACGCGCCCCTGCGGCCTTTGCAGCCTTCATATCGGCAGGGGTCAAGATCGTGCCTGCGCCCACAATCCCACCCTCAACCTCAGACATGGCGGCGATGGCATCCAAGGCACAGGCGCTGCGTAATGTGACCTCAAGCACAGGCAGACCACCCGCGACCAAGGCACGGGCCAAAGGCACCGCATGGGCGAGATCCTCGATCACCAAAACGGGAATGATGGGGGCGTGGGCCGCAAGGCCCCGCGCGAATTTTGATTGATCTTGCGGTGTCATGGAACCCCCTTCCCTTTTCTACACGACAACACCAGCACCGCTTGAGGCGGGGCCAGCATGGGCGCGGAAGATTTCAAACAATTCACGGCCAATCCCGTGGCCATTGGCGCCGAGATCAGGTGTGACAGCGGCGCGATCTGCCAGATCAGGCACCAGAGCCTCAAGCACGCCTTTGACAGCATCTACGCGGATCGTATCGCCCTCCTGCAACCGCGCAAGGAAGCCACCATCCAACGCCTCAGGGCTGACATGGATTGCGGCAGGGACTT
>NZ_JBQFRS010000077.1:0-579 GCF_056537525.1 Ruegeria sp. CE12 | reverse complement strand
GCGCGTCGTATGAAGGCGTTGCAAGCCGCCAAAGCGCGCGAGGCTGAAGAGGCCGCTGCCCGTGAGGCGCAGGAAAAGGCGCGCGAAGAAGAACGCGCACGCCGCCGGGCCGAACAAGAGGCCAAGGAACGCGAGCAGCGTGAAGCTGAAGAGCGTGCCCGTGCCAAGGCCGAAGAGGAAGAACGCAAGCGTAAAGAGGCCGAGGAAGCAGCCCAGCGTGCTGCCGCAGCCCCGGCACCCGCCGAGCCCAAGGCCGCACGCAGCCCATCCAGCAAGCCTGCACCTGCTGCGGCACCGCGCAAGCAGGATCGCGAGCGTGAGCAGCGTGGCCGTGGCAAGGGCCGTGACGACAACCGCCGCTCGGGCAAGCTGACACTTGGTCAGGCCACTGGCGGCGAAGGCAATCGCCAACGCTCGATGGCCGCGATGAAGCGCAAGCAGGAGCGTGCGCGCCAGAAGGCCATGGGCGGCACGGTCGAGCGGGAAAAGGTGATCCGCGACGTTCAGCTGCCCGAGGCGATCATGGTCTCGGAACTGGCCAACCGTATGGCCGAGCGTGTCGCTGACGTTGTCAAATCG
>NZ_JBQFRS010000076.1:0-598 GCF_056537525.1 Ruegeria sp. CE12 | reverse complement strand
GAAAATTCAATCACCTTGCACAACTGCCCGACCATATCCGATCTCGGCCTCAAAGGGCGAGCGTGAGGAAATCAGGCGCCGCCCTGATGGGGCATCCGCGCTCATGGTTCTGCGTCAAGCCCTGCTGCGGCAATACCCGCCACAGCCGCATCGCTGTCATTATCGGATGTGTCACCCGTGACCCCAACTGCGCCGATCACAACGCCATCCCGCTTGACCAGAACACCACCGGGCACAGGCACGACACGGCCCCCAAAGGCCCCGTTGACCGCATTGACGAAATAGGCCTGCGCCTCGGCCCGCGCCATTTGCGCCTTGCCGCCCATGCCCAACATCACCGCGCCATAGGCCTTGGCGCGCGCAATCTCAAACCGACCTGGGCTTGCGCCATCCTCGCGCTCAAAGGCTTGAATATTGCCGCCTGCATCGAGAACAACGACCGAAAGGGGCTTTAGCCCCATCTCGCCGCCTTTGGCGCGGGTTGCAGAAATGATTGTGCGTGCCTGATCGAGTGTGATCATCTTGGTCTTGTCCCTCTTGTCTTGATCTTGGGGCCATAGCCCCCGCCTCTTCACATAGCACGTTCAAACAAAGAGGA
>NZ_JBQFRS010000075.1:0-615 GCF_056537525.1 Ruegeria sp. CE12 | reverse complement strand
CGCAGGGCCAAAAAACCGATCCGAGGCATTGGTTGGACGCCAAAGACCCTCGGGCGTTTCCACCTGAATGGGCGCATCGATCACAATGGTGTTGGGGCTATAGCCACTGTCCAACGCCGCTGCGTACACAAATGGCTTAAAGCTTGAGCCGGGCTGCCGCGTGGCTTGGGTGGCGCGGTTAAAAACCGAATATTGATAGGAAAAGCCGCCTTGCATCGCCAAAACGCGGCCCGTGTTCACATCCATCGCCATGAAGGCCCCTTGCACCTCGGGGATTTGGCGCAAGGAATAATGCCGTGGCCCTGTGTCATCCTCAACAGGCAGAACATGGATCACATCCCCGCGCGCAAGCAGGTCATCGGCAGAATTGGCCGCGCTGCCTGTTGTGCCATCTTCGCGCAAAGGGCGCGCCCAAGTGACATCATCGGCCAAGATGCGACCCGTTTCGCCATCCTCAAAGGCAATCAGCGCATCACCGCCCTCGAACCCCGTCACAGCAGCCACACGCCACTGATCCACATCGCGCGGGATTTCCGCAGCTGAGAGCGCCTCGGCCAAACTGGCCGCATCATCAAGGGCTGCCACATCAAGTTGCGCCAAGGCCCCCCGCCAAAC
>NZ_JBQFRS010000074.1:0-625 GCF_056537525.1 Ruegeria sp. CE12 | reverse complement strand
CCCATGCGTGCGGCCATGGGTGGCCGCGGCAATCTCGGCTGATGTCCAAAGCGCGCTCATTGCTGACCCTCCAATGCGCTCACGGCAAGGCTTGCCTGTTCGAGATCATCGAACGGATAGGTAACGTCACCGACAATCTGCCCTGTTTCATGCCCCTTGCCCGCAATCAAAAGCGCATCGCCTGGCGCCAAATCAGCCACGGTGCGCAAAATCGCTTCGGCGCGATCGCCGACCTCGCGGGCCTGCGGGCAGGCCTCAAGAATGGCGGCCCGAATGGCGGCGGGGTCTTCGCTGCGGGGGTTATCATCGGTGACAGTGATGCAATCTGCATTGGCGGCGGCCTCGCCCCCCATCAAAGGGCGCTTGGCGCGGTCGCGATCCCCGCCTGCACCAAAGACGAGATGAAGCCGCCCCATAACATGCGGCCTGAGCGCCAAAAGCGCCGTGCGCAACGCATCGGGCGTATGCGCATAATCGACAAAAACAGGCGCGCCATTGGTACGGGTTGCGGCAAGCTGCATCCGCCCGCGCACGCCTTCTAGGCGCGGCAACGTAGCAAAAACCGCGTCAGGGGCGGCCCCTGTCGCAATCACCAAACCCGCCGCGACCAAGACATTCATGGCCT
>NZ_JBQFRS010000073.1:0-660 GCF_056537525.1 Ruegeria sp. CE12 | reverse complement strand
TGCAGTTTCATGCCCCGCTCAAAATGTCCTGACGCCAAACGAATAAACGCCACGCGATCGCGGTGTTTTGGGTCCATATTGCCCTGAACTTTGAACACGAAGCCCGTTACCTTGCCTTCTTCTGGCGCAATTTCGCGCGGATCGGCCGTTTGCACCTGTGGCGCGGGGCCGAATTCGGCAATGCCCTCCATCAATTCCCGCACCCCAAAGGAGTTGATGGCCGAGCCGAACCAAATCGGGGTCATCGCACCCGCAAGGAATGTGGCGCGATCAAAGGCGGGCAGCAATTCGCGCGCCATCTCGATTTCCTCGCGCAGCTTGGCAAGCTGTGCTTCGGGGATGTGATCCGCAAGTTTCGGGTCGTCTAGCCCACTCATTTTGACCGTTTCGGCAACGCGGTTGCGATCTGCGCGATCCATCAATTCAAGCCGATCATGGATCAGGTCGTAGCACCCCAAGAAATCGCGCCCCATCCCAATAGGCCAACTGGCGGGGGCCACATCAATCGCAAGGTTCTCTTGGATTTCGTCAATGATTTCGAATGTGTCGCGGCTTTCGCGATCCATCTTGTTGCAAAAGGTGAGGATGGGCAAATCGCGCAAGCGGCAAACCTCAAAGAGTTTTTGGGTCTGGCTTTCTACGCCCTTGGCCCCATCAATC
>NZ_JBQFRS010000072.1:0-681 GCF_056537525.1 Ruegeria sp. CE12 | reverse complement strand
CGCTGATCCCGATCAGGCCTATAGCGGCGAAGTAAAGATTTTGCGGAGCCACCTATGAAACAGCATCCTGCGTATGGCTTATTGCTTGCACTGACGGGCGCGTTGATCATCGCGCCTGATACGTTGCTGATGCGCTTGTCTGGTATGGGCGGGTTCGAGATGTTGGGCTGGCGCGGCACGGCGATGGGTTTGGTGCTGATTGCGGCTTGGCTGATAGCCGCGCGTGGGCGGCATCTTGTTGAAGTGTCAGCCCTTGCCACGGGCGCAGGTGCTTTGTTGGTTTTGTGTCAGGCGCTGAATGGGACGCTTTTCAGCGTGGCCATCGCGGTGGCCCCCGTCACTGTGGTGTTGATGGGCGTTGCGACCGTCCCGATTTTCTCGGCGGTGTTGTCTCATTTGATGTTGGGCGAGCCTACGACCCGCGCCACATGGTTGACGATTGCGGCGGTTCTTTTCGGGATTGCTCTGGCGATATTCGGCAAATCCGATGCGGGCCTGCCCTTTGATTTAGCCACGCTTTGGGGCGGCTTGATGGGCCTGTCTATGGGCGGGTTTCTGGCCATGACCTTTGTTCTGATCCGCAAACACCATCAATTGCCGATTTTACTCGGTATGGGCCTTGGGGCTTTTGTGTCGGGCATGGTGGGGTGGGCCTTTGGCGTGCCAAGCGGGGCAAGCAGC
>NZ_JBQFRS010000071.1:0-685 GCF_056537525.1 Ruegeria sp. CE12 | reverse complement strand
CGCACGGCAAAGACGTCCTCACGGCCGCCCTCCCAGATCTGAGTGCTCCCATCGTAGTTCAGTGCATTGGTGAGCGTCGTTTCATCCGCTGCAGCAGAAAAATCAATCTGCGACAGTCTCGAAGGCCTGAAATCAAGCGCGAAGAAGGCCATGCGGAAGCCTTCCGAGTTGTCATCCTGATCACCTGGTGTCGGATCAACAGGTGTCGGATCAACAGGATCATCCTCAACGGGATCTTCGTTCACCGGCGTCTCATCGACAGGCGTCTCGTCAACGGGTGTCTCATCGACAGGGGGCGGGGTTCCGTCGCCAGGGCTTGCCACATGATCCCCGGTCAGCAGGACGCGGTTACCACCAGTATCGGGGCCAGCCCACTCGAGCATCAGGGTCGCATCGCCATAGGCCTCGAAGTAGAGCGCCTCAAGGCTATGGGTGCCCGCCGACAGCTCGATCGTGGCGGTCTGTAGCTCAGTCGCATGCAGCCCGTCGTTGTCGATCAGGTCCTGACCATTGAGCCGCAGGCTGGAACCATCATCAGATAGCAAATAGAACGTGTAACTTCCCGCCTGCTCAATATGCAAATCGGTCGTGGCACGCACGGCAAAGACGTCCTCACGGCCGCCCTCCCAGATCTGAGTGCTCCCATCGTAGTTCAGTGCATTGGTGAGCGTCGTTTCATCCGCTG
>NZ_JBQFRS010000070.1:0-711 GCF_056537525.1 Ruegeria sp. CE12 | reverse complement strand
GGCACTTGATAGACCAAAATCTGATCCACACTGAGCGGCGTTTCAGGGATGCGGTGGCGCGTTTGGATGACAGTGGCCTCCGTGGTTTTCTCGGTCACGGCCACGCCTGCGGTTTTCTCGAAAAAGCGGCGGATTGAAACGGCATTGGTCGTGTCATCCGCACCTTGGTCGATGACTTTGAACACATCATCGGGGGTCAAGCAGGCGGCAGAAACCTGCACGCCGCCCGTGCCCCACCCATAGGGCATTGGCATTTCGCGACTTGCGAAGGGCACCTGATAGCCTGGAATGGCCACCCCCTTCAGAATAGCGCGGCGGATCATCCGCTTGGTCTGTTCATCGAGATAGGCAAAATTATAGCTCATTCTGCAGCCTCCCGTGGGCCTGTAGATGCCATCATCGCCTCGGCGCGCAGGCGGCGGATCAGCTCCAATTCAGATTGGAAATCCACATAATGGGGCAATTTGATATGTTCGAGAAACCCAGTTGCTTGCACATTATCAGAATGGGACAGGACAAACTCTGCGTCTTGCGCGGGCGCGCCCACATCATCCTCACCCAATTCCTCCCATCGCAAGGCGCGATCCACGAGGGCCATGGAAATCGCTTTGCGTTCGGATTGCCCAAAGACCAAACCATAACCGCGGGTGAATTGCGGCGGCTCGGTCTTGCTGCCTGTGAATTGGTTCACGTTTTCACATTCGCTGACCG
>NZ_JBQFRS010000069.1:0-804 GCF_056537525.1 Ruegeria sp. CE12 | reverse complement strand
TGGCCAAAGGAATTGCGGATGTCGCCGATATTGATCGCGCCATTGCCAATGGGCCAGGTCTGAGATGGGCCTTGATGGGGCCACATCTCACCTACCACTTGGGCGGTGGCGCGGGCGGCTATCGCGCTTATCTTGACCATCTTGGCCCCACGCAAGAGGCGCGATGGAAAGACCTTGGTCATCCCGAACTGACCGAGGCACTCAAGGCGGAATTGGTTGCAGGTGTCGAAGCGGAATTGGCGAGCATGGGCGGCGCAGATTTGCGCGCGCGCCGCGATGCTGCATTGGTGGCGCTTCTACGCCTAAAGGGAGATCAGGCACTATAACCCACCGCAAAGAAAAAGTGGGCGCAGATGCGCCCACTTTCACGCCCAATAAGGGTTGGGATCAGGACGGGATATCGCCCTCGACCCCTTCGACATAGAAGAACATACCCGCAAGGTCGCCATCGGACGCGGTTTCGCCCTCAGCCAACCATGGGCTGCCATCTTGCTTGTTGATCGGCCCTGTGAACGGATGATATTCACCCGCCGCGATTGCATCGCGCAGCGCTTCGGCCTCGGCCTTCACGTCTGCGGGCACAACATTGGAAATCTCGCCAATGCCAACCATTCCTGCGCTGATGCCATCCCACGTGTTCACGGATGACCACGTGCCATCGATCACCGCCTGGACGCGGTCGATGTAATAGGGCGCCCAGTTGTCGATGATCGAAGAAATACGGGGCATCGGGCCATATTCCGCCATATCTGCCGCCTGACCAAATGTATAAACGCCCCCTGCCTCACGGGCGGCCTGATGCGG
>NZ_JBQFRS010000068.1:0-824 GCF_056537525.1 Ruegeria sp. CE12 | reverse complement strand
GTCGACCACAACGCACGCCTGACCTTCTGCAACATCGTCAATAAGACGCGGTTTTGGCAAATCCCATTTCTGCAAAACAAAGGCGGCTTCGGTGTTTGGCTCACCCAAAAGAACGGCTTCTGCCTCTACGCCCTTCACCTCATTAAGATACCATGCCCACAAAATCGGGGAGCCAGTGGAATCTGTGTCTGGCGATTTGTGGCCAAAGACCAAGGTGCTCATGTCATTATCCATCTATTTTTGTGAAAACTCGCGCGCCTTATAGGGCAGGGCTTTGGCCATGTCACGGGGGGCAAAGGCGGGAATTTGTCGCGGCTTTGGCTTTAATTTCCATAATTTCGGCAGGGTTCGTCTGCGCGGGAATTTTTTTCCAAATTTTCCGCCTGCGGCCCGTTGACACCTCCGCATCCCCTGCCTATCTGCTTGTCGTTAGCACTCGTATGGACTGAGTGCTAATACAGTGAAACATACGAACCTTAAGGAGTGTTCGACAGATGGCATTGAAACCACTGCATGACCGCGTGCTGGTTCGCCGCGTAGAGAGCGACGAAAAGACCAAAGGCGGTCTGATCATCCCCGATAGCGCAAAAGAGAAACCCGCAGAGGGCGAAATCGTCTCCGTTGGCGAAGGCGCACGCAAGGACTCGGGCGAGCTGATCGCAATGAGCGTCAAAGCTGGCGACCGCGTCTTGTTCGGCAAATGGTCCGGCACCGAAGTCACGGTTGATGGCGAAGAACTGCTGATCATGAAGGAATCGGACATTCTCGGCATCATCGCCTGAGACCGTTCCTGATCGAATTTTTAACCTGATTTCATCCAAGGA
>NZ_JBQFRS010000067.1:0-876 GCF_056537525.1 Ruegeria sp. CE12 | reverse complement strand
TTATTCCTTTTGTTCCTCAAATGACAGTTCTCTCAAAACGCGAAAGCCAGCTACAGACGACCTGTTTTTGGGATCAGGACCCGCGCGGGCGCCCAATGTCGAGTAGTCCATACCTGCCGGATACGCGCCGCCCTTCGCCACACGCCGTTCACAAAATGGGTTGAGCGCGTGTTTAAGATGCTCACTGGACGTTCGCCAACCTTCATGCCGCTCGGTCCAACACGACAATGTCCGTTCGACAACATTCCCCGACATGTGTCGCAAACCCCACCCATTTGCCGCATCCATTTCGTCAACGGGCACTGGCTTGCCTCGTGATATGAGGTCCGGACGTTTTTCGTTCAGCATGATCTCTGTCGCGCTGCCTAGAAAATTCACCTGATCTGTCGTGACTTCCTCACCTTGCGCAAAGGGTGTTTGAGTCCCCGCCCGTGCCGCATATTCCCATTCTGCCTCGGTTGGTAAGCGATATACATCTGCTCCAACCTTTTTGTTCAGCCATTCGGTGTAGGTCAGTGCATCCTCGTACGAAACGGTTATCACAGGGTGTTTGCCCCTGATTATTGCTCGCGGTGCATTTTCTTGAAGTACATAATCTTGGGGGATGTAACCACCACATCCACCATCTTGAACGCAAGCCATCCACTGATCGTAGGTGACTTCATTCTGCCCCATAGCTACTGGGATATCGATCTCTACCCGATGTAAGGGGCCCTCATGATATGCAATATATGGATCTTCGGGAGTGACGTAGCGAATTTCTCCCTCCCCCCAATGCACATTCTCCCGCGACTCACCCGGCGGACCTCCCATGGTGAACTCACCCAGCGGGAGAACAATCATTTCAGGACAAACATCGCACTCCTGAAACATCTC
>NZ_JBQFRS010000066.1:0-891 GCF_056537525.1 Ruegeria sp. CE12 | reverse complement strand
GAACATCAGCATAGAGGCCAGCGAAACATCACCCGTTACAGCCGCCCAGCCCACCATTGGGGGAAAGGCCCCTGCCGCGCCACCAATGACGATATTCTGCGGGGTCGCGCGTTTCAGCCACATCGTGTAAATCACAACGTAGAAAAAGATGGTAAAGGCCAAGAGCCCCGCCGCAACCCAATTGGTCGCAAGGCCAAGGAACACAACCGACATGACCGAGAGCGCAAGACCGATCTGAAACGCCTCTTGCGCGGTGACACGCCCAGACGGCACAGGGCGCGAGGCGGTGCGCTTCATAACGCGGTCAATATCGGCATCATACCACATATTCAGCGCGCCAGACGCCCCCGCACCAATGGCGATGAACAAAATGGCACAGAAAGAGATGAACAAAGACTGCGCCTCGGGCGCCGCGACAATGCCAACAAAAGCGGTGAACACCACCAAAGACATCACACGTGGCTTAAGCAGCAGCACATAATCCCCAAAGCTTGCTTCTTTGGGTTCCAGTTCAGCGGGTTTCGCCGATTTGGTGGTGATATCAATGGATGCATCGCTCATCTGCGGGCGCGTCCTTTGGGGGGTTATTTGCGAAATCGCCAAGCCACCTGATTGCGCGGGTGGCTTGGCAGAAGCTTTGCTGCGCTTATTGCGCCGCGGCCAGTTCCACAACCTGTGGCGCACGCGCATCTACAGAGGCGAAGTCGCTGATTTCGCCGCGTGTCCATGCGTCATATTCCTCAGGGGTCACTGCGAAGACGGTGATCGGCATGTAGGCGTGGTTCACGCCGCACAGCTCAGAACACTGCCCGAAATAGATGCCTTCACGGCCAGGCTCAACATTGAACCACAGCTGCGCAAGGCGACCCGGGATTCCGTCCTGCTTCACAC
>NZ_JBQFRS010000065.1:0-894 GCF_056537525.1 Ruegeria sp. CE12 | reverse complement strand
GCATCCACGATGCGCGTTGATGTCTCGGGTGTGCAGGAAGGAACACAGTTGACCGTTCTGTTCCTCGGCAAGCCCGTTTTCATCCGCCGCCGCACACAGGATGAGATTGAAGCGGCGCGCGCTGTTGACATGAATGACCTTGTCGATACCGATAGCCGCAACCCCAACATCGCGGCAGGATCGGATGCGCATGACGAGAACCGCAGCCTAACCACCCCTGAGGGTGAGAACACAGGCGAGTGGTTGGTGATGCAGGGCGTTTGCACCCATTTGGGCTGTGTGCCCTTGGGTGATGGCGCAGGCGAGTTCGGCGGTTGGTTCTGCCCTTGCCATGGTTCGCATTACGACACGGCAGGCCGTATCCGCAAAGGCCCCGCGCCGCAGAACCTGCACATTCCGAACGCGTCTTTCGTAGACGATACAACAATTTTGCTCGGTTAACGGAGGAAACGACCGATGTCTGGCATTCCCCACGACCATTACGAACCGAAGTCCAACGCCGAGAAGTGGTTGCATTCGCGCCTTCCCATCGTGGGCCTTCTTTATGACACATTGATGATCCCAACCCCCAAGAACCTGAATTGGATGTGGATTTGGGGCATCGTTCTTGTGTTCTGCTTGGTCATGCAGATCGTCACAGGGATCATCCTTGTGATGCACTACACCCCACATGTCGATCTCGCTTTTGCAAGCGTTGAGCACATTATGCGCAACGTGAATGGGGGATGGGCGATCCGCTATATCCACCAAAACGGGGCGTCTTTGTTCTTTATCGCGGTTTATCTGCACATTTTCCGTGGTCTTTACTACGGCTCCTACAAGGCGCCACGCGAAGTCACATGGATTGTCGGTATGCTGATTTACCTGCTGATGATGGGAACAGCCTTTATGTGC
>NZ_JBQFRS010000064.1:0-924 GCF_056537525.1 Ruegeria sp. CE12 | reverse complement strand
GCTGCCACATCTTTCGCCTTATCGCTTTTGGTGCCGCGTCATCCAGAGGCGGGGAATGAAACCTTACTTGCGCGGCGCGGTTTAACCGTGGCCGCGCCCATCACCACCGTGATCAAATAGGGTGCTTATGACGACCTTTACCGCCTTTACCACATTGCCTGCTAAATCCGCCGCCGAAGCCTTGGGTGAGGCCATAGAGGCACTTGATCCCGCGCCCTATGGCGTAGGGGTTTTTGAAATCGAAGATGGCTCTGGCCGGTGGGAGGTGGGCGGCTATTTCCTTGAGGCCCCTGATGAAATCGGATTGGCGCTTTTGGCGGCATCGCATGGCGCGCGGGAATTTGTCGTTTCAGAATTGCCCGAAACTGATTGGGTCGCGCAGGTGCGCCGTGAATTGCACCCTGTGCGCGCGGGGCGGTTTTATCTTTACGGCAGCCATGATGCCGATACAGTTCCAAACGATGCCGTGCCCTTGCTGATTGAGGCCGCAATGGCCTTTGGCACAGGGCATCACGGCACCACCTCTGGATGTTTGATTGCGTTTGATCGCCTGCTCACTGAGGGCCATGTTTTCAAAAATGTGGTTGATATTGGCTGTGGCACGGCGGTCTTGGCCTTGGCTGCGGCACGGGTCTTTCCGCAGACTGTTCTGGCCTCTGATATTGATGAGATCGCGGTTGATGTCGCCCGTGTAAACGCCCAAGCAAATGACCTCGCAGATCGGATCGAGGCTGTGCAAGCCGCAGGGTTTGATCATCCCACCCTCGCAGCCCGTGCGCCCTTTGATTTGATCTTTGCCAATATCCTAAAGGGGCCACTGATCGAACTGGCCCCCGATATGGCGCGTCATGCCGCGCAGGGCGGTTATTTGATCTTGTCAGGCCTTTTGTTGGAGCAGGCTGAGGACGTCACTGCCGCCTATCT
>NZ_JBQFRS010000063.1:0-942 GCF_056537525.1 Ruegeria sp. CE12 | reverse complement strand
ACGTTCGATTTCCTTGCTCATTTGGCAGACACCAATCCATTCTCGAGTTCGTTGAACAGCGATCTGTGTCATCGTTTAGCCCCCAATTGCCCAACGGGCATATGCCCCACCAAAGAGTTCAAACTTTGCGAGGAAGGCGACCAAAACGACCCAAGCCAAAGACATAGGCAGGAACACTTTCCAACCGATGCGCATCAATTGGTCATAGCGGTAGCGCGGCACAACCGCCTTTACCATCGCGAAGAAGAAGAAGAATACGGCCATCTTAGCGACCATCCACAGCGCGCCATCTGCGACCCCTGGAATGGGCGATAGCCAACCGCCGAAGAACAACAGCGTCATCAGCGCGCACATCAAGAAGATCGCGATATATTCGCCGGCCATGAACAGCAAGAACGGTGTCGAAGAATATTCAACCTGATAGCCCGCGACCAATTCCGATTCCGCTTCGGGCAGATCGAAGGGCGGGCGGTTGGTTTCAGCAAGCGCCGAGATGAAGAACAAAAACACCATCGGCAAATGCGGCAACCAATACCACGAGAACAGGCCGAAATCCCCGTCCTGCGCGCGCACGATATCGCCAAAGTTCAGCGAGCCAGTCGAAATGATTACCCCAACGATGATCAGACCAATGGACACCTCATAAGAGATCATTTGCGCTGCCGAGCGCAAAGAGCCAAGGAACGGATATTTCGAGTTGGACGCCCATCCCCCCATGATCACGCCATAAACCTCAAGCGAGGAAATCGCGAAAACATACAGGATTGCCACGTTCAAATCGGCCAAAACCCATGTATCGTTGAACGGGATCACCGCCCAAGCAATCATGGCCAAGACAAAACTGGTCATTGGTGCCAGAAGGAACACGGGGCGATCCGCACCTGCGGGGATCACGACCTCCTTCACGACATATTTCAGCGCATCGGCCACGGTCTGCAACAG
>NZ_JBQFRS010000062.1:0-951 GCF_056537525.1 Ruegeria sp. CE12 | reverse complement strand
GTGCGCCTTGCTTCGCCTTTGGCGCGCACTTGACCCGCCATTTGAATCGCACCGCCATAAAGCAAGAATTTCTCGGTCAGCGTGGTCTTGCCCGCGTCTGGGTGGGAAATGATCGCAAAGGTGCGTCTGCGCCCGATTTCAGGCGGCAGGGCAGGGCGATTGGTGGGCGTGATCACCATTGATGACGCGATGAGCGTTCTTGATGAAGTCAATGAAGAGGATTTGCGCCGCCTTGCAGGTTTGGGCGTGGATGAAAGCCTCAGCGACACGACCTTTGAAACTGTGCGTCAACGCTTTCCTTGGTTGTTTGTCAATTTGGGCACAGCGATTTTGGCCTCGGTGGTGATTGCTCAATTCGAAGCGGTGATTGCGCAATTGGTGGCCTTGGCCGTGTTGATGCCGATTGTGGCCTCTATGGGGGGCAATGCGGGAACGCAAAGCCTTGCCTTGGCTGTGCGTGGGCTTGCAACGCGCGACCTCACCTCCGCCAACCTGTGGCGCGTTGTGATGCGTGAGGCGGGCGTGGGGGCTTTGAACGGTTTGGCCTTTGCCCTTGTGATGGGCGTTGTGGGTTATGTTTGGTTCGACTCCGTTCTCTTGGGCGGCGTGATTGCAGGCGCTATGGTGGTTAATCTTGTTGTGGCGGGATTGGCGGGGATATTGATCCCCGTTGCGTTGGAACGCTTTGGCGCAGATCCTGCGCTCGCCTCAGGCACATTCGTGACCACGGTCACCGATGTTGTGGGCTTCTTCGCCTTTCTTGGCCTCGCCGCACTTGTCCTGATTTAGCCGTTTGGCACTTCTAGCGTGATGTTTTCGCCGTCCTTGATGTATTGAAGGCTGTCATCGCCAATCGCGGCGACACGCCCCCCGTCAAGACGATCTCCAACTTCGACCGTAACAAACCGACCCGAAGGCAGGCGCACCAAGGCGCGGCGGCTGCTCGAAGGG
>NZ_JBQFRS010000061.1:0-968 GCF_056537525.1 Ruegeria sp. CE12 | reverse complement strand
ACCGCCAAGGCCTCGGCAGCAAGGGCATCTGGGGCGGTCACGCGGGGGGATTTGGTGGCGACATCACCAGCCGTGCAGGACATCAGCCGCGCCATGTTGCGCCGCAAATCCCCGTCTGAGATCACCCCATCAAGGCGACCTTCGCCGTCCAAGACCCCCACGATACCGAAGCTTTTCTCGGTCATCACCAACAGGGTCTCAGGCATCGGGGTAGTCACCTGAACCAAGGGCAAGGCCGCCCCTTCATGCATCAATTGCGCAACTTTTGACAATTGTGCGCCCAGTTTCCCGCCGGGATGAAAGGTGCGGAATTGATCGGGTCGAAAACCGCGCTGCTCCATGACACAAATGGCCAATGCATCGCCCAAGGCAAGTGTCAGGGTCGTTGAGGTTGTCGGCGCCATCCCAATCACACAAGCCTCAGGCGCGGCAGGCAAGGTCAAGCGATACTGCGCCGCCCGCATCAATGTGCTGTCTTCGCGCCCTGATATGCCAATCATCGGGATTGAAAACCGCGCCACATGGGCCACGATATCGCCCAATTCAGCCGTTTCACCTGAGTTTGAGATCAAAATCACCAAATCCTCAGGGGTGATCATGCCTAAATCACCATGGCTTGCCTCCGCAGGGTGGACAAAAGCCGAAGGTGTGCCAGTCGAAGCAAGGGTTGAGCTGATCTTGCGCGCAATATGCCCCGATTTTCCGATACCAGATAGGATCACACGGCCTTTCGTGGCCAGCATGGCCTCAACCGCGCCGTCAAAATCAGCAGGCAAATGCGCGGCCAAAGCCATCACCGCATCCGCCTCAATTTTCAAAACGCGGGCGGCGGTGTCGCGGATCGCGGCCAATTTATCCTGCTGTGTCATAATCTCTTGCCCGATCTGGTTGGTGTGGCGTGCTGTGGTCTGACTTAGACAAAAAATCAAGCTTTGCACAGGGTCTGACATGCATTTGAGGGGTTTTGA
>NZ_JBQFRS010000060.1:0-979 GCF_056537525.1 Ruegeria sp. CE12 | reverse complement strand
GCGGCGCTTATGGGTGACTTCCGACAGTGGGTTGGTCTGGTCCATGAACTGAGACAACTGGCTTGAGCCAAAGAATTCGCGAACAGCCGCAGCAGCGGGTTTCGCGTTGATCAAATCCTGTGGCATCACAGTGTCGATTTCGACCGAAGACATACGTTCCTTGATCGCGCGCTCCATACGAAGCAGACCCACGCGATACTGGTTCTCCATCAATTCACCCACCGAACGCACGCGGCGGTTGCCCAAATGGTCAATATCGTCAATGTCGCCCTTGCCATCGCGCAGTTCAACCAAGGCTTTGATGCAGGCAACGATATCTTCGCGGCGCAGAATGCGGGTTGTGTCAGGCGCATCGAGATCGAGGCGCATGTTCATCTTAACGCGACCAACGGCAGACAGATCATAGCGCTCGCTGTCGAAGAACAGCGTGTCAAAGAGGGCGCTTGCCGCTTCAACGGTTGGTGGCTCGCCTGGGCGCATGACCCGATAGATATCCATCAACGCACCTTCGCGGTTCATGTTCTTATCAACCGCCATAGTGTTGCGGATATAGGCGCCAACATTGATGTTATCGATGTCGAGAACTGGGATGTCGGTGATGCCCGCATCCATCAGATCCTTCAGCGTGCCGCCCGTGACATTGCCATCCTTGTCGGTTTCCCATGTCAACTCGTCCCCAGCTTCGACATAAATCGCGCCAGTTTCTTCGTTGATGATATCCTTCGCAACAAAGCGGCCCAAGATGTGATCGAAAGGCACCAACAGCTCGGAGACTTTACCCTCATCAATCAGCTGCTTCACAGCGCGCGGGGTGATCTTCTTGCCTGCTTCAGCGATGACTTCACCCGTGGCTGCATCAACAAGATCAAATGTAGGACGGGTGCCGCGCACGCGCTCGGGGAAGAACTTGGTTGCCCAACCTTTGTTCTTAACAGAGCGGAACATCACAGTGTCATAATAGGCTTCCATGATGCCTTCT
>NZ_JBQFRS010000059.1:0-985 GCF_056537525.1 Ruegeria sp. CE12 | reverse complement strand
CGCAGATCAATTTTGGCCCCCAAAGCCTCAAGCGCGGTCAAATGCAAATCCACTTTGCGCGCACCAATTGCACAACCGCCCGGAAGCGAGACAACTGCCTCACCAAATCGGCCCACTAAGGGCCCAAGCACGTTGAAAGAAGCGCGCAGCTTGCGCACGATGTCGTAATGCGCAGTCAGATTGGTCACATCGGCAGACGAGATCATCATCGCGCCGCCATCGGCCAAACGGGCCACTTCGCAGCCCAAGCTTTCCAACAAGCTGCCCAGTGTCGCCACATCAGACAGGCGCGGCACATTGGTCAGCGTCAAAGGTTCATCCGATAAGAGGGCCGCACACATCAGCTTTAGGCAGGTGTTCTTCGCGCCCGCGATGGGAACCTCGCCCGAAAGCGGGCCATTTCCTTTAACGATGATACTGTCCACGGGTGCTGCCTCTTTTGCTCTGCTCAGGCCGCGTCAAGATGACGGGCCCGCGCCATTTTCGCCATCTTCCGCACGTCTTTTGCGGGCCTGCGCCTTGCGGCGGGCCAAATTGGCCTTAAGCGCTGCTTTCAACCGCTCCGTGCGAATGTCTTGCGCGCTTCTTTGACCAGAATTTGATCTTTTCTGCGGGTTTGATGGTTGCTTCATGCCGCCTCTCATAACGAAGCGGACAATTCGCGTCTAGCGCGATGCAAATCGAAATTGGCAAAAATTGCCCATGTGCATCCGCACCCACCAAAAGGAATTAGGCCTTGGTGCAAATTTTCGTTTGCTTTGGTCTTGCATGGGTCTGCGATTGCGTCTAATCCACGCGCCACACGTGCGCTGCAGTAGCTCAGTGGTAGAGCACTCCCTTGGTAAGGGAGAGGTCGGGAGTTCAATCCTCCCCTGCAGCACCATCAAAATCATATGACCATTAATACAACAAACGCCCAAGTTGATGTGTGTAATCCAATTGGCTCTTAGCTTGCAAAAGCGCACACGTTGTACGCGATTGACAG
>NZ_JBQFRS010000058.1:0-961 GCF_056537525.1 Ruegeria sp. CE12 | reverse complement strand
AAAGTGGGCCAGCTGCACTTGCCCGGCGCATTGTTGAACAATGTCATACGGGTGATCCCATCCTTGCAGCTGATCATGAGCGTCTGATGTCTTTGCGCAAAGCGAAGGCTGAGGAAGCTGAGGCATTTTTTGCAACCCGTGCCAAGAACTGGGACAAAGAGCGTAGTCTTTATGCTCCGGAAGCTTCAGTGGAAGCCGCGATGTGCGGTCTGGTGGGTGGTAAAGCCATCCATACACTGCTTGATCTGGGTACGGGTACAGGCCGATTGCTGGAGTTGTTTAGCACGCAGTATGACCGTGGCATTGGCATTGATACCAGTCAGAGCATGCTATCGGTTGCCCGCGCTAATCTGGACCGGGCTGGCATTCAAAAAGCACAGGTGCGCCAAGGTGATATTTACGCTCTGCCACTTCCTCCCGATACGGCAGACCTCACTGTTGTGCATCAAGTGCTGCATTATCTGGAAGAGCCGGGCCGGGCAATTCAGGAAGCGGCCCGCACATTACGCGCGGGTGGACGTCTTCTTCTTGTCGACTTTGCACCGCACAATCTGGAATTCCTGCGGGAGAAGCACGCGCATCGGCGTCTTGGCTTTTCTCAGGAGCAAGTGGGTCGCTGGCTGGCGGACGCTGATCTGGATCTTCTGGAGACCACGGATCTTGGCCCTGAAGATGGGGCCTCTGACAAACTCACTGTTACCCTTTGGCTCGCGCAGGACCGCCGTGTTGTGACCGACTGGCCTGTTGCTGATCCGACCAAGGAGCTTGCTTAAAAATGAGCGAACATCGCATTGACCGTGGTGAAACCCGCGGCGGCGCCTCTAAGATCTCTGTGTCCTTTGAGTTCTTTCCGCCTAAAAGCGAAAAAATGGAGCAACAGCTTTGGTCATCCATCAAGCGGTTGGAGCCGCTTGCGCCAAGTTTTGTTTCTGTGACCTATGGGGCTGGCGGGTCAACCCGT
>NZ_JBQFRS010000057.1:0-1070 GCF_056537525.1 Ruegeria sp. CE12 | reverse complement strand
GTGAAGCCGACGTTGTCGCCAGGCATAACCATCTCGGTGCCAGCTGCCAGGGTCACGGTGCCGGTCACGTCAGTTGTACGGAAGTAGAACTGCGGACGGTAGTTCGCGAAGAACGGAGTGTGACGGCCGCCTTCTTCCTTGGTCAGGATGTAGGCTTCGGCTTCGAACTTGGTGTGCGGTGTAACCGAACCCGGCTTACACAGAACCTGACCACGCTCAACGCCGTCACGGTCGATACCGCGCAGCAGGGCGCCGATGTTGTCGCCTGCTTCACCGCGATCCAGCAGCTTGCGGAACATTTCAACACCGGTACAGGTGGTTTTCTGAGTGTCGCGGATGCCGACGATTTCAATTTCGTCGCCAACGTTGATCACGCCACGCTCAACACGACCGGTCACAACGGTACCACGGCCCGAGATCGAGAACACGTCTTCAACCGGCATCAGGAACGGCTTGTCGACTTCACGCTCAGGGGTGTCGATGTAGTCATCAACAGCCGCCATCAGCTCTTTGATTTTCTCTTCGCCGATTTCCGGGTTGTTGCCTTCCATCGCGGCCAGAGCCGAACCTGCGATGATCGGAACATCGTCGCCGGGGTAGTCGTAGCTGGACAGCAGTTCGCGAACTTCCATCTCAACCAGTTCCAGCAGCTCTTCGTCGTCAACCTGGTCGACTTTGTTCATGAACACGACCATCTTCGGGATGCCAACCTGGCGGCCCAGCAGGATGTGCTCGCGCGTCTGCGGCATCGGGCCGTCAGCTGCGTTCACAACCAGGATCGCGCCGTCCATCTGCGCGGCACCGGTGATCATGTTCTTGACGTAGTCGGCGTGGCCGGGGCAGTCGACGTGCGCGTAGTGGCGGTTGTCGGTCTCGTATTCCACGTGGGCGGTCGAGATGGTGATGCCACGTGCTTTCTCTTCAGGCGCGCCGTCAATCTGGTCATACGCTTTGAAGTCACCGAAATACTTGGTGATTGCTGCGGTCAGCGTGGTCTTGCCGTGGTCAACGTGGCCAATCGTGCCGATGTTGACGTGCGGTTTTGTACGCTCAAACTTTTCCTTTGCCAT
>NZ_JBQFRS010000056.1:0-988 GCF_056537525.1 Ruegeria sp. CE12 | reverse complement strand
CAAGCCCGCAAGGCACCTCGGTCGGCTATATGGAACAAGAGCCCGATTTTACGGGTTTTGCCACATTGGGTGATTTTGCCACGGCCACGCTTGGCCCAAGCGAAGCGTGGCGGGTCGAGGCCTTGGCCGATGGTCTTAAGCTGCGCCTTGACGCTGATCCTGCCAAGGCGTCTGGCGGGGAGCGCCGCCGCGCAGCCCTTGCACGGCTTTTGGCCGAAGAGCCTGATACCATGCTCTTGGACGAACCCACCAACCATCTTGATATCGAGGCCATCGGATGGCTCGAGGCGCGGCTTGCAGAAACCCGCACAGCCTTTGTCGTGATCTCGCATGACCGTGCGTTTTTGAACGCCTTGACCCGCGCCACCTTATGGGTGGATCGCGGGCAGGTGCGCCGCAATGAACAAGGCTTTGCCAGCTTCGAGGCGTGGCGCGATAAGGTTTGGGACGAGGAAGACACAGCGCGCCACAAATTGGATCGCAAAATCAAATCCGAGGCCCGTTGGGCCGTTGAGGGGATCAGTGCACGGCGCAAACGCAATCAGGGCCGTGTGCGCGCTTTGGCTGATTTGCGCGCAGAACGCGCTGCAATGATCCGCCGTCAATCCACCGCCGCCATGGTGTTGGAGGAGGGGCCGCAATCTGGCCGCAAGGTGATCGAAGCCAAGGGAATTTCAAAATCCTTTGGAGACACGCAAATTCTGAAACCCTTTGATCTGCGCATTTTGCGCGGGGATCGGGTGGGGTTTGTCGGCCCAAATGGCGCAGGCAAAACCACGCTTTTGAATATGCTGACTGGCCAACTTGCCCCTGACACGGGGCATGTCACCTTGGGCAAAGGCCTTGAGATGGCGGTATTTGACCAAAACCGCGCAGGATTGAACCCTCAGGCCAGTCTGTGGGATAGCCTGACCTTGGATCGTGAGATTGCCGTGAATGGATCCTCTGATCAGGTCATGGTGCGCGGCAGCCCCCGCCATGTGATGGG
>NZ_JBQFRS010000055.1:0-1097 GCF_056537525.1 Ruegeria sp. CE12 | reverse complement strand
CCCCTAATATCGAGAAAGACGCAGAACGCCCCTATCCCGCCCTACGCATTGTTGAGGTGCAAGTGACGCGTTTGGAAAAAGAAATCGACAAGATGAACGCCGATTTGGAACCGCTGCGCAGTTTCATTTTGCCAGGTGGCACCGCCTTGTCGGCACATCTGCACATGTGTCGCACCGTCTGCCGCCGCGCCGAGCGCAATTGCGTGGAATTGGCAACGATGGAATCGGTCAACCCTATGGCGGTGAAATATCTAAACCGCCTCTCTGATTGGTTCTTCGTTGCGGGTCGCGTGGCCAATGAGGGTGGCAAAGCCGATATTTTGTGGACACCAGGCGCCAATCGCGAGGCTGAGTAGGTTACCGCAAACAAGCCTTTAAAATTAGTTTTCTCGAGAGCAGCGCCGCGTTAGAGCGTCTCAGATGCCGCTTTTGGTCTGTTGCCGCAGGGAATCAGCGATTACAACAGCGTCTGAATAATCGCGCCGCGGCGCGTGATCGAAATGCTTTAACTGGAGAACGTGCGGATGAAAATTCTGGTGCCGGTCAAGCGCGTGATCGACTATAACGTAAAAGTTCGTGTCAAAGCGGATGGCTCGGGTGTTGATCTCGCCAATGTGAAAATGTCGATGAACCCGTTTGACGAGATTGCCGTGGAACAGGCAATCCGCCTGAAAGAAGCGGGCAAGGCTGAGGAAGTGGTGGTTGTGTCCATCGGCGTCAAACAGGCGCAAGACACATTGCGCACCGCTTTGGCCATGGGGGCAGATCGCGCGATCCTTGTAGAAGCCGCCGATGATGTGCATCAGGATATCGAGCCTCTGGCCGTTGCCAAAATCCTGAAGGCTGTGATTGCAGACGAGGGCCCAAGCCTTGTGATTGCAGGCAAGCAGGCCATCGACAATGACATGAACGCAACCGGTCAGATGCTTGCCGCCCTTCTAGGGTGGAGCCAAGCAACCTTCGCCTCTGCCCTTGAGGTCGAGGGCGACAGCGCCACCGTGACCCGCGAGGTTGATGGCGGCTTGCAGACAATTACGGTCAAAATGCCTGCAATCGTCACAGTTGACCTACGCTTGAACGAGCCGCGTTACGCGTCG
>NZ_JBQFRS010000054.1:0-1202 GCF_056537525.1 Ruegeria sp. CE12 | reverse complement strand
TCCCTCATTTCTTGAACATAAAAAGGAACCTAACCCTTTCGGGTCAGGTTCCAAGTCACGAGATTGCGATTTTCAGGTCAACGCGCTGTCGCAGCGCCCGCAAACATGGGCATGGCTGTGGCTGCCCACATCAGGCAGAATTTTCCAACAGCGCGCACATTTTTCGCCATCCGCTTTGGCAAAGACCACACCAACCCCCTCAATTTCGGGCAAGGTGAAGGCATCCGCGGGCATCGCTTCATCGCTCAGCGTGACCGCAGAGGTGATGACCAAATCCTCGAACTGCACAGATTGCAGCGCTGCGCGCATTGCGGCATCTGCCACGTAGATCACAGGCGCGGCTTCTAGGGAGGCCCCAATCACCTTGTCACGGCGCTGCACCTCAAGGGCGGCTGTCACCACGCGGCGCGCACGGCGGATCATCGCCCATTTCGCGGCCAAGTCTGCATCATACCACGCCGCAGGGGTGTCGGGGAAATCCACCAGATGCACTGAGGCCTCAGGGTCTTTGTTCCGCTCAAGCCAGACCTCCTCCATGGTGAAGGTCAAAATTGGCGCAAGCCAAGTGGTCAGGCGTTGGAATAGGTGATCCAAAACTGTGCGCGCCGCACGGCGTTGCGCAGTATCACCATCACAATAAAGCGCGTCTTTGCGGATATCGAAGTAAAAGGCCGACAAATCAGTGGTCGCAAAATTGAACAGCGCTTGGAACACGCCTTGGAAATCATATTTCGCATAGCCTTCGCGCACGATCCGATCCAACTCTGACAAACGATGCAGGATGAACCGCTCCAACTCGGGCATATCGGCGGCTTCTGTGCGGTCGGTTTCCGTTAAATCACCCAAGGAGCCAAGCATAAACCGCATCGTATTGCGCAAACGGCGATAGCTGTCGGCCACGTTCTTCAAGATCTCAGGCCCGATGCGCAAATCCGCCGTGTAATCGGATTGCGCCACCCAAAGCCGCAGAATATCGGCGCCATATTGGTCAATAACCGCCTGCGGCGCGACCGTATTGCCCAAGGATTTGGACATTTTCATGCCCTTCTCATCCAGCGTGAAGCCATGGGTCAGAACACCGCGATAGGGCGCGCGACCGATTGTGCCGCAAGCCTGCAACATCGAGGAATGGAACCACCCGCGATGCTGGTCTGTGCCTTCGAGATAGAGATCGGCAATCCCGTCCTCTGAGCCATCCTCGC
>NZ_JBQFRS010000053.1:0-1123 GCF_056537525.1 Ruegeria sp. CE12 | reverse complement strand
GTTTTGCGCCCAGGTAAGGTTGTGGGCACGTTTGACCCACGCGAAATGAGCAACCGTGACATGGCCGAGATGATGGTGGGCAAGACCCTTACCACGCCAAAGCGCGCGGCTGTCACGACTGGACAGCCCTTGTTGCAAGTGTCGGGCCTGAGCGCGCCTGCGCCGCACCAATTCGGAACAAGCTTGAAAGAGATCAGCTTTACCCTACACGCGGGCGAGGTCTTGGGGATCGGCGGTGTTGCGGGCAATGGTCAAGATGAATTGGTCGCGGCCCTGTCAGGCGAGATGCGCACACATGCTGATATGATCCAATTAGAGGGTCAGGGCATTGGCGCCGATGGGCCAAATGCCCGCCGCGCCCTCGGCTTTTGTGCCGCGCCAGAGGAACGCAATGGCCACGCCGCCGCCCCCGATATGAACCTTGTAGAAAACGCATTGATGACCGCGAAAACGCGGCTTTCTTTGTTGAAAAACGGGTTTATTGATTGGCCGCGCAGTCGTGCCTTCGCCCAAGAGGTGATCGCGCGTTTCGATGTGCGCACCCCAAGCCCCGAAACCGCCGCGCGTGCGCTGTCCGGCGGGAATTTGCAGAAATTCGTAATCGGGCGCGAGATCAGCCAAAACCCGCGCGTTTTGGTGATCAACCAACCCACATGGGGCGTTGATGCAGCGGCCGCAGCTGCGATACGTCAGGCCTTGCTGGATTTGGCCAGTGCAGGATCAGCGGTGCTTGTGATCTCGCAAGACCTTGAGGAGGTGTTGGAAATCACTGACCGCTTCGCGGCATTGAACGAAGGCACATTATCACAAGCGGTGCCAACATCGGGGCTGACCATGGAGAAAATCGGGTTGATGCTCGGTGGTGCGCATGATCTGGAGGTGGCCCATGCTTAGGCTTGAGAAACGGCCACAGCCTTCGCGCGGGTGGACATATGGCGCGCCCGTCTTGGCGGTGATTTTGACCATCATTCTTGGCATGGGTCTGTTTGCGATTTTGGGCAAAGACCCATTGATCGCGATCAAGACGATTTTCTGGGATCCAATCTTTGGCCCCTTTGCGCATTTTTACCGCCCCGAGATTGTCAAGAAAGCTGCCCCTTTGGTGCTGATCGCCGTGGGGCTG
>NZ_JBQFRS010000052.1:0-1150 GCF_056537525.1 Ruegeria sp. CE12 | reverse complement strand
CTTGAAAACCTGCGCGCACCCTAAGGTTTTGGCTCAGGCGGTCAAGCCAGTTTGACCCGAAAGCCGCGCCATGAATTTATCCACCAAGGCGCGTGATCCTGCAAAAACGCCCGCACTTCGCGGGTCGGGGCGGTTAAAGCGCAAAGCCTGCCCCTCCCGGTCGCAGACCTTGGCGCCTGCCTCGGCGGCAATAAGACTGCCTGCAGCGCTGTCCCATTCCCAAGTTGGGCGAAAGGTCAGCATTCCATCATAGCGCCCTTCGCCCACAAGGGCCAAACGATAGGCGAGAGAGGATCGAAAATGGCGGCTCACAGGTGGCGCGCCAAGTGGCCAATAGCGCGGTTCAAAATTGACCTTGGTGGTCAGAATGCGCGCGCCCTCTTCTTCGGCATGACCTGAAATGCGCAAGGGTGTCTCATTGCACAGCGCCCCCCCATCGCGCGCAGCGGCATAAAGCCTGCCGACAGCAGGCAGATAGACCACCGCCGCACGCACGAGCCCATCTTCCACAACGGCCAATGCATGCGAGAAATCACCAGAGCCATCCATAAAGGCGCGGGTGCCATCGATGGGATCAACGATGAAACCCCGCTTCGCGGCCAGACGGGCAGGGTCATCATGGCTTTCTTCCGACAACCACCCGTAACTGGGACGCGCGACCTGAAGATCGCTCGCCAACATCTTGTCGATTACCAAATCCGCTTCTGTGACGGGGCCTGCCCCTTCGGATTTTTCCCAAGCCTAGGGGTCACTGTGCCAATAGCGCAGGGCAATCTCGCCTGCGGCACGGGCCGCTTCTATCAATAGGGTCAGATCATCGCGATCTTGCCGCTCAGGCCCCTGCAAGCGTCATCTCCTCTACCAGAAGCGAGGGGATAACCCGCGACAGATGCGGGCGCGCATCATTTGCTGCACGGATCGTGCCAAGCATGTCGCGCAAATTTCCTGCAATGGTGCATTCATTGACCGCACAGGTGATTTCGCCGTTTTCAACCCAAAACCCTGACGCGCCACGCGAATAATCGCCTGTGGTTGGGTTGATGGAACTGCCGATCAAGGATGTCACCAATAGCCCCGTTCCCATCTCACGCAACAGCGTCTCACGTTCGACCTCTGGCCCGACCAAGGCGAGATTCCCAACGCTTGGCGA
>NZ_JBQFRS010000051.1:0-1255 GCF_056537525.1 Ruegeria sp. CE12 | reverse complement strand
TTGTCTGACCGTGACCCTGAGCTTTTTGGCTCGATCACGTCCGAGCTGGGCCGTCAGCGCGACGAGATCGAGCTGATTGCGTCCGAAAACATCGTCTCTGCTGCCGTGATGGAGGCGCAGGGCTCGGTGATGACCAACAAATACGCCGAAGGTTACCCCGGTCGCCGTTACTATGGCGGCTGCCAGTTCGTTGATATTGCCGAAAACCTGGCCATCGACCGCGCCAAAGAGCTGTTTGGCTGCGGCTTTGCCAACGTGCAGCCGAACTCGGGCTCTCAGGCCAACCAGGGCGTGTTCCAGGCGCTGATCAAACCCGGCGACACCATTCTGGGCATGTCGCTGGACGCTGGTGGTCACCTGACTCACGGCGCCCGTCCGAACCAGTCGGGCAAGTGGTTCCACGCGGTGCAGTACGGCGTCCGCAAGGAAGACAACATGCTGGACTATGATCAGGTCGAGGCGCTGGCGAAAGAGCACCAGCCCAAGCTGATCATCGCCGGAGGCTCGGCCATCCCGCGCCAGATCGACTTTGCCCGCATGCGCGAGATCGCTGACATGGTCGGCGCCTATCTGCACGTGGACATGGCACACTTTGCCGGTCTGGTGGCGGCAGGCGAGCATCCCAGCCCCTTCCCGCATGCGCATGTGGCCACGACCACGACGCACAAGACCCTGCGCGGTCCGCGTGGCGGCATGATCCTGACCAATGATGAAGATATCGCTAAGAAAGTGAACTCGGCGATCTTCCCCGGTATTCAGGGCGGCCCGCTGATGCATGTCATCGCGGCCAAGGCCGTGGCGTTCGGCGAGGCGCTGCAGCCTGCCTTCAAGGACTACATCAAGCAGGTAGTCGTCAATGCCCAGGCGCTGTCGGATCAGCTGATCAAGGGCGGTCTGGACACGGTAACTCACGGCACCGACACCCACGTCGTGCTGGTCGACCTGCGCCCCAAAGGCGTAAAGGGCAACGCGACCGAAAAGGCTCTGGGCCGCGCGCATATCACCTGCAACAAGAACGGCGTGCCATTTGATCCGGAAAAGCCGACCATCACGTCGGGCATCCGTCTGGGCAGCCCCGCCGGCACCACCCGCGGCTTTGGCGAGATCGAATTCCGCCAGATCGCGGACTGGATCATCGAGGTTGTCGACGGCCTGGCCGCCAATGGCGAAGACGGCAACGGCGCGGTCGAGGCCAAGGTCAAAGCCGAGGTCGCAGAACTCTGCAAACGTTTCCCTATATATCCAAACCTGTAAG
>NZ_JBQFRS010000050.1:0-1198 GCF_056537525.1 Ruegeria sp. CE12 | reverse complement strand
CGCAGGAGGCGGCGGCCTCCCCCGTGGGGGCTAATGGCGTTTTGGTCTTGCCCTATTTTTCGGGCGAAAGGACGCCGATCCATGACCCGCTGGCCAAAGGGGCGATTTTTGGCCTGAACCTGACCCATAGCCGTGGCGACATCTATCGCGCCTTGATTGAGGGGATCGCGATGGGAACCGCCCATGTCATCGAAACCTATCGCGAGATTGGCCATGCACCCGAACGCTGTTTGGCGGTTGGGGGCGGCACGAAAAACCCGCTGTGGTTACAGGCAACCTCAGATTTTGGGAATATCCCGCAGATCGTCTGTGAAAAGACCATCGGCGCGTCATTTGGGGACGCATTCCTTGCCGCCTGCGCCATTGGGGCTGCGCGGCCCAAGGATATCAGCAAATGGAACCCTGCCACCCACGAAGTGGCGCCCAACCATAGCGCGGCGCATGCCCGTCACTATAGGTTGTTCCGCCAATTATACGAGGACAGCCGTGGCGTGGCGCATAGCCTGTCTGGGGGGCAGTGATGCGGTTCGAGCGGATGTTGCCCCATCAAATTCGGCATGCGATTGCCGAAAACACGCCTGTCGCCTTGGCGCTTGGGGTTATGGAATATCACGGCGAACATATGGCCGTTGGGATGGATCTCTTGGCGGTCACAGAGATCCTCGCGCGTCTTGAGGCGGAGATGGATTTGGTGATCCTACCGCCCTTTGCCTATGGCGCGGCCAGTTATGCGGTTGCGGGGCCAGAGGGCACGGGCAGCATGGATATTGATGCATCCAAAATTTCGGCACTGGCCGATGATATGTTTTTTGCGCTTTTGCGCATCGGGTTTCGCAATATTCACGGCATTATCCATCACCAATCGGAAAACTTCACCGCAGGTATGCCAACCGATCTGGCGTTCAAATTCGCGGCGCGGCGCGCCTTGTTTCGATATCTGCAAGAGACGCGCGGCGAAGGGTGGTGGGGCGATAACGCCATGGCCGATTACTATGCCGAGCACGCCACGGGCACCGACCCCTTCAACTGGATCAAAATTCACCCGCTCATGGGGCCCGAGGTGAAGGCGCATTATCCCTTTGATCATGCAGGGGCAGGGGAAACTGCCCTGATGATGGAGCTTGCCCCCGATGTGGTCGAGGCTGCACGCATTGCGCAGAACACAGCATGGTATACGTCCAGCGCGACCGAGGCGACA
>NZ_JBQFRS010000049.1:0-1294 GCF_056537525.1 Ruegeria sp. CE12 | reverse complement strand
CTTGGTGATTATAGCTAATGAGAGTGATCAAGTGTCTTAAGGGCATTTGGTGGATGCTTTGCCGACTAGAGGCGATGAAAGACGTGATACGCTGCGATAAGCGTCGGGGAGCTGCGAATAAGCTTTGATCCGGCGATTTCTGAATGGGGCAACCCACCCGCAAGGGTACCCGCAAGGGGGCAAACCCGGAGAACTGAAACATCTCAGTACCCGGAGGAAAGGACATCAACCGAGACTCCGCTAGTAGTGGCGAGCGAACGCGGACCAGGCCAGTGGTCATATTTTAAGAACCGGAACAAGTTGGGAAACTTGGCCTTAGTGGGTGATAGCCCCGTACGGGTAGAAAGAAGTATGATCCTTGAGTAGGGCGGGACACGTGAAATCCTGTCTGAACATGGGGGGACCACCCTCCAAGCCTAAGTACTCCTAGTCGACCGATAGCGCACCAGTACCGTGAGGGAAAGGTGAAAAGTACCCCGACGAGGGGAGTGAAATAGTACCTGAAACCGAATGCTTACAAACAGTTGGAGCCCGTAAGGGTGACAGCGTACCTTTTGTATAATGGGTCAGCGACTTAATTTAACGAGCAAGCTTAAGCCGATAGGTGTAGGCGCAGCGAAAGCGAGTCTGAATAGGGCGTTTTAGTTCGTTGGATTAGACCCGAAACCGAGTGATCTAGCCATGAGCAGGTTGAAGGTGCGGTAACACGCACTGGAGGACCGAACCCACGAATGTTGAAAAATTGGGGGATGACTTGTGGCTAGGGGTGAAAGGCCAATCAAACTCGGAAATAGCTGGTTCTCCGCGAAATCTATTTAGGTAGAGCGTCCTGTGAATACTCCTGGGGGTAGAGCACTGGATGGGCTATGGGGGCTCACCGCCTTACTGATCCTAACCAAACTCCGAATACCAGGAAGTACTGCAGGGCAGACACACAGTGGGTGCTAACGTCCATTGTGGAGAGGGAAACAACCCTGACCGCCAGTTAAGGTCCCTAAGTTATGGCTAAGTGGGAAAGGATGTGAGGATCCCAAAACAACCAGGATGTTGGCTTAGAAGCAGCCATCATTTAAAGAAAGCGTAACAGCTCACTGGTCTAAATAAGGGTCTTTGCGCCGAAAATGTACCGGGGCTAAAGCCATACACCGAAACTGCGGGTGCATCTTTGATGCGCGGTAGCGGAGCGTTCTGTAAGCTGATGAAGGGTGACCCGTGAGGGCACCTGGAAGTATCAGAAGTGCGAATGCTGACATGAGTAACGATAAAGAGGGTGAGAGACCCTCTCGCCGAAAGT
>NZ_JBQFRS010000048.1:0-1317 GCF_056537525.1 Ruegeria sp. CE12 | reverse complement strand
TTCAACCCCGCTGGTGCGCATGGCTCGGCGCTGATTGGCGAAGACCCTGCGGATATTCCAAACAATCTGATGCCTTATATTGCCAAGGTGGCCACTGGCGCATTGGCAAAAATCTCGGTTTTTGGAAATGATTATGACACGCCCGATGGCACGGGCGTTCGGGATTATATCCATGTTGAAGATTTGGCCGAAGGCCATGTTCTGTCTTTGGCGCAGTTGCGGCAGGGGCACGGGCATTTGGTCAATCTTGGGACGGGGCGGGGGTATTCGGTCTTGGAAATGATCGCCGCCTATCAGCGCGCTACGAACCGCCAGTTGCCCTATGAGATTGTCGCGCGCCGTGAGGGGGATGTGCCAATTTATTGTGCCAAAACAGAAAAAGCCCGCGATCTGCTTGGGTTTGAAGCAAAGCGCGGGCTAGATGAGATGTGCGCTAGTTCTTGGGCTTGGATGCAGGCCCAAGAGCGCAGGAACGATTAACCTTTTAGGCGGCGATTGCGCGCGGCCAACAGTTTCAAGCGCAGCGCGTTCAGCTGGATAAAGCCCTGCGCATCTTTTTGATCATAGGCGCCCGCATCCTCTTCGAAGGTCACATGGGCCTCGGAATATAGGCTGTGATCAGACCAACGCGCCACAGTGCGTGCCGCTCCCTTATAGAGTTTGATGCGCACAGTGCCAGATACATGCTCCTGGCTTTTGTCGATCAGCGCTTGAAGCATTTCGCGCTCAGGGCTGAACCAGAAGCCGTTATAGATCAGTTCCGCATAGCGCGGCATGATGGAATCTTTCAGATGGCCCGCGCCGCTATCCAAGGTGATCTGCTCAATCCCGCGATGGGCCTCAAGCAAAATCGTGCCGCCTGGTGTTTCATAAATGCCGCGCGATTTCATACCAACAAAGCGGTTTTCAACCAGATCAAGCCGGCCAATGCCGTGCTTGCCGCCCAATTCATTGAGCTTGGTCAGGAGTGTGGCGGGGCTCATTGCGGTGCCATTGATTGCAACTGCATCACCGCGCTCAAACGTGATTTCCACCATTTCGGGCGTGTCAGGCGCGTCTTCAGGATGGACGCTGCGCTGATAGACGTAGTCGGGCGCTTCTTGTGCGGGGTCTTCGAGAACTTTCCCTTCAGAAGAGGTGTGCAGCAGGTTTGCATCCACTGAAAATGGGGCTTCGCCGCGTTTGTCCTTGGCGATAGGAATTTGATTTTTTTCTGCAAAATCCAGCAATTTTGTGCGGCTGGTCAAATCCCACAACCGCCACGGTGCGATGACTTTGATGTCTGGGTTAAGCGCGTAGGCGGCCAATTCAAAACGC
>NZ_JBQFRS010000047.1:0-1375 GCF_056537525.1 Ruegeria sp. CE12 | reverse complement strand
CCATCGTGCCTGACAGCGCAGTGAAGAAAGGGGCTGAGGTGAATTGCATCACACCCACCCCACCGATGCCAAACAAATTCATCAAGGTCACACCACGCCCAACCAAATGCGGGGGAAAGAAGCTGCGCCCATGGGCAACAAGGGCAGGGAAGGACGCCCCAAACAACCCCAAGGCCGCAACCAGAACAGTAGCTGTCAAAATACTGCTTTCGGGCACAGCCCAAATCGCCAAACAGGCGAAGGCACCCAACAGGTTCCCAATCAAGATAACCCATTTGCGCGTGCCAAAAAACCGATCCAGCGGGCCATAGGCAAAACTGCCCACCACCATCGCAACCCCCATGATCAGGCTCACCGTGCCGATCTCAGCAACAGTTAGACCAAAGACATCCCCCATATAAGGCCCAACCCACAGGCCACGCACCCCCGCTGACGGGGCATAGCCCACAAACATCAACGGGAAGATAAGCCAAAGCGCAGGAATGCGCAGCAGATCCATCAAGCTGCCTTTTTGATCGCCTTCTGGTTTTGCGGGGTCTTTGATCAAGAGGAACAAAGCCAGCGCAACAAGACCCGTCACAAGCGCCAAGCCCCAAACGGTTTCGCGCCACCCCACGGCCTCAACCGCCCAAGCCATGGGTGTTGCAGCTGCCAAGTTGCCCATTGATCCAATGCCAATCGTCACACCTGCGAGCGTGGCAAAGATGGCCGCAGAATAAACCCGCGCAAAGATGTAATAGGTTGCCATCAAAACGGGCGAACAGCCCAATCCGATCAACCCCATTGCAATTTGCACATCGCGCACATCCGCCGCAGTCGCAAACAGGGCAGCACCCCCCGCACCGCCAACAAGCAGCAACACCGATGCGGTCAGGCGCGGCCCAATGCGGTCAAGTGCGATACCCACAGGAATTTGCATCGCGGCAAAAACGGCGAACCACACGCCCGAAGCTGTCGCCAAGCTTTGCGGAGTAGCCCCGATATCGGATGCCAAAACAGGGGCCATGACGGCCAAAAACGCACGATAAAACTGGCTCAGCACATAGGCGAGCACAAGAAAAGCAATGCCCGCTTTCATGGCTGGCTGTCCTCCTCATCCCTCAGGCAAACTGATGCCGTAGCACCAAGGCAAGGGCAAGCCAGAAGTTAAATCTGATAATTTTTGTCGGAATTTATTTGACCCGCCGCGTGAATCGTGATCAAAAGCAGCATCCCGACTAAAATTGTCGGAAATAACTCGAACAGGAGCTTTAGGATGACCCGACCCCTCTCCCTGCTGCTTGGCAGCGTCGTTTTTCTAACCACCCTGACCGCGGCGCAGGCGCAGGAATTGAACCTGTATTCTTCGCGCCATTACGACACGGATGAGCGGCTA
>NZ_JBQFRS010000046.1:0-1378 GCF_056537525.1 Ruegeria sp. CE12 | reverse complement strand
CTGTGACGCTGAAGCCATTCGATGTGGAACATGGGCGCATCATGGCGAAAGGGTTTCGCATCGGTGACGTGGTCTATTTGCCTGATGTCTCGGACATTCCTGCGCCTGCCTGGGAGATGCTATCGGGTTTGGATTGTTGGATTTTGGACGCGCTGCGCCGCACGCCCCACCCAAGCCACGCGCATCTTGAGCAAAGCCTAGATTGGATTGCCCGCGCCCGCCCGCGCCGCGCAATCTTGACCAATATGCATTTAGATTTGGACTATCAAACGCTTTGCGATGAATTGCCTTCGCATATCTCGCCCGCCTATGATGGGCTGCGCATCAGTTTGGATATTTAGAGGATGTCCGCCCTTCTCGAAGTTGTCTTGCCCGTCTTTATCGTCATTGGCTTTGGCTATGTGATGGTCTGGCGCGGCTTGTTTTCTGAAGCAGGCGTTGACCTTCTCATGAAGTTTTCACAAGGGATTGCGATTCCTGCGCTGCTATTTTTGGCGATTGCGCGGCTTGATCTGAGCCAAGATTTCCATTTCCCGCTGCTGCTGAGCTATTATTCTGGCTCAATCCTTGTGTTCCTTTTGGGCATGCTCGGGGCGCGCGTCATCTTTGGACGGGTTTGGACAGATGCGGTGGCGATTGGGTTTGTGGCCATGTTCGCCAATTCCGTGCTGTTGGGCCTGCCGATCATGGAGCGCGCTTATGGCCCCGATAGCCTTGCAGGGAATTTTGCCATTGTCGCGCTGCATGCCCCGTTTTGTTATCTGGTGGGCGTGACCGCAATGGAGGGGGTCAAGGCGGGCCGCGTGGCCCCGCATATCTTGGCCCTTGCCGTGGGGGGCGCGCTGTCGCGCAATGCGCTGACCTTGGCCATTGGGGCGGGGTTTGTTGTGAATTTCATCGGGCTTGGCATGCCCGTTGTTGTTGAGGATGGGATTGGCCTTTTGGCCCGTGCAGCCCTGCCAACCGCGCTGTTTGGCTTGGGTGGGGTGCTCTATCGTTATCGCCCTGAGGGCGAGGTTCGGGTGATCGCGATGGTCTTGATCCTGTCGCTGATTGTGCATCCCGCAATTGGGTGGATGATGGGATCGCAGATTTTGCATATTCCCAGTGATGATCTGAAATCTGTGGTCATCACCGCCGCGATGGCCCCAGGCGCCAATGCCTATCTGTTTGCCAATATGTATGGAGCAGGGCGGCGCGTTGCGGCCAGTTCGGTTTTGGTTGGCACGGGCGTGACAGTTTTGACCTCATCAATTTGGCTGATCATCCTCGGGTGAGGCCCTTGTAAATTTTGTGCTGCGGCAACCTTCACGCTTCCCATTTGCTCAATTGTATACTATGGGATGCCGAAATCATCCTCCCTAAGGAGCCAAAGCTA
>NZ_JBQFRS010000045.1:0-1435 GCF_056537525.1 Ruegeria sp. CE12 | reverse complement strand
GTAGCGGCCCTTGAGAGTTTTCTTCCTAGAACTTCCACTCATAGGATGCCCAGAGGGCCTGAGTTGAAACGTCGGCCCCGAGGGTCGACCTTGCTTCAAGATGCAGGAATCCCCCGTTATCGAAAGGCTTCTCGAAGTTCAGTCCCACTTCGCCGAAAGTGTCGGTTCCCCCTCCGCCTGAGGCCAAAGCAAGCGTATTCCCGAATATAGACACATCCACAATTGACGGCGCATCCGCGTCCCGGTGCACTGCCGCCAATGAAGCTGACAGACGCCCACCAAGCACAGAGGTTGCGTATTCACCGCCAATCCGGGTTTCATTGAATGTGATAGCCCTGTCGCCAATTGTTGCGTTGGCAGAACTACCCGTCTCAGTATAGCCATCCAGGTTTTCTTTACCGTACAGAAAGCTTGCCTTTGGGGTCAGGATAGCGCCGTTCTTCAAGGCAATCTCCCGCTCTGCCGCAACCAAGGCAGTTATCATGTTGCTGGAATAGTCAGCGTCCGTCGCAACATTCCCGTTGGTGCGAGACTCGTGATTGTCCAGGTCACCGTAACCAAGACCAAAACTCAGATCAGCAAACCCGAAGTTTTGGGCCACGATCCCGCTGATAAACACACCCGAGGTGTCGAAGGACGAAGAGCCAAAGGTTCCGTCATTCTTGAAATAGCTGGCCCCAAACCCGTATCGCAATCCGGTTCCGAGATCACGGGTCAGACCAGCATTGACGCTCCACATGTTTGAGGAAAGTGCCGAAGAACTGCCGCTTGCGGTTCCATCACTTCTGCTGCCACTGATCAGGAAGTACGGCCGAAACCCTTCGATTGGGCCGCTTCCCTGGGTGCTGAGCACAACCTTGTTGCGGCTGACACTGCCGAGATCGGCGTTATCCAACTGGCGTGCAAGATTGTACGAAAGCCCCGCTATTTCGAACGGCTGGTTGGTGTTCAGCTGCAATTCAGCGGCGTCGAACGAGGCATAGACAGGTGCCGAGCCCCCTTCATCATCAACAAACCAACCTTGAGAGGCTGAGGAAACCGAAGTGGTGAACGCACCGTTAGTCGTATCATCGTCCTGGAAACGATAGACAACTCGTCCGCCGACATTGTTCAGGTTTACGTCGTGATCGCTGACCCGAATGGTCCCATTGATATCTGCGGTAGTTTCGGCATTTAGCGTTCCGCCGCCGTCGCCCAGAAACACCGCGTAGCTCTTGCCGGTTGAAGTGGCAGACACGTTACCTGTCACATTGATCGTACCTTCAGCACTACCCACGAAAATGCCATAAGCTTCCGTATCCGTGCCCCCGTTGGCAGCAACAGATATCGCGCCACCATGGCTCAGAACGCCGCCTGAAGGCAATGCAGCAGTGGTAATCCCATGCGCCCGGACAAAAGCGTCTCCTTGCGCCGAAACCGTTATCGTCCCGGTGTT
>NZ_JBQFRS010000044.1:0-1358 GCF_056537525.1 Ruegeria sp. CE12 | reverse complement strand
GGATGTCTGCCTCTTGCAGCCCCGTTGCGTTTTGGATCAGCGCCCCTGATTGTGCTGCAAACACATGGGCGAGGTGGGTTTTTCCCGCGCCTTCAGGCCCGATTAAGATCATCTTTGACAAGGGCCAATGGTGCCATGCGTCAATGCCCGCGACCGCAACCGCGTTGCAGGGCGAAAGAAAGAAATCTTGCCGCCCCATAGCTGCGCGATAGGGCAGATCAAATTGCATCTGTTTGGCCATGTCAGTCGTCCTGCGGGGGTTCAAGCCCGCGATAGAGCAGGCTTGCCTGATAGCGGGTTATGGCAAAGCGCACCAAAACGCCGATCACTGCGGCCACGGGCACAGCAACCAGAAGCCCGACAAAGCCAAACACCGCCCCAAAGGCCGAGAGCGCGAAGATCAGCCAAACGGGATGCAACCCAACGGAGGAGCCGACCAGTTTCGGGGTCAATACATTGCCCTCAAGCATCTGTCCGACCTGGAAGATGATTGCGATGGCGGCGATGTTCCACCAATCTCCCCAGAATTGGAAAAGGGCAAGCCCTATGGATAAAAGCCCCCCCACCAAAGCGCCAACATAGGGGATAAAGGTCAAAAGCCCTGCAATCAAACCCACCACAAGCCCAAATTGCAAACCAACCACCATGAGCGCGATGGCATAAAATGTGCCCAAGATGAGACACACTGTGCCTTGCCCCCGCACAAACCCTGCCAAAGTGCGATCCACATCAGCGGCGATTTGACGGATCACGGGGCGATGGTCGCGGGGCAGCAATTCATCGATACGGGCCACCATACGATCCCAATCGAGCAACATGTAAAAGGCGACAACAGGCACAACGACCATAAACACGATCGCGTTTACTACGTTGATTGCTGAGGTGAGAGCCGTATTGAGCAATTCGCCCCCGCGCGCCTGAATGGTCTGGCCGACCGAAATCAAGGATTGGCGCAAAGGCGATCCATCATCCATCAATGACGGAAACTGTTGGGTCAAAAAGGCCTGCAATTCGATGAATATTTGCGGTGCGGATTGGATTAACGCCGTGGCTTGCGCCACCAAAAGTGGAACGATCACAAAAATACCTGCCACGACCACCAAAAGCGCAACCAAGGAGATCACGGTTGTAGCCGCCGCGCGACCAAGGCCCCATTTCTCAAGCCGATCTGCGAGAGGATCAAGAAAATAGGCAATCGCCCCCCCTGTCAAAAAGGGCAGAATGACATCACCTAAGAACCATAACAGCGCCAAAAAGACGGCAATAATGCCACCCCAAATCGCTGCTTGTTGTTTGATTGGCAATGCCATTGATTGCGCGCGCCTTTGAACCAGACTTCCCTTTCCTCACATCTGCGG
>NZ_JBQFRS010000043.1:0-1555 GCF_056537525.1 Ruegeria sp. CE12 | reverse complement strand
CGAGGCGAAAACCGCACAATTGGCCAAGCAGGTGAAGAACCTTGGTTGGAAGCGTGCCTTGATCATTGACGGTGCAACGGTTGATGCGAACTTCGCCCAAGCGGCGCGCAACATCGAGGGTCTCGATGTGCTGCCATCCATGGGCGCGAATGTCTATGACATCCTCAAGCGCGACACTCTGGTGTTGACGAAGGCGGGTGTCGAAGCACTGGAGGCTCGCCTAAAATGAGCACTAAGCCAGAACATTATGACGTGATCCGCCGCCCGATCATCACGGAAAAAGCCACTATGGCCTCCGAGAACAATGCGGTTGTGTTCGAAGTTGCGATTGATGCGAATAAACCCCAGATCAAGGAGGCTGTTGAAAGCCTGTTTGGTGTGAAGGTGAAAGCGGTCAATACAACTGTCACCAAAGGCAAGAACAAGCGTTTCCGTGGCATCGCGGGCACCCGTAAGGATGTCAAGAAGGCCTATGTAACGCTGGAAGAAGGCAACACAATCGACGTGGCCACAGGTCTTTGATCTGTCCCATGTTCGGGCGTTTTGCCTGATCTGACCTCAGCGAGGCCCCGACTGCGGATGCGGTTGGGGCCTTGTTCATCGCAAAGGCGGCTGCACAGTCGGGAAGGGGCCTTGACCTTGGGGCTTCACTTTCCTACACAGCGCCATCGCGATAGCCCCAGATTCGTCTGGGGCTTTGCTGTTGTTCGCATGAACGACATTTCACTGGGACCTTCGGGGCCCTCATTTATCGGTCACCCAATTCGGGGGACTTACAACATAGGTGGGTTTTTAATTACCTGCCGTTAGCAAACGGAAGACAGAAAGCATGGCACTTAAGTCGTATAAGCCGACGACGCCGGGCCAGCGCGGGCTGGTGCTGATCGACCGTTCGGAGCTGTGGAAAGGACGTCCTGTCAAATCCCTGACTGAGGGTTTGACGAAAAAGGGCGGTCGGAACAATACCGGACGGATTACCGCACGCCGCCGCGGTGGTGGCGCGAAGCGTCTCTATCGTATCGTGGATTTCAAGCGTCGTAAATTTGACGTCACAGCCACGGTTGAACGGATCGAATACGATCCTAACCGCACCGCCTTCATCGCGTTGCTCCGCTACAGCGATGGCGAGCAGGCCTATATCCTCGCGCCACAGCGTTTGGCTGTTGGGGATGCGGTTGTCGCCTCTGCAAAAGCAGATATTAAGCCCGGTAACGCAATGCCATTTTCGGGCATGCCCATCGGGACAATCGTTCACAATATCGAATTGAAGCCCGGTAAGGGCGGCCAAATCGCACGCGCGGCGGGCACATATGCCCAGTTCGTTGGTCGTGACGGTGGCTATGCTCAGATCCGCCTCTCTTCTGGTGAATTGCGTCTGGTGCGTCAGGAATGCATGGCAACCATTGGTGCCGTGTCAAACCCTGACAACTCGAACCAAAACCTTGGCAAAGCGGGCCGCGTCCGCCACATGGGCAAGCGTCCAAGCGTCCGTGGTGTTGCGATGAACCCAATCGATCACCCACATGGTGGTGGTGAAGGCCGCACATCTGGTGGC
>NZ_JBQFRS010000042.1:0-1609 GCF_056537525.1 Ruegeria sp. CE12 | reverse complement strand
CTGCCGTCGTTCCAGATGGCCTTGATCAGCGCGATGCACATTAGTGCCATGACGATCGAGAATGGCAGCGCCCCGATGACCATCGCGGTTTGGATCGCGCCTGTCCCGCCAGAGATCAGCAGACCACCAACTACCAATGCCAGAGCCGCGCCCCAGAACATGATGTGCGGACGCGCTTTGGGCCCTTCGTCACCGGCTGCATTGATCGTATTCACGATCAGGACCGCCGAGTCAGCGGACGTTACAAGGAACGTCAACAGCAGGACAACGATCACAGCGGCCATCGCCCACGCCAGTGCTTCTGCAATCGGAGCAAGCATGTGTTCCGTCATTGCAAAGATCTTGTCACCGTTCGCAGCATCCAGAATGACGCCGTTTGCGTCTCCGTTCAGTTCCAGATCGATTGCCGTGCCTCCGGCCCAGGCGAACCAGACAAAGCACATCAGCGCGGGCACAATCATCGCGCCCAATACGAATTCACGGATCGTCCGACCTCTGGAAATCCGCGCCAGGAACAGGCCGACAAAGGGTGCGAACGCAATCCACCACGCCCAGTAGAAGACCGGCCACCAGCCCTGCCACTGTGCAAGCAGGAACGCTTCCGACCCCTCAACACCATCAGAGGCGTACACATTGAAGCTCAGCCATGGCAGCGCGATCACATAATCCCAGATGCCTACGAAGAACGCCTTTGCGCCAAAGAAGGTGGCACCGAACAGGATGAAGAAACCCAAAAGGAAGATCGATAGGCCCATATTGATGTTCGACAGCCATTTGATGCCTTTCCCGACACCGGATAGAGCCGACAAGGTCGACGCACCCATGATGACAATCAGAGCAACGACGATGCCCAGTGTCGTGGCCGAACCATCAGGCTGAGCAAGGCCGCCGACACCGATACGTGTGAGCCCTGCAACGAACTGCTCGACACCGAAACCCAATGTCTGGGCTACCCCAAGAATAGTGGCAACAACGGCGACGATGTCGATCAAATGGCCGAGGTTGCCCGACAGTGATTTACCAAACAATGGAGTCAATGAAGAACGGATCGTCAGTGGCAGTCCGCGACGGTAGCTGAAGAAAGCAAGCGCCAAGCCAGCTATCGCGTAACATGCCCAAGCCCCGAAACCCCAATGCAAATAAGACCAGACATAGGCCGTACGTACATTGTCGGCGTCCAGAGCCGTTGTGACACCCTGAATGACCGACGGGTTGTTTTTGAAATGCGCCACCGGTTCAGCAACGGCCCATGTCAACATGCCAACACCGATGCCCGCACCAAACATCATCGAGAACCATGAGAAGTTTGAAAATTCGGGCTTCTCGCCTTCCACACCCAGCTTCAGCCGCCCCGCTGTGGGCCAGATTGCCAAGCCTATGCAGACGATCACAAACGCAGTCACAACCCAGATGTACCAGGCGGCGAACTGCGCCAGAATGGCCGCGTTCCAATCGCCCAGGACGCGCCCGGCTTGCGTCGGCCACACAATACACCAGACAACCAGCAGGCTGATGATGATCTTGCTGATCACCGTCACATTAATACTGAACCCCCGATAAAAACCGTTGTCAGCGGTCTTGATCGGAAGTTCCGAAAGAGGTGGCTTTA
>NZ_JBQFRS010000041.1:0-1551 GCF_056537525.1 Ruegeria sp. CE12 | reverse complement strand
TCCAGCCTCGTCTTGGGCCGCGTGGCTTGGAATTTGCCCGCGCGCGGGTCGAGATGAAAGCGATTGAAACCATCTTACATTTGCGCCGCAGTCATCCTGCCAAGATGAAGAATATGGTTCCCGCCCATGTCTGGAGCCTTGCTGCGCGCTATGGGGTGGGGCCCAATCCATCCGAGATTGCGCGCGAGGATGGTAATCCGTAATCTCGCGACTATGACCAAACCCAATCTCGCGCCAGATTTCAGTTTTGAGACGCAGATCGGCGGCCTTGTCGCGGGCGTGGATGAGGTGGGGCGCGGCCCGTTGGCGGGGCCTGTTATGGCCGCAGCCGTTATCCTAAACCCAAGCGATATTCCCGAAGGTTTGCATGATTCCAAAACGCTCAGCCAAAAGCGGCGCGAGGCGCTGTTCGATGAGATTGCCGCGCGGGCCGAGGTCAGTATCGCAGAGGCGAGCGTTGCCGAGATTGATGAGCTGAATATTCGCAACGCGACTTTTTTGGCCATGCGCCGTGCGGTGCTTGGTCTCTCCCGCTGTCCAGATCATGCGCTGATTGACGGCAATGCCATTCCCCCTGATTTGCCCAGCCCTGCCACTGCAATCATCAAAGGTGATGCCCGTTCTGTTTCGATTTCGGCGGCTTCTATCATGGCCAAGGTAACACGGGATCGGCTGATGGTGACATTATCGCAACAGTTTGCGGGCTACGGCTGGGAGAAAAACGCGGGCTACCCCTCAAAAGCCCACCTTCAAGCCCTTCAAGATATTGGGGTGACCCCGCACCATAGACGTTCATTCAAGCCCGTCCACAATATCTTGTATCAACGTCATCTTGTAAGTCTTTGATTCAAAAAATAAATTGACGGCGAATTAGTTTCGACTCATCTTAGGCCTCAAGATGAGCGTCAAAAAATGGCGCCGTGACGATTAAAAGTCAGAGGCAGTAATGAAGACGAAAACCAATCCCGCGGGGGCGCATGCCCTGCCGCTTAACCAGATATTGGCTGGTGATAGCATTGATGTGATGAACAGCCTTCCTGAAGGTTCGGTCGATCTGATTTTCGCCGACCCGCCTTACAACCTTCAGCTCAAGGGTGATTTGCATCGCCCCGACAATTCGCTTGTAGATGCGGTGGATGATCATTGGGATCAATTCGACAGCTTCCGTGCCTATGACGAATTCACGCAAACCTGGCTCGCTGCGGCGCGCCGTATCCTCAAGCCGAATGGCGCGATTTGGGTGATTGGCTCGTATCACAACATTTTCCGCGTGGGGGCCGAACTGCAAAACCAAGGCTATTGGTTGCTGAATGATGTTGTTTGGCGCAAATCCAATCCGATGCCCAATTTCCGCGGCAAGCGTTTGACAAATGCCCATGAGACGATGATCTGGGCTTCGAAATCTGAAGCAGCGAAATACACGTTCAATTATGAGGCGCTCAAATCCCTAAATGAGGGGATTCAAATGCGCTCTGATTGGCTTTTGCCGATTTGTAATGGCGGTGAGCGTTTGAAGAACTCGCGGGGCGAAAAGGCACATCCAACGCAAAA
>NZ_JBQFRS010000040.1:0-1644 GCF_056537525.1 Ruegeria sp. CE12 | reverse complement strand
ACCCGATCATGCACAACGCGGAAATTGGGCGACTGGTTCAGCATCGCCTCGCGGCGTTCTTTGAGGGTGACATCATAGTAATCGGTCATGGCATCTAGGCCCAGAACCTCCCACCCATCGGCCAAGAGACGCTGCGACAGGTGAAACCCGATAAAACCAGATGAACCCGTTACCAATGCGCGCCGTGTGGCCATGTCATGTCCTCGATTGTCGTTTGGGTTTCCCTAACAGGGAAAGCCTTGAACCTCCAAGAGACAAATCCGCGCTTTTGGGGGCTATGTGATATTTGGCGCAAAGGCACAGGTTGCAAAATGGTCATTCACAAGCCCACTGGCTTGCATAAAGGCATAAACTGTTGTGGGGCCGCAGAATTTGAACCCTGCCTGCTTTAGGGCCTTGGACAGCGCCACCGAGGTTGCGGTTTGTGCTGGAACATCACCAAGGGTTTGGGGGCGGTTTATCTGCGGGGTGTGATCCACAAAACCCCAGATAAATTTTGAAAAGCCAACCTCAGCCTCAAGTTTGAGATAGGCCTGTGCATTTGTAAGGGTGGCCTCAATTTTACCTCGTTGGCGAATGATGCCTTGATCTTGCATCAATCGCTCAATATCCGCTGCACCCCATTTGGCAAGTGCATGGGGATCAAACCCTGCAAAAGCAGCGCGAAAATTCTCGCGCTTTCGCAGGATCGTGATCCAACTTAGGCCTGCTTGGAACCCTTCAAGACACAAGTTTTCAAACAGCCCGCGGCTTTCATAGAGGGGCCGCCCCCATTCTTGGTCGTGATAGGCGATATAGTCGGGATCGCCCAAACACCATGCGCAGCGAATTATCGTTTGATCATCCATAATCTGCCCTTTTGTTCACCTCACATTAAGAGTTGGCACGGCACATCTACAAGGCAGCAATTGGAGATGACCATGACCGTGCCGCGCAGTGATTTTGCAAATCCTGATTTGGCCAGCCCTTTCGCGGTTGCCATGACCGATATGCGGCGCGGGGCAATCTCCCTAGTCGAAGGGGCTTTGAGGCGGGGGGATGTCGCCTTGGCATTTCAGCCGATTATGCGGGCCCATGGGAGAGGCCCTGCCTTTTACGAGGGGTTGGTGCGCTTATTTGATGAGGCGGGGCGGCTGATCCCCGCCCGCGATTTTATCATGGAGGTTGAGGCCACAGAACTTGGCCGCAGGCTGGATTGCGCGGCCCTTGCGATGGGGCTTGCAGCTATACATGAAGCGCCGCAACTACGTCTTGCGGTGAATATGTCAGCCCGCTCTATCGGCTATGCGCCGTTTCATAAAATTCTGGCCGCTCATATTGCTGCCCATCTGCAAGATTTGGAACGTTTGATCCTTGAGATCACTGAGACAAGCGCGATGCAGATGCCTGAATTGGTGACGCCGTTTATGCGGGATCTGCACGCGAAGGGGGTCAGCTTTGCCTTGGATGATTTTGGGGCAGGGAATACTGCCTTGCGCTATTTGCGGGACTTCTCGTTTGATATTCTGAAGGTTGATGCGCAATTCGTGGCGCATGTCGCCGATGATCCCGACAATCAGGTTTTATGTTCTGCGATCCAATCCGTGGCACGCCATTTTGATATGCTGATTGTGGCGGAAGGGATTGAGAACCCTGCCGATGCCG
>NZ_JBQFRS010000039.1:0-1581 GCF_056537525.1 Ruegeria sp. CE12 | reverse complement strand
CATTTTCGACGACGACGGCACCAATATTATGCTCTGCCAATAACTTGATGATTTCCGACAGTGCAGCTCTAGGGCCCACTGTATAGCAAGGACGTGCGATAAGGCTTTTCATAAACGGCGTCATGTCATCCCTCCCAAGAACTACAATCGACTCGCCTTAAAATTGTATCTTGGGCGCGTAGGAACGCAATAGTCATGACTAAACCATTCCAGCAGTAGCTCCATAGTTGCCTCTCACCCACCATGAAGGCAGCAATTATGAAGTAAGAAACCTCAGCTAAGCTTAGATTTGAGACATTCGGAAAAAGTGGTTGCGGGGGCGGGATTAAGCCTATGTCGAACCACAGTTAAGCACCAAACACCTGGAATAAAGTGGGTGTAAGCATAGTCTAAACATGATGGCAAGAAACGCGCGTATCTCCAATCAAACGCATCTGAGGGCGAACCGTTTTACACAAGCTTGTAGCAAGTGGACACCGTGGATGAAAGGAGCAGCCAGGCGGAGGATTAATCGGGTCAGGTATTTCGCCTTTGGGCACATCAATTTCTCGCCCAAACCCATCCAATCTTGGCGCAGCATCAAACAGCATACGCGTGTAAGGATGCAAAGGTGAAGCGAAAAGCGTTTCCTTTGGGGCCTCTTCAACCAAAGCTCCCAAATATAACACACCAATCTTATCGGCCATGTGCTCCACAACAGTAAGATCATGGCTAATAAATAAATATGTAAGACCCAGTTGCTCTTGCAAATCCGACATCAAGTTCAAAACTTGGCTTTGCACTGATACATCCAGCGCAGAAGTAGGCTCATCACACACGATCACCTTAGGCTCAGACGAAAGAGCACGTGCAATGCAAATGCGTTGCCGCTGTCCACCCGAAAACTCATGTGGATACTTATCTGCATCCTCTGGTGATAAACCGACTTGTTGCAGCAACCTTTCGGGCAAACCTTTGGTCTCAAAGCCTCTCAATTTTGCAGGCTCTGCTATAATGTCACGTACTTTCCAACGCGGATTCAAGGATGCGTATGGATCTTGAAAAATCATCTGCAGTTTTTGTCGAGCCTCAGAAATTTTTGCTTTCTGATCATTACCAGTTATCGCGGTGCCATCAATTTCAATGGTCCCATCAGTTGCACTAGTTAACCCTACAACCATTTTGCCGATAGTTGATTTCCCAGAACCACTCTCACCAACTAACGCGTAAACTGAGCCTTCCTCAATTTCAAAATCTACATCTGCAACAGCCGTCAAAAAAGCCTTTGGCTCCCTTTCGACAACACGGTTCAACCAGGGCTTAGAGACATCAAAGAGGCGTCTTAACGCTTTTGCTCGGACAATCACACTCATTTTGACGACCGTAATTTAGTGTGCTGCAATGGGAACCAACATGCGGCTTGAGCATCCTCGTCTGCGATAAATGGCGAAGATCCGGTTTTACAAACTTCCTGAGCAAAATCGCATCTTGGTGAAAAGGCACAGCCTTCTGGTAAAGCTCCTAACCGCGGCATTGAACCAGGGATCTGCTTCAATCGTTTCAATCCTCTACTTGCCAACGGAGTAGAGCCCATAAGCCCAT
>NZ_JBQFRS010000038.1:0-1608 GCF_056537525.1 Ruegeria sp. CE12 | reverse complement strand
GCACATCTTCGGCGCGCCAGTCGAACAAATCCCATGTGCGGGCCATGTGATCAGGCAAGGCTGCGGTTAGCGTGAGATCCCGTTTGGTGAAAGGATGACGGAATTTCAGATAGCGCGCGTGAAGATGCAGTTTGCGGCTGATTACACCCCCCAATTGCGCGCCCCATCCATCGCCCAAATTTTCCTGACTGCTGCCGCCATATTTGCCATCCCCCACGATCGGGTGGCCAAGCTCCGCGATATGGGCGCGCAATTGATGGGTGCGGCCAGTAATCGGCACCATCGCCACCCATGACACCCGCCCCCCAAGCGCAGAGAGCGTTGCATAATCCGTCTCGGCCCGCTTGGCCCCATCGGTGGTGGCGATTTCAGACGGATGAAGGCAGCGCATCTTTTCGCCTTCGCCCCCTTTGCCATGGCCTGCGGCCTTTACCAATCCAAACTTGATTTTGCCCATTCGGGGCAAAGGCGCGCCTGCAACGGCGGCCCAGTAAATCTTGCGCGTCTCACGATGGCGAAAGGCATCGGTGAGGGCCTGCGCGGCTTGCCTGCTGCGCGCCAAGAGCAAAACGCCCGATGTGTCCTTATCCAAGCGATGAACAAGGCGCGGCTTATCCTCACCCTCGCGCGCAAGACAGGCCGCCAACGCATCAGCGTGCCGCCCCCCTTGCCCGCTGCCGCCTTGTGTGGGCAAACCTGCGGGTTTGTTAATCGCAATCAGATGATCATCTTGATAGATGACCGCGCGGCGCATCATCGCGGCATCCGCGTCCGAGATGGCCGATTTCTGCACCCGCGGCGCGCCAAGCGCATCTTCGGGCATTGGGTCAGGCAAGGGGGGGATGCGCACCTCCTGCCCAGATTGCAGGCGTGTTGCGGGTTTCACGCGCCCACCATCGACACGGATTTCACCTTTACGGCACATCTTTTCAATGCGGCCTTGCGGGATATGCGGGAAAAGCCGGCGGAACCACCGATCAAGCCGCTGATCCGCATCTGCATTCGCGACAGCCAAAACCTGAACACCCGTCATGGCAGCGCCACCCGTGTCAGCATCAACCCCAAGAAAATCGCAACGAGAGAAAGGATGACCGAGCCCAGAATATAGGCCGCCGCCAACCCTAAATCGCCCCGCTCATAAAGCGTGATGACCTCAAGCGAAAAGGAAGAAAATGTTGTAAACCCGCCCAAGATCCCCGTCATGACGAAAGGGGATAAATGGGTCAGCCCGCGCTGTGCGGCAAGGCCCACAAAAAGACCCATCAAGAAAGAGCCAAGAATATTGACCGAGATCACCCCAACGGGAAAAGCGGTCGGCCCAAGCGCACGATGTAGACCCACGCCAACAAGATAGCGCAGCGATGCACCAATCGCGCCCCCAAGTGCCACCTGAAAAACTGTCCAAATCATGGGTGGCTCTTTCTGCCCCTGCCTGTCTGTTGTCAACCAAAAGCCGCGGCACGGGTCACTCATCGCGGTTTCGGTCGCGCCTCAGCTTCGCAAAATATGCTACCCGCTTTCCAAGATCCCTCTCAAACCCACGCTCTACAGGTTCATAGAAACTGGGGCGCGTGATTGTATCGGGAAAGTAATTCTGCCCAGCAAACC
>NZ_JBQFRS010000036.1:0-1674 GCF_056537525.1 Ruegeria sp. CE12 | reverse complement strand
GCTGGCCGCGCGGTTTGGTCTGACCCGCACCTTATATGCGGGGCTGATCCTACAGGTTGGTGCGCTTTTGGCCCTCACCGCATTGGATCCTATGTGGTCGATCGGCGCATCTGTGGCCTATGTGATGGCCGTGCAAGGGGCCTCAGGCGTGGCCAAGGATCTGGCGAAAATGTCCTCAAAATCGGCTGTCAAACTTTTGGCACCCGAAGGGGCTGGATTGCTGAAATGGGTATCTTGGCTGACAGGATCAAAAAACGCGGTAAAGGGATTGGGGTTCCTTTTGGGCGCAGGCCTTTTGGCACTTTATGGCTACAACACCGCCTTGTTGGGCATGGCAGCTATTTTGGCACTGATCCTTGTGGCGCTGCTTTTCTTCATGCCAGACGGCCTGCCCAAAGGGAACAAAGCGACCAAGTTTTCCACCGTCATCTCGCGAGACAAAAATATCAATCGTCTGTCTGCTGCCCGCGTCTTTTTATTCGGCGCGCGGGATGTGTGGTTTGTGGTGGGCATCCCGGTTTATTTCTACGCCGTTCTTTCCGATGGCAGCGATGAAAGCAGACGCGCAGCCTTTTTCATGATTGGCACCTTCATGGCGGTCTGGATCATCTTTTATGGCGCTGTTCAGGCCATGGCCCCGCGCATCCTGCGCAAAGGGGCCAATGATTTGGGGCGGCTGTCCGCAAGCGCGCGCCAATGGGCCTTGGCGCTTGTGCCAATCCCTGCGCTTTTGGCGATTACTGTCTCCACCGCAGGCGCGCCCGCCCCTTGGCTGACTGTGACGCTGGTCTTGGGTCTGTTGGTCTTTGGCGCGATATTTGCCGTGAATTCGGCACTGCACTCTTACCTCATTCTCGCATTTTCAAAATCCGAGCGGGTCAGCCAAGATGTTGGTTTCTATTACATGGCGAATGCGGCAGGCCGATTGTTGGGCACGGGCCTATCGGGCCTTGCCTATCAATGGGGCGGGGTTGAGGCCTGCTTGATGGTAGCAAGCGGACTTTTGGCCTTATCGGCTGTCGCCGCAAATCGCCTAGGTCGCAGCACGGCGTGAGCGCGCGGCAAGGCGCTCCCGATGCATAGTATAAAGACCAGTTGCAACGATCAAAGTGGTGCCAATTAGGGTCCATCCATCTGGTAATTGCGCGAAAACCAAATACCCATACATCACTGACCATAATATCATTGAGTAATGCACGGGGGCCAAAACTACAGCTTCCGCGATCTCAAGCGCACGGATCACCAAAAGCTCGCCCAAGCCCGCAAACGCTGCCATGAAGAACATTATGATTAAGGAATTCTTATCGCTTGGCCATGCCCAGAAAAATGGAAGAGGTATGCTGATAACCGCCACCCCAACAAGAGCAGTGTAAGCAACAGTTGTGTATGTATTGTCATAGGGTGCAATCATACGGGACAGGACTTGGCGAACCGCAAACATACTCGCAGCCAATACTATCAAAAATACTGCCGGATGGACGATCCCTAAGCCTGGCCTAATTACAATCAGTGTACCTAAAAATCCGACAAAAATAGCTGACCATCGGTGTAGGCCCACCTTTTCACGTAGAATCAATGCGCCAAGTACGGTGACAATCAGCGGAGCTATAAAGGTCACTGAGATTGCATCGGCCAAAGGGACAAAGCTAACTCCTGTTATAAAGCAGGTTGCCG
>NZ_JBQFRS010000035.1:0-1776 GCF_056537525.1 Ruegeria sp. CE12 | reverse complement strand
TTACGCCTCTTGTGGTGTCATGTCGTTTGCGTCGATGCCTGCGACTGCGACGGGTTTTTTCATGGCGTCGCGGCGGAAGGGTTCACCCAGTTCCTGGTTGATCAGGGCTTCGATCAGCGTGGTGATGCCGTTCTTCTGGTCCTCGATCGCCTGGTTCAGCGCCGCGGTCAGCTCTTCCTGGGTGCGGGCGACAACACCTTTCAGGCCACAGGCCTGTGCGATACCGGCGTAAGACACTTTGGTGTCCAGTTCGGTGCCGACGAAGTTGTCATCGAACCACAGGGTCGAGTTCCGCTTTTCCGCGCCCCACTGGTAGTTGCGGAAAACGATCTGGGTCACGGCAGGCCATTCTTCGCGGCCAATCGCGGTCAGTTCGTTCACGGCGATACCAAAGGCACCGTCACCGGCAAAGCCGACAACCGGAACATCGGGGCAGCCGATCTTGGCGCCGACAACCGCCGGAAGGCCGTAGCCACAGGGGCCGAACAGGCCGGGGGCCAGGTATTTGCGGCCGTCTTCGAAGGACGGGTAGGCGTTGCCGATGGCGCAGTTGTTGCCGATGTCGGACGAGATGATTGCCTCTTTCGGCAGTGCGGCCTGGATTGCGCGCCATGCCATACGGGGGCTCATCCAGTCAGGCTTGGCGGCACGTGCACGCTCGTTCCAGGTGGTGCCCGGATCGTCGTCCTCGTGGGTCATCGAGGTCAGTTCCTGCGCCCATGCGGATTTCTTCTGGGCGATACGGTCCTTGCGCTCCTGGCGACCTTCGTCACCGGCGGTATCGCTCAGCTGGGACAGGATGCCGTTGGCAACCTTGGCCGCATCACCGATGATGCCGACGCTGACGTCCTTGGTCAGGCCGATGCGGTCAGGGTTGATGTCGACCTGAATGATCTTTGCATCCGCAGGCCAGTAGTTGATGCCATAGCCGGGCAGGGTCGAGAAGGGGTTCAGGCGGGTGCCCAGAGCCAGAACAACGTCGGCTTCCGAGATCAGCTCCATACCGGCTTTCGAGCCGTTATAGCCCAGCGGGCCAGCAAACAGCGGGTGCGAGCCGGGGAAGGCGTCGTTGTGCTGGTAGCCAACGCAGACCGGGGCGTCCAGACGCTCGGCCAGGGCTTTCGACGCTTCGATGCCGCCTTCGGCCAGAACAACGCCGGCACCGTTCAGGATGACCGGGTTCTTTGCGTTCGACAGCATTTCGGCAGCAGCAGCCACCGCGTCTTCGCCGCCCGAAGGACGCTCGAAATCAACGATCTTGGGCAGTTCGATGTCGACAACCTGGGTCCACATGTCACGCGGGATGTTCAGCTGAGCCGGGGCGCTGGCGCGCTTGGCGTTCATGATCACGCGGTTCAGGACTTCGGCAACACGCGACGGATCACGGACTTCTTCCTGATAGGCCACGCAGTCCGCGAACATGCGCATCTGCTCCATCTCCTGGAAGCCGCCCTGACCGATGGTCTTGTTGGCCGCCTGCGGGGTGACCAGCAGAACCGGGGTGTGGTTCCAGTAGGCGGTCTTCACAGCGGTGACAAAGTTGGTGATGCCGGGGCCGTTCTGCGCGATCATCATCGACATCTTGCCGGTCGCGCGGGTGTAGCCGTCGGCCATCATGCCGCCAGACCCCTCGTGCGCGCAGTCCCAGAACATGATGCCAGCCTTCGGAAACAAATCCGAAATCGGCATCATCGCAGAACCAATAATACCAAACGCATGCTCAATACCATGCATCTGCAATACCTTAACAAAGGCCTCTTCTGTCGTCATCTTCAT
>NZ_JBQFRS010000034.1:0-1799 GCF_056537525.1 Ruegeria sp. CE12 | reverse complement strand
TATTGCGTCATGTTTGTATGGCGCGGTTTTGGATCTTGGATAGAAAAAGGCCCGCCGGATGGCGGGCCTTTGCAGATCAATCCGGATGTCCGGTTCAGCCGAGCTTTTCGGTCAGTTCCGGTACCGCCTGGAACAGGTCCGCGACCAGGCCGAAGTCCGCGACCTGGAAGATCGGGGCTTCTTCGTCCTTGTTGATCGCGACGATGACCTTGGAGTCCTTCATACCGGCCAGGTGCTGGATCGCGCCCGAGATGCCGATGGCGACATACAGGTCAGGAGCAACAACCTTACCGGTCTGACCCACCTGCCAGTCGTTCGGGGCATAGCCCGAGTCCACGGCCGCGCGCGACGCGCCAACGGCGGCACCCAGCTTGTCAGCCAGGGTTTCGATCAGTTTGAAGTCCTCTTCCGAGCCGACACCACGGCCGCCCGAGACAACAACGCCAGCCGAGGTCAGTTCCGGACGGTCGCTTTCGGCAACCTTGTCCTCGACCCACTCGGACAGGCCCGGGTTGTCGCCAACCGAGATGGTCTCAACCGCAGCCGAGCCGCCTTCACCGGCCGCATCAAAGGACGCGGTGCGGAAGGTGACGACTTTCTTGGCGTCGTTCGATTTCACGGTCTGGATCGCGTTGCCTGCGTAGATCGGACGCTCGAAGGTCGAGCCGTCAACCACGCCGGAGGCATCCGAGATCACCATTGCGTCCAGCAGGGCTGCAACGCGGGGCATCACGTTCTTGGCATCGGTGGTCGCCGGTGCCACGATGTGCTCGTAGCCGTCGGCCAGACCCACGATCAGGGCTGCGGTCGATTCCGCCAGGCGGTGACCCAGCGATGCGTCTTCGGCAACCAGAACCTTGGAGACACCGTCGATCTTGGCGGCGGCCTCACCGGCAGCAGCGGCAGAACCGCCCGCGGCCAGAACGGTCACGTCACCCAGCGCCTTTGCGGCGGTGACAGCCTTGGCGGTGGCGTCCAGCGCCAGTTCGCCGTTGTTAACCTCTGCGAGAAGAAGAACAGCCATTACACAGCCCCCGCTTCTTTGAGTTTCTCGACCAGCTCATCAACCGAGCCCACGACGATACCAGCGGCACGTGCCGGCGGCTCTTCGGTCTTGACGATTTCCAGACGCGGCGTGACGTCGACGCCGTAATCGGCGGCGGTTTTCTCGTCCAGCGGCTTTTTCTTCGCCTTCATGATGTTGGGCAGCGACGCATAGCGCGGTTCGTTCAGGCGCAGGTCAACGGTCACGATGGTCGGCATCTTGACGCTGATGGTCTGCAGACCGCCATCCACCTCGCGAGTGATCTTGGCGCTGTCGCCTTCGATGTCCAGTTCCGAGGCAAAGGTGCCCTGGCTCCAGCCCAGCAGGGCCGACAGCATCTGGCCGGTGGCGTTCATGTCATTGTCGATCGCCTGCTTGCCCGCCAGAACGATGCCCGGCTGCTCTTCCTCGACCACTTTGGCCAGGATCTTGGCAACGGCCAGCGGCTCGATGTCCTGGTGGACGTCATCAGCGGCCACAACCAGAATGGCGCGGTCGGCGCCCATGGCCAGCGCGGTGCGCAGGGTTTCCTGCGCCTGCTTCACGCCGATCGAAACCGCAACAACCTCATCAGCCTTGCCAGCTTCTTTCAGGCGGATCGCTTCTTCCACCGCAATCTCGTCGAACGGGTTCATCGACATTTTGACATTGGCGAGATCAACACCGCTACCGTCCGCTTTCACGCGAACCTTCACATTATAGTCAATCACGCGTTTGACAGGCACGAGTACCTTCATTTCTGCGCTTGCTCCTT
>NZ_JBQFRS010000033.1:0-1770 GCF_056537525.1 Ruegeria sp. CE12 | reverse complement strand
TGCGACAATTCCACATCAGAATATTCAGCAGCATGCACTTCGGTCACAACCTGACGCCACAACACGCCCGATTCCATAACATTGGCCTTCTCCATTGAGCAGACCTTGTTGTTGCGGCGGCGCGCCAGCTCGAAGGCCGACCGCGCCACGCGGGCGATTTCACTCTCGGTGTAACGCTGGGTGTTCACGCCAACGCGCTCATTGCCTTCTTTATGGATGCCGCGTGGCTCACCGAAATATACCCCACTGGTCAGTTCGCGGATGATCATGATGTCCAGACCGCCGACCACATCCGCCTTCAACGAAGAAAAATCCGCGAGGGCATCGAAACACTGCGCAGGCCGAAGGTTCGCATAGAGATCCATCTCTTTGCGCAGGCGCAGCAGGCCGCGCTCGGGCTTTACGCTGAAATCGAGATTGTCATATTTCGGGCCGCCGACCGCGCCAAGCAATACCGCGTCAACGCTTTGCGCTTTTTCCATCGTCTCATCGGTCAAAGGCGTGCCATGCGCATCATATGCGCAACCGCCCACCAGATCTTCGGTGACATCAAAAGTCAGGCCACGCTTTGCGCCATACCAGTCGATGATTTTACGCACCTCGGTCATAACCTCGGGGCCGATCCCGTCACCGGGAAGAATGAGAAGCGATGGGTTGCTCATGGAACTAATCCGTCTTGAAAATCCTGATTGCGCACGCCCTATCCTTTGACTGCGTCTGGGTCAAGAAAGGGCCAGTCTTTTATCAGGTGTCAGCGCCGCAATGATCCTCTTTTGATAGCTGCGGATCATGTAGCGCAACCGCAGCAGGGCCATTGCCCTGACCAACAGGCACATTGGCAAAAAGGCCCATAGGGTCACAACTCAAACCGCGCCTCGCCCATCATAGGCAATGGTGCTGCCTGTCTGCGAAAACACAGAACCCAAGACAGGCGGCAATATCAGCGGCAGGCCCAAGCCCCAAATGATATTTCTGCGCGCATCACATTTTAAACGATGGGTCACATCGCTGCCCACTGTCGGGTCGAACATGGGCAGGTTTACCCACATGTTGATCGACATTCCCCGACCAGGCAATTTGCTAAAACGTATGAACAGGGCGAATATGAACAATTTGCCAAGGGCGATGGTCAGGGCGAAAGGGGCCATGATCCGGACGTGATCCATGGCCTGCACGGACAGGGGCGCTGCCCCAAACAAGCGTTGTAACAAATAGTCAGGGCTAAGGTGCTAAAGCCCGCTGTCAAACATCACGCCACTCCAATGGTGCGCTCTATTGGCCATTGCACTGACTGCACCCTCTGGCCCGTTGAACTGCTGCAAATGAACAGGGTCAGCTGAAACAAGGCTCAGCAAGAATAACATCGAAAACAAGGCCAAAATGCGCAGACGATTATAGGGGGGCGCATCTCGAAACTCGATGATAGCGGGATGACGGGCGCTATATTCAAACACCACAAAGAGGGCCGCAATCAATCCAAACAGCATAACGCCTTCCACATCCCCGCGGGATGTATCGCCAAGGACAAGCGATGGTGTCGCGATAACAAAAAACACCAATACTGCGCTAAGCACAGCGCCAAAAAGCTGTGAAAGCACCTGCTCTTCCTCGTTCTGGATGGGGTCGGTTCGTGCCTGCCCCTTATTCCACAGTTTCGCCTCATTCTGACGATAAGGCCGCCTCAATTTCCATAATATTGCCTAAATTTAATACCTAATAAAACACATTAAAAAAGACCCCCACACCGATGAGGATGCAGGGGCCTGAAAT
>NZ_JBQFRS010000032.1:0-1789 GCF_056537525.1 Ruegeria sp. CE12 | reverse complement strand
TTCTTTGGTGATGTGGCATTCACAGGCGGTCACGAGCAGACAATCATCGCCGTAAACAATGGCGACATTGATGCAGGCGTTACTTGGGCCGATGGTTTGGGCAACTGGGAAGACGGCTACAACTCGGGCGCGTTGCGCCGCGCGGTTGATGCAGGTCTGGTTGACATGAACGACTTGGTTGAAATCTGGCGCTCTAAGCCAATTCCAGAAGGCCCTGTCGTTCTGCGTCAATCGCTGCCTGACGATGTAAAGGCGACTGTAACCGAACTTTTGGCCAATCTGCACGAAACAGATGAGGCCTGCGCTTATGGCGTGGCGGCAGGTGAAACCGCAGGTTTCGCACCCATCAGCCACGAAGCCTATGAGACCATCATCGCTGTGCGTTTGGCACAAGGTAACTAAGCCCTTGTTGCACACTGGTGCATGACATTGGGGGGTGCGCAGATTTGCGCGCCCCCATCTTCAAGAAAGGTTGACCATGACCGATATCACCTCATCCCAGATCGATCGGGAAAGACGTGAAACAGTGCGCGAAGATTATCTGCAGATGACGCAGCGCCGCCGTCTCTATTCAGGTCTGCTCATTTTGATCTTTGCGGTGATGTTGATTTCTGGCTTCTCTATTGCAGAAGATCGCAATGCAGGTGGTTTCTGGGACGGTCTACATCGCCTTTTTGATTTCCCTGCTGATCTGATTTCTGAGGCGATTGAAAAAGCAGCAAACCTGCCTGGCCATATGGTGGATGCACTGCCTGCTTTGATTGAGACGCTTAACATTGCGGCGGTCGCGACTTTGCTTGGCTGCGCGGGTGGGGTGGTGTTCTCGCTCTTGGGCACGCGCGGGCTGGCCTATTGGCCGCGTCTGATCCCGTTCTTTCGCCGTATCACCGACATCTTGCGCGCGATCCCTGAGGTTGTGGTGGCATTGGTGCTGATTTTCATCATGGGTGGTGGCCCTGTGCCTGCAATGATTGCCATCGCGCTGCATACGATGGGTGCCATGGGCAAATTGTTTTCTGAGGTGACTGAAAACACGGACATGAAACCTGTCGAAGGGTTGCAGTCTGTCGGTGCAAATTGGGGTCAACGGATTTGGTTGGGTGTCATCCCACAGGTTTTGCCCAATTACCTCAGCTATGGGTTGCTGCGCTTTGAGATCAATATCCGCGCGTCAGCCATCCTTGGTTTTGTGGGCGCGGGTGGCATTGGCTACGAGCTGAAAAACGCGCTGACGTTCGGGCAGGGCAAGTTCGATGAGGCCGCCGCCGTTTTCGTGATCCTGTTTTTGACCATTGTCGCGGTTGATCAGCTCTCAAGCAGCCTGCGCAATTATTTGACCAAGGGGACGTTCTGATATGGTCATGGCTACCCAAGATGTTGCGGCTTTGCGTGCCTCCGAAATCCGCCGCATTGGGCGCAAGAAACTATTTGGTTTTGCGATCCCAGCGGTGATCTTGGCCTATGCGGTCTATGTCTTTTTTGCCTTTGACATTCTGGGTCTGGCAGAACGGGCGCGGATGGATAACGCGGCGGTGTTGGTGTCGGATGCGGTCAGCTATAAAACCCATGTCACGCGCGATAATCGCTCAGGCGAGATCACGGTCGCCATTGAAGGTTCACGCCGTGCCACCTATGCGCCTGATCAAATCCCCGCTTGGGCCGAAGTGGCAGGCCACACAGCCGAAATCGAACTGCGCCATGGGCATCGCGTGACCTATGCTGGGCCGCTGATCACCTATCACCATCCTGAATTTGGCGACATTGTCATTGATACCGCAAATGGGGTTGA
>NZ_JBQFRS010000031.1:0-2023 GCF_056537525.1 Ruegeria sp. CE12 | reverse complement strand
TGAAGACAGTATCATAGTCTGCATCAGCGGCGTATAATCTAGGTACGAGCGCATTGCGTCCCTTTGCGGAAGCATGAAACGCCGCAGCTATCAGATCGTCTGCTAATTGCAGCACAGTCCGATGCGGTAGCTCTGAGCATTGTTCGCATTCCACAATTGCATCATGCACTGCCCGCTCTATCGTTCCGACATCTTCTCTCCGAGATACACACTTTGTTTTTATTAAAGTATTGATGACACAGTCGACGTCAACTTCAGCCGCCTCAGCGAGATCCACAACTGCACTTCTTTTCGAGTTGTTTTTCCTTAAGCCTTTAATTGACGGGGCATCTTTCACTGCATCGAGAAGCCAAACCAGGTTAGAACTGTTCTCTTTCTCAGTCCACATTTCATGATTGGTACTGAATACGAAGGACTCAAAATGTCCCGGAAACCGCTCATTAAGCTTGATAAATCTGATCAGAGATTTTTTGACAGCCTCATCATTAAATTTGAAATGCGGAAGATGCCTAGGTGTGGAATCTGGTTAGGTTGTTCCATTTAAGGCCTGAATTGGGGTTTGATTGTTAATGCCCATGTGGGTGCGTTGAGTGTTGTACCAGTTCACCCATCTTGGCAGATCCTGTTTTCTGGCTCTTGATGATTTAAACGGGATGGCATAGGCCCACTCACGCAGCATGGTTTGAATGAAGCGTTCGGCTTTTCCGTTGGTTTTAGGCGTGTAGGGCCGGGTGCGGATGTGTTTTATATTCAGCATCCGCAGTATCCTGCGGAACAGTTTTGCGATGTAACCGGAACCGTTGTCCGTCATCACTCGCTCGACTGCCACGCCCCGTCTGCGAAACCAGCGCAGAGCGCGGACAAGAAAAGCTGAGGTCGAGTGCCGGGTCTCATCGGGCAGAACTTCCACATAGGCAAGACGGGTGGCATCATCAATGGCCACATGCAGATAGTCCCAGCCAAGTCCCGGCGTGCGGCCTTTGCGATTGCCTGTAATGCGATGACCGTGCCCTTCAAAGCGCCCCAGTTTCTTGATGTCCAGATGTAATAGCTCCCCCGCTCGTTCGCGTTGATAGCGTCGCACAAGTGGCTTGGGATCAAGAGCCTTCAATTTACCAAGACCTGCATGCTTCAACCAAGCCGCAACTGTCGAGCGGGCAAGATTGAGCTTGGTCGCGATCTCTTGTGCCGTCAGACGGTAGTCCTTGCGAAGTTGTTCAGCTTTCTTGCGCCACCAGCTGGCCTGTACAGCAGCGGCAGACCTTGGCCGTGATGAGCGGTTCTCCAGACCGGCCCTTCCTTCAGCCAGGTAGCGGCCAATCCATTTACGCACCGTGCGAACACTGACTGCAAACGCCCGGGCAACCTGTTCCACCGGTTGCCGCTGTTCCAGCACTCGTTTTACCATCTGCTCTCGACTATACGTCGTGGTTCGGGCATTCTTATGCGGGTTGTTCATCTCATGGATCTCTTGTGTTGTTTTGTGGTGAAACCAACATCAAACATCTGAACGCGATGAACAACCTCTTCAGAGAACACAACTAGCTGCCTGGCGACCGGATATGGCTGGCTACCGGGAGATGGAAACGGCTTATCGCATTGCTCTGAAATCTCTGGCGCGCCGCTATATAGAGCTTCACGACGAAGTCGCTGATCTGGACACCATGATTAAGTCAATCATCGATGAACTCGCACCGGATCTGGTCGCGAGCAACTCAATCAGTTACAACTCCGCTGCACAGCTTCTCATCACAGCAGGTGACAACCCTAACCGTTTGAAGTCTGAGGCAAGCTTCGCCGCCTTATGCGGGGTTAGTCCCATACCGGCATCTTCAGGAAAAACGGACCGGCACCGCCTCAACCGTGGAGGAGATCGGGCCGCCAACAGTGCGCTCCACATCATTGCCATTGGCCGTCTGCGATGCGACGAGAAAACACAACAATACGTGAAGCGGCGCGTCGCAGACGGCCTTTCCAAGCTTGAGGCAATTAGATGCTTGAAACGCTATATTGCGCGTGAAGT
>NZ_JBQFRS010000030.1:0-2174 GCF_056537525.1 Ruegeria sp. CE12 | reverse complement strand
TTTGCGTTTGTTTGCGGTTATTTATTGCTGTTTTTGGCGGGGCTGCCTGTGTTTTTGCTTGCGCCCGCATCGCCACTGTCTGCGGGGGATTGCACCAATTTATCCCGTAATTCTTGCAAAGCAGAAAGTGGGTTTGCGGTTTGGGAGGGCTCAACCTCCGCCTCTACTGGGCCCGCATTGGGGGGGCTTGCGCTGTAAATATGCACCAAATCGGCGGCGTCATCCTCGGCTGCGGCATCTGGTGCGCGCGGATAATCGGGCAGGGCCAATGCCAAGGCTTCGGTCATCACGGCATATAGGTCAATTTTTGCTGGCAATGGCTCGATGCTGTCGTCTTCGGGCATCTCGGCCTCTTCGGCCTCGGGCGCCGTGAAATCTGCGATATAGCGGCGCAACACGTCGGTATCGATCCGCGTCACCACATCCGCCAAACTGACGCTGCAGGCCTGTGTCACTGTTGCGCCCAGTTGCCCCTCAAGGCGCCAATCGCTTTTGCCTTCGGGCATAATTTTGCCTGTAAAGCGCAGTTTGCGCAGCGCACGCAGCTCTAGATCATCTGCAATCTCGCGCAACGCATCCGCATCGGGGGTCAAGGCAAATGTTTTGCCGCCTGCGCGGCGCAGTTCGGCCAATGCCAAAAGATCAGGGCGTGGGCTGGCGTTTGACATGATCTCCCCTCAAGTTTCTGATCAATTTCCCCTCGAAAATGAGGGTCGCGCGATTGCAATGCTTGCTCTGTTGGTCACTGTAAGTTAAGCCCAAATGAAGACAGACGCCATGCCTGAATGTTTGCGCCCAAGCGCAGAAGGGAAGCTGGCGCTAGGGTGAGGAAGATGGGCATGGCAGAACTTCGGATCAGCACGCAGGCACGCATGGGGCGCAAGCGGGTGCGTGCAGCGGTGATTGCAGTGGCCTTTGGATTGGCTTTGTCTGGCTGCACCGAAAGTTTCCGTGACCATGGCTTTATCCCGCCGCAAGAAGAATTGGATGCCATCACCATCGGTCAGGATACCCGCGACAGCCTCGGGCAAACCCTTGGCTGCCCTGCTGGTGACGGCGTGATTGGCGAAACCACATGGTTCTATTCGCAATATAGTGTGCGCAGCTATGCATGGCGGGCGCCCGAAATTGTGAGCCGCAATATCGTGGCCGTGTCCTTTGCCGATAACGGCACCGTGTCGAATGTGGAAACCTACACGCTTGCCGATGGTCAGATTGTCGATATTTCGCGCCGCGTTACGGAAAGCTCGATCCGTGAAGTGTCGATTTTCCGTCAGGTTATGGGTAATTTTGGCCGCATCAATGTGGGTGAGTTGGTCAACGCCAACAATTAATCCTTTGTCTGCGTAACATAGGTGCATCATGCGCGAGAAGGTGGCGGGGAAATATCGGCTGCGCATGGCCCAAACCGCCGCCGATGTGACCGCCGCGCAAACCCTGCGGCACCGCGCTTTTCGCGGTGGGGCAGATGGGGCGGGTCTAGATGCGGATCCCTATGATGCGCTTTGTGACCATATCCTCATTGAAACGCAGGAAGCGGGGGAATTGGTCGCCTGCTTTCGCCTGATGTGCCTGCCCGATGGGGCATCCTTGCAGACCAGTTATTCGGCGCAGTTTTACGATTTATCGCCCCTGTCAGATTTTGATGGGCCAATGGTTGAGATGGGGCGCTTTTGTCTTGCGCCAGAGGTGCATGACCCGGACATCTTGCGTCTCGCATGGGGGGCATTGACCGCCTATGTGGATGAGATCGGGGTCAAGCTGCTCTTTGGTTGCTCGTCTTTTCGCGGTACGGATGCGCTGCCCTATCATGATGCCTTTGCGCTGTTGCGTGATCGCCATATTGCGCCCGCCCGATGGCGGCCTCAGATCAAGTCGTCCCATGTGTTTCCATTCGCGGCAAAGCTGCGGCTCAAACCCGATCTGAAACGGGCAATGGCAACGCTGCCGCCGCTTTTGCGCAGTTATTTGATGTTGGGGGGGTGGGTCAGCGATCATGCTGTGATTGATCAAGATTTGAACACGCTGCATGTGTTCACAGGGCTAGAGATTGCCGCCGTTCCGCCCGCCCGCGCGCGGCTGTTGCGTCTGGCGCGCTAAGCGGTGCAAGGGGGCCAAAGCGCGGCTGAGCGCCCATGTGCCCCCAAGCGGCAGAAGTGTTGCCCCCGTTCCCC
>NZ_JBQFRS010000029.1:0-2301 GCF_056537525.1 Ruegeria sp. CE12 | reverse complement strand
TTGCGCGCGCGGCCCGATCTGCGAGCCAAAATGGAAATCGTCACAAAATGCGATATCGTGGCCCCGATTGGCCGCTATTCTGACGCGCCTGTAAAATATTACGACACATCCGCAGCTCATATCACGCAATCTGTCGACACCTCTTTGCGCGAGATGGGGATTGATCAGATTGATCTGCTACTCATTCACCGCCCCGATCCGCTGATGGATCACCACGAGACGGGGGCCTGCCTTGATGGATTGATCAAAGCGGGCAAGATCCGCGCAGCGGGCGTGTCGAATTTCCGCCCTTGGGATTGGGAGTTGCTTCAATCCGCGATGAGCGCGAAATTGGTGACCAACCAAATTGAGCTGTCGCTGTCTCATATCGCGCCCTTCACAAATGGGGATTTGAGTTTCCATCAACGCCATGCACAGCCCGTCATGGCGTGGTCACCTTTGGGGGGTGGTGCGCTGATGACGACACGCGAGGGGTTGTTGGCCACGCGTCTTGACGCGATTGCGGCAGAGCAGGGCGTGGATCGTGCGGCTGTTGCTGTGGCCTTTCTCTTGGCCCATCCTTCGACAATCTTGCCTGTGCTTGGCACCAATGCGTTGCCGCGCATTGCCACTATTTCAGACGCGCTGCGCGTGAGTCTTGATCGGCGTGATTGGTTCTCGCTTTACGAGGCCGCACTTGGTCACGAGGTCGCCTGATGGATCAGAAGATGCGCCGCCACCCCCTCAGCAGCTTTGTGCCTGATCCGGCAAACCCGCGCGCCTTTCGCACGGCGCTTGGGTGTTTTGCAACGGGTGTCACCATTGTTACGGTGGCAAGCGATGAGGGGCCCGTGGCCATCACGGCGAATAGTTTTACATCCGTGTCTCTCGATCCTGCATTAGTCTTGTGGTCGATTGATCGCGCTTCGCGCCGCTACCCCTTTTTCGGTGAGGCCCCTGCCTATGCCATTCATGTTTTGGGGGTGGATCAAGAAGATCTTTGCTGGCGCATTGCGCGAGATGCAAAGGGGCTTGGGCCCGATGATTTTGATATGAATGCCGAAGGTGTGCCCGTGCTGCATGACTGTCTTGCGCGGTTTGAATGTACAGCTTGGGCCAATTACGCGGGCGGTGACCATGACATCATGGTCGGCCAAGTGCAGCGTGCGGGCTATCGCGACTTGGGTGGGTCGCTGGGATTTTTCCGCGGCAAGCTTGGCCATTTCACCGTGAGGGAGACTGAGCCCGCATAACCAAGTTACCCCGATGAAAAGGGGGAAAGTGAGACGACCAAAACCAACGGTAATGTTTAAGGGAGGAATTACATGACCGCTAAGTTTACCAGCACTGCAATTGCAGCACTTATGGTTGCAAGCGCAGCCCCCGCTTTCGCGGATGAAATTACGTTTTTGTGCTACCAGGACGGCAATGAATGCGATGTGATCGGCGAAATGCTGCCCGAATTCACCGCTGCCACAGGCCATACTGTTAACATGGAAACCGTTGCCTATGACGTGATCCGTGATCAGTTGGAAAACCAGTTGCAAACGGATGCGGCCCCTGATGTCGCGCGCGTGACCAATTTGGGCGGCTTGAACCAGTATTACCTTGATCTCGCGCCCTATGTCGATCGTGGCCCATGGGAAGCGGCCTATGGCGCAACCCTGCCGTGGTTCCGCGCACCAGGTGCGGGGGATGATGGCATTTACGGGTGGATGACCCAGCTGACTGTGACAGGTCCCTATGTCAACGTCTCGCTCTTTGAAGATGCGGGCGTGGATATGCCAGGTGATGCCGCCACATGGGACGATTGGGCAACGGCCTTGGCCGAAGTTCAGGCCGCAACAGGCGTGACCGCAGGCTTGGCAATGGATCGCACGGCGCATCGTATGGCGGGCCCCGCGTTTTCCTATGGCGCGCGCTTCTTTGATGATGCGGGCAACCCGATCCTTGTGGATGAAGGGTTCCGTAACTTTGCAGAAACATTTGTGGCTTGGCACGCCTCGGGCTTGATGCCCGCAGAAGGGTGGCCTGCAGGTGAGGGTACGCAATATCGCAACGCTGCACCGCTGTTCCAATCAGGCGAAGCTGTAATGCATATGTCGGGCTCATGGATGATCAATTCCTACTCGGAAAACATCACCGATTTCGAATGGCGCGCGGTTCCAGCGCCATGTGGCGTAGGTGGCTGTGGCGCAATGCCAGGGGGTGCCGCGATCACGGCGTTCAAATCGACCGATGCACCTGAAGCAGCTGCGGCCTTTATTGATTTCCTCGCCTCTGAGGAAAATGCGGCCCGCTTTGCATCTGCAACCCGCAACA
>NZ_JBQFRS010000028.1:0-2335 GCF_056537525.1 Ruegeria sp. CE12 | reverse complement strand
CCGAACGCGCCTCGGGGGGCAGATGCAGCCCTGCATCGGAGACAGTGACACCATCAAGCGCAACCGTCCCACCCGTTTGACGCTCAACCCCCGCGATGACACGCAATGTGGTGGATTTTCCGCATCCCGAAGGGCCAAGCAAACACATCACCTGCCCAGCCGCCACCGACAAGGATATGCCCCGCACCACTTCCGTCCCATCAAAGACGCAAGAGAGGTTGCTTACCTCAAGCCGCGGGGAATTTTGGCGCGGGACTTGTTTCATAGGGCGATTGCATCCTGATAAAAACACTCAACTTGGTCAGCTATCAGGCACAAGCCCCCCTTTCAAGCGCCGCTTTGCTGCGGCTTCTCAAATAGTGATGGCGTTCTGACCACCATCCAAGAGCACATTTTGCCCCACCATGAAGCCCACATGTTGCGAGCATAAAAACGCACAAGTAGCGCCAAATTCCTGCGCCGTGCCGTAGCGCCCAACGGGTAGGGTGCCAAAGCGGCGGGTGCGTGCCTCCTCAACACTAATTCCCTCGCGCTCCGCTACGCCCTTATCAAGCGCATCGGCGCGATCCGTGGCGTGGATACCGGGCAAGAGATTGTTGATGATCACCCCTTTGGCAGCAACCTGTCGGGCTGTGCCCGCAACATAGCCCGTCAAGGCTGCGCGTGCAGAATTGGACAAGCCCAATTGTGGGATCGGTGCCTTGACCGATTGCGAGGTGATATTGACCACACGACCCCATGATTTTTCGATCATTTGCGGCATGTAATGTTTCATCAGCGCAATCGGTGTCAGCATATTGGCATCCAGCGCCTTGATGAAATCATCGCGCGTCCAATCCGACCACAAACCTGGTGGGGGGCCGCCCGCATTGGTCACAAGAATATCAATTGCACCCGCCCCCGCGATCACATCGGCGCGCGCCGCCTCATCGGTGATATCGGCGGCAATCGCGGTGACTGAAACGCCATAGGTGTCGCGAATATGCGCGGCAGTCGCCTCAAGCGCCTCTGCACCGCGGGCATTGAGCACCAGATCAACCCCTGCCTCAGCCAAGGCTTCGGCGCAGCCGCGCCCCAAGCCTTTGGACGATGCACAAACCAATGCGCGCTTTCCCTTAATGCCCAAATCCATAATCTGCTCCCTCGCATTCTTTACTATCTTTCCTTGCGCGCAAGCGCGCCTCTGGGGGCAAGTTAGGTGCCTGTTGCTGCCAAATCCAGTCTTGCGTGAGATTTACCTTTCACCAAAAGCGCCGCTTGACCGCGCCCTGCCCGGTTTCTATTGAGAAAAAAGGAGGGTGAAATGGCCAGCTTACCCGCGCAATTAAAATTCGATGTTTATCCTGCCACGCAGTTCTGCGTGGTTCGCGGCGCCAATGAAGGCGATGCGCTTGGCACCTTTGACGAGGTGGAGGCAGGCGATATCTACCGCATGCGCAAAGATGCCAGCGCCCTCACCCTTGCCATGCGGGATGATGCCGATGGCACGCAGTTGGTGGCCGAAGGCAGTCAATTGGGCCGTGCAGGCGACAAGCTGACGATTGCAGCCTGTCACCAATTGATGACCCCAGACGGGACTTTGGCCGAAATCCTGACCCTGACAATCTGGCCTGCAGGCCAACCCGCCCATTACATCCTGTCGCTGTGCAATCTTGAGCCGGGTGAAGATTATGAATTGGTGGGCTCTGAGGCCGAAACAGCATCGCTGCGCTTTGCTGATATTGCCTGCCTGTCCTTTTTGGCAGGCACGCACCTTACCCTTGCCTCTGGCGCACAAATTGCCGTTGAAGCGCTGCAAGAGGGCGACCTGCTGCTGACCCGCGAAAATGGGGCGCAGCCTATTCGGTGGATTGGGCGCACTGTGTTGCGCGGCACAGGCAGCACAGCGCCCGTGCTGATCCGCCAAGGCGCGTTAAACACGGCGCGAGATTTGGTTTTGATGCCGAACCATCGCCTCTTTGTATGGCAACGCCAAGATATGCTTGGCACAGGCCGCGCTGAGGTCATGGTCAAGGCCGCCCATTTGATCAATGGCAGCACCATCACACGGCTTGAGGGCGGCTTCTTTGATGGGTTCCAAATCCTGCTTGATCGTCACGAAATCCTTTATGCCGAGGGGATCGCGGTCGAAAGCCTGATGGTTACAGGACAAACCCGCCCCGCCTTGCCCGAAGCGATCCTTGCAACCGCCGCGCCCGATCTGAGCCCCGAATTACGCACCGCGCTTGAGCTTGACGCGCTGGCGCTTGCCCGCGCAGAGGGTGATCCCGCCAAAGCGCTTTACGAGGCCTCACTGGGTGGCAAAAAACGCCCTAACCCATAGCATATTCTCTTC
>NZ_JBQFRS010000027.1:0-2626 GCF_056537525.1 Ruegeria sp. CE12 | reverse complement strand
CCGTTCCGGCATGGACGCCTCGCCCGTTGGTCAGATCCTGATCGATGAAAGCCTTTTGGGCTGGAAAGAATATGAGATGGAGGTGGTGCGCGACACCGCTGACAATGCCATCATCGTCTGTTCCATCGAAAACGTCGATCCGATGGGCGTGCACACCGGCGACTCGATCACTGTGGCCCCTGCCCTGACGCTGACCGACAAGGAATACCAGATCATGCGCAACGGCTCGATTGCTGTGTTGCGCGAGATTGGCGTTGAGACGGGCGGCTCCAACGTTCAGTGGGCGATTAACCCTGCCGATGGGCGGATGGTGGTGATCGAGATGAACCCGCGCGTGTCGCGTTCATCGGCGCTTGCCTCTAAGGCCACGGGGTTCCCGATTGCGAAAATCGCGGCTAAATTGGCCGTAGGTTACACATTGGATGAGTTGGACAATGACATCACCCGTGTCACCCCTGCCAGCTTTGAGCCAAGCATCGATTATGTTGTCACCAAGATTCCACGCTTTGCTTTTGAGAAATTCCCCGGCTCTAAGCCCGAATTGACCACGGCGATGAAATCCGTGGGCGAGGCAATGGCCATTGGCCGCAGCTTCCATGAGAGTGTGCAAAAAGCCTTGGCCAGCCTTGAGACGGGTCTGTCTGGCTTTGACGAGATCGAGATTGCGGGCGCGCCTGATAAGGCCACCATCACGAAGGCGCTCAGCCTGCAGACGCCTGATCGTCTGCGCGTGATCGCCCAGGCCATGCGCCATGGTCTGACCAATGACGCGATCGGTCATGTCACCAAATTTGATCCATGGTTCTTGGCCCGCATTCGCGAGATCGTGGATGTCGAGGAAGATATTCGCACCAATGGCCTGCCGCGTGAGGCGGATGCCTTGCGCAAGATCAAGATGATGGGCTTCACCGATGCGCGTTTGGCGACACTGACGGGCCGCAGCGAGGCCTCTGTGCGGGCTGATCGCACCAGTGCAGGGATTGTTGCTGCATTTAAGCGGATCGACACCTGCGCGGCCGAGTTTGAGGCGCAGACCCCCTATATGTATTCCACCTATGAGGCCCCTGCGATGGGCGATGTGGAATGCGAAGCGCGTCCCTCGGATGCGAAAAAAGTTGTGATTTTGGGCGGCGGGCCAAACCGCATTGGGCAGGGGATCGAATTTGATTATTGCTGCTGCCACGCGTGTTTTGCGCTGACGGCGCAAGGCTATGAAACCATCATGATCAACTGCAACCCAGAGACGGTTTCAACAGATTATGATACATCCGACCGCCTGTATTTCGAGCCTCTCACCTACGAGCATGTGATGGAAATTCTGCGCGTGGAGCAGGACGCAGGTACATTGCATGGGGTTATCGTGCAATTTGGCGGTCAGACCCCACTGAAATTGGCCAACGCGTTGCATGAGGCAGGTATCCCAATCCTTGGCACATCGCCCGATGCGATTGATTTGGCGGAGGATCGCGAGCGGTTCCAGCAGCTTGTTCAAAAGCTTGAGCTTAAGCAGCCCGAAAATGCGATTGCCCATTCTGACGAGGAAGCAAAAGCCGCGGCTGAGGCCTTGGGGTATCCTTTGGTGATCCGCCCCTCTTACGTTCTGGGTGGTCGCGCAATGGAGATCGTGCGCGACACAGCACAGCTTAACCGCTATATCGCAGAGGCTGTGGTGGTGTCTGGCGACAGCCCTGTGCTTCTTGACAGCTATCTTGATGGCGCGACCGAGGTTGATGTGGATGCGCTGTGCGATGGTGACGCGGTTCATGTCGCGGGCATTATGCAGCATATTGAGGAGGCGGGCGTGCATTCGGGCGACAGTGCCTGTTCCTTGCCCCCTCATACGCTCAGCGATGCGATTATCGCAGAGATCACCCGCCAGACCGAGGCACTGGCGCGCGCGCTCAATGTGGTTGGTTTGATGAATGTTCAATTCGCGGTTAAAGGCGATGATATCTATTTGATTGAGGTCAATCCACGCGCTTCGCGCACTGTACCCTTTGTGGCCAAGGCCACGGATAGCGCAATTGCCTCTATCGCAGCGCGCTTGATGGCGGGAGAGAAACTTTCGGTTTTCCCAAAGGCCACACCTCATCAACCTGTGGATGACAACGCGTCTATCCCGATGGGCGACCCGATGAGCCTGTCAGATTTCCGCACGCCGTGGTTCTCGGTCAAGGAAGCGGTGCTGCCCTTTGCCCGTTTCCCTGGCGTGGATACGCTGCTTGGGCCAGAAATGCGGTCAACGGGCGAGGTGATGGGATGGGATCGCAGCTTTGCGCGGGCCTTCCTCAAGGCGCAGCTTGGCGCGGGAACTGTTTTGCCAACGGCAGGCACAGTGTTCTTGTCGATCAAAGATGCGGATAAATCGCCGCTCTTGGTGGAAACTGCGCAAACCTTGACCGATTTGGGCCTCAAGATTTTGGCCACCTCAGGCACGGCGAAATTCTTGGCCGATCACGGGATTTCATCTGATGTGGTCAACAAGGCCTATGAAGGTGGGCGCACGATTGTCGATATGATGAAGGACGGGATGGTTGATCTGGTCTTGAACACGACCGAAGGCGCGCAAGCGGTGGAAGACAGCCGCTCGATGCGCACAGTCGCGCTCTATGATAAGATCCCCTAT
>NZ_JBQFRS010000026.1:0-2791 GCF_056537525.1 Ruegeria sp. CE12 | reverse complement strand
CCCCTGTGCAGGCGATTTTTGCAGGGGGCCACTCTGCCGCGTTGGCAAGCCGTGCGTGGTATGAGGCCGCAGGTTTCACCGATGCAATCCCCACCCGCGGCGCCAAGGCCGCGTTGACTGTTCCAGGATCAGTGGATGGGTGGCGCGCCGCGCTCGAAGCCGCTCCAAGCGCTACCCCCCTGCCCCTGTCTCGCCTTCTTGAGCATGCGATCTATCACGCAGAAGCAGGCTTTCCTGTCAGCAACAACCAATCCCAGTGCATCGCAGATAAGATTGACGGGCTGAAAGATGTGCCTGGATTTGCGGATACCTATCTGTTTGGCGGCGCAATCCCTGTGGCAGGTGCGCGGTTTACACAACCTGCTTTGGCGGCAACGCTGCGCCAGATCGCGCAAAAGGGCATTCCAGATTATTATCACGGCAATTTGGCCAAAACCCACGCGGCCTTTCTTGAGGCTCAAGGCAGCCCTTTGCGTCTTGAAGATTTCACCGCCTATAGCGCCCGTGCGGTGACACCGCTGTCGGTCAAGACATCAAAAGCCATGCTTTATAACATGATCCCACCCACCCAAGGGATGTCATCACTGATGATTTTGGGGATTTATGATCGCATCCAAACATGGGCCAAAGAAGGGGTCGCGCCTATTCACGCCCTGATCGAAGCCACGAAGCAGGCCTTTATTCTGCGCAATCGTGAATTGGGTGACCTCAGCGCCATGCGGCAACCGCCGGAGACGTTCTTACAAGATCAGGTGCTAGACGATCTGGCAGGGGAAATTGACCACAAGCGCGCATTGCCATGGCCCTATGAGCCAAAGAACGGTGATACAATCTGGATGGGGGCCAGCGATGCTGAAGGCACATCAGTGAGCTTCATCCAAAGCGTCTACTGGGAATTTGGATCAGGCCTGACCTGCCCCGACACGGGCGTGTTTTTCCAAAACCGTGGTGCAGGCTTTGGTATGGGCAATGGCCCGAACCAAATCGCGCCGCGCAAAGTGCCATTCCATACCCTCAACCCCGCAATGGCCGTGTTCGAAGACGGGCGGGTCATGGCCTATGGCACGATGGGCGGCGAAGGGCAGCCACAAACCCAAGCGGCGATTTTTGCGCGCTATGCCTATCTGGGTCAGGAGTTGCAGCAGGCGGTTACCGCGCCGCGATGGCTGTTGGGGCGAACATGGGGCGATGCAACGACCTCTCTGAAACTCGAGGCGCGGTTTGACCCTGACTGGATCACGGCCCTCTCCGATATGGGGCATGAGACAGAAATCTTACCCGATTACAGCGATTTGGTTGGTCATGCGGGCGCTGTTGTCACCCATGTGGACGGCTTGGTTGAGGCCGCGACCGACCCCCGCGCAAATGGTTTGGCCTTGGCGCGCTAAGCTAAGGTTGCCTCAAGGCGGGTGACGAGGGTTGCCATATCCTCGGGCAAACCCGCCTCAAAGCGCATCCATTCGCCACTGGCAGGGTGTGCAAAGCCAAGCGAGGCAGCGTGTAGCGCCTGACGCGGAAATTGGTTCACGGCACCCGCAAGCTCGGGCCCAAGCAGCTTTTCCGAAACCCTACGCCGCCCGCCATAGACGGGGTCCCCCACAAGCGCGTGACCTGCATGGGAAAGATGCACGCGAATTTGATGCGTGCGACCCGTCTCTAGCCTGCATTCAATCAAGGCCAAGGCATCGTGATAGCTTTGCAAGGGTTTGACCCGCGTCACGGCGTGACGCCCCCCTTGGAACAGAACCGCTTGACGTTGACGGTCAGTTTTATGGCGCGCCAATTGGGTGGTGATCTTTAGGATATTACCATCCTCAAAACTTGTGCCACGCACACCGCGCAGGCGGGGATCAGCGGGGTCAGGGCTGCCATGGCATAGCGCGATGTAATGCCGCTCGGCACTATGGGCGGCGAATTGGTCGGCCAGCCCATGATGCGCACGATCTGATTTCGCAATGACCAGAAGGCCCGATGTGTCCTTATCGATGCGATGCACGATGCCTGGCCGCTTTTCGCCGCCCACCCCAGATAAATTGCCGCCAAAATGATGCAGCAGCGCATTCACAAGCGTGTGGTCAGGACTGCCTGGTGCGGGGTGGACAACCAAACCTGCGGGCTTATTCACCACAATCAGATCGTCATCCTCGTAGCAAATATCAAGCGGGATATCCTGAGGACGGGTTTCCACCTCTGACGCCTCGGCCACACGAATGGTGACCTGATCGCCCTCAACAACACGCGCGCGGGCATCTGTGATTGTTGCGCCATTGATCGCGACATCCCCTGCCGCAATCAACCGGGCAAGGCGGGATCGGCTGAGCGCGGCTTCTTCTGGCACATCGCGGCCAAGTGCCTTATCAAGACGAGGTGCAGGCTCTGGCCCAATCTCGAAACTAATGATGCGGAGTTCCGCCATGAACACGCCTTCCTCAGGTGACGATCCCCAATCTGCCGCGCTGCCATCCCATCTGGTCTGGCTGCAGCGTATAGTTTGGGTTTTGACCCTTGTGATGATCTTGGGCCTGATAACGGTGGTTTCGGTTTTTGTCACCCGTTTCCCAAAGCCCGCGCAAAATGAAATCGCCCTTCCAACCGACCTTACCCTGCCCGAAGGGATCACAGCAACGGCCGTGACCTTTGGCGATGGGTGGATTGCGGTGGTCGATCAAGGCGCGCAGATCATTGTGTTTGACGCGACCACCATGGCCGAAATCGGACGGTTGGAAATCACAACCGCGCAGTAACGACAGACTGGGAGAGATAGATGGTACCGCCTCCCCGGCTTGAACGG
>NZ_JBQFRS010000025.1:0-3079 GCF_056537525.1 Ruegeria sp. CE12 | reverse complement strand
TCAGTCGAAAGCGTCACCTGCCACCCCTGCCGCACCAAGGCCTCGGCCAAAGCTTGGGCGGGGAACATATGCCCCCCCGTTCCCCCTGCCGCGATGATAGCGTGACGCGCGCCTCGAGTCCCCATCGGATTAACGCCCCCGTTTGCTAAAGATATCGGCCAAATCACCCTGTGGCCGCGCACGGGTAAAGGCCAAAATCATCCCCATCGCAAGACCTGTTGCAAGGATAGAAGAGCCGCCATAGGACACAAAGGGCAACGTCATGCCCTTTGCAGGCAAAAGCCGCACCGCCACGCCCATATTGATAAAGGCCTGTAGCGCGAACATGGTCACAAGACCCCTGCCTGCAAGGCGGATGAACGGATCGCGTTCTTTGAGCAAACGCAGGAAACTGCGAAAGGCGATTGCCGCGAAGAGGGCGATGATGATCAACACAAGGATCACACCATATTCTTCGGCAGCGACCGCAATAATGAAATCGGTATGCGCGTCAGGCAATGTCCATTTCACGGCACCCTCGCCCAAGCCTGCGCCAAAAAAACCACCTTCACGGATCGCATTGGACGCATAGGCAAGCTGGGTGTTCGGGGCCACTTCGGCGCTGAGGAACCCATCAATACGGCGCGCAAAATGCTCGGAGGCATGATAGGCAAAGATGCCCCCGACCCCTGCAAGCGCCACAACGCTGACCATGAGAATAATGGGCGCACCTGCAACGAAATAGATCACGCACCACCCCATCAAGATCAGGGCCGCCTGACCGAAATCAGGCTGCATCACCAAAATGCCAACAATGAGAATGGTCAATCCAAAGGACAGGCGCTTGCCTGGCGGGCCTGCCAATTCTTGGCTTGCGGCGACCATCCAAGCGACTGTGACAATGTAGAGGGGTTTTAGAAATTCAGATGGCTGCACCGAAGCAAACCCAAGCGAATACCACCGCACAGCGCCTTGCCCAAAATCAGTGCCAAAAATCGGCAGCGCCGCAAGGGATAGAAACGCGCCACCAAACCCCACCACCGCAAAGCGGCGTAGCATGAGCGGCGGCAGCATAGACACTAACAGCATCCCGATCATCGCCGCGCCGCCAAAGATGGCTTGGCGTGTTACATAGTGAAAGGGCGGGTGACCATTGCGTTCGGCCAAAGGTGGCGATGCGGCAAAGCCCAATAACAGGCCAATCGCAAAAAGTGCCAAAATGCAGCCTATTGTGCCGCGATCAACGGTGCGCCACCAACGGGGCAAAACCGCTTCGCCTGATTGCACAAGAACTGTGCCATGCGCCATTTCTGTCATGGGATATACCGCCCGATACTGCCTCAACCGCCCGATTTTTCGGGTCTCATTGGCAAATTAGCGAAATTTATTCCCGAAAGCCAGAGAAAGCCGCATCAGCCTTACGATTGCGCAAGAACTTGCGCAACTTGGGCGGCAAAATCATCGCCCCGCTTCTCAAAATTGTCGTATTGATCAAAACTAGCGGCGGCAGGGGCCAATAGAACTACATCGCCCGGCTCGGCCTCGGCGACAGCGCGGGCCACGGCGGCGGCCATATCGGTGCAAATCTCTTTGGGAAGATCCCCCAAATTCAAGGCAAATTTTGCAGCTTCGCGCCCGATGACATAGGCCTTTTTGACCGAGCCGAAATGTGGCCGTGCCACATCAAGCCCGCCCTCTTTCTCAAGCCCGCCACAAATCCAACGGATGGCCGGATAAGCGGCAAGCGCTTTGGCGGCGGCATCGGCATTGGTGGCCTTGCTGTCATTGACGAAACGCACACCGCGCAGTTCGCCCAAAACCTGACTGCGATGCGGCAGGCCCTTGAAGGAATGCAACGCGTCCTCGATCACGCGCGGCGCAAGGCCAAGCGCGCGCGCCACCGCATAGGCCGCACAGGCGTTTTGATGGTTATGCGCGCCTGCAAGCCCCGCGATATCGCGCAAATCAATAGAGGCCACCTGACGCCCCTTGCGCCATTCCGACAGCCAGCCTTTACGTGCAAAGACATCCCAATTCGTGCCGTCTAATTTCTGCGCAGAGGAGATGCGGATCACCCGATCATCCCCTGCCCCTTGGGTCAGTTGATTGGACAAGGACAGCCCTTCAACCTCATCAATCCCAATCACGGCGCGATCTGGGCCACCTTCGGCAAAAAGCCTGCGCTTGGCCGCATAATAGCCCCCCATCCCACCATGACGATCCAAATGATCCGCTGACAGGTTGGTAAAGACCGCAATATCGGGCGTCAGGGCGCGGGCAAGCTCGGTTTGGTAGGAGGATAATTCCAACACGACCACCCCCCCATCTTCGGGCGGATCAATATCCAAAACACCGCGTCCAATATTGCCCGCAAGCTGCACAGATACGCCCGCAACATCCAAAATATGGGCGATTAGCGCCGAGGTGGTCGATTTTCCGTTTGACCCTGTCACCGCAACCACGCGTGGGGGGCGGTCAAATTGCGCCCAATCCGCCTGACCAAGCGCCGCGAAAAACAGGCCTACATCATTATCAACAGGCACATTGGCGCGATAGGCGGCCAAAATTGCGGGATGCGGCGCAGGGTAGAGATTGGGGATACCGGGCGAGGTGATCAGGCGCGACACGCCCTCAAAAGCGCCTGCCTTTGTTAGATCAGTGACCACAAACCCATCCGCCTCGGCGCGCGCGCGCGCCTCTTGCCCATCATCCCAAACAAGCGCAATGGCCCCACCTGCTTGCAGCGCCCGCGCGGTGGCAAGACCCGAACGGCCCAAGCCCAAAACAGCGATTTTTTGACCTGAAAACCCAGTGACGGGGATCATCTGACCGCTCCTTGCTTTGTTAGCGCAGTTTCAATGTCGCAAGGCCAATCAGCGCAAGGATAAGGGAAATGATCCAGAAGCGGATCACCACTTGCGGCTCAGCCCAGCCTTTTTTCTCAAAATGGTGATGGATGGGGGCCATCAAAAACACGCGTCATTCGTTTGGCCCGCGCGGATGGGGCATTGGTGAATTGGGTCGACAATCTCGAAGCATCCGAATTCATTACCCCCGCTATCGTTGATCGTGACCCCGTGACCATTGCCATCGGCACCGA
>NZ_JBQFRS010000024.1:0-3949 GCF_056537525.1 Ruegeria sp. CE12 | reverse complement strand
GATGCACATCAATCCCTGTGACTTCGCAATTTCTGGCGGGCTCTACCACAAACGCGGCGGCACAGCGCGGCATGATGCGGTGGCTTGGGGCTATGCCCGCGCGGCGGATCAACGTGGTGTAGACCTCATCCAGAATTGCGAAGTCACAGGGATTGATGTTCATCAGGGCCGCGTCACGGGTGTCCAAACCACGCGGGGTGCCATTAGCGCACGCAAGATTGGCGTTGTGGTGGCGGGACGCAGTTCTCAGGTGGCCGCAATGGCAGGCCTGCGCTTGCCCATTGAGAGCCATGTGTTGCAGGCCTTTGTCACCGAAGGGCTAAAGCCCGCAATTGACCATGTGATCACTTATGGCATGGGGCATTTCTATATCAGCCAGTCTGACAAGGGCGGACTGGTCTTTGGCGGTGACCTTGATTTTTATGCATCCTATGCCTCGCGCGGGAACCTGCCCACCGCAGAGCATGTGGTGGAAACAGGCATGACGCTCATGCCGATGATCGGACAGGCCAAAATGCTGCGCTCTTGGGGCGGGATTATGGATATGTCCTCGGATGGCAGCCCCATCATCGACAAAAGCCCGATAGAGGGCCTCTATTTGAATTGTGGGTGGTGTTATGGCGGCTTTAAGGCTGTGCCGGGATCAGGTTATGCCTTCGCGCATCTTATGGCCACAGATCAGCCGCATCAAAGCGCCGAGCGCTTTCGCCTCGACCGGTTTGAGACGGGGCGGGGCCTCATGGATGAAGAAGGCCGCGGCAGCCAACATAATTTGCATTAGAGATCGAGACGGTTATGCGTATCCCCTGCCCCATTTGCGGCGAAAGAGACAGCCGCGAATTTCGCCCCAAAGGCGATATCACCTATGCAGATCGCCCTGCGGCTGAGGCGGGCGCGGCGGCGTGGCACAGCTATCTGCATTTGCGAGACAATCAACCGGGCCAAATCGTTGAGATTTGGCGCCATGCACACGGCTGCGGGGTGTGGATATCTGTCACTCGAAACACAGTCAGCCACGCCATCCTAGGGGCACAGTTGCTACGCGATCGAGGGCAAGATCATGCGGGTTGAGGGCAAAGGACGGATCAATCGCGACAAGCCGCTCAATTTTACCTTTGACGGCAAAACCTATCAGGGGTTCGAGGGCGATAGCCTTGCCTCTGCGCTTTTGGCCAATGATGTCGCATTGGTCGGACGCAGTTTCAAATATCACCGCCCTCGCGGGATCGTGACGGCAGGCTCGGATGATCCAAACGGCTTGGTTGAACTGTCACGCGGGCCATATGGGGCCGCGATCCCGAACACACGCGCCACCATGCAATCCCTCTATGAGGGGCTTGTTGCGAACAGTCAAAACCATCTCGGGCCGCTTGGGTTTGATCTTTTGGCGGTGAATGATCTGGCCGCGCCCTTCTTAAGCGCGGGGTTTTACTACAAAACATTCATGTGGCCGCGCCGCTTTTGGGAAGCGGTTTACGAACCCCTGATCCGCCGCGCAGCGGGTTTGGGCCGCTTGTCCCGCGAGATGCAGGCAGAACCATCTGAAAAGGCCTTTGGGCATTGTGATCTTCTGGTCATTGGCGCTGGCCCTTCGGGCCTGACTGCCGCCCTTGTCGCGGCTGAGGCGGGCGCGGATGTGATCCTTGTTGACGAGAACACAGAACTCGGCGGCAGGCTTTGGCTTGAGGATGCTGCGATTGACGATATGCCTGCGCAAACTTGGCTCGCGCAGATATCGGCCAAGCTTTCTGCCATGCCCAATGTGCGGATCATGCCGCGTTGCACAGTCACGGGGGCCTATGATGGTGGCACCTATGGCATGATGGAGCGCGTGGGACTTGAGCACGCCCCGAATGGCACTGTGCCACGCGAATGTTTCTGGCGCATCACTGCGCGCGCTGCGATTTTGGCCACAGGCGCTGTTGAACGGCCCATCGCATTTGCAGACAATGACCGCCCCGCCATTATGATGGCAGGCGCAATGCGATTCTATCTCGACCGCTACGGCGTCTTGCCAGTGCGCAAAATCGCGCTGTTTGTCAGCACGGATCAAGGACATCGCGACGCGCTTGCCTTGCAGGCCGCGGGGGCAACCCTTGCCGCCGTCATCGATCCGCGCAGCGATGCGCCTGCGCTTGGCGATTATCCCCTTTATCGTGGTGCGGAGGTCGTGGCGACACGCGGCCGCACGCGTATCTCGGGCATAACCATTCGTGATGCCGCGGGAAAAACCACCGATATGGACATAGGCGCTTTGGGAATGTCTGGGGGATGGAACCCCAATATTCACCTTGCCTGCCATATGGGCGCCCGCGCAATTTGGAACGCGGAGAAATCCTGTTTTCTTGCCCCTGAGGGCGCGGTGCCTGCCCTGCATTACGCAGGCAGTGCTGCAGGATATTTCAGCACTGCCGAGTGTTTCACCTCGGGGTTTGCAGCGGCGATCAATGCCCTGTCCGAATTGGGCCTGACGGCCCCTCATACGCCCTGCCCAATCGCCCCCGCTTCGCGCGAGACAGCGAGGCCCCATTGGGTGGTTTCTGGCAAAAAGCGGGCATGGATTGATTTTGCCAATGATGTGACCACCAAAGATATCCGCCTTGCCGCGCAAGAAGGGTATCAATCGGTCGAACATATGAAGCGCTACACGACCCAAGGAATGGCGCCCGATCAAGGACGCAGTTCAAACACGACCGCGATTGCGGTTTTGGCAGATGCCACGGGTCGTGGAATTTCCGAGACTGGCACAACAACCTATCGCCCGCCCTTTGTGCCCGTGTCCCTTGGTGCGATTGGCGCGGGCGCGCAAGGCAAAGGGTTTGCACCCGAACGCCTGACCACCAGCCATGCAGCAAGTGTTGCCCGCAATGCCCCGATGGTGGCCACGGGCCTGTGGTATCGTGCATCCTATTTCCCACAAAATGGCGAGACAACATGGCTGCAATCCTGCAACCGCGAGGTGGGCTATGTGCGCAATGCGGTCGGTGTTGTCGATGTTTCCACTTTGGGCAAAATCGCCGTGTCTGGCCCTGATGCCGCGCGGTTCCTTGATTTTGTCTACAGCAATATGATGTCGACCCTGCCAGAGGGGCGTGTGCGCTATGGTTTGATGCTGCGCGAAGATGGGTTTGTTATGGATGACGGAACCTGCGCGCGGGTAGGCCCCTATGACTATGTGATCACCACGACCACTGCCGCCGCAGCCGAGGTCATGGCGCATCTGGAATTTGTGGCGCAGGTCTTTTGCCCTAATTGGAAACTCAGCCTGACCTCTACAACAGAGGCTTGGGCGCAATTCGCGGTGGCAGGGCCAAAGGCGTTCGACCTCGTGGCGGGTCTGACCAAAGGACTGCGCCGAGATGAATTGCCCTTTATGGGATGGGTCGCGCGGGATGTTTTGGGCGTGCCTGCCCGCATTTTCCGCATCTCTTTCTCAGGCGAGGAAGGGTATGAAATTGCGGTTCCCGTGGGCTATGGCGCAAGCCTTTATGACGCGCTTATGCCCCGCGCCGAAGCGATGGGGGGCGGGCCTTATGGGGTCGAGGCCCTCAATGTCTTGCGTCTTGAAAAGGGCTTTATCACCCATGCCGAAATCAATGGCCGCGTGACCGCGGGTGACTTGGGCATGGCGGGGCTATTGTCCAAGAAGAAAAGTGATTTCATTGGCCGTGCAGGGGCAGCGCGCGAAGGATTGCTTGACCCTGCGCGCCCCGCATTAATCGGGTTGCGCCCTGTTGATGGCCAATCAAAAATTCTTGCAGGCGGGCATTTGTTCGAGGCCGATGCAAAACCCAGTCGGGAAACCTCAAAAGGCTACGTATCTTCCGCCTGTTTCTCGCCGACTTTGGGCCATCCAATCGCACTTGGCTTCTTTGTGGATGGGCGCGCACGACATGGGGATCAAGTAAAAATGGTTGATCATCTGCGCGGGCAAGAAACCCTTTGCGAG
>NZ_JBQFRS010000023.1:0-4485 GCF_056537525.1 Ruegeria sp. CE12 | reverse complement strand
CTAAAAGAGAGGTTTATGAGATGCCTGGTTTGAACCGCACGCCGTTGTATGACTTGCACGTTGAGTTGGGTGGTAAGATAGTTGATTTTGCTGGTTGGGAGATGCCTGTTCAGTATCCTTTGGGGATCATGGGGGAGCATAAGCAGTGTCGTGAGAAGGCGGCGTTGTTTGATGTGTCTCACATGGGTCAGGTGATCCTGCGGGGCGAGAATGTGGGTGAGAAGCTGGAAGCTTTGTGCCCGCAGGCCTATGCGACCCTGAAGGAAGGCAAGGCGCGGTACGGGTTCTTTACGAACGCGGAAGGCGGGATCATGGATGATCTGATCGTGTCGAACGCGGGGGACCACTATTTTGTGGTGGTGAACGCGGCACTGCGCCATCAGGACATTCCGCATATGCGTGACAACCTTGAAGGCGTCGAAGTGACCGAGATCTTCGACCGCGCGCTGGTGGCCGTACAGGGCCCTGCCGCGGAAAACGTGGTGGGTGAGCTCTGCCCCGCGGCCCGCGATCTGAAGTTCATGGAAACCACTCTGGCCGATATCAACGGCGTCGAATGCCGCATCTCGCGCCTGGGCTATACCGGCGAGGATGGCTACGAGATCTCGATCCCCGAGGACAAGGCGATCGAGATCAGCAAGGCCTTCCTGGCGCATGAGGATTGCGAACCGGCGGGTCTGGGTGCGCGCGACAGCCTGCGGCTGGAGGCGGGTCTGTGCCTTTATGGCAATGACATTGGCCAGAGCACCTCGCCGATCGAGGCATCCTTGGGCTGGGCGATCCAGAAGCGCCGCAAGGAAGAGGGCGGTTTCCCGGGGGCGGCCCGCGTTCAGAAGGAACTGGCCGAAGGGGCCGCGCGCAAGCTGGTGGGCATCAAGCCCGAAGGCCGTGCGCCTGCCCGTCAGGGCGTGGAAGTGCAATGCCTTGAGGGCAACAGCATTGGTCAGATCACCTCGGGCAGCTTTGGCCCCACGGTCGGTGGCCCTGTTGCAATGGGCTATGTGTCCGCAGGCCATGGCGAGCCGGGCGAGAAGGTGAACCTGATCATCCGGGGCAAGGTGCAACCGGCCGAGATCGTGGCGCTGCCCTTCGTCAAACAGAATTACAAGCGTTGAAGTCAGGAGAGAGAAGACATGGCAACCTATTATTCCGAAGAGCATGAATGGCTGACCGTCGAAGGGGACACGGCCACTCTGGGCATCACCAAGCATGCCGCCGAGCAGCTGGGTGAAGTGGTGTTCGTCGAGCAGCAGGAAGCTGGCGACGAGTTCGAAAAGGGCGGTGAGATCGGCGTGATCGAATCCGTCAAGGCCGCGTCCGAGCTGTATGCCCCGGTGGATGGCGAGATCGTCGAGGTGAACGAGGCGCTGGCCGACAATCCCGGCGCGCTGAACGAAGACCCCGAGGGTGAGGCCTGGATCTACAAGGTCAAGATCAGCGACGCATCGCAGCTGGAAGATCTGATGGATCTGGACGGCTACAAGGCCCTGATCGGCTAAGCCCGTACCGGAGCCCCGGTTTGGGGCTCCGCATGTTCGGGCCGGCCCTTGTCCGGCCCTCTCCCTACTACCGGAGGCTGTCGCAGTCTCCGCCCGACCTGACCTATTCGACAGGAGCGCTGCAATGGCCTTCAAACTGACCGACTACGAAGCCTATGACTTTGCCAATCGCCGCCACATCGGCCCGTCGCCCACCGAGATGCGCGACATGCTCAAGGTGATCGGCTTCAAGACGCTGGACCAGCTGATCGACGCCACCGTCCCGCCCGCGATCCGGCAGAAGGAACCGCTGGACTGGGGTCCGGCCATGACCGAACGCGATGCGCTGTTCTACATGAAAGAGGTGGCGAGCAAGAACAAGGTTCTGACCTCGCTGATCGGTCAGGGCTATTACGGCACCACCACGCCGGCACCGATCCTGCGCAACATTCTGGAAAACCCGGCCTGGTACACCGCCTACACGCCCTATCAGCCCGAGATCAGCCAGGGCCGTCTTGAGGCGCTGTTGAACTTCCAGACCATGGTCAGCGATCTGACCGGGCTGGACGTGGCCAACGCATCCTTGCTGGACGAAGCCACAGCCGCCGCCGAAGCTATGGCGATGGCCAAACGCGGTGGCCGCTCCAAAGCCAACAACGCGGCTTTCTTCGTGGACAAGAACTGCCACCCGCAGACCATCGCGGTCATCAAAACCCGCGCCGAGCCTCTGGGCATCGACGTCCAGGTCGCCGACCCGGATCAGCTGGACGCGGGCGCCGTCTTTGGCGCGATCTTCCAGTATCCGGGTACCCATGGCCATGTGCGCGACTTCACGAACGAGATCGCGGCGCTGCATGAACATAAAGCGATCGCCATCGTCGCCGCCGACATCCTGTCGCTGGCGCTGCTGAAATCGCCCGGCGAGATGGGCGCGGATATTGCCATCGGCTCGACCCAGCGGTTTGGTGTTCCGATGGGCTATGGCGGCCCGCACGCCGCGTATATGGCGACCACCGACAAGCTGAAGCGGGCGATGCCCGGCCGGATCATCGGTGTGTCGATCGACAGCCGCGGCAACAAGGCCTACCGCCTGTCGCTGCAGACCCGCGAGCAGCATATCCGCCGCGAGAAAGCCAACTCGAACGTCTGCACCGCGCAGGCGCTGCTGGCGGTGATCGCCTCGATGTATGCTGTGTATCACGGCCCCGACGGCATCAAGGCCATCGCGCAATCGGTGCACCGCAAGACCTCGCGTCTGGCCGCCGGTCTGGAAGAGGCGGGCTTCTCGGTCGAGCCGGAAGTATTCTTCGACACCATCACGGTTGAGGTCGGTCATCTGCAGAATGTTGTCATGGAGGCCGCCGTGGCCCGTGGCGTCAACCTGCGCAAGGTTGGCGAGACCAAGGTCGGCATCAGCCTTGACGAACAGACCCGTCCCGAGACCATCGAGGCCGTCTGGGGTGCCTTCGGCATCGACCGCAAGGATGACAGCTCGAACAAGCAGTACCGCCTGCCGGATTATGCGCTGCGCGAGACGCCTTATCTGACCCACCCGATCTTCCACAAGAACCGGGCCGAGGCCGAGATGACCCGCTATATGCGCCGTCTGGCCGACCGCGATCTGGCGCTGGACCGGGCGATGATCCCTCTGGGCTCGTGCACCATGAAGCTGAACGCCACGATCGAGATGATCCCGGTCACCTGGCCCGAGTTCGGCAATCTGCACCCGTTCTGCCCCGAAGATCAGGCGCAGGGCTATCTTGAGATGATTGCCGATCTGAATGACAAGCTGTGCCAGATCACCGGCTATGACGCGATCAGCCAGCAGCCCAACTCGGGCGCGCAGGGTGAGTACGCAGGCCTGCTGACCATCCGCAACTATCACTTCGCCCGCGGCGAAGGGCACCGCAATGTCTGCCTGATCCCGACCTCGGCGCATGGCACCAACCCGGCCTCGGCCCAGATGGTGGGCTGGCAGGTTGTCCCGGTGCAGGCGGATGAGAACGGCAACATTGATCTGAATGACTTCCGCGCCAAGGCGGAAAAGCACTCGGATCATCTGGCTGCCTGCATGATCACCTACCCGTCCACCCATGGCGTGTTCGAGACCACCGTGCAGGAGGTCTGCCAGATCACCCATGATCATGGCGGTCAGGTCTATATCGACGGCGCCAACATGAACGCCATGGTCGGTCTCTCGCGTCCGGGTGACATTGGCGGCGACGTCAGCCACCTGAACCTGCACAAGACCTTCTGCATCCCGCATGGCGGTGGCGGCCCCGGCATGGGTCCGATCGGGGTCAAGGCGCATCTGGAAGAGCACCTGCCGGGTCATCCGGAATACGGCACTGCCGTGGGTCCGGTCTCGGCGGCACCGTTTGGCTCGCCCTCGATCCTTCCCGTCTCATGGGCCTATGTGCTGCTGATGGGTGGCGCGGGTCTGACCCAGGCGACCAAGGTGGCGATCCTGAACGCCAACTACATCGCGGCACGTTTGCAGGATGCTTATCCGATCCTCTACACCTCCGAGACAGGTCGTGTGGCGCATGAATGCATCCTCGACACCCGTCCGCTGGCGGATGAGGGCAATGTCAGTGTGGACGATGTGGCCAAGCGTCTGGTCGATTCAGGCTTCCACGCCCCGACCATGTCCTGGCCGGTGGCGGGCACCCTGATGGTGGAGCCCACGGAATCGGAACCCAAGGACGAGCTGGACCGCTTCTGTGACGCCATGCTCTCGATCCGCTCCGAGGCGCAGGACATCATCGACGGCAAGATCGACGCGGAAAACAACCCGCTGAAAAACGCCCCCCACACGGTGCGCGATCTGGTCGGCGACTGGGACCGCCCCTACACCCGTGAACAGGCCTGCTTCCCGCCGGGCTCCATGGGCGTCGACAAATACTGGTCCCCCGTCAACCGCGTCGACAACGCATACGGCGACAGAAACCTGATCTGCACATGCCCGCCCATGTCAGAATACGAAGAAGCCGCAGAGTAATAGAGA
>NZ_JBQFRS010000022.1:0-2500 GCF_056537525.1 Ruegeria sp. CE12 | reverse complement strand
GACCCACCAAGCCTTTTGCGGAGCAAAGGGCGTTGTCGTGGCAGTGCCTTCGCGTAGCGGAGGTCACGAGAGCGACTATTATGGGGCCTTAGCTCAGCTGGGAGAGCGCCTGATTTGCATTCAGGAGGTCAGGAGTTCGATCCTCCTAGGCTCCACCATTTACCCGATCAGATCGTTAAGCACCTTTTTGGTTCTTAACCGTCCGATTGGACGTCAATTGACATCGTTTAGAGAGAAATCAATCAACACTGTTTGATCGCGCCGAGTGTGGCGTTGATCTCAGTTGGTCCTCTTCGGAGGAGGTTTGATTAGGGATGTTTCCTCGTCCCTCTTTGAATATCCCGGCTGAAACGAACAGAGTTGTCCAAGTCAAGTACACTAACCCGCATGATCTGACGATCATGCATGTCTTTCATTCTCCATGCGGGGCCGACCGACATCGGCAGCATGGGTTCCAGGATGGAAGGCGGGAAAGTATGCTTTTGGTTCAGAATAAAGGTTCGGGGTTGTTCCAGCTTCCCTGTGACCGCGAGAGGCTTCGGTCTTTCTTTTTCTGGATCAAATCAAGCGCGAGAAGGGCGTTTGGTGAATGCCTTGGCAGCAAGAGGCGATGAAAGACGTGATACTCTGCGATAAGCCATGGGGAGCTGAGAATAAGCTTTGATCCATGGATCTCTGAATGGGGCAACCCACCTGAAAGCTTCATATTGTTATCTTTGATAATCAATATGTTGCTTAAACAGGTACTTAAGACCTGAATACATAGGGTTTTAAGAGCAAACCCGGGGAACTGAAACATCTAAGTACCCGGAGGAAAGGAAATCAATTGATACTCCCCTAGTAGCGGCGAGCGAACGGGGACCAGCCGAGCCGGATAAGTGACTAGAACACGTTGGGAAGCGTGGCCATAGCGGGTGACAGCCCCGTATAGGAAGCTTTGACGGACGTATTAAGTAGGGCGGAACACGTGAAATTCTGTCTGAAGATCGGAGGACCACCTTCGAAGGCTAAGTACTCCTTGCTGACCGATAGCGAACCAGTACCGTGAGGGAAAGGTGAAAAGCACCCCGACGAGGGGAGTGAAACAGTACCTGAAACCGAACGCCTACAATCAGTCGGAGGCTCCTTGCGAGCTGACGGCGTACCTTTTGTATAATGGGTCATCGACTTGGTCTCACGAGCAAGCTTAAGCCGTTAGGTGTAGGCGTAGCGAAAGCGAGTCTTAATAGGGCGTATGAGTTCGTGGGATCAGACCCGAAACCGAGTGATCTAGGCATGGCCAGGTTGAAGGTAAGGTAACACTTACTGGAGGACCGAACCCACATCTGTTGAAAAAGATCGGGATGAGCTGTGCCTAGGGGTGAAAGGCCAATCAAACTCGGAGATAGCTGGTTCTCTGCGAAATCTATTTAGGTAGAGCGTCATCCGAATACCCCGGGGGGTAGAGCACTGGATGGGTAATGGGGCCCCACAGGCTTACTGATCCTAACCAAACTCCGAATACCCGGGAGTACTAGATGGCAGACACACTGCGGATGCTAACGTCCGTAGTGGAGAGGGAAACAACCCTGACCTACGACTAAGGCCCCCAATTCATGGCTAAGTGGGAAAGCAGGTGGGACGACCAAAACAACCAGGAGGTTGGCTTAGAAGCAGCCATCCTTTAAAGATAGCGTAACAGCTCACTGGTCTAAATAAGTTGTCCTGCGGCGAAGATGTAACGGGGCTCAAGCCATGAGCCGAAGTCTAGGGATGCGTAAGCATCGGTAGCAGAGCGTAGTGTGACATAGTCTCATTCCTCCTTCATGCCTTCGGGCAGATTGGAGGAGAGAGGCTTTCGATGAAGCCGGGGCGTGAGCCATCCGGTGGAGAGATCACTAGTGAGAATGATGACATGAGTAGCGACAAAGAGTGTGAGAGACACTCTCGCCGAAAGTCCAAGGGTTCCTGCTTAAAGCTAATCTGAGCAGGGTAAGCCGGCCCCTAAGCCGAGGCCGAAAGGCGTAGGCGATGGGAACTAGGTTAATATTCCTAGGCCAGGAGGATGTGACGGATCACAGGTGTAGTTCAATCTTATCGGATTGATTGGGCTGCTGAGTGGTTCCTGGAAATAGCCCTCCATCAGACCGTACCCTAAACCGACACAGGTGGACTGGTAGAGCATACCAAGGCGCTTGAGAGAACGATGTTGAAGGAACTCGGCAAAATACCTCCGTAAGTTCGCGAGAAGGAGGCCCGGTTCCTAGGCAACTAGGGGCTGGGGGCACAAACCAGGGGGTGGCGACTGTTTATTAAAAACACAGGGCTCTGCGAAGTCGCAAGACGACGTATAGGGTCTGACGCCTGCCCGGTGCCTGAAGGTTAAAAGGAGAGGTGAGAGCCTTGAATTGAAGCCCAGGTAAACGGCGGCCGTAACTATAACGGTCCTAAGGTAGCGAAATTCCTTGTCGGGTAAGTTCCGACCTGCACGAATGGCGTAACGACTTCCCCGCTGTCTCCA
>NZ_JBQFRS010000021.1:0-6162 GCF_056537525.1 Ruegeria sp. CE12 | reverse complement strand
CTGCGGTCAGCGTGGTCTTGCCGTGGTCAACGTGGCCAATCGTGCCGATGTTGACGTGCGGTTTTGTACGCTCAAACTTTTCCTTTGCCATTCCTCAGGCGCCCTTTTGCGATTTGGGGGACCCTTGGTCCCGTGGTTACATCTGCGCGCGCGAGATATTTGGTTCAAAGGGGAAAATCAAGCACATCCTGCGTTAAATCCCGTTTATGACGCCGGATTTTGCGTTACCTCGACGGAATCCAGTGGTTGGATCAGGTCGGGCCGCCTGTCGAACCATCCATTGTCCTTGTGTTCTTCGGCCAGCCACTCTTCAATTTTGTCAGCGATCTTCAGCGAAAGGCCCTGCATTTGCTCTTCTCGGGTTCTGGTATATCCGGAACCGATCAAATAGCTTTCTGTGGTTGTATCTTCCAGAACCTGGAACCGTTTATCCTTAGCCAAAATTTCTTTTTTGGTTGTGTCATAGACCACGACATCCACGATCGCGGCGCTTTTAGGGTTCACCGGAGGAATTGCCCCAGGTGCCAATGCGTATCCCCCGAGCCGGATACCAATATCTATTGTTTGACTACCGTCATACCGCCCCAAACGCGTTTCCACTGCGCTTTCAATTGCGGTTTTCCACTCTTCTGGAGTCGCGTCTCGAGACACAGGCCCTTGGACAGCATTCTCGGCGGTCGCGTAGTTGATGCCCAGTTTGAATTCGCCAAGTGACTCGGGTGGTTCATACACTTGCGTCTGTGTACACGCGCCCATCAGGGCTAGTCCGGTGATCAGGGTCAGAATGCGCAGCATGTGTCTCTTCTCGATAGGCCTGTTTTTCTTTGATCTAGCGCACCGATACGGTCTGTGCCAAGCCGTATCGGCGGAATTTCACTGTTGTGGCAGCCTGATCACGAAAACTTATAGTCCCGCGGGAAGCCATAAGGCGGCTTTTTCCCGACACTTGCACGCTTGGCCAGCCATTGGCTCATGTCAGCCTCGTGGCGGGTCTTATCGCCGCCCATGGACCATTTCAGGCCCTCTTCCCAGTTGAAAGTGGTAATGTCCGACAATCCACCATCCAATTCCAGAGTACCCTGTCGCCCACGCGCCATGTTGTACTTCTGCAGGCGCACACCCTTACCACGGGTCATCTCAGGTAGCTCTTCGGTTGGGAACACAAGGAACTTGCCGTTTTGCGACACGACGGCAACGTGATCGCCCGCAATCGGCTTACAGATCATCGCCGTCTCATCACCTTTGACGTTTAGCACTTGTTTGCCGTTTCGGGTCTGGGCCAGAACGTCATCCTCGGGCACCATGAAACCGTTGCCTGCATCCGAGGCGACCAGAAGCTTGCGCCCCGGCTTGTGGATCAGGATGTCGATGATCTGCGCCTCGTTCGGCAGGTCGACCATCAGGCGCAAGGGCTCGCCCATGCCCCGCCCGCCGGGCAGGTTTGCGGCACTGACGGTGTAGAACCGGCCATTAGAGGCAAAAACCAGCAGACGATCAGTCGTTTCTGCGTGGAAGATGAAACGCGGGCCGTCACCATCTTTGAACTTCAACTCGCGCTTCAGATCGATGTGACCGGTCATGGCGCGGATCCAACCCATCTGAGAGCAGACGACCGTGATCGGCTCTTTGTCGATCATCGCCTCAAGCGGCACTTCCTCGACCTGTCCGGCTTCGGCGAACTGGGTCCGCCGTGCGCCACCTTCGTAGTCTTTGCCGAAGGTTTTTTTGGTCTCTTTCAACTGTTCGGCGATCTTGGCCCATTGCAGGGCAGGATCGGCCAGCAGGTCTTCGAGATTGGCGCGTTCCAGCATCAGCTCATCGCGTTCGCGAACCAGTTCCATCTCTTCCAGACGGCGTAAGCTGCGCAGGCGCATGTTGAGTATGGCGTCGACCTGAACTTCGGACAACTCGCCCTCGCCCGCTTTGGGCGAGACATAGTCGGACTCGTCAGTGGCGCGGACATGGGTAATACCCCAATCCTCGCGCATCAACGCGGCTTTGGGGTCGTCGTCATAGCGGATGATATCGATCACACGGTCGAGGTTCAGGAAGGCGACGATAAAGCCCTCCAACACCTCAAGCCGGTGGTCGATCTTGGCCATGCGGTGACGCGAGCGGCGGATCAACACCTCTTGCCGGTGATCAAGGAAGGCCCGTAGCACTTCCTTCATCGAACAAACCTTGGGCGTAACCCCGTCGATCAGCACGTTCATGTTCAGGCTGAACCGCACCTCAAGGTCCGAGTTGCGGTAGAGCATGCCCATCAGCACCTCGGGGTCCACGTTTTTCGAACGCGGCTCAAGGATCAGGCGGATGTCATCGGCGGATTCGTCGCGCACATCGGCGAGGATCGGGATTTTCTTGGTCTGGATCAGTTCCGCGATCTTTTCGATCAGCTTGGATTTCTGAACCTGGTAGGGAATCTCAGTAACGATGATCTGCCACTGGCCACGGCCCAGATCCTCGACCTCGTATTTACAACGCAGACGGAATGAACCACGCCCGGTGCGATAGGCCTGAGCGATATTCTCGGGCGGCTCCACAATTACGCCGCCGGTCGGAAAGTCCGGACCGGGCACGTAATTCAGCAACGTATCATCGCGCGCGTCGGGGGTCTTGATCAGATGCAGACATGCATCGCAGAGTTCCGAGATGTTATGCGGCGGTATGTTCGTCGCCATCCCTACCGCGATACCACTGGCACCGTTGGCCAGCAGGTTCGGGAACTGTGCAGGCAGCACGACGGGTTCTGTCAGCGTGCCATCATAGTTATCGCGGAAATCAACGGCGTCTTCGTTCAGACCCTCAAGCAGCGCTTCGGCCACGATGGTCATCCGCGCCTCGGTGTATCGCGAGGCCGCCGGGTTATCACCGTCGATATTGCCGAAGTTCCCCTGCCCGTCGACCAGCGGGTAGCGGACGTTGAAGTCCTGCGCCAGACGCGCCATCGCATCATAAATCGCTGCGTCACCATGCGGGTGATAGTTACCCATCACGTCGCCGGAAATCTTCGCAGACTTACGGAACCCTCCGGTTGCGCTGAGTCGCAGCTCTCTCATCGCATAGAGGATTCGCCGATGAACCGGCTTCAATCCGTCGCGCGCATCGGGCAACGCCCGGTGCATGATGGTGGACAGCGCATAGGTCAGATAGCGTTCGCCAATCGCGCGGCGGAGTGGCTCGGCTATCTCGCCCCCGTTCTCAGGGGTCTCCATATTGGGGTCGTCGATCGTATCGTTCATATATGATGTGATACGCCGCAAGAGCCCGCTGGTAAAGCAAGCACAGCATATTTTGCTGGGGACAAGTCGCGCTTTTTGCAACAGGGGGAGACAAGTCCCGGATTTCCCCGCTTTTTCGACTCATCACGCGAAATATGGTAGGATCTCATCAATTGAACTGCTGCCTATTTTTGATGTTGCGATTACCGGGGGATGCGCCATGACGCGCCTGATACTTGTTACCTTTGCCATGCTTGGCTGGACCTTCTACGTGATGAGCGGAGGACCAGACTTTGAACCGCGCGGTATGCGCAGCGATAAGCCACAACAAATTGCGTCAGCACCGAAGCCAGAACCGAAACCTCTGGTTGCTGCTCCGGCTGAAGAACTGGTTACTCGGGCTGCCCTGCGCCCCATCAAACCGGCTGAGCCACAAGCTGAACCAGAATCTCCTCTGAACGAGGCAGATACAGATGCGCTGCTGGCGCAGGTAGCTTCTGGCCTGAGCACCAATCTGACGCTGTTTGATGATGACGGTGCTACATTTACACTGGCTTCTCTGGAACAAGGCGCCGCCGGGTTGCAACAAGTCGCCCCTGCGCCCCTAGACGAAACAGCCGAGACCGCCGTCCCCACAGAACCGGAAAAAGATATACGTGAGGTGTCGGGTACACGTGTGAACATGCGTGACGGCCCCGGAACGATCTATCCGATCATCGGCAAGGCAAGAATTGGCCAGAAAGTCGAAGTCCTAAGTGAATCCGGAACAGGTTGGCTGCGCCTGCGCGTGTTGCCAGAGCAACAGGTTGGCTGGATTTCGGCCTCACTGATCCGAAAAATCCCGAACTGACGCAGAGGTGACATTGCGCGACCGAAGACCTCGCAATAGCTATGAGCGAGGTACATCTTTGGGTAGGTCATGCAAAAATCCATCCTAATTACAGGCTGCTCCTCCGGAATCGGACTGGACGCGGCACACGGAATGCGTGCGCGCGGTTGGCGTGTTTTTGCCTCGTGCAGGCAGCAGCGCGATTGTGACCGCTTGCGGGCCCAAGGATTTGAAAGCCCTCGCATAGACTATACCGATACTGAGAGCATTACCTCAGGTTTGGCAGAAGTTATCGAGGCAACAGGCGGAACATTGGATGCGCTTTTCAACAATGGCGCACACGGGCTGCCAGGGGCTGTAGAAGATGTTCCAACGGATGGGCTACGCCACATCTTTGAAACAAATGTCTTTGGCTGGCACGAACTGACCCGCCAGGTTATTCCCGTTATGCGGGAACAAGGCCATGGTCGTATCGTGCAATGCTCTTCGGTACTTGGCCTTGTCGCGTTCCCTTGGCGCGGAGCCTATGTCGCGACCAAGTATGCCATCGAGGGTCTGACCGACACGATGCGATTGGAACTTCGGGACACAGGCATCAAGGTGATCCTGATCGAACCTGGTCCAATCACGTCCAAACTGCGCGAAAAGGCAATTCCAGTCTTCGAACGCTTTATTGATTGGGAGTCTTCTGCTCTGCGCGACAAATATGAAGGCTCACTTCTCAAACGCCTTTACGAGGATTCGGGCCCGGACAAGTTTGAATTGCCCGCTTCTGCCGTCACTGACAAGCTTGCCAAAGCGGTTGAAGCAAGGAACCCGAAGTCTCGTTACTATGTGACAACGCCTACATACATCGCCGGATACTTGCGACGTATCCTGCCGACCGGGGCGATCGACCGCATCCTTTCAGGCGTCTGAGACGAAATTACCTGTTCGCATTTTGCCCCATCAGGGCTAGATGAGGCCAAACGCAACAAAAACGCGGACGGTGGATTTATGGACCTTATGATGGTCGTCTTGTTGCTGGCCATGGCGGCAGTTGTCGTCGTGCTGGCTTTGGGCATTGCCAATTTTGGCAAAGGTGGCATGGCAGCCGCCAAGAAAAGCAACAAGATGATGCAACTTCGCATTCTCTTTCAATTCATTGCCGTGGTGCTGATCGTGCTCTACGTCTATTTGCGCGGACAGGGAGTGCAATAAGATGGTCGTACTGAACAAAATCTACACCCGAACGGGCGATGACGGAAAAACGGCACTGGGCAACGGTGAACGTGTCGCCAAGTATTCGGGGCGCGTGGCCGCCTATGGCACTGTCGATGAATTGAACGCTTTCGTCGGCGTCGCACGCCTGGAAGCTGACGGTGATTTTGACGCGGCTCTGGCTCGTATCCAGAACGACCTGTTTGATCTTGGCGCAGATTTTTGCCGCCCCGACATGGAACAGGATGCCGAAGCGGACTACCCGCCCCTTCGCATTGTACCGACCCAAATCGACCGGTTGGAAGCTGAGATTGATACGATGAATGAAACGCTTGAACCGCTGCGTAGCTTTATTCTGCCTGGCGGATCAAAACTCGCCGCCCATCTTCATGTTTGCAGAACCGTGTCGCGTCGCGCAGAGCGTCTTGCCGTCGAACTGACCAACATGGAACCCGTCAACGCGGTGGCCGTGAAATACCTGAACCGCCTGAGCGACTGGTTCTTTGTTGCGGCACGTTGTGCCAATAACGGTGGGCGCGACGACGTGCTGTGGGTACCTGGCGCGAACCGCTGAAGGCCCGGGTGTGGCTCGCGTTTTTGGAGCACTTGGAAAGACGTAAACTCGCGCTCTGGTTTGGGCTGAACTACGATCAGAGCGCAGTCCGAAGGAAACTTTGTTTCGTGCCCCCACGTAAAAAATAACGAAACGCGACGTCCCGACGCCATGACGTGACGATTTTGCCCTGTTGCGGGGCCACATGACCCGTTATCTAAGCCAACGAGAGCATTGGTGGAGTCGCTACGCGGCTTACCGTTTTTGTAAGGAGCAAGCGCAGAAATGAAGGTACTCGTGCCTGTCAAACGCGTGATTGACTATAATGTGAAGGTTCGCGTGAAAGCGGACGGTAGCGG
>NZ_JBQFRS010000020.1:0-10415 GCF_056537525.1 Ruegeria sp. CE12 | reverse complement strand
GAACGCCGCCTGAAGGCAATGCAGCAGTGGTAATCCCATGCGCCCGGACAAAAGCGTCTCCTTGCGCCGAAACCGTTATCGTCCCGGTGTTGGTAACCTCCCCTTCGATAGCACCCATACCCAGACCAATGGCCGCAGCTGTTGCCATTTTCTGAGTATCAACTGACACTTGCACGGAACCAGAGTTTGAAATGCGAGCCGTATCTAATACGCCTCCGACAAACATTCCGGCAGCGTAGGCGGACGATCCTTGCGAGTTTTCAACCAACACCGCGATGTCCCCGCTGTTAGATAAATCACCACCGACGCGCGAGAATTGGATACCATGTGCGTAGGCGTAAGACATTTTGTTACCGCGTGCGGCAACCGAAAGCGTACCCGAGTTTTCATAGCTGCCGCTTTGGTCAATAAATCGCGCACTCAATCCAGTTGCGGCCAAACTCGACCCACCGGATGCCGCTGCTGTTACTGAGACGCTGCCTGAATTGGCAAAAGCTCCGCTTATCCCGCGAAAGTTGCTGGAACGTATTCCCACCGCATACGCGCTGGATCCACCGTTAGCGGCGACCGTGATGGTTCCTGTATTGTCGAATGCACCAGCGATTTCACCGGTTTCGATTCCCCGCGCTGTTGCCGAGTTCTGCCCTTGGGCCGTTACGGTCATGGCACCGCTATTGCTGAAGCTGCCGTTGATGTTTCGAACGCGCATTCCCGAGGACTCGGCTGTATCGCCCCGAGCCATCGCCACAATAGTTCCGCTATTGCTTAGCTGTCCGTCGATATCTGACGTAAAGATGCCATATGCGCTGGCGGTGGCAACGTCTGACGTAACCTGAACCGTCAAGCTGCCGCTGTTAGTCATCGTGCCAGATATCTGACCACCAATCAGAAATCCGTTGGCGTTCGCCTGCGACCCTTGAGCGTTTGCCAAAACAGAAATCGAACCGGTGTTGGACAATACCCCGCCAGCAGCGATAGACCTTGTACCGATGCCATCGGCAGCGACGTTGGAGCCCTGGGCCGCAACCGTGATGCTGCCATTATTGGTCAATGAGCCCGATACCGTCGAGGACCGGATACCTATGGCTTCAACGCTCGATCCATTGCCTGCTTGGATGGTGATAGAGCCCGAGTTGCTCAGCGCACCGCCTATTTCGCCAACATCAATACCGTATGCAGACGCCTGGTCGGCGGCGTTCAGTTGAATCGCAATGCTTCCAGAGTTCTGAAGTGTCCCATTCAATCTACCGGCATGAATACCTGTCGCACTACCCGATCCGGAAGCCGTAGCGACCAGAGTAATCGAGCCCGTGTTGATCAAAGTGTCGTCAACATTCCCTGTCGCGTTAATACCGTAAGCGTTGGCGCGCCTGCCCCGCCCTGTTGCAGTGATATCACCGCTATTGTTCAATTCCCCCAATATGTTGCCCGTGAAAATTCCTATTGCGCCGCCATTGTCCAACCCAGCGCCGTTTGCCACGATGTCGCCGGCATTGGTGAGTTTACCGCTGACATCGCTGACTTCGATGCCACGCGCAAAGCCTGCGCCATTACTTGACTGCGCATCGGCAAAAATCGACCCGCTGTTAGTTATAAGACCTGAGACGTTGCCGGCCGCTATCCCTCTGGCCTGTACCTGGGTGACACCACTTGCGGTGACGTTAACTGGCGCTGAATTCGAAACACTGCCGGCAACATTGCCGAAATCGAACCCATCGGCATTAGCAGTTGTAGATGTAGCAAGCGCCTGAATATTGACAGCGCCCGAATTGTCGAAATTCGCGCCGTTGCTCACACCCCTGATATCGAACCCACCTGCGTCAACGTTTCCGCCGATACCCCGCCCGGAAACCATCCCAGAGTTGGTCAATGTCCCACCAAGGCCGAATACTCTGGCTGCGTCATAGGCCGCTCTACCGGTGCTGCCTGCCGTCACATCGACAGTAAGCGCGCCACTGTTTTGCAGACGCCCAAAGAGATTGTTTACTTCGATTGCTCGCCCAATTACGCCGTTTCCACCAATTCCCGACACATTGATGGCCCCGGTACTGTTAATCTCACCTATCAGATCGTGACTGGCAACACCAACTGCGCGGGCACCAATTGTTCCGTTTGCAGAAACGTTGAGGGGGCCGGAGTTATCGACCGTCCCGGTGATTGGCGCAAAGGACATGCCAAATGCGAAAGCCGACCCAAGACGGCTTGAGGTATTAACGGAAATGCTGCCGTTGTTACTTGCTGTCCCAGTCAAAATGCCGGTCTCTAGTCCAATTGCATTGGCTCTGCTGTCGTTGCTGCTCCGTACGTTGATTGTCCCGCTGTTTGACAGTGTACCATCGACTTGGTCCGCCAGAATCCCGTTTGCTGTGCCGCCCTGGACGGCGGCATTCTGAATGCTGATGACTCCGGTGTTTTCAACAGACCCGCTCAACGTGTTGTTAAGGTCAATACCGATCAGGAGGGCATTATCGTTTACCGTTTCGCCAAGGGAAATTGTACCAGAGTTCAGAATGGTGCCGGATAGGTCGCCGAATGTTGCGATTCCGCTCCTGGCAAGGCTTGTTCCGCCTTGTGCCGATATGCGTCCAGCATTTATCAGAGTGCTGCTATAGTCGGGCACATTGATGAAGACTAAGGAGGACGCGCGCAGTGGGTTTACTTCAATTGACCCGGTACTCGTGATGGTGTGATCTTCATCCACACTACTGATCAGCGGCGTCGTTCGCGCCCCATTGACAACCTCTCCCAATGAGGCCCCCGCTGAAACCGCCAAAACAGAGGCTGAGCAGAGGAATAGCGATGGCGCGATGCTCGCCACTTTCCCCTTCCACTTGGTTAGACGTCCACCATGCGCAAAAGCGCGTACCCGTTGCTCGACCTGCATGTATTCTGCCCCATCTGGCTAAAGCTTTTTTGATGCGCACGCGAGGGTTTGATTACCCTGCGTCATCTACTCAATGCGCATTTGCTTGCACGCTCGACTATCCGTTGGAAGGGGTATTGACGGCGAGAATGTGGCCAATTAGCCCTTTTAAACACTAGGTTTAGGCTGCATACACTTTAGTTTATCAGATCTTGAGACTTCGCTGCCTCGTGCGCTTCATGGGCTTTGAAATTCGCCTTGCCACTCTCTAAAACTTAGCGCCCAAGGCGCTGCCCGAAGGTGGGTTAGGAGGTTTCGAGAAACCCCAAGACAGAACCGTTAAATCGATGCGGGTTTTCCACAAACATGAAGTGGCTTCCACCCTCATCTTTCGGGATGACAACCAATTTAGCACCCGAGATTTGTGAGGCTATCCATTGTTGAGATTCCAGTGGATGGGGACTACCTTCCGCGGCAACAACAAGGACCGGATTTTTTATCTGCCCGACTACGCTGCGCCAGTCATGAAGACAGTTGTCCTCGAGGAGGCTAGCAGCACACATCCGCGGAAGTTTAAGATTTTCAGCAGCTACCGAAAGGAGTTTATCTTCTGGAAATTTTGCCGTGAACATGGGGCGCAGAATATCCGCATGCTTGGCGACGGAATCCGCATGGATGACGCTATCAGTAAACCGCGCAAGCGTTTCAAGCGAATTGATTATGGATCCAGCATCTAGGCGCGTCTGGGCACTCCAGTTTGGCCTGGCAAGAAGTGAAGCGGGTTCATCAACAAAGATAAGTTTCCGAGGTGGGCGATCATGGCCAAACAGCGACATATAAGACCAAAGAGCAGATGTTCCCAAAGAGTGACCTAAAATATCAAACTCAGTAAGCCCATATTCTTTGACAAAATCATATAGGTCTTTAGCAAATCGATATATCCGGTAACCATATTCGGTCTTTTGTGATTCACCGTGCCCACGCCAATCTAGTGCGATAACTTTACGAATTTTACAGAAGGCCTCGAACTGGGCGGAGAACATTTGAGCGGATTGCGACCAGCCATGCACCATTATGAGTGGAAAACCGGATCCGCCTTCTAAATAGCTGAGCTTAGTTCCATCTTGGATTCTCAATGAGCTCCTCTTCATCTGTGTCATGAAAGCTCCCTCATATGCGTTTAATTATTACAATCAGAACAAGCCCTGATAAATTTGATACTAATATTCCACAATAATAGTACTCGCAGCACAACAGGTTTAGTTTAGCAGCACCGACAGGGCTGATGAGAATACAACGACTGTAAACCCCGCTTTTTTTTGAATGAAACTCACGATAGTAGTTTCAATTCAGTGTAAATACATCGATACAGCCTTTAGACTTATATCAAATCGTAATTCTGTTGTTAGTCACCAGATCAGGTTTATTAGTCACCAGATCAGGTTTAAAAGTCGCTGAATCTACAAACCTGAAGGTTAGTCGTGTCGCGACTTGTATGGTTTCGCAGGCTTTGTTCTAGATGCCGTCCATTGCAGTCAAGTTGTGTTTTGATCTGAAACAACTTCAATGTTGCACTGGCAGTACCGTTGCGTGATCGAAAGTTGTTGGTTTGTTTTCTTCGAGTCCGACGAGGACCGAGTACTGCGATATCGATTGGCGACAAATGGCAGAGACAGCCAAGAAACGGGCCTTGCACAAGCTATGTTTGCAACCAATTCTCGGTGTTGGCAGACCGCCTACACCGCCACGACACGGTAAACCATCTCGACGATATTGAAGTGCGCACCCACTATAAGTGTCGGTTCGAGCACCCGTCCGCGTCGATCGATTTCGCAGCAGACGAAACGGCTCAATCCAAGTGAGAAAGGGTGCCAACGCGGAAGCCGTCATTGAACGTTGTTCGCACCAAAACACCAGTTATTCGCACCAAAGCGAGTTTTTCGACTCTCCAGCCAGTTTAGATGAAGCCAACGAAGCTATAGGTTCCGCGGCGTGCAGGCCTTGAGAAATTTGTTCTTTCGAGCAGCACCCCAAGCGCAAAATTGGCCACGATAGAAACAGTTGTGTCGGGCTAGTTAACCGTTTGACTATTTGAAACTCTGCAAACGTAAAGCTTGCTGGAATACAATTTGGGATTGGAGGAGGTCTACATGTCGTACACGTTCAAGCGTTATGCTACTCGCATATGGCATAAGTTTGAACGGCGAATCTATGCCTCGAGCCCACTCAATCCCTACTTAGCCACTCAAGATGGTGGTACTATTACCCCGACAAGAATCTGCTTGCTGATGACCCTGAACAGTCGCCGCCCCGCCCTTCAGTTATCCGCTAGCGGCGGTACGCCGATATGTCCGAACTGTTGATTTGTTGGGGAGTATAGTTCGTTGCTGACAAAGGCTGAACTTACAGTCTGGCTACGTGGCTTGATGAAAGACAAAGTTTTCATTTCAGCCTACGCTGTGGTCTTTCTTGCTCTCGTGATTGTGGAGCGGGGGCATGCAGTTCCTAATATCAGTCAGTTCCAGCATGCTCTGTACGTGTTGGCTTGGGTAATCGCGTTCTACGCATTCTATTTTTTTGCTGGGCCTGCTCTGTTCTACTGGTCTATTCGAAACTCAATATGCGTCTTTTGGACAGCATTGGGCAGTTATCTAATAATTTTGTTCTTAAAGACCTTTATTGCAACCTATTTACTGGCGGGCGGGTCATCACTTAAGCACGCAATCCTCTATTATTTTACGTCTGCATTCGTCTCGAGTGTAATTACCTACGCTATATTTTTGCACTTCAGAGCTCAGGCTATAACCGGGTTTGGATACGACCCCCTGAAATATCTGTTTCGTCGCCCTCCAAAGCAAACTGATTGTCCAATTCAATTAAAGCTCGACGTAACAAATCGAGGACCGTTGCTAATGCTGGAGGCTCAGAACCAATACGTGTCGGTTACAACGGAAAATGGGACACAGTTGATAAGAATGACACTTAAGAGCGCTGTGGAGAACTTGGACCCTGAAGACGGTTTGTTGGTCCACCGGTCGAGATGGCTATCGAAGAAGGAAATGGGTGAGATCGTTTACAGAAACGGAAACCCATACGTAGTGACCCCAGGTGGCGAGGCGTTTTCAATAAGTCGCAAGATGGTGTCCAAAGTTAAAGAAATAACTGAACGACGAAAGGCACAAACGACTGAAACCAAGCAGGCGGATAGGCCAACCAGAAGTAAGCAGCCTCAATGCTAAATCGCTGCTCACAAAAATTCTCTCCTAGACCTGGATTCACTGAAACGACTCCTCCGATATGGCTCGGCTGGTCAATTGACAGGCCCTAACATACTACAACAAAAGCGAAAATCCGGCGCTCAGATTGTCGGCAACTTGAAAGATCCTACTATGTCGGCCTCCAAAGAACGTCTGGCGCTATCATTTTTTGCATCACTTGCCGCAGCACTCATAATGCTTCTGGAAGAGTTCAGCGAGGCGATGGGATTGGAGTGGGTGCATAACTGGGATGACTACCATATCTGGGCAATCATCGTGATGCTGTGCTTATTGGGTTCGATTGTGGTTCTTGGAGTTGAGTTGCTGCGCATGGGAACCCATGTGACCAAACTCGAAGGAAAAGCCACACGCGCCTCAGAAGCATTTGAAGAGCTTTTAGTAAGCTACTTTGAAAAGTGGTCGTTTACCAAAGCCGAGAGGGATGTAGCACGGCTTCTTCTAAAAGGGTGTTCCACTGCTGAAATTGCTGCAGCAAGAGATGCGAAAGAGGGAACCGTCAAAGCGCAAACAAACTCAATCTATAGGAAGTCAGGTTTCTCTAACAAGGCACAGCTTTTCAGTGCCCTTCTGGAAGATCTAACCGGCGATGGGTCGAAGTAAAACGACCACTTCTCAAGACGCGATTATCTGACTTTCTGGCTAACACTTAGCTCCCGACTCCGTTACCGAGAAGCTGGAATACGCTGACTTATACAGGGATTCGTAGCCTCTATCTTCCGGTGCATCGATCCAGAAGACTCCTTGATCTAACTCACGGTGCCGCGCTGATGAAACGCGTCGGGCTTAAATCGGCCTGCTGCTCAGGCTTCAGCCGCCTATGTTGGAACTACTCTCAATCTATAGCGAGTACGATTCTGGCAAGATTGATCCATCAGCCATAGCATTGGGTTCTTCCATCTTGGCCCAAAGCTTGAGGGTTGCATCAAAATACTGATGACCCGATCAAACGGGATTTCGAATGAAACGGCGAACTATCATGCTCTCGTTTTGATCGCTAGCTGCGCAATGAATGCGTTCTTTGTCATTGATAGAATCTTGAGGGCGGACACCTTTGTAGAACCACTCTTCATGGTTTCAAACCAGCGAAGTTTCAACCTGCGATAAACTATGGTGTAAGCCACATAAACCAAGGTTTTAATCCATCAAAACAGCCTCATTCTCGCCCTTTTTGGCCCTTCAAGCCCGATGTTGAGTGTGCAAGCAAATACGCATTGAGCGGATGACGTTGGGGAAACAATCCTTCTCTCGCGCATCAAAAAAGCTTTAGCCAGATGGGGCAGAATACATGCAGGTCGAGCAACGGGTACGCGCTTTTGCGCATGGTGGACGTCTAACCAAGTGGAAGGGGAAAGTGGCGAGCATCGCGCCCTCGCTATTCCTCTGCTCAGCCTCTGTTTTGGCGGTTTCAGCGGGGGCCTCATTGGGAGAGGTCGTCAATGGGGCGCGAACGACGCCGCTGATCAGTAGTGTGGATGAAGATCATACCATCACGAGTACCGGGTCGATCAGCATCAATCGCTTGCCGGGGCCTGCCTTGGTTCAGGTCAACGTGGCGGATTATTCCAGCACAGTGACGAACGCCGGGCAACTGACAGCCCCAGAGGCGAACGCCAGGACCCGCGCAGCGATCGACATCAATGGTGATTTGTCAGGCACTGTCCTGAACTCGGGCTCTATCACGATGGGTGCTGCATCCGGCGACTCAGCAGTGATCTTTGGAATAGATGTCTCTGGGAACACGACAGGTTCGGTACAGAACACTGGTGTTATTAATATCGCAAATTCTGCGCTGACCTCCGGTACCTCTACGGGTATTCTCGTCAATCAACTCGATGGCACACTGTCAAACAGCGGGACAATTATCCTGCAGGGCAGCAACGAAAGCAGAGCTATTGGTATCGGACTAACGGCCGACGTTGTGAACGGAACTGCAAGTAACAGTGGCAGCATTGTTGTTGATGTCTCAAGCTCTGTTGGGTCGGCGTTCGGATTTGGCATGTCCTTTGTGACAATCAACGGGACAGTCGATAGCTCTGGCCCCATTAATGCATCTGCATCCGGCGCTAACATTGTCCGAGCAGCCGGTGTTGAAATTGATCGTCTGCCAGGGGAGTTTAACAGTACCGGGGCCATCAATGTGTTGGCAGCTGGTACAAACCAGGCAACCGGGGGCACAATTGTGGTAAACAACCTCTCCGGGCGTCTGCAAAACAGCGGCGCACTTACTGTCGAGATGACAGCAGGTAACACCGGAAGAGCAGACTATGATGTCATCAAAGTCTCCGGCCTGAGCGGAACACTGACCAACTCAGGGATGATTTCCGGGTTGGCTTTCGGCGGAAGTGCTACGGCAGATGGGTTCGATATTGGGGGCGTGGGCGACAGCGGGAATTTCAACAATTCGGGCGCTGTCAATATCCAGGCGGTGGCGACGACCTCAACCGCAAATGCCGGAGGGTTTGATTTCGGCAATGTCGTCGGCAGTGTTTCGAACAACGCGGCCGTCAATGTCGTCGCTGCGGGGGTCACTTCTGCCACTGCCCGGGGGATTCAGGCACGCGACATATCGGGCACTCTGCTCAACAGCGCTGGGATTTTTGCTGATGCAAGGGCCAGCAACGGGTCGGCCACAGCATATGGGTTTCAAGTTGATGAGGTGAATAACCAGCTGACCAATGATGGTCCATTGGTGATCGCGGCGAACGGTACGCGCAATGGCGTAGCAACCGGGATATCGACAAGTCTCGTGCAGGGCGCTCTGACCAACAACGGAGCCATCACAGCATTAGGCCGAGGAAGCAGCGCAACTGCGATCGGGATAGAGAGCGGAAATGTCGACGGTTCCCTGATCAACACCAACACGATCAAATTGGATGCCCTTGCAACCTCGTCGTCAGCGTTGGCTACAGGCATCGATATCGGAAGGCTGAACGGAACACTTCAAAACTCGGGCAATATCAGCGTTCGTGCAGATGCTGTCAGCCATGCGTCCGCATACGGTATTGATGTTGGCGAAATAGGCGGTGCGCTGAGCAACTCGGGCTCTATCACCATCCAGGTGGACAACGGGTCGAGCGTAGAGGCTATCGGCATTCGATCCTCGACGGTGTTGGGGACACTGTTCAACAGCGGCAGCATCACGGTTGCCAGTCAGGGATCCAGCGGCTCGGCCCAAGGAATTCGCACGGGATCCATTGCAGCAAATGGAACTTTGACAAACACCGGTACGATCACAGCTGTCGCCGAAGGGCAAGGGTCTGGCGCAAGCGTTGATGGAATCAGGACTCTGGGCCGTTTGGTGGGTACGTTGGAAAACAGTGGCCAAATCACGGTCCAAGCGATCGACACCGACTCGGCCAACTCTACTGGTATCCTGACAGCTGCCGTGGACGGTTCGCTGATCAACAGTGGGACCATAACGGCAGCAGCTGGCGGAGGATCCTTTGCGTTTGTAGAAGGGATCGAAGTGAGAGGAAATGTCGACGGTTCCTTTGATAACAGTGGCGCAGTAACGGTTCAGGCCGTTGGTACAAGCTCGGCGTATGTAGACGGGATCAACACGACTGATATTGGCGGCACATTCACCAACTCTGGCGTCATCTCGGCATTTGCGCAGGCTGATTTTGCTGGTGCAGAAGGGATTGCCTTGGACGATGTTCAGGGTTCGGCTGGCAATTCGGGGGACATCTCAGCGAGAGCGTCGGGAGATACCACTGCGCGCGCCAGCGGTATCGCCCTCGGTTTCATCGATGGCAGATTTTCAAATTCCGGCAGTATCGTCGCGAGCGCTGCGGTAACCGATTCGAACCCTTCCATTCCCTTCCAGCGCGCTGTTGCCACCGGGATTTATGTAGACAACATCAACGAAGATCCAATGGGTGGTTTCGGAGTGTTCGAGAACTCGGGCGCGATTGCGGCCTCGGCCTCAGGTTTGAACGCCTCCGCTTTGGGGATGCGATTTTCTCACGTTGGAGGCAAACTGACCAACAGCGGTAGTGTTTCTGTCAACGCTGTCGCGGACCAGGGTTCTACAGCCTTTGCAGCTGGCATTCAGGGCGCAAACGTTCGCGATAGCGGGAACGTATTAAACTCCGGCACCCTGCAGGTTTCAGCAGCGGGCCAAAACGTTGCAACCGTTGCAGCCGTCGGGATGTCTTTTGATCAGATCGATACGAGTTTAAAGAACACCGGGACGATAACGGTTTCGGCGCAAGGAGACGCTTTTGTCCGGGCGCATGGGATTACCACTGCTGCATTGCCTTCAGGCGGCGTTC
>NZ_JBQFRS010000019.1:0-27355 GCF_056537525.1 Ruegeria sp. CE12 | reverse complement strand
TGTTTTCGGACGCAATCAGCTCGATCTCGTCGCGCTGACGGCCCAGCTCGGACGTGATCGAGCCAAAAAGCTCAGGGTCACGGTCAGACAAAGACTGGGTAAAAAATCCGTCAATTCGTTGAGGGGCATTCATTTTGTTACCTCCAGAAAAAGAACCTCCCATCCGGCACCGACCTTTGGGAGGTTTAGTGGGGATTGGGATCAGATCACGCGATCTCGGGGCGGGCGACCGGCAAAGAAATCGCCGAGGTTATCCAGAACGCGGAAACCCATCGCTTCGCGTGCTTCACGCGTTGCACTGCCGAGATGCGGTAACATCACCAGATTGTCGCATTGCAACAGATCCGGACTGATCCGGGGCTCTCCATCAAACACATCAAGTGCAGCTCCGCCAATGACATCGAACATCAGTGCCTGGATCAGCGCGAATTCATCAATAACTTCGCCACGCGCGGTGTTGATCAGGAAGGCACCGGGTTTCATGAGGTCGAGACGGCGAGAGTTGATCAGATGACGATTTGCAGCTCCGCCCGGGCAGTGTAGCGAGACGAAGTCGCATTGCGGCAGCAACTCGTCCACAGAATCGACCTGAGTAGCATTGCATTGCTGAAGCACCTCGGGCGACACACGGCTGCGATTTTGCACCACGATATTCATACCGAACCCATGATGGGCACGGCGGGCCATTTCCTGGCCGATACGACCAAAGCCGATGATACCAAGGGTTTTGCCGCTGACCTTGGTGCCAACCAGATGGGTCGGACACCAACCCGACCAATTCCCGGCGCGCAGCTCGCGCTCGCCTTCACCGGCACGGCGGGCGACCATCAACAACAAGGTCATGGCAAGATCAGCTGTGCATTCAGACAACACATCGGGTGTGTTGGTCACGGTCATGCCTAACTCGCGGGCCGAAGGCTCACAGATATGGCTGTAGCCAACTCCATAATTGGCAAGGATCTTGGTCTGCGCGGCAGGTACATCCAGAGCCTCGGCATTCAAGGTGTCGGTGACAGTGGGAAGCACCGCATCATAGCGATTCAACGCATCGCGGATCTCAGCCGGAGACATGGGTTTGTCCCCGGTGTTGAGCACGGCATTGTAGTTTTCGGCCAACTGAGCCTCGACGGCAGCAGGCCAGCGACGGGTTACAAGGACCGAAGGTTTTACCATCACGCAGCCTTTCCCATAACGCGAGCGATTGTTTCGCCAATCACAGCCGGATTTTCAGCAACGGTTACACCTGCTGCTGAAAGGATCTCGACCTTTTCAGAAGCACTTTCACCAAAGGCCGAGATGATCGCACCCGCATGCCCCATCGTCCGGCCTTTGGGCGCAGTCAGACCTGCCACGTAAGCCACAACCGGTTTGGAGACGTGGTCCCGGATATATTCGGCGGCCTCGGCCTCCTGCGGCCCACCAATCTCACCGATCATGGCAATGATTGCTGTGTCCTCGTCTTTTTCGAAACGCTCCAGGATATCGCGGAACGAGGATCCATTGATCGGATCACCACCGATACCAACGCTGGTTGAGACACCGATGCCACGCTCTTTGAGCTGTGCCGCAGCTTCGTATCCAAGCGTGCCTGAGCGTCCAATGATCCCGACATTCCCTGGCAGATAAATATGACCGGGCATAATGCCCAACAGCGCCTTGCCCGGGCTGATGGTTCCCGCGCAATTCGGTCCGGTCAGGACCATCCGCTTCTCCTTGGGGTAACGGTACATGTAGCGTTTGACCCGGATCATATCCTGCGCGGGGATGCCGTCGGTGATACAGACACAGTAGCGAATACCTGCATCCGCCGCTTCCATGATCGAATCCGCAGCAAATGGCGGAGGTACGAAAACCAGGCTGGCATCTGCACCGGTGGCTTCGACGGCCTGTTTGACGGTGTCGAAAACCGGGACACCTTCAACGGTTTCTCCGCCTTTGCCCGGAACCACACCGCCCACAACATTGGTGCCGTATTCCACCATGTCCTTGGTATGGAAGCGCGCCATGCGTCCGGTGATACCCTGAACGATAACGCGGCTGTCGCGATCGAGAAGAATGCTCATTACACAGCCCTCATCTTGGTGCCCTGAGAAAGATCGTTCTGCCAGGCGCCAACAGCCCTTTCGGCAGCCTGCATCAGAGTGGTCGCCCGAATGATCGGAAGCCCGGATTTGGCCAGAATTTTCTGCCCTTCTTCGACATTTGTTCCGGCAAGTCGCACCACCACCGGGATATCGATCTGCAGTTCGCGCAGGGCCTGCACGACACCTTCTGCCACCCAATCGCAGCGATTAATTCCGGCAAAGATATTGACCAACACCGCCTGCACATTGCTGTCGGACAGAACCAGGCGAAATGCCTTGGCCACACGTTCAGGGGATGCACCTCCACCGATATCAAGGAAATTGGCCGGTTCACCGCCTGCCAGCTTGATCGTATCCATCGTCGCCATGGCAAGACCGGCACCGTTGACGATACAGCCGATGTTTCCTTCGAGCCCAACATAGGACAGGCCTCGATCCGCAGCGCGGCTCTCACGTGGATCTTCCTGGCTTTTGTCGCGCAGTTCGGCGATTTGCGGATGGCGGAACAGAGCGTTGTCGTCAAAGCTCATCTTCGCATCCAGCGCCAGCACGCGATCATCACCGGTGATCACCAGCGGGTTGATCTCGACCATGGTTGCATCCAGATCACTAAAAGCAGCGTAGCACCCTTGCAATGTGCGAACCATCTGCTGGATCAATCGTGGTTCCAGGCCAAGATTGAACGCAATTTCACGCGCCTGAAATTCCTGCAAACCAACCGCAGGCTCAACGATTGAGCGTACAATGCTGTCAGGCCGTTCAGCAGAAATCTCTTCGATCTCCATTCCGCCTTCGGACGAGGCAACGATCATCACGCGCTGGCTGGACCGGTCCAGAACAAAACCAAGATAGATCTCGCGATCAATCGGGACCGCAGCCTCAACGTAAACGCGGTAAATGCCTTTGCCTTCAGGGCCGGTTTGATGTGTTACCAGCTTGCGACCGAACAGATCATCACAGGCTTCGTAGATTTCGCTTTCCGTGTTGCACAGTTTGACGCCGCCAGCTTTGCCGCGTCCACCTGCATGAACCTGTGCCTTGACAATCCACTTGTCACCCCCAAGTTCGCGCGCCCGATAGGCCGCTTGTTCGGGGCTGTAAGCCAAGGCCCCTGATGGTACATCGACGCCGAAATTCGAGAGAATTTCCTTGGCCTGATATTCATGAATATCCATCTGCTTACTCCGGTTTAGGCCGCGATTGAGGTGCCGTAACGGCTTTCCAACAGTGCTTCGATTGCTTCGTGATCGACTTGTCCGCCAAGCTCGCGCAGAGCTTCGGCAAACAGCCGGATTATGCGGCTGACGGACTGACGATTTAGCTGATTCAAGATTCCGATCCGCACCTGTACCGGTTCGCTGAGCGTGGGCCAGATACCGAAACCACGAGCACGGCAGTTCTGAACCAGTTCCATTTCACGCCCGGCCAGTTCTGGTGGCAGGTTTAGAACTACGAGGCTGGGCATGTCGGACGTAACTTCACAGCCCATTTCAACAACGGCGTCACGCAGAACCTTTTCATGTGTCCGGTACGCAAGTGAGCGTTTGACAAGGCCTTCCTGCAAGGTCAGTCGCAACGCTTCGTGGAACGCGGCGACTGCATAGCCAGAGTGGGTGCGGTGATAGGTGCCTTTCTCCACATCCTGACCGTTGACCACGCCCCAATGGCGAGCCTCGAAGATCGGGTTATGGACATAGCTGTAGGCACCGCTTGCTTTCAGCGACTCGATGTACGCGTCGGTGAAGCTGACGGGCGCATAAGTCAGCGGCAGGCAGCACAAGCCCTTCTGCGGGCAGGATGCCCAGCCTGCGACTCCGGGATAGTCATCGATCGAAAAGCTATCCACGCCAAGCGACGAAACCGCGTCGACCAATCCCATTGCGTCGTGGCGCTCGCAAGCATCCGAAAATCCGCGCAGGTCGTTGATCCGGCCCGAACCGGTTTCCCATTGTGCCATAAAGGCCCACTTGGGTTTGTGTTGGGCAAGCGCCTTTTCGACGATGTCACCCGTCACCGGTTCCCCATGAGGCACCTCGACGACAATGACGCTCGCAGCTTTAGGATCAAGCGGATTGGCCGCGTGCTCCTGCGAGGTGGCAGCTTTGATCCTGAGCGTCAGCGCATCAATGCCTGAAAAGGTGCCGTTGGCAAAAGCAACCACCTTGTCGCCCGGCATGACGGCCGAGAACATCGTGTCCAGACCGCTCCACCCGGTTCCGGCAACACCAAACGTGTAGGTGTTCTTTGTGCCCCAGATTTCGCGCAACATCAGTTTGCATTCAAGCATCCCGCGCAGAACATCGCCCTGCATGTGATCAGCGACACCAGCATTGGCGAAAGCTTGCAGAACACGAGCGTCGGTATTCCCTGGTCCCGGGCCAGCGGCCAACGTCTCGGGAATCTCCAAAGGCGGGTAGATTTGAAATGTCATCGGCGATCCTCCTCAACTATGGGATCGAAACAGGTCCCATACATCGCGTTGGCGGACAGAAAACCGATGCTTGATGCAGTGCGCAACGTAGCTTACTACTGCTTTAGCAAACCTAAATGGATAGGTTAAAACCTACCTGTTTGTGTAAGGATACCGAAGTATACCGCAAATCATCCCACCCGAATGGGTAGTTTTTGGAAAAAATAGGCGTGAATTCAAATGTCTGCAAATCCTGACACTCCGATCGATATCGTGCTGGCGGACAACAACCCGTTGGTCCTGTCTGCGATGTCGGAGATTTTTGAACGCGACCCGCGATTCTCTTTGGTCGCGACATCAGCTACAGCCGAAGGGTTTCTGGGCGCTGTTATCCGGGTTCCTGTACAGGTCTGTGTTGTTGCCTGGAACCTGCCGGTGCTGGGCGCGGCGAAGTTGATCGAAGTGATCCGCGAGCAGGAAAATGCGCCACGGTTTGTCGTCTACGGCGACGAAGCCGGGGACATACCGCGCTTGGCCATGCAAGCTGGTGCGGCAGGGTTCGCCCCGCGGTCCGGTGAGGTCGAAGTTTTGCTAGAAACCTGCGCCGATGTCGCCGCTGGCAAAATGGTTTTTCCATTCATCGATGTTCGTAAGATGCAACAGGATCCGATTCAGAGCTTGTCGCGTAAAGAACGCGCAATCCTTGAAGCGCTTGCCAAAGGTCTGTCCAATCGTGATCTGTCAAAGGAACTGCAGATTTCAACCAATACAGTGAAATTTCATCTGTCCAATATTTACGAAAAACTCTCGGTCAAAAACCGAACCCAAGCGATTGCATATTTTTATTCGTCAAAATTCTCGGATGGGTAGAGTTAGTGGAATGAAAGCTGGCTGCGTCGAAATCCTGCTTCAACTAGATCAAAACATACCAGCCAGATTTGCCAGTGGCGTCTCACGCGCCACGCTGAATGAGCGCTCGCCTTGGGCCGATTGCACCTCAATTACCAGTTCCTCTGCGTTCTCGAACCTTTCAAAATAGTCGAAACGCACGTCATCAACTGCATCAGGGTCCTGGCATCGAATTAAATACTCAGCCTGAAATTCCGTGTGAGGCTCGGTCGTCTCTTCAGAGGTTGAAGAAACTGCATCGCCTTGCTCCTGGTTGTCCGCCGCGCCTTCTCCATCATGACTGTGTGCACCGTCAACCAGTGTCACGTTCGCCGATACGGCAAAACATCCAGCCTCCTCCGGTACGACAAACAGCTCCAGAGGGTTTGTCAAATCTGATATCGCCACCGCAACCAATGCGCGATCTTCGTCATCGGCAGCAGGATGCTCGAAACCAACGATATCAGTGCCTGGAACCGCAAGAGATAAGGTGAATTCCGCTCCGGCAACCGAAATGCTCAGAGAACCAGAACCGTGGGTGTGTTGTTCCATTGGCCGTGCTTCCTGGGCAATTAGGCCCCCGGGGCATAGGATTAAAGCCAGAACCGCACGTTTCATAACCGGATCAACACAAAACCAAGAATCACATGCATCATTTTAGCTGCTTTGCGAAGTCGCGCAATGATTGCGCGCTGACCTATCCCTCACCGAATATGGGTAGCCAGATTTAGGCCGCTCGTGGTGAGTTCAGGTTTTCAAATCTGGCAGCGGGCCTTCAAACTGCAAGCGGATTAAGCGTCATTGTCTGAAGAAAAAACCGGTGTGTATCAAGTGCGACATTATTCCCGACAATAAAACTCAGGTTGACTTAACCGACTAATTCACTCAGAAAACTCGCGCAGGCGCCCTTAGTCGAGCGCCCAAAGAATATCGTTTCTGACAGGAAAGATCATACGTCATGATTAAGCTATTTACTGCGACAAGTGCCCTGACACTGTGCATTGCAACCGCCGCATCCGCAGGCGATGCCCCCTCGAAAACCGATGTGCTGAACACCTACGCAAACATCGCCGAAGCCAAATATGATGACAGCCTGATTGCCGCCAAATCCCTTCAGGCCGCTGTGGCGGCGTTGATCGCCGAACCGTCGGACGCCAACCTGAATGCCGCGCGCGCCGCATGGGTTGCCGCGCGCGTTCCTTATCAGCAAACCGAGGTTTATCGTTTCGGCAATGCCATCGTCGACGATTGGGAAGGTAAAGTGAACGCCTGGCCACTGGATGAGGGCCTGATCGACTATGTCGATGCAGCCTATGGTGGTGCAACTGACGAAAACGAATTCGCCGTCCTGAACGTTATCGCAAACCCCAACTTCGAGCTGTCAGGCGAAACCGTTGATGCGGCCGAAATTACGCCCGAGCTGCTGGCAGATACCCTGCATGAGGCAGACGGTATCGAAGCAAACGTTGCGACCGGCTACCACGCAATCGAATTCCTGCTGTGGGGCCAAGACATGAACGGCCACGGTGCAGGCGCAGGTAACCGCCCCTGGACAGACTTCGCGCAGGGTGATGACTGCACCGGCGGCAATTGCGACCGTCGTGCCCAGTACCTGAGCGCAGCGACCGATCTGCTGGTCAGCGATCTCGAGTGGATGGCTGCGCAATGGCAGGAAGGTGGTGACGCACGCGCTGCTCTTACAGAAAACGAAGATGCAGGCGTCAGCGCAATCCTGACCGGAATGGGCTCGCTGTCTTATGGTGAGCAGGCAGGCGAACGCATGCGCCTGGGTCTGATGCTGAATGATCCGGAAGAAGAGCATGATTGCTTCTCGGACAACACCCACAACAGCCACTACTATGATGGCCTGGGCATTCAGAACGTCTATCTCGGCAACTATGTTCGCATCGACGGCACCCCGGTTCAGGGCGCATCCCTGTCGGATCTTGTCGTTGCAGCTGACCCCGCGCTGGACATTGAAATGAAGGCGAAACTGTCGAACACCATGCAAGCTCTGGGTCGTTTGAAATCCACGGCCGAAGCTGGCTTTGCCTATGACCAGATGCTGGAAGCAGGCAATGCTGGTGGAGAAGCGCTGATCATGGGTGGCGTTAACGGTTTGGTTGATCAAACCAAGACCATCGAGCGTATCGTCGCCGTACTCGAGCTGGATCAGATTGAGTTCGAAGGCTCTGACAGCCTGGATAACCCGGACGCCGTGTTCCACTAATCCCCTCGCAGGCTGTTAACACTCAGCCGACCGGAAGCGCAGGCGAAAACCTGCGCTTCCAAGCCTCCGGATCACAAAGAAGTGCTCTTTCTTTCTGGACGGCCCTCAAATAACTTACTATTTGAGTAAGAAATCAGCCAACCGGTCGAGTCGCTATGATCGTATGCCACTGCACCAATATCTCGGACACCGAAATTCGCGCCGCAATTGACTGGATGCGAACGGCTGATCCGCAGGCCATCATCACGCCGGGCAAAATCTATCACGCCCTTGGAAAATCGGCAGATTGTGGGGGCTGTATGCCTCTGTTTCTGGACACGATGCGCTCTAGCGACAATCTGGAAGTTCCGATGCAGCTCCGCACGCTGAGTGCGGATGGAACACAAGTGAATGCCGCTGAAAAGCGATCCAAAGTGCGTCGCAAATCCAAACAAATCGCGGCGGCATGAATTGATCCGGGGCAACCAGCATTGGTTGTGTGACCGCCTGCAGGAAGACTGGCCACTGGTCAAAGGCACCACGAAGTCGCCATCAAAGAAATGGAAAAGTGGTCAGGTTGATCCCATAAATCAAATTTCTGCAAAGCTATCTCAACCTGCAAACGCTTGACACTACAAGGATCAGGAATACACCAGAGGAAACAATGGGATGCAATCTTGCGAACGAGATCAGGCAAGAGCATTCTTATAGGAAACGCGCGAGTACTGCCGGGAAGCCGGTGACTATGTATCGATGCCACTGTTCGAAAAGCCGTGTCCACTAAAGGGGACCATATCGGCTTCGTCGAAACTCAGCTCGATCTGTATGAAAGGATTGGCTAAGCCAACTATGTGCAGTTCAACGCGTCTAAAATGGGCGAGAAAGACTAACCTCGCCGTCCTGCCGATTGCCTTACTGGGGGCCACCCAAGTACTCGCTTCCGGGCTGCAGGACCCTCACCTGAACATAACTCCCAGAACCGAAGATGAACGCTTGCGGATCGAAGCCGTTACTGCAGCGCCACAGGATTTTTCGGCCCCGCAACGGTTTGAAGATCTGAGCGCCGGAGCAGCGACGGTCCGCGTGCGGACCGATGCAGATGCGTTCTCTTTGCCATCAGGCAATATTAGTTTCGAACAGGAACTGGACTTCAGAGTCGGAAACGGGCTGTTCAAGAAAATATGGGTCTCGTCCCCCTCATCGACACTGGCCTCAGACGGTTTGGGCCCGTTGTATAACGCACGCTCGTGCCAACGATGCCACATCAAGGATGGCCGAGGTCATACACCAGCCAATGCTGACGACAACGCGATCTCGATGTTCTTGCGCGTGTCTATTCCCGGCTCGCCTGAGGATGCGCCGGCAGAAATCGAAGACTATATCGCCACCCTGCCCGACCCGAACTATGGCGGCCAGATGCAGGATTTCGCGCTTGCAGGTCATCCTGCCGAATACCGATTGGACATAGACTACGAAGAAATCCCCGTTGAACTGTCCGAAGGTGAGGTCGTTTCCCTTCGCAACCCCACCCATACGGCCGCAGATCTGGGCTACGGCCCTTTGCATCCCGAAGCGATGCTCAGCCCGCGGGTCGCGCCGCAGATGATCGGACTAGGCTTACTCGAGTCCATCCCTGTCGAAGATTTGCTGGCCAACGCCGATCCGGACGACGCGGATGGCGACGGCATTTCGGGGCGCCCAAACATCGTCTGGTCGGTTGAATTTGACCAACCCATGATGGGCCGTTTCGGTCACAAGGCAGGAATGCCCACGGTGATGGAGCAATCCTCCGCCGCCTTTTCCGGCGATATCGGGATTTCCACCCCTCTTTACCCCGCCCCTGCAGGCGATTGCACACCGGCCCAGACCAACTGCATTGAGGCGCCCCACGGGGACAACGATGTGCGCGGTTTCGAAATCGATCAGCAAGGTATGGACCTTGTCGCATTCTACAGCCGCAATCTGGGCGTTCCGGCGCGTCGGGACACCGATGATCCAGAGGTTTTGCACGGTAAAGAGGTGTTCCACACCAGCGGCTGTGCTTCCTGCCATGTCCCGTCATTTGTAACCCACAGAATGCAGGATCGCCCCGAACACAGTTTCCAATTGATCTGGCCATACACCGACCTGTTGCTGCACGACATGGGTGACGGTCTTGCCGATAACCGCCCCGAGGCCCGGGCTACGGGGCGTGAATGGCGCACGCCTCCACTTTGGGGTGTTGGTCTGACAGAGCGTGTCTCGGGCCACACTCAGTTTCTGCATGATGGCCGTGCCCGTTCCTTACTTGAGGCGATCCTTTGGCATGGAGGCGAGGCTCAGGCAGCTCGCGATACCGTTGTGTCCATGCCTAAAGCCGACCGCGACGCCCTGATCCGCTTTCTGGAGAGCCTTTGATCCCATGCGCACCACTGTTTTTGCCACCGCGTTGCTGATACCACTTGCCGCGTTTGCTCAGGATCGGGCCCCGATCTTGTTGGACGTGACAGAGACGCATGTCCTGCCTCGGTATGCAGAATTATCTGAGGCGACCGAGGCACTGGTGAACACAACACAGTCCGATTGCGTGCCTTCATCAACTGCTTTACGTGAAGTCTATGGCTCCGCGTTTGACGCCTGGATTTTGGCGAGCCACCTGCGTTTCGGCCCTTCAGAAACCGATGACCGCGCCTTCGCGTTGGCATTTTGGCCGGACACAAAGGGGTTCACCCCCAAGGCTCTGTCCAAGATGATCGCCAGCGAAGACGCCTCAGTGCAGGATCCCGATGCCTTTGCGGACCAATCAATCGCCGGGCGCGGATTCTTTGCACTGGAACGGCTCTTGTACGATCCAGCCTTTGAAGAACAGGGCAGTGCAGAATATCGCTGCAGTCTTATTCAGGCCATTGCCGCCGATATCGACCGAAATGCCGACGCGATCAATGTCGACTGGCAAAGCTATGCCCCAAAGCTGACACAACCCGGCGAAGACAGCCCCTATCGCGATGGCGATGAGGCAATGCAGGAACTGTACAAGGCTCTGCTCACAGGCCTGCAATTTACTGCCGACACTCGGCTGGGTCGCCCCATGGGAACTTTTGACAAGCCCCGCCCTAACCGGGCCGAAGCGCGTCGTTCCGAACGCTCTCAGCGTCATGTCGAGCTGTCTTTGATCGCACTGCGTGATCTGGCTGCCCGACTGTCCTTCGATCATCCTGAAATCGCAGCAGATTTGGATGCGGCATTTTCAAAAAGCATAGATCGCGTGCAGTCGCTGGAAGATCCAGATTTTGCAGATGCCGCAACACCGCAAGGCCGGTTCAGGCTTGAGGCCTTGCAGCAATCGATCAACGATATTCGGCAAATTGCGGTAACCGAGCTTGGCCCAACTCTGGGCATCAATGCCGGTTTCAACTCGCTCGACGGGGATTGATCGCGATGACCAGCAGGCGTCACTTTCTTGCAGGTCTAGCAGCTGCCAGTCTGGCACCTGTTCCGGGATGGTCCGCAGTCGGCACCCCTGATTTTCTGTCAGCTGCGTTGTTTCCGGACGGATCGTACAGGTTAGTTGGCTTGAATGCGGACGGGGTGATACTCTTCAGCCTGCCGCTGCCTGACCGTGGGCATGCCGCCGCAGCGCACCCGATACATGCGCAAGCCGTTGCTTTTGCACGCCGCCCCGGGACTTTCGCGCTGGTCATTGAGTGTTCAACCGGAACAGAAATCGCCAGACTTTCTGCCCCGGAAGGGCACCACTTTTATGGCCACGGAGTGTACTCGCGGAACGGAGCACTGCTTTTTACTACCGAGAACGACTATGAAGCCGGTGAAGGGATGATCGGGGTCTGGGACGCGGCAAATGGCTATGTGCGACTGGGTTCTTTTTCCTCTGGTGGAATCGGCCCTCATGACATGGTGCTGATGCCGGATGGCGCTTCTCTCGCAATTGCCAATGGTGGCATTGAAACCCACCCCGATGCCGGGCGTTCTAAACTGAACCTGCCCACAATGCAGCCGAACTTGACCTATTGCGACCTGAACGGACAGGTGCTTGATCAGGTGCAATTGCCAGCTGCGTTGCACAAGAATTCGATCCGCCATTTGTCTCTTCGACAGGATGGGCTCGTGGCGTTCGCCATGCAGTGGCAGGGCAACAAAACGCAACATCCCCCGCTTCTGGGGCTACATTTAAGAGGGAGCGAGCCCAAGCTTCTGTCTGCACCCGATGACGCACAAACCACTCTGCAGGGTTACGCAGGCAGCGTTGGGTTTTCCAGCGACGGCCAGACCGTCGCCATCACCTGTCCACGCGGTAATGCCCTGCACCGCTTTGACGCCACGAGTGGCGCATTTACCGGCGCGTTTGCACTGCAAGATGTCTGCGGTCTGAGTTCCGGGCCTACCGGCCTGATTTACACGACCGGAAACGGCGACGTGGGACGTCTGGCGACAAATGGGACGGAAACTCGGGCAACCGCTCCTTGTCAGTGGGACAATCATCTGGTTCCGGTAAACACCGCCGTATAACTCCCCCAAAACGGCAACACATAGATTACACTTGGAAGAATCAAGCGGCTGCCGTATTGGCGGGCGCGAAACTGACCGCCTGATTCCTGAGGATGACCTGATTGAAACATTCGACTGTTGCGCCGCATTCCGTTTATGGAGTTGAAAGGTGGGGTAAAGGCCTCATCGAGGTGACAGAGGATGGCGAGATCGGATTGCGAAATCCGCTGGCGCCTGAGGCAGAGGCTATCAGCCTGCCCGGTATATTAAACGATCTGGATCAGCGCGGCATCAAATCACCGATGATCCTGCGGATCAGCTCTTATCTGGAGCACGAAATCGCGCATATCAATGAGAGCTTTGCCGACGCAATAGCACGAACTGGTTACGGGGGCAGCTATCGTGGTGTCTTCCCGATCAAAGTGAACCAGCAGGCGCAAGTCGTCGATCGGATCGTCGAGTTTGGCAAGAAGTACAACTACGGTCTCGAAGCAGGATCCAAACCCGAACTGGTGATTGCCTTGGCGCACCGTTTAGCCAGCGAAGCGCTGATCGTCTGCAACGGCGTCAAGGATGCCGAGTTCATCCAGCTTGCCATCCTCAGCCGCAAGATCGGATTCAATACGGTCATCGTTCTGGAAAGCCCGAAAGAGGCTGACACGGTGATCGAAGTTTACAAAGAACTAGGCATCGAGCCCCTGATCGGTGTGCGGGTGAAACTAACCAACCAGATCAGCGGCAAGTGGGAGGAAAGCTCGGGCGACCGGTCCGCCTTTGGCATGAACACCGATCAACTTGTCGCCACTGTCGACAAGTTGAAAGAGGCTGGGCTACTGCATTGCCTGAAGCTTCAGCATTCGCATCTGGGCTCTCAGGTGCAGGACGTCAACGATGTGCGCCGTGCCGTGGGCGAAGCCTGTCGCTATTACACCGAACTGACGCGCGAGGGTGTCCCGCTGACCCATCTGGACCTCGGCGGCGGCATGGGTGTGGATTATACGGGTGAAAAGAAAGCGGCTGAGAACTCTATCAACTACACGGTCGAGGAGTACTGCGCCAATGTGGTGGAAACCGTGGCCTACGCGATGGATGAGGCTGAAGTTAGCCACCCAACGCTGGTCACTGAAAGCGGCCGCGCTGTGGTCGCCACGTCTTCGATGCTGGTGTTCAATGTGCTGGAAAGCACTTTGTACGATGCGCCAAACGGTCCCGAGGTCGAAGCGGACGACCATCATATGGTCTCAGATTTGGCTGCTGTACATGGGTACCTCAGCAAAGATCGGCTGCAGGAATGCTGGAACGACGCCACCTTTTATCGCAATGAACTTCGCGCCCTGTTCCGCCGCGGCTATGTCGATCTGCGCCAGATGGCCCGGGCCGAGCGAATCTACCTGTCGCTAATGGCCCGCCTCAAGGCACTGGCGGCAAGTGATGATCTGGAAACGGATGTCGACGATCAGCTTGAGAAAGTGGCCGACATCTATCACTGCAACTTCTCACTGTTTCAGTCTTTGCCAGACGTCTGGGCCATCGACCAACTGCACCCGATCGTGCCGCTGCAGGGGCTGAACAAAAAGCCCGACCGACGCGCTGTCTTGTCTGACATCACCTGCGACAGCGATGGTAAAATCGACCGGTTCATTCTGGCCGACGGTGTTTCACCCAGTCTGCCGGTGCATTCACTGCCAGAAGAAGACGAATACTACATGGGTGTTTTCTTTGTCGGCGCCTATCAGGAAACGCTGGGCGATCTGCACAACTTGTTCGGAGACACCAACGTCGTCACCATCGACCTGCGCGCTGATGGCGGCTTTGACCTGCTGCACGAGCAAGAGGGCGACACAATCAGTCAGGTCCTGTCCTATGTCGAGTTCGACCCCAACGACTGTGTCGCCGCCTTCCGCAAAATGGTGGACGAGGCGATCTCGACCGGTACTCTGAAAGCCAAAGACCGCAAAACCCTGATGAGCGCCTATCGCGACTCGATCAACGGCTACACCTATTACGAATAACCCCCTGTGAGAGGAGATCACCCCCATGGGTTCTTTGACTGGAAAAACACTGGTTGTCGGCGCAGGCGGCGTATCGCACGCCGCGGTGCACAAGATGGCGATGAATTCGGACATCTTTACCGAGATCACTCTGGCCAGCCGCACCAAGTCGAAATGCGACGCCATTGCCGCAGCCGTGAAAGACCGTGTCGGCGTTGATATCAAAACCGCCGAGCTGGACGCCTATAAGGTCGCGGACACGGTCAAGCTGATCAAGGAAACCGGCGCCGAAATCCTTGTGAACCTCGCCCTGCCCTATCAGGATCTGGTGCTGATGGATGCCTGCCTTGAAGCTGGCATTCACTACCTCGACACCGCGAATTATGAGCCCGAAGATGAGGCCAAGTTCGAGTATCACTGGCAATGGGCCTATCAAGAGCGGTTCAAAGAGGCCGGCCTGACCGCCATCCTCGGCTCGGGTTTCGATCCGGGCGTGACCAGCGTGTTTGCCAAATGGCTCAAGAAGCACAAGCTGGACACCATCCGTCAGATCGACGTTCTGGATGCCAACGGCGGCTCGAACGATCAGGAATTTGCTACCAACTTCAACCCGGAGATTAACCTGCGCGAGGTTCTGGCTGAGGTGCGCCATTGGGAAGGTGGCGAGTGGAAACACTCCCCGGCCATGACCCACAAGGTCGAATTCGACTTCCCCGCCATCGGCCCCAAGAACATGTACCTGATGTATCACGAGGAACTGGAGTCGCTCTCGACTCACTTCCCCGAGATCGAGCGCGCCCGCTTCTGGATGACCTTTGGCGACGCCTACATCACCCACGCCAAAGTGCTGGAAAATGTCGGCATGACCCGCATTGACCCAGTGATGCATGACGGTAAGGAAATCATCCCGATCCAGTTTCTGAAAACCCTGCTGCCCGATCCCGGCGATCTGGGTGCGGAAACCAAGGGCAAGGCCTGCATCGGCGACATCGCCACGGGTCAGGCCAAGGACGGCTCGGGCGAGAAGACCTATTACATCTACAACATCTGCGACCACGAGGAATGCTATGCCGAGGTCGGCAGCCAGGCGGTTAGCTACACCACCGGCGTCCCCGCCATGATCGGCGCGGCACAGGTGCTGAAGGGCAACTGGACCCAGCCCGGCGTGTGGAACATGGAACAGCTCGACCCGGACGACTTCATGGACATGCTCAACGAGCACGGCCTGCCATGGCAGGTCCATGAACTCGACGGTCCGGTCGAGTTCTGAGCCAACAAAACTTCATCTGACCAAAAAACTTCAGGGCTCGGGGGACACCCCGGCCCCTCCTCAATACGGAGACGCCGGTTATGTCCGACATGATGACCACACAGGCGGGCGACGCCGGAGCCTTTCGCACTTTTGACCTGAGCCGCGTGCCGAGCCCATGCTTCGTGGTCGATGAAAAGGCCGTCGAGCGGAATCTGACCATTCTCTCCGATATCGGAACCCGGTCCGGTGCGCATGTGCTCAGTGCCCTCAAGGCGTTCTCGATGTTTTCGCTTGCCCCGCTCATCCGCCAGCACCTCGGTGGCACCTGCGCCAGCGGCATCTACGAGGCGCGTCTCGGGCGCGAAGAATACGGCGGCGAGGTCGCAACCTTTTGCGCCGGGTACAAGGACACTGACATGGATGATATCCTTTCGCTGTCCGACCACATCATCTTCAACTCGCCAGCGCAAAAGGACCGCTTCCTCGCCAAGGCGCAAGCCGCAGGCGTTCAGGTTGGTCTGCGCATCAACCCGGAACATTCCGAGGGGGAAATTCCCAAATACGACCCCTGCGCGCCGTGTTCGCGTCTGGGGACACCGGTCAGCCAGCTGACGGCAGAGGCCCTGACCGGCGTTGATGGGCTGCATATGCACACGCTCTGCGAACAGGGGTTCCAACCCTTGCAGCGGACATGGGAAGCGGTCGAACCCAAACTCAAACCCTTCCTTGGCCAGCTCAAATGGCTGAACTTCGGCGGCGGCCACCACATCACCCGCGACGATTACGACCGCGACGGGCTGGTGAAATTCATCAAAGCCATCCGCGAAAAATACGGCATCGACGTCTATCTCGAACCCGGAGAAGCGGTGGCACTGGATGCGGGCATTCTGGTCGGAGAAGTCCTCGACCTGCCCACCAACGGCATGAACCTCGCCATCACCGATATCTCGGCCACCTGCCATATGCCCGACGTGATCGAGGCTCCCTATCGTCCTGCTTTGATGGATGAAGCCGAGGCTGGCCATACCTACCGTCTGGGCGGCCCCTCCTGTCTGGCCGGTGATGTGATCGGCGACTACACGTGGGAGAATCCGTTGGAGATCGGCCAGCGCTTTGCCTTCCTTGATCAGGCGCATTACTCGATGGTCAAGACCAACACGTTCAACGGCGTTCCCCTGCCCACAATCGCGCTTTGGAACAGCGGAACGGACGAACTGAAGATCGTCAAACAGTTCGGCTACGACGATTTTAAGGACCGACTCTCATGAGTATTTTCCTCGACAGTGAACTGACTGCATCCGAACGCACCGAAGACGCCCGATTCCGTGTGATCCCGGTGCCGCTGGAGCGCACAGTGTCCTACGGCTCGGGCACGGCCAAAGGCCCTGAAGCCATCATCGAGGCCAGCAACGAACTGGAACGCATCACCGGCCATGCCGAACCTTGTGTCGAGGGTATTTTCACCGAAGCCCCCGTCGATTGCGACGCCACGCTACCCGAGATAATGGACCGCCTGTCCCAGCGCACCGAAGCCGCGGTTCGGGCGGGCAAGATACCGGTCACACTGGGTGGAGAGCACTCACTCAGCTACGGCGCCGTCATGGGAGTGGCGCGCGCATTGGGGCAACCAATCGGAATCGTCCAGATCGATGCACATGCCGACTTGCGCAACGCATATCAGGGCGAGAAACACAGCCACGCCTCAGTCATGCACCTGCTGGCCGAGGAAGGTATCAAACTGGCCCAATTCGGTGTGCGCGCCTTTTCGACAGAAGAGGCAAAGAGCCGCCTGATAAACCACGTATTCCATGTGGACGCCGAAGAACTTGTGACCGGCAATATCCACGCTGTTGACCTGCCTGAGGATTTCCCCGAGCTGGTCTATGTCAGCTTTGACGTCGACGGGCTGGACCCCTCGCAAATGCCTGCCACCGGCACGCCAGTGCCGGGCGGGTTAGGCTATTACCAGGCGCTGCGGCTGGTCGAACACGCGCTCAAGGGCCGCAAATGTGTGGGCTTCGACGTGGTTGAGTTAGCCCCGGACGGCAATGCCGCCTGGGACTTTACTGCCGCGCAGATCGTCTATCGGTTGATGGCAGCCTGTTAACCTTCGGACGTTTCGTTCAGTTCCATATGTCCCTCGACTTTGTTCAGGACACGGCGCAGCATCGGCTCAAAAAACTCCAGTGGTTTCGTCGGGTAATCCGGATCGAAAGCCTTCTGGTCGTATTCATGGCAGAAATGGCGGCAGTCCTCCCAATGAGGGCTGTCGCGATACTTGTCACGGGCATTGCGGTCGCCACCGAGGTGGTGATTGTAGTAGTAGCCTTGGAACACGCAGTGGTGCTTGAGAATCCAGTAAGTCTTTTCGCTGACATAAGGTTTCATCATCGCAGCGGATAACTCGCCGTGGTTGTAGGGCGATAGAATGTCTCCTGTGTCGTGTATCAACGCCGCGACGACTAATTCCTCGTCGGCACCGTCCTCATAGGCACGGGTCGCGGCCTGCAGGCTGTGCTGATAGCGGTTCACCGGATAGGGCGTCCACTCTTCATCCAGCGAACGAATGGCGTCGAGAATCCGATCCGGAAGGGCGGCATTATACGCCTCTTCATACTCCATCACAGCATCCCAATCGGCCTTGGTGGCTTCTTCGAAACTGGTCCAGGTGGGTTTGTGGCTCTTGTCCAGCATGGCGCGTCCTTTGGCTAATGACCTGCCCTCAGTTTAGCGAAGCCAAATTGGATAAAAAAATGAATTGATTTTATCAGTTCGATGAAAAAATACTTTCGCATGCAGATCAAAGCCCTTGAGACATTTCTATGCGTTGCCGAACAAGGTGGTTTTCACGCAGCGGCCAGAAAGCTGAACGTGACCCAAACCGCCGTGAGCGCCCGTATCCGCCTGATTGAAGAAGCGACTGGACGGAAGCTGTTTACCCGCGGGGCAGGTAGAACATCACTTACGGAATTTGGTCAACAATTTCAGCCATATGCGGAGCAAATGCTGTCGCTTTGGTCCTTTGCATCACGTGATCTGCCAGCGCAGAGCCAAAACCGAATAGCCTTGCGTTTAGGTGCGCAGCTAAGTGTTTGGGATCCTCTGCTGGTGGACCTCGCTGTGCAGTTTGAGAAGCAATTCGGCAAGTTGCTTCTAACTCTGAACTACGACCACAATCTGAACATGACCGAAGCTGTCGCAACCCATGTTCTGGATGCAGCGCTGACACATGAAAAACCGTCTGACACACGCGTCATCTTTCATGAATTGCCCGCTGAAAGATTGACGCTGGTTGAAGCCCCTAACAACTCAGCAGCACATGACGATCCGGTGTTTGTGAACCTGGAGCTGGGCGATGTTTATCAAGAGCACATTCGCACAAGTCTGAGACAAGCATCGGGCCAATCAATCTTTCTGGGAAATTGTATGATGGCGCTACGGTATCTGCTTCAAAGGGGTGGTCGGGGGTACTTTCCAGATTATGTTATCGGAAGGCGTATCCGTGCCGGCGAACTCGTTATCGTACCAAACGAACCAGATTTAAAGCTTCCACTCTATCTGGTCGCACGACCTGCGAGCGAACAACACACCTATTTCGATGATATCCTGACCTGTCTTACGTATCTGCGAAGTTAGTCTCAAACTGGAGATGGAACAGCCACATCCTGACGGTTTCGCTGGCGGATCAATGGCCGTCCGGCAACCAACAGGAATAGGCAAGAAATCAGAATTCCCATGATTCCAGGTCCATAAAGTATTGGCCAGAGTTTTGGATCATCAATCACGATGGGTGCAACGAATCCACGTACGCCCTCTAAAACAACAAGAATTGTAAAAGCCCCGAAAATCTGAGGCCAAAGTCCAAAGCGGGAAAAACTTCCCAACATCAGCGTTGAATACCCGACCAATGCGACAGTGATACAGATAGCAATCCAGGAAAATCGCTGATGTAACTCTTCAACCAACTGCCCGTGTGTAAATCCGTAAGTAGCAGAAGCGGCTTCGATATCTTCGATAAATTCCACCGTTGGAATAGCCTCAAGACTGCGCTGGGCCATGTCGCCGCTGCTGGTTAACTCAGAAATGTCGTACGACGCATCTTCGAACAGAGTTGAAGACAGGGTTTTGTCCTGCTCGTTCAGCCGCAGGGCAACGCCATCAACCATAACCAGGTGAATTCCAGCGTCATTGTTAACGAGATACGCTGTCGTGCTTGAGTAACTTACCGGATTGGCCTCATCGCGCCGGTCGGAAACGAAAACCTCGTGCAGCGTTCCATCCAAGTCGATTTGCCCGATATACACGGTAACGCCCGGAGCCGGATGCAGAAACTCGCCTTCGTTCAAAAGCTGCGCGGTCACGTCTCCGGCCACTTCGGCCTGTCGTCGTTCCAATTGATCAACCGAAGCGGGGCGCAAAAAGACACTGATGGCAGCCATCATCAGTCCAGCAATCAAACCGAATATGAAAACCGCGCGTGCAAGCCGCCAAGGACTGGAACCAGTCGCGAGCATTACGGTCATTTCACTTTCGCGGCTCAACCGGTTAGTGGCATACACTGCGGCTGCGAACACGGCCATCGGCATAACTGTTCGGATCAGTGTCGGTAGCGTCAGAGCGGTGAACTCCAAAAACACCATCGCCGACTGACCACCGCTGATCACGCGGTCAAACAAACTGACCGATCGTGTGATCCAGAAGACTCCGACCAGAACCAGCGTGAAGAAACCAAACAGCACCAGTAGTTGCCGCAGGAAGTATCCATCGAAACGCGACATGTAGCTCCATCCGCCCGCTGAGGTTTCGGCCGACATTATTCCATTCAAACCGGAGAGGAAACCGCGATTACGCGACCAGAACAAGGGAAACAACTTTCATGCCCTTATACTGCCGCTACAAAATACAGCGCTGGATCAGGAACCGTCAGCCCGGATTATCATCCGGAAGAAGGTGAATTGTCAGATAACACAACAGCTGAAACCCACCCTGAACCATGTGATTTTGTTCAAGATCGAACTTCATGACCACCTGGTCTGCCAGAAAGAACGCAAGCCACAGCCCCAACGAAACGATGAATGCATAATCCACGCGTTTAAGCCAAAGCTCCTTGCGGGAATAGGGTGTTACAATTGCAAAGGAGAACAACAGGGTCGATACCAGCGCCCAAAGGATAATTCCCACGAACAGCGCGATATCGATCGCAGCAGTGGCCCCGAACGGCGCCAGAGCCTGTTTCAAGAACGGGTAGTTCTGGCCATCAAACCATGGCGTAGCGGTTAAACCCAACATTTCCAAACCGCCCACGAAGTCGGTCAGAAATGCAATTGCCCACCAGAGCCCCCAGAAAACTACAAGACTTTGTTTGAACAACACTCTCACGAATTGCACACCCATCGATTGGTTGCTGAAGCAAAACAATAATCAACAGGATACGCCGAATTAGAAAGAAGTGGAAATCTCGACCTGTACTAACCGTCTGACGCAGCTATTAACTGACGTGCACTTGTGCGAGCAGAACAAACAATCGACGTTTGGAGGAATGGCAGGGGCAGCAGGGTTCGAACCCGCGACCTACGGTTTTGGAGACCGTCGCTCTACCAACTGAGCTATACCCCTATGGTGTGCTCCAGATATGCCAGCGGCGCGGAGGACTCAAGAGCCTTTTTTAGATTCCTTCGCAGTTCCCCAACAGACAAAAAAGTTGCGCATGACGCGCAGTCCTATAAGACAAGGTTCGGCCAACAACAGGGACACCTAACGTGAGCTTCCGCAAAAAGATCGCAGACAGCGAAACCTTTCTGAATTGGGTTGCTCGGCGCATCGCAGGCTACATCCGTCTGGTGCACCGCAATACGCGCTGGCAGCGGATTGGCTATGAAGAGCTTGATCAACTCGCAGAAAGCGGTGAACCGGTCATTGTCGTTTTGTGGCATCAGCGTTTGGCGCAGTCCCCCTATTTCTTTCCTTTGGACAAAGGGCGCATCTGCTCGATCACTTCGGCTGCACGCGCTGGCAGCATGGTAGGACGGGTTCAGCGATTGTTCGGAATGGATACGATCGCGATGTCCAGTCACAAACGCCACGTGGCTTTGTCGCGAGAAGTGCTTGGCAAAATGAAGCAAGGTATCTCGATCGGGATTGCCGCAGATGGTCCAAGGGGCCCCGAGCGCATATCGTCGACCGTTCCGCTCATCTGGGCGCGCACATCGGGCAAACGCGTTTTTGGTATTACCTACTCTGCCCGCCATGGGCGCGAAGCGGGGACCTGGGACCGACTGTTGATGCCCCGCCCCTGGCGAAATGAAGGGGTGTTTCTGTGTCGTGAGTGGACCGATGCCGTACCGCGCAAAGCTACCGAAGAACAGATTGAAGAGCTGCGCCAGAGCCTTGAAGACCACATGAACCGGATCACCGCCGAAGCAGATCAGATGGTTGGTCGAGAACCCTGGAAACCGGCGGGCTGATACTCAAACCCAATAGGTCAGCGCCAAGGGCAGAACGATTAACGTCGCCAGAGTCGATACCAGAATGTAGCCCGCTACATCCGGTGCTTTGTCGGGCTGGTACTGATCCGCGAACAGGTAGTTCGCGACCGAGGAAGGCATAAGACAACACAGGATCACCACGCCACGTTCGGTGCCGGTAAATCCAAACGCCCACACTACAGCCACCGCCACAGATCCTGCGATACATAAATGCAGAACTGTGAGCAGTCCTGCCTGCTTCACATCTCTGACCTGAAATGATGCAAGCGTATGTCCCATTGTCAGCAACAGCATCGGGATCGCAAGCCCACCCAAAATGTCAAAGCTCGACTCTATCGGCTTGGGTAAATGTGTGCCGGTCAGGACCAGCCCCAAAGCGATTAGTGCAGCATAGATGACCGGAGATGTCAGCACAGCTCTGACCGATATGGTTCCCGACGGAATCCAGATACCCACCGTGAACATGCTGAGCAGGATCACCACGACGAATCCCATCGCATACGCCATCCCGGCATCGCCAAACGCCAACAAAGTGACGGGCAACCCGATGCTACCGACATTGCCGTGCATCAGCGGCCCCAGAAATGCAGCAATGGAATACCCCAGCAGCCGCAAAGCAATGAGGCTCAGCACGGCGAAACCCGCGACCGCTACTGCGGCGGCACCAACCACTGTTATAAACGTGCCGCCATCGATCTGGGCCGTTGAAATATGCGAGATGACAAGTGTCGGAAAACCGACGCGGGATATCAGATCGTTCACGACCTTGGTGTCGAAAGGGGCCTTGATCAGCGCCAGCGTGTATCCAACCCCGACACAAATCAGAACCGGCAGGATGATGTTGAAGACGTTTAAAAAAATGTGCTCCAGATGCGCAATCATGCCTGTGCTGACACCACCTTTGGGAATTGCTGGTTCAAATTATGATCCAGCCTGTGCGACAGAATGGATTTTCGCAAGGAAAAGCTGTGTCTCGAACCGAGGCACTAGAACGCCATAGTACGGTTGGTAGTCGGCCAACCGCCAACCGATGTGATCAGCTATAACGTACCCGCATCTTGATCGCCTGCATGAAGCGGCCATGCGAAATCAGTGCCGACATGAAATCTTCCAGATACTCTTCAGATAGTCCCGCATCGATCGCGCCGTCAAAAATTTCCTCGGCTTGTACAAAGTTCTCTTCTTCGATCAGAATCATTGCATTGATGAACTGTCCGAAAGAATCACTGGGACCCAGCGCCAAAGAGCGGTCAATTGCGTCTCGCGCTTCGGGGATTTTATCGAGTTCCAGCGCGATTTCAGCATGCAATCGATGATCGAAGTGGTCGGCTCCATCCATTTCAACGCCGCGACGAATAAGCGCCAGTGCTGCATCGAACTCTGCGTCATCCGCAAGCAGGCTTGCCTGCCAATACACTAGATATCCACTTTCACCGGCGCGGGACTTTGCCTCGTCCAACACCTTATGCGCCTCGGAACGACGACCCAGAGCCGAAAGAGCCCGCGCACGTCGCACATAACCATCTGAATCGTCAGGCCGTGCTTCGATTACAGCGTCCGCATCCTTAAGCGCCTGTTTCGGGCGATCCAGCATCAACAATATGAGTGATCGCCGGGACCGGGCAGAAATAAACTCCTCATCCAATTCCAGCGCTCGATTCACGTGATCAAGCGCATCATCCCACTGTTGTTTCTCGGAAAGGACATAGGCCAGCCCATATTCTGCATTTGCATCGGCATCATTGATTTCCAGTGCCGACGTGAACAGTTCATGCGACTTGTTGTATTGACCGTCATAAGCCAGCACCCATGCCAGTTCCCGCATACCCCAAGGGTATTCCGGATCCAGCGCCAGTGAGGCGCGCATATAGTTTTCGAACTCATCAATCTCGATCTGTCCGGCCCAATGTTGACTGGAAGCAAGCCCCGCCATGTTTTGAGCATTGGGCTTTCGCAATACGGCCTGCCGAAAGAGCTCAACCGCCGCGGGGTAATCATCCAACAGATACAAAACCCAGCCCTGCCCTTGCAGGCCCGGTTCTGCATTGGGATCGATTGTCAGAATCTGATCAAAGACATCGTGAGCGCGATCAAGATCATCGACATCAACATAGGCCCAAGCCATCCGATCCAGCATCTCGATACGCTGCGCATCAGACGACCCAGCTTCCTCAAGACCGAGTTGACAGATCTCGATCAACCTTTCGGGCGTATCACTCTGCTCGATGCAGGCCGAAGCATAAGTCGACTGAGAATTCGTGAGCAAAGGCTTGGACGCAACTTCGCTGATCATCGTCGTCAGCCCAAGCAAAAACGCGCCTGAAAACTGGGTAAAACTCTTGAAAGAATAGATCATTGCATATCGGCTTGTCATAAAGTTCAAAACTCACTTAGCAATTCATTGCGACAAGAAAAAGGATTTTGAAGATAATGAGTTGCCGGACTTGGCGCCCGCTACCAATCGCACGCTTAGCTGGGATACTATTCAGAAATCACCCAGTGAGCTGATCCCCGCGTACCTTCACGGAATTTGCAATCGTGCCGTCTGCAGAAAGCGCGAAATCTCAAGGCCAAGGCTTGCTTCGATTGAAATCTCCAGATCGGGTTTTTTCTCAAGTTCCATATTCAGTTTAGTCAGGTCCCAGCGGATGACACGCGCGGGTTTGGTTGCCTTTACGGATACCGGAGCCACAAAATCCTGGTCATTGCTCAGAAACGCGGTGCCGCCCAGAAACCGACCCTCGCCAAGCTGGTCCACCGGTTCACCATTCATCTCAACACTAAACTCCCCGTCGACAGTCAATAACAGGCTATGAACATGTTCTCCCTCTGCAAGCAGCACTTCACCCGTTGGGACGATTTCGGAAACTCCCATTCTCAGCAGGTTGTATGCATCCCGCTCAGAAAAGTTCCTAAGGGCGATGTTGTACAGATGTCTTTCGGTGTCACTGAAAGCAACCGGACGGCGTTCAAGCAGAAGGCGGATGATCCAATAAATATTGATCGCTGTGAAAAACAGGTTCCAGCCAATCGGTGCCCATAACGGACTGCTTTGTAGGTAGTAGTAGGGCAGCAATATCAGCGCACCGATAACGGACAGGACCCGTAGCCAGAAGATATCTCTTACCGAATAGGATATGAGGTAGAAAATGTTCGCCGCATTGACCAACAGGTCCAGTCCCACCATGTCTCCACCTCACCCGCTATGTGCGCGTATTCACGCGTTTCTATTTCGCTATTGCAAGTTTAGGCATCTATTCGAACTGCGGGGAAGAGATAGTTGAGGTCTGAAATCCAGGCGTCAATCGCGGCGGCCACCGAACTGTAATTAGCCAAAGATGGATACGATCAACGACACAACAACCTCCCAGTTTTGGCGCCCGAAAAAGTAGCGCGACAGGCTCGAAATCAGGGAGCCACTTCCAATTCAAAGCGATGTGCCGAGGTCAATCCCAAGCGAAAGTTTGCATGGCCTTCGTATTTTCCAACAAATTCTATATCATCATATTCAAATGATTTATCTTGGGGGGAGGTACTGATGAACAAACTAGTTGCTTCGGCAATGGCGCTTCTTGCCGCTACGACCCATGCTCAGGCTCAGTCCAATCGCAGCAATCCGACAGCGGACTACGCCCTGATCAACGGCGAGATCCATACAATGGACGCAAGCGGAAGCATTGCAACCGCTATCGGCATCGAAGGCGGAGAGATCGTTTATGTAGGTGATTCCACCGGGTTAAAAGATGTTATCGGTATTGGCACAGAGGTCATTGATCTAAAGGGAAAAATGGCCCTGCCCGGCTTCGTGGATGGACATATCCATGCGGCTGCAGGCGGGTTGATCATGCTTGGTGTGGACTTGCAGACGGATGACAAAGACGAGTTGTTTGACCGTATCCGTAAAGAAGTCGAAACCAACAAGGACGACATAATTCTTGGCTATGGGGTCCGCTTCAATCCCTGGACAGATGGCAACCCGACCGCCGCCATGCTTGATGAAATCGAGGCTGATCGGCCGGTCTACCTATGGGCCATCGATGGTCACGCGGCCTGGGTGAACTCCAAAGCGCTGGAAATGGCCGGTATCGACAGGAACACGCCTGACACAGCACCCGGATTTTCGTTCTTTGAACGCGACGACGAGGGAAATCCAACAGGATGGATAATTGAAATACCTGCGCAAATGCAGGTTTTGACTTCGCTCATTGATGTGAACCCCGAATTCATGTCCGAGGGTGTTTCAAATTGGCTGCAGCGTTTCGCAGCAGCAGGAATCACAGCAGTCCATGACCATGGCATTCAGGGAATGAGTCAGGAAGAAGGCTTTCAGATGATGGCCGATTTCGAGAAAAACGGAGAGCTGCCAATTCGTTTCATCGGCTCCTACTATTGGAATGATGGGACGATTGATCCTGTTCCCGGTACGCAGGAACTTAGCGACCGATTTAACTCTGATTTGGTTAAAGCAAGCTATCTGAAAATCAATATGGACGGTGGAGACGACAAATGGAATGCGCTCTATGTGGACCCATATGCCGATAAACCCGATTTAGTGACTGAACCGATCATTCCAGTGAGACTGGTCAAAGACGCGGTCATCCGCGCCGATGCAGCTGGTTTCAACGTTACCTGCCACTGCTTCGGAGATCTGGCTGTAAGAACTCTTTTGGACGCCATAGAGGCCGCTATTGAGGTCAACCCTGACCGCGAACGCGCGCACAAAATAACGCACGGCACTTTGATTCACCCGGACGACTACACCCGGTTCGGAGAACTTGGTGTCATCTATGACACGACCGGGGCTTGGATGACCTTCGATCCACTGTTGCAGTCGGTTTCGACCACGCGTCTGGGTGAAGATCGCGTTCAGGCCATGTATCCCGTCAACAAAGTAGTGGCTGGTGGCGGAGTCTTTTCATTTGGCTCAGACTGGCCTGTCTCAGGATATGTATCCGAATATCGCCCTCTTGCGGCCATCGAGGCAGGGGTAACACGCCAGTTGCCCGGGCGCTCAGACGTCCCGCCACTGGGGGGTGATGAGGCCAGAATGCCGCTACAGCTCGCATTGGAAGCTCATACCATCAACGCCGCCAAAGGAATGGGTATGGATGACCAGATCGGCAGCCTCGAGGTTGGTAAGAAAGCCGACATCGTAGTGCTGGATCAAAACCTATTCGAGATCGAGCCGACAGCGATCTCTGACGTCGACGTTCTTTACACGATAATGGGCGGCAATCTGACTTACGAAAAATCGGACTGAAGCGGATAACTATTTCTTTCGCCTGTTAGCTTAGGCAAAAACGAAAAAGGGCGTCCCGAGGGACGCCCTTTCTTTGGATATTCGCTGGCGCGACTTACTCGATGATTTTCGAAACGACGCCGGCGCCGACGGTGCGGCCGCCTTCGCGGATCGCGAAACGCAGACCGTCTTCCATCGCGATCGGTGCGATCAGCTCGACGGTGAAGCCGACGTTGTCGCCAGGCATAACCATCTCGGTGCCAGCTGCCAGGGTCACGGTGCCGGTCACGTCAGTTGTACGGAAGTAGAACT
>NZ_JBQFRS010000018.1:0-32522 GCF_056537525.1 Ruegeria sp. CE12 | reverse complement strand
CCGCTACCGTCCGCTTTCACGCGAACCTTCACATTATAGTCAATCACGCGTTTGACAGGCACGAGTACCTTCATTTCTGCGCTTGCTCCTTTGGTTAACTTGGCACTGTCTGTGCCAGAGAGGGTCGCTTGGATACCTTTTCATACCAAGCTGTTAGCTGCGGGCGTTCGGGGCGCCAGTCCCCGATAGGCTTGCGAAAATCGAGATAGCCCAACGCGCAGGCCAGACCGATACATGCTGCATCAAACTGTGGCTCCAGTGCGTCTAATACATGTGCCTCGAACCAGTCGAGAGAACGGTTGATCTTATCCGCCTGCCCGTCGATCCAGGCTTGCGATATCTGATCCTCTGGGCGGATACGCCGCTCGTAGACGCTGAGCAATGCCGCTTCTATGACGCCTTCGGCAAGGCTTTCGATGGTCAGCCGGTCAAATTCGGTATCATCCTTGGCATAAAGCGAGGTGTTCGCTTTCAGTCTGTCGACAAAGCGCAGAATTGCGCGGCTGTCATAGACCACACGGCCATCGGGGCGTTGCAAGCATGGCAACTTACCCAGCGGGTTATGCGCGGCAAGCTCGGCGTTGGTGTCGATCGGAGAGGTTGTAACTTCGACCTCTGCAACAAGGTCTTCGACACCTTTTTCAAGTATCGCCACCCTGACTTTGCGCGCAAAGGGAGAGGCCGGGGAAAAGTACAATCGGTTCATGAAAAGGCTTCCTGATTGAACATGGTTGATGCTGACAGGATGCTATCCAGTTTTTCTGCAGGTACCAGCCCGCTTTCCACAGTTACGTCACGGATTGATTTGCCGGTCTCCAAAGCTTGTTTGGCAAGGCGCGTGGCAGCGTCATATCCGAGATATGGTGCCAGAGCAGTCGCCAGGATCAGACTGTTGTCGAGCAGTGCCGCACAGCGATCAGCATCCGCCTTGATCCCCAGTACGCATTTTTCCGTTAGGATGTTTATGCTGTTGGTCAGAATCATAAGCGAATTTAGCAGGTTGTAGGTCACCACCGGCTCCATCGCGTTCAGTTGCAACTGCCCTGCTTCGGCTGCCATTGTGACGGTCAGATCATTGCCAATCACCTGATAACAAACCTGATTGACCACCTCCGGTATTACCGGGTTCACCTTTCCCGGCATAATCGAAGATCCTGCCTGTACTGCAGGAAGAGTAATTTCGCCCAGGCCTGCGCGCGGACCAGAAGACAGTAGGCGCAAGTCGTTGCAGATTTTGGACAGTTTTACGGCCACTCGCTTCAGGATTCCCGAAAACGTGACGAAACTGCCCAGATCCGATGAGGCTTCGATAAGATCGCTGGCCTGCCTGAGATCGAAACCCGAAATCCTTGCCAGATGAGAGATTGCGCGTGCGTCATAACCCGCTTCGGAATTGACCTTGGTACCAATGGCCGTGCCACCCAGATTCACTTCTTCCAAAAGGCGCCCGATTTCGTTGATGCGATCTAAGTCTTCTCCGACAGTGACAGCAAAAGCTCTGAACTCGGCGCCCAGCGTCATCGGCACGGCATCCTGCAATTGCGTGCGACCAACTTTGGCGATGTTCGCGAATGCCTGAGCGCGTTCTTCAAAGGCGGCCTGAAGACCCGACAGTGCCGAACAGAGCGGTGCCACCTGAAAGAGAACGGCCAATCGGACAGCGGTCGGATAGACATCGTTTGTCGACTGGCCGTGATTCACGTCGTCATTGGGATGTAGCTGAGAATAGGTCCCGGGCGGGTGGCCCAGTTTTTTGAGAGCAAGATTCGCAATAACCTCATTCGTGTTCATGTTGGTCGAGGTTCCGGCACCGCCCTGAATCATGTCCACGACAAAATGCTCGTGATGCTGTCCCTCGATGATTTCATCGCAAACATTGACGATGGCGCGGGCTTTGGCACTGGTTATCCCGCCCAGTTCCCCATTTGCTTGTGCCGCAGCGCTTTTGACCATCGCCAGAGAGATGACAAGATTTGGAAACTGCGACAGCGGGGCGCCCGTGATTGGAAAATTTCGGCGGGCCCGCTCGGTCTGAATACCGAACAGGCAATTGATGGGTAGGTCTATGTCGCCAATTGAATCCGTTTCGGTTCGGTACTGGGGCATTGGTCCAGCCTCTGGTCAAAGATGACTTTCGGATGAGGCTTACTCGACGGGCAGGGTGATCTAAAGTCGGTCTTTCCTTTGTACTGATTAGGACAGAACGAACCCAAACAGAGACCAGGAGCTATGGTTCACAAATAAATCATTGAATCGTGTTGGCTCGATGGCGCGATATTCTGAAAAACCGTGTGACAACAATTTGTTAGCTAAATGATTAGGCTAAACCTAATGTTTAGTGAGGAACTCAATAATTCAGAGGGCCTCTCCAGCGCGATATAACCGGTTGAAACTTCGCGATGCTGAGGGAGGCGCACTTGTCTAGCAAGGAACAAATCGCGATTGACGTGCGGGATGCGGTAAAACGCTATGGCGACTTCACAGCGCTCAAGACAATCTCTCTGTCAATCATGGACAACGAGTTTTTCACCCTTTTAGGGCCATCGGGCTGTGGCAAGACCACGTTGCTTAGGATGATCGCCGGGTTTGAGGATGTGACCGAAGGGGCGATCTTTCTGTTTGGTGACGAAATCGAAAACCTTCCACCGAACAAGCGCCCGGTGAATACAGTTTTCCAGAACTACGCCTTGTTCCCGCACATGACGATTCTGGACAACGTGGCCTTTGGTCTTGAGATGCGTGGAAGTTCGAAATCCGATGCCAGGACACGAGCAGGGGAAATGCTGGAACTGGTTCAGCTAAGCCAGTTTTCAGCTCGTAAACCTAGCCAGTTGTCGGGTGGTCAGCAGCAGCGCGTCGCATTGGCCCGCGCGCTGGCGCCGAAACCCAAGGTTCTGTTGCTGGATGAGCCGTTGTCGGCGCTCGATCTCAAGTTGCGTAAGGCGATGCAGCTGGAACTAAAGCACTTGCAGCGCGAAACCGGGATCACCTTTATTTTCGTTACCCATGATCAGGAAGAAGCCCTGACCATGTCCGACCGTATCGCGGTCATGTCCGCTGGTGAGTTGCAGCAGTTGGGCGCGCCGACAGATATCTATGAACGTCCACGCAATATGTTCGTGGCCGATTTCATCGGTGAAACAAACCTTCTGGAGGTATCGGTTGACGGTATCGAGAATGGCCGCGCAACCTGCCATCTGGGTGGTGGGCACGAGTTGACCTGCGATCAGGTGGACGGTGTCGGTGTCGGCTCGAAGGTACACATGTCGATCCGACCCGAGCGTCTGTACATGTCTGATCAGCCGGTCGAAAGCGAAAGCCTGAAGGGGCGCGTCAAGGACAACATATTTGTTGGCACGGACATCACCACGATCGTGGATTTGCAGGACGGCCCCGATTTCGTGGTCCGTACCTCGAACTCTGACCGTGGCAACAAACGCATCTTTGAACCGGGCACCGAAATGTTCGTCAACATGGAGCTGGGGGCAGCGCGCCTCTTGTTGGACTGATGGCAGCAGGTGCAGCAAGCGGTGGCAGCGCCACCACCGATACTTACAAAGAGGCCCGGACCTGGCTGTTGTTACCCGCCTGGGTCACGCTGAGCATTCTGGTTCTGGCTCCGGTCGTGATGATGCTGATCTATTCGTTCCTGACCAAAGAGTTCAGGGGCGGTGTGATCTGGGAATTCAGCCTTGCGGCCTATGACCAGTTCTTCTTCGATCGTGGTCTGTTCGGAGACGAACCCCCCAAGATCGAATGGACCTATATCACCATCTTCTGGCGGTCTATCTGGCAGGCGGGTGCGGCAACGCTTCTGAGCCTTGTGATCGGATTTCCAACTGCGTATTTCATTGCCACACGATCGGAAAACATGCGCCCGATCTGGGTGTTCCTGATCACCATTCCCTACTGGGTGAACCTGCTGATCCGGACGGTTTCGATGAAGTTCCTGTTGCGGGATCAGGGGCCACTTAATGACTTCCTGATCAGTATTGGTTTGATCGATAGCCCGCTGCACATCGTCAACACGAATTTCGCCGTACAGCTTGGTCTGTTCTATTCCTATCTGCCCTTCATGGTTCTGCCTATCTATGCAGCGGTCGAGCGCTACAACTTTGCTTTGTCCGAGGCAGCTGCAGATCTTTATGCATCGAAATGGACCACCCTGCGGCGTATCCTGCTACCTGCCGTCAAACCGGGCGTCATCGCGGGCTGTATTCTGGTGTTTGTTCCTTCAATGGGCTCGTTCCTGGCACCTGATTTGTTGGGTGGCGCCAAGAACTTCATGATCGGATCGCTGATCGAAGAGCAGTTCAAAGGCAACGCTGGCAACTGGCCGTTCGGAGCCGCCGCTTCAATGATCCTGCTGACAATGGTTCTGATCCTGCTGATGCTCTTCGCCCGGCAACAGGCCAAAGCTGAAAAGGCGGAGGGTTAAGCCATGACGAATTCAACTTTCGACATCAAATCCTATCGCGGTTTCAAAGCCATCACGCTGCTTTGCCTGATCGTTCTCTACGCACCACTGGTCGTTGTAACGATCTACAGTTTCAACTCATCGCAGTCTCTGACGAACTGGGAAGGGCTGTCTCTGCGCTGGTATGCGGATGTCTTCACCGGTCCTGAAAGCGACAAGTTCAAACAGGCTGCCAAAAATAGCTTCATCATCGCAATCGTGGCGGCCACGGTATCCACCACGATCGCAACATTGGCAGCGACCGGTATGGTCCGTGGTGGTAAGTTCAAGCTGCGCACTGTGTCATTTGGCCTGATCAGCCTGCCACTGATGGTTCCGGAAATCGTAACCGCCGTCGCCACACTGATCTTCTTTAACTCGATCGGGTTTGATCGTGGGATCATGACGATCTTGTTGGCCCACATCGCCTTTTGCATCCCGTTTGCCTATCTGCCGATTTCGGCCCGGATGCAGGGGATCGAAGACAGTTACGAACAGGCGGCACAGGATTTGTACGCCACCAAACGGCAGGCTTTCACCAAGATCCTGCTGCCGCTGATGATGCCCGGCATCATCTCGGGGTTCCTGCTCGCTTTCATCGTGAGTTTGGATGATTTCATCATCACCAACTTCGTGAAAGGTGCCGGTGTCGAAACCCTGCCCACGGCGATCTTTGGCTCGGTCAAACAGGGGATCAAACCCAATATCATGGCGATTTCGACCATGCTGCTGGGCGTGTCCATCATCATGGTCACGATCAGCTACTTCGTCAGCAAAACTGACAACACCAAATAAAACCAACAGATGGAGAGAACAATGAAATCCTTCATGAAAACCAGCGTCGCGGCATTTGCTCTGACAGTTGGTGCTAATGCCGCCACAGCCGAAGGCGATCTGGTTCTGTATCACTGGTTCGAATACATGCCGCAGGAGGTACTGGACAAGTTCACTGAGGAAACCGGTATCGAAGTGACAATGGACACGTTCGACTCGAACGAGTCGATGCTGGCGTCACTCAAGGCGGGTGGCATCGGAACCTATGACCTTTCGGTGCCCGGAGACTACATGGTGTCGATCATGGCCAACGAAGGCATGCTGGACACGATCGAAGACGGTGAGTTGAAGAACAAAGGCAATATTGAGCCTGAATGGGCTGATCCCAGCTTTGATCCAGGCCGCAAACACTCAATCCCGTATCAGTGGGGCTCTACCAGTTTTGCCGTAAACCGTGACGTCTATTCCGGTGATATTCAGACCACGGATATCCTGTTCAACCCTCCGGAAGAGCTGCAGGGCCGTATCAATATGCTGGATGCGCAGGGCGAGATCATGGTGATGGCATCGCTGCATCTGGGTATTCCGCAATGTTCCAGCGATCGCGAACAGCTCAAGGCGCTGAATGCTTTGCTGCAGGATGCCAAACAGCATTGGACCTCTTTTAACTCGGACACCGCGAAAGAAGTTCTTGTGTCGGGTGATGCGGCCGTAGGCCAGATCTACGATGGTTTCTCGGCCAAGGCCCGCGAAGAAGGCGCCAATGTCGAATATGCCTTCCCGACCCAGGGTTATGTTGCCTGGATGGACAACGTTGTTCTGCTGAAAGATGCCCCGAACCGCGAAAATGCCCTGAAATTCATGGACTTCCTGCTGGAGCCGGAAAACATCGCCGCCGTGACCAACTTTGCCCAGTACAATGCAGGTGTGAAGGGCGTGTCCGATTTTCTTGATCCAAATCTGGCGTCGCAACCCGAAAAGAACCCGCATGACAATGTCGGGCCGGGCGTGTTCATCGAGGTCTGTTCGGAAGAAGTTCAGGCGGTTTATGACCAGATCTGGACCAACCTGAAAAAGTAATTACTCCCCGTGCGTTTAGCACTCCTGATCCGGGCAGCCTCGCTGCCCGGTTTTTCATTCCGACCGCGCTCCGACGTGGTTCAGAAGCAGCAAAAAAAGCTCACGCTCGGTGGTGATGTCGAGCTTGCGGTAAATACTCTTACGATGATTTTTTACTGTACCAACCGCTATGCCCAGCTGTTCAGCAATTGAGGTAGAGGGAAATCCTCGGAGAGCCAGATAACAGATCGAAATCTCCCTTTGCGTCAGTTGGGCGGCAAACAGGCTATCGACAACTTCGGACAACACCAGAGAAGACGATGCCAGAGGGCGTTCTATAATAAACGTGATGCGCCCGTTGGGTGCAGGCGGGAATCCAGCTCCGAGTTTTTCCGAGATGACATGGGCGTTCCCAACGATCAGCGGTTGCCCCGGTATCGCCTCACGCGCCTGAGCAACGGCGTCTGACAAGGCAGACGTTTGTCCGGCTAGCTTGCGCCAGCTTGCGCTGGCAAAACACTGTCTGCCATGGCTGTCATCAATTGCGAAAGCATCTGCTTCGGGAAAACCGGTATAGTGTGTGTTTCCTTCTGCCAGCGCGCCCAGGATCAGCCGTTGGTTCAGATCATTCAGTGCCAGGATGGTCGGGTGCAGGGCGCGCAGCGTACGCAACTCGTCTTCAGTGAATGGTGATCCTCTGAGAAAGAAATAGTTGTCTACTGCACCGCCAATCTTGGGGCAGAGCACAGCGATTTCATCAGCCATGCCGGTCTTGGGTTGAAAGCGCAGAACATAGTCTCGCGCGCTCTCACCAAACTGACCCTCAGACGTATTCAACTCGGCAAGGCTCAGAACACCATTCACGTCGAGTTCACGCCAATGATGAAAGAACGGATCAAAGCGATAGGCACCAGCCAGATAAAAGTTGATCTCTTCCTCGGGCACATGATCTCGAACAAGATAGTGCGGCAACGCGTGGTGAGAATATTGCAGCACACCGCGTTTCTCGGCCCCAAGGAACTTTGCAATCGCTTCACATAGTGCTGCCTGAAATGGTTCTGCACCGCAGCTTTCTATGGCTCGAGAGAGCTCGGGCAGGGGTGTTGTTGCAGGTAGGTCAGATTTTGTTCGTGCCATCTTTAGCTTTGGATATGTCCCTTTAGGGACACTAGGCTCCCTGCAGGTTTTCTTTAGATTTCAGGCAATCATATTGCCAGCCCGACGAATGGCCAAGCAAGGTCCGGGGCTGCGCTGCTGCAAGCCAGGGAGGCCAGCCATGTCCAGAGATCCGCGTTACGACATATTGTTTGAACCGGTCAAAATAGGTCCGGTCACGACAAAAAACCGTTTCTATCAGGTCCCGCATTGCTCTGGCACATCAGACAACGCACCGGATGCCAATACGCGCATGCGTGAGATGAAGGCTGAAGGTGGTTGGGGTGTCGTGTGTACTGAGATTGCCGAGATCGGGAACACCACCGAGTTCTGGCCCTTTCCTTCACTGCACCTTTGGAACGACGCAGACATCAAGCGCATTTCACGCATGCCCGAAGCGGTGCACCGCCATGGTGCATTGGCAGGGGTCGAGCTGGGCCATGTCGGTTTGGCGGCGGGCAATCGGGCCTCGCGTACGCCGCCGCTGGGGCCTACATCACGCCTGACCCTGGAATCGGTCGAGCCATTTCAATCAAAGATGATGGACAAGCAGGACATCAGAACAGTACGCGAACAGCATATTGCCGCTGCCGTTCGGGCGCAGAAGGCTGGTTTCGATATCGTCTACGCCTATGCCGGCCACGGTTTGTCGATCTTCAGTCAGTTCCTGCAGCCCAGCTACAATACCCGCACCGATGAATATGGCGGTAGTCTGAAAAACCGGGCACGACTACTGCGTGAAGTGCTTGAGGGGATGAAGGACGCCATTGGCGATACCAGCGCGGTTGCCTTCAGGTTCGGAGTAAACGAAATCGATGGTGACCTGATGCAGGGCCAGGAACTGGTCGAGATGCTGAAGGATATCCCCGACCTTTGGGATGTGAACATTTCCGACTGGCCAGAAGACAGCCAGACTTCACGGTTCTCGAAAGAAGGGTTTCAGGAACAGCAGATTGCCTTTGTCAAAGGTATGGTCGACAAGCCGGTTGTCAGCGTGGGTCGCTTTACCTCGCCCGACACGATGCTCAGCCAGGTGCGGCGCGGGGTACTGGATCTGGTTGGCGCGGCGCGCCCGTCGATCGCCGATCCGTTTATCCCAACCAAGATTGATCAGGGCCGGGTTGATGACATCCGCGAATGTATTGGCTGCAATATCTGCGCGTCGGGCGAGATGTCTTATGCGCCAATGCGCTGCACCCAGAACCCGACTATAATGGACGAATATCGGCGTGGTTGGCATCCCGAGAAGGTCCCGGCGAAAGGTTCAGACGATACGATCCTGATCGTGGGCGGCGGTCCGGCAGGCTTGGAATGCGCCAATATCCTATCCAAGCGTGGATACGAAGTGACCGTAGCCGATGCGCGAGAGGAACTGGGTGGCCGTGTCAAACGCGAGGCAGGTCTGCCGGGCCTGTCAGAGTGGATCAGGGTTGCGGATTACCGTCTTTATGCGCTGCAGCAACTTGGCAACGTAAACCTCTACACGGATTCACCGCTTGCAGCTGATGACATCATGGAATTTGGGATGGAGCATGTCGTGATCGCCACCGGCGCCACATGGCGCAGGGATGGTATAGGCCGGTTCAACGTGACCCCAGTGTTGAGGGGCGACGAGGTGAACGTGCTGACCCCGGACGACATTCTGGACGGGGCCGAAGTCAAAGGTCCGGTGGTCATCTATGACGAGGACGGCGCCTATCTGGGCAATGTGCTCGCCGAAAAGCTGGTCAAGGATGGGCACGAGGTCAGCTATGTAATCCCGGCTGCTGAGGTGGCTCCCTATCTGGCACTGACGATGGAACAACACAAAGTCATCGCCCGACTGATGGAGCTGGGCGTACGCATCGAACGTCTGAAAACGCTCAAGAATGTGCATGAAGACCGCATCGAATTCGTATGCATTCATGGTGGTCAGGGGTTGGAACTGCCACTCGGAACGGCGGTTGTACTGACGTCAAAAACGCCCAATGATGAACTGTATCAGAATTTGTTGGAGCGTGAGGCGGACTGGGCCGAAGCGGGCATCAAATCGGTCAGTCGGATCGGTGATTGCGAAGCCCCTTCGATTATCGCCGCCGCCGTTCACGCAGGTCACCGTTGGGCCCGGGAACTGGATAATTCGGACAGTTTGAAGGCCTCAGCCTATCTGCCGATGCCTTTGGCATAAGAAAGGAAGACATCATGACTACCCCAATACGATTGCTGGCAGCGGGCCATCCAGAAACCGGCTTTGGCCCATCTTCACTTGTGGCTGAAAGCGATTTTACTACAGCGGACAAGTCCGAAACCATCAGCAGCTTTTTCGAGAGTAAGGATGAGAAGATTTCAGTCGGTGTGTGGGAATGCGCACCCTGCCGGGAGGAAATCGAAGCCTATCCGGTAGATGAAATGATGACTGTGATATCAGGTTCGGTCACATTGACCAGTTCTGACGGGGCAGAGCAAACCTTTACCGCCGGAGATACTTTTTTCATTCCCAAGGGCACGCCCTGTACCTGGGAAATCACGCAGACTTTGCGCAAGTTTTACATGATTACGGCTTGAAGGGGTCGCGGCGCGGATCAGTTCGCGCTGCGCACATTCCGCCAGATTGCCAAAACGGCGATCAGTAGAAACATCACTTCGATCACGATCGCACCCAGGTTCGGGCGATAGATCAAGGACACCATCACCAAAGCGCCACCAACGATGTTGCAGGCGTTAAACAGCACCTTGTCAGCGGGCAGTATGCCGCGAGTTGCCAGATAATAGGCGCATACGATGATGATTGAACCTATCAAACCAATCCCATCGGCCAGTACAAAATCCTGCAACATTTCCAAAGTCATCTACAGGCTCAGGTCTTCGAGAATACGATCCATCATCGCGTCACAGGCGGTCAGTTGTGCAAGATCAAGATATTCGTCCGGTTTGTGCCCCTGACCCTCCATCGAGCCCGGGCCGCAAACAATGGTTGGAATACCCAGTTCGCTGAAGAAACCGGCCTCGGTTCCGAAGGCGACTTTGGTCGTAGCGTTGCTTTGCGCGAGCTTTTGGGCATAGGCAATAACAGCCTCGGTTTCCGCAACATCCAGCCCTGGATATGCATTGTACTGCTCGACCTCGACACGTGCCTCTGCAAAGCGGGGACGGTAGGATGCACTTACCCGCTCGGCCGCTGCCTGAATCTGGTCGAGTATGTCTTTTCCGCGATCAGAAGCCAGATGCCGGTACTCAAAGGTCAACTCGGCCCTGTCCGGAACGATATTAAGCGCTTTGCCGCCTGACAGCATTCCAACATGTAATGTGGTGTAGGGCACTGAGTAGGCCGGATCGGTGTTGCCGTTTGTCTCAAACGCCTTTTGCAAGCTGCGCAGTTCGGACACAAAATCTGTCGCCAAATGCAGTGCGTTCACAAAGTTGGGGGCCAGTGCAGAATGGCCGTTCTGGCCATAACATATTGCCCGCAACGCAGCCTTGCCTTTGTGACCGATCGCGACCTGCATCTCGGTTGGTTCACCCACGAAACAGGCGCGCGGTTGACCAAGCATCGGAGCCAGGCGTTCCAGCATTTGCTGAATACCGACGCAGCCAACCTCCTCGTCATACGACAGAACAATCTTGAGCGGTTCTCGCAGCTTTGACGCTTCTGCCCGATCAGCCAGAGACAAGACCGAGGCGACGTAGCCCTTCATGTCCGTAGTCCCACGCCCGTAGACACGATTACCTTCTCGTGTCAGGCGGAAAGGATCTTTGGTCCAGCTTTGCCCTCCGACCGGCACAACGTCTGTATGGGCTGAAAGCAGAACACCATCGCCATCGGGCCCTTTTTCTGCATAGAGACCTGTCTTGTCGCCGGATGGATCGGTTATACGATGCACGGCAAAACCACGTTGTTCGAGATAGTCCTCGACAAAAGCGGCCAGCTCGAGGTTCGAGTTTTTACTGACGGTGTCAAACGCTATTAGCTTGTCGAGCAGATCTAAAGTTGTCGTCATGTGATTGAGGCCAGTTTGAACCTAATTGTTGCTCTTCTCCATCCGCTTTGGGGCGAACAGAGTAATTTAATACAGAGTGCTTTGGCACAATTCTGGGTTTCCAGTCTAAAGCCTCTGGCAGATTCATAAAACTGGATTACCCAAACTACTGATTAGGAAAAATCGAACTACAATGCGTGCTGATCAACTGGCAGAAGTGGTTTGCAGAAAGGGCAAATTTCCCGCTTCGACCGTGGTTTTGCAATGGTCTATGAATGCTGCCATGGTGTTGGTTTCATTTTCGATCCGTGCCTTGAGCAACCCGAATTTCATTGGCCTCAGATCGCCGGTCAATGGTACGAAAATCAGCTTTTTCCCATCCGGGGACAGGTTATTCAGCGGTCGGACGTTGGCAATTGAGAACCCATATCCGTTTGCGACCAGACTGCGCATGACCGACATATCGCTGGTGCGTTCGGCCACATTGGGTTTGATATCCGCCTGACGGAAGAAAGACAGGAAATAGTCGCTGCTATAGGGCAGATCCAATAGCACCATTGGCGAGTCTTTCAGATCACTTATGGAAAGCGTTTCTCGCTGCGCGAACGGGTGCCCTTCGTACAAGACGACGTAGGGTGGCAGATCAAGCAATGGCAGAAATTTGAGATCTGCGGGAATATCAAGATCGTAAGTCAGTGCGATATCAAGTTCTGCGCGGCGCAGTTGACTGAAGATATCCGCCTGATTGAGCTCGCGTTGTTCGATACGAACATCGGGATACAGTTCTTCAAAACCACGACGAAGCCCGGGTAGGACGATCTGTGCAAAGGTAACCAGACAGCCGACTGACAGGATGCCCTGAACTTTGCCGGTTATATCACCGGCGAGTGTCGACAGAAGCTCCACTTCTCGCAGCACAAACTCGGTTCGCTCCAGGAATTTGTGACCGGCTTTGGTCAGCGACAGGCCCCGGGCGTGTTCGCGAACAAACAGATCCAGACCAAATTCGGCCTCCAATTGGTTTATCGCCGCCGAAATCGACGGCGACGAAACATTAAGGACCTCGCTTGCGGCCGAGATGCTGCCAGCCTTTCCCACAGCCACGAAATATTCAAGTTGGCGCAGAGTGTATCTGAAAGGCAAGGCCGTATCCCTGAGGTTCGAGGATCAAACCTTGTACTTGATCCAAGTTGTTTTCAAAGCAGTATACTTCTCAAGGGAATGCAATGACAAATCCCGTCCGAAGCCAGACTGTTTCATGCCGCCAAACGGGGTCTGAGCGGACAATGCATCTACTGTGTTGACCGATACCGTGCCGACCATCAGCTTATCCGAGACCCGGCAGGCCCGGCTTAGTTTGTCGGTCCAGACAGATGCAGCCAGCCCGTATATCGAGTCGTTAGCCATCGTTACAGCTTCGTCTTCGCTGTCGAAGGGGATAACCGACAGGACAGGACCAAAAATCTCATCGCGCGCCAACGGATTGTCGTGGCTCACATCGTCAAAGATCGTGGGTGCAATGAAACAGCCTTTTCCATCTACGGTGACCCGTTCACCACCAGCAACAAGGTTAGCGGTTTTCTTGCCTTCCTCGACAAAGCGCATGATGCCTTGTGTTTGCTTTTCATCCACGATGGCACCCATCTTCGAGGCCGGATCCAGCGGATCGCCGGGCTGCATGGCCCGCGCGCGTGCGATCATCTTCTCGACAAACACGTCCTTGATCGAGCGCTCGACATAAAGACGCGAATTGGCCGAACAGACCTCACCCTGATTGAAGAAGATGCCAAAGGCCGCCATGTCGGCCGCAGCGTCCAGATCCTCGCAATCAGCGAAGATCAGGTTCGGGCTTTTGCCACCGGTTTCAGGCCAAACCTGTTTCAGGTTGGATTGGCCAGAGTATTGCATGAACATTTTGCCGATTGCGGTCGATCCGGTGAAGGCAAGACAATCCACATCCATATGCAGACCCAGCGCTTTACCTGCGGTGACGCCAAATCCCGGCACCACGTTGAATACACCATCAGGCACACCGGCTTCGGCAGCCAGCTCTGCTAGACGCAGCGCGGACAAAGGTGACTGTTCGGCGGGTTTCAATACAACCGAGTTTCCGGCTGCCAGTGCAGCGGCGCCTTTCCAGGTCGCCATATCCAGGGGGAAGTTCCATGGCGTGACAGCGCCGACCACCCCTAAAGGTACACGCGACACAAGGGCCAGATCACCGGGACCGGTCGGGGCAACTTCATCATAGATCTTGTCGATCGCTTCAGCATACCACTGAAAGAAATGCGCAGATCCCGGCGCATCAATGGTCACCGCATCGGTAACCAGCTTGCCCATGTCCAGACTATCAAGCAGGGCCATCTCTTCTAGGTTTGCACGGATCAGGTCGGCCAGCTTGAGCAAAATGGTCTTTCGATCGCCCGGTGCCATGCGCGACCAGCGGCCATCTTCAAAAGCCTTGCGCCCTGCCGCCACGGCCCGATTGATGTCTTCTGCATCGCCCTCGGCGACCTGCGCCAGGATTTCGCCGTTTGCAGGGTTTATGCTGTCGAAAGTCTTACCGGATGCGGCGTCGACAAATTTACCGTCGATAAATGCCTGCCCGCGGATTGAGAGGTTGGCCGCGCGGGCTTTCCAGTCTTCGTGCGTATTGTCCAACATGGTCTTCTCCCTGATTATTCGTCTCCGGGAACGCCGTAAGACGGCGCCTCACGCGGATCGATTGCGCGCTGGATGTAGGCGTCCAGCTGCGATTTGTAGATGTCCCAGGCCGTGGCGATGTTTTCGATGGGGCAGTCCTCGGTCCAGTCACAGCGCAGATCGGCGACAGGCCAGCTGACCTTGTCGACGATCTTCATGCCTGCTGAATGGACCGGCCCCGCCTCACCGCCAGCCGCCAAAGCAGCCTGCATTGCTGCAATCAACCGATCGCCAATATGACCTGACGATGCCAGAAATCCGTCGACGATTGCTTGTGGAACGCCATCGTTGTCCAATAGGTTCCCACCAGAAGCGACGTTTTCACCCTGCGTCTGCGTCCAGATCCCCAATGAATTCGGACCCGAATGAATGGCTGTCCGCCCTTGGGAATCTACCGCCAAAACCTGTCGATACTCGATGAAACTTCCGCGCTTCTTGACTTCTTCAACCGCCTGGGGCGCCGAAAGACCCAGTTCCATCAAGTCCAGTGCCAAAGGGCCAAGGCTGGGGTCTGTCACGTTCTGTGACGCCACAGCCCCGACACCTGCGCGCGCAAACGAACAGCGTGCAGCGACAGCAGGTGAAGAAGATGAAATTGCCAACCCGAACATACCGGTGTCCGGGCAGCGAGCGACCAGAGAAAAGGTCATGCAAATCTCCTGCTAGATACGAGTTCGCAACCGGGCCGCGACGAAGGGGAGAGGGGCGCGGCCCGGTTGTTCTGATCAGCTGAGCTGATCAATCGGGAATGACAGCGGTGCCGTCGATTTCGACCAGCCAATCGGGGCGTGCCAAAGCCTGAACCACCAGACCGGTCGAGACCGGATGCACGCCTTTGATGTATTCGCCCATGGTGCGATACACCGCCTCGCGATGGCGGACATCGGTGATATAGACGACCACCTTGACCAGATGTTCCATCGAACCGCCGGCTTCTTCGATCAACTGGCGGATGTTCTGCATGACCTTGTGGGTTTGCTCGACCGGGTCGTGGCTGTCGATGTTGACGGCATCGTCCAGATTTTGTGGGCATTGGCCGCGCAGGTAGACTGTTTTGCCACCTTGGGTCACGACGGCCTGACACAGGTCGTTGTCCAGGTTCTGCTCCGGATAGGTATCCGATGTGTTGAACTTGCGAATGCGGGTGTGGGCCATTTTGGTATCCTGATTTTCGGTGTTATTCAGCGGCGGTGGAAACGATGGCCGCTTCACCGTCATAGTCCTGATAGGCCCGCTGGATCGCGATCTGGTCTGCGATGTACTTTGCATCATGCCATACGCCCCAGATGAAGGTTGATCCGCGGCGCGACTGCCACGGCAGCCCCAGGAAATAGATATCCGGCTCGACCGAAACCCCGCGCTGATGGATTGGTGCGCCCCGTTCGTCAAAAGCATCTGCCTTGATCCAGCTGAAATCCTGACGGAATCCTGTTGCCCAGATGATTGTGGTAATGCCTTCCTTGGCAAGGTCGATTGATGCAAGCGGATTGGTCAGACAATCGGGATCTTGCCAGGACTGTCGCGCTTCGGGCTCTTCGGGCAGGTTTAGCCCGGTGCGGTCTACATAGGCATCTGCTGCATCGAGCATTTCAAGATAGTTCGCGTCTCCGGCAGCGACGTTTTTCTGAAGGTCATCAGCAAAGCTCAACACACCGTTTTCGAAACCCTGAGTCAGGCCAACAAGAGTCACGCCTTCACCTGCCAGACGGCGGAAATCCATCGTATGGCCGCCATAAGCGCCGCTGACCGAGATCGTGACATGCTCGGTACCGGGTTTCATCGCTGCCATGTCCCACAGGCCCAGAACACCCAACCACCAGACAAAGTCGCGCCCACGGTACCGGCGCGGAGGCCGATCATGCGGACCAACCGACAGGAACACCTTGCGGCCAGCACGGTTCAGCTCATCCGCGATCTGGGCACCTGACGAACCGGCGCCAACAACCATCACAGCGCCTTCTTTCAGCTGACTTGGGTTCTTGTAGTAGAAGGAATGCAGCTGATCGATACCTGCAGTCTCGGGAACGATTGGTGGAATGACAGGGTGTTGGAATGCACCGGTCGCGGCAACAATGCGTTTTGCCTCAATTGCTCCTGCAGAAGTTTCAACACGGAACCCGCCTTCACCCGGAAGGCGTTCAGCCTTGAGGACCTCGATGCCCTCACGAATTGGTGCGTCGACCATTTCGGCGTATTCTACAAGGTATTCGGCAACCCGATCCTTGGTCACGAACGCGTCAGGGTCATCCCTTTTGAAATCAAGATTGGGAAAGCGATCATGCCAAGCCGGTCCATTCGCAACCAGCGCATCCCAGCGCCCCGTTCGCCATGCTTCGGCGATGCGGTTCTTTTCCAGCACAAGATGGGGCACATTGTTATTTCCCAGGTGTTCGCTCAGAGCGATCCCTGCCTGACCTCCGCCAACAATCAGCGTGTCCGTTCTCTCCAATGCCATTTTTTGGTTCCCTTTTAATGTTCTCGGCCGGTCCATAGGACCGATGACGGCTTGAAAGCCGGACCAAGCCGATTTGGCACTTCTCGCTCCGCTGAATGGGCGGACAAACGAGAAAAAACCAAATACCGACAGCGGAAACAGACCCTGTTTTAGGCCCGAACCTCGACATCGTGGCTCCACCTGTTCGTGGATTTTCGTGCCGGTCCAACACTCCTAGCGCGTTTCAGGGATAAAATTTCACAACTTCAAAACAGGCGAAATTACTGTCTAACTTACCCTTAGTTAGGCTGTGACTAATCTGGTAGATTTCCTGCATATTTCCGCAGGGGTTAACGGATCTGAGACAGAAACGGTGCGATCAGATAATAAAGTTCGCCCTGAGATGAAATCTGGCATTTCTTATATAATTGCTTGCGAATGACCTTTACGGTCTGCGGGCTGATCCCCAAGGTCAGACCAATAGAAATAGATGAATGCCCCTGCAGGATCAGCAGCGCGATCTCTGATTGTCGTGCGCTCAGGGAGATGTCTTTTTCAGCCGATAGCCGGTCACGCAGAGACTCTACCGTGCTTTCCGGCGATCTGTCATTCTCCGAACGGAGTTTACGCCAGTTCTTTCTGACCAGAGCGTTGACAACCGGCGCTATGTGACTTGCGCTGGCAATATCGCGCGATGAAAACTTTGAAGCGGTGGTTGCGTCCCGGCCGATACAGACTGTCACGCCAACGCCCGGATAGGGGCTGCAATAGAATGCCAGTTCATCCACCAACGTGGTGCGTTCATAATAGGATTTATAGTATTCGTTGCGCTGAAACTGATCCGGAGCCACATCGGCCAGCCGGTAGAGGCCATCACCCGCATCTTTCCGGAATAGTCCGTAGAATGGATCCAGCAGATAGGCTCCGTTTACATAGTGGCTCCCGATCCGTTCGAATACACGTCCTTCGGAAGCGTGGGTCAGAAACACCTCGGGTTCCTGATTCTCGAAAAAAGCCAGGATCGTGATATTGTCGAAACGACAGGACCTGGCCAACCAACTGTGCAGTTCCTGCGGAAAAGCCTGTGTTTCAATTGCAAGAATAGCCGCTGCCAGAAGTTCAGGTGCCGGAGACTGGTTCACCAATTCATACCTCTCTGGGGGTATATACCCCTAAATGTGAGATGAATTAGGATTTGTTGCACATAACAGGGGTATAAATCCAGCCTGACGCGGTTGCGGCCATGAAAGCCCGGATCCGGAAAACGCCAAGTGGAGATCACCCCGCCAGATGTCCAAGGGAGATCCAGCATGCGTGATCCACGCTACGATGTTCTGTTCGAGCCAATGAAAATTGGCCCACTGACTGCCAAGAACCGCTTTTATCAGGTGCCACATTGTAATGGTGGTGGCTATCGCGATCCGTCCGCTGCTGCTGCCATGCGCGGGATCAAGGCCGAGGGCGGTTGGGGCGTGATCTTCACCGAACAGTGCGAGATGCATCATACCTCGGAAATCACGCCTTTCATCGAACTGCGCCTGTGGGAGGACAAGGACATCCCGCAGCTGCGCAAAATGTCGGAAAAGATGAAGACCCACGGCGCGCTGGCCGGTATTCAGCTGGCGTATTCGGGCATCAACGGGCCGAATTTGTACACAAAAGAGGTACCATTGGCGCCGTCCGCCCTGCCAATTCGGACCTTTACCAACGACCCGGTACAGGCACGGGCGTTGTCAAAATCGGATATCAAGGACTTGCGCCGCTGGTTCGTGAACGCAGCGAAACGGTCAAAAGAGGCTGGCTTTGATCTTATCTGCCTCTATGGCGCGCATGGGTTTGGCATATTCCAGCACTTCCTGAGCCGCGCCACCAACCAGCGTAACGATGAATATGGCGGCAGCCTGGAAAACCGTGCCCGGTTCAGTCAGGAAGTCATTGCGGACATGCGCGATGCTGTCGGTGATACAATGGCGATTACGTTGAGGGTGTCGTTGGACGAAACAATCGGCGAACTGGGTTTTTCGAACGCTGAAGTGCGCGATTATATCGAAATGAACAAGGACCTGCCTGATCTCTGGGATCTGGCGCAAGGTACCTGGGAAGATTGCTCGGGGCCGTCGCGGTTCAAGGAAGAGGCGGCACAGGAACAGCTTGTACGCGGTATTCACGAATTGACCGACAAGCCTATCGTTGGCGTTGGTCGTTTCACTTCACCGGACGTGATGGCCCGGATGATCAAGTCCGGCACGTTGGATTTCATAGGTTGCGCACGCCCTTCGATTGCAGACCCTTTCCTGCCGAAAAAGGTTGAGGAAGGCCGGATCGATGATATTCGCGAGTGCATCGGCTGTAACATCTGCATCACTGGTGACATGACCATGTCGATCAGTCGTTGCACACAGAATCCAACTTTCATGGAGGAGTGGCGCAAAGGTTGGCACCCTGAAAAGATGAATGACAAAGGCGACAGCTCCAACGTTTTGATCGTTGGTTCGGGTCCTGCGGGGCTTGAAGCGGCCTGGGCGCTTAGTCGCCGGGGTTATGATGTCGCCGTCGCTGAAGCAAAAGATGTAATCGGCGGACGTGTAACTCGCGAACGTACTTTGCCGGGGCTCAGCGCCTGGGGGCGGGTCGTGGACTACCGCGAATACCAATTGCAGCAGCGACCGAATGTCGAAATCTATCGGGAGAGCGAACTGGATGCAGACAGTATCCTTGAGTTCGGGTTCGAGAACATTTGCATCGCGGCCGGTTCGACTTGGCGTCGGGACGGAGTATCGCGTCAGCACGTTGTCCCCATGCCAATTGCCGAAGGGGCTAATGTGCTTACTCCGGATGATCTGATGGACGGTACCATCCCATCTGGTCGCGTCGTGGTTTATGACGATGATCATTATTACATGGGCGGTGTACTGGCAGAGCTTCTTGCCAAGAACGGTGCGCAGGTGACATTGGTGACGCCGTCAGCCTATGTCAGCGACTGGACCAACAATACGCTGGAACAGGTTGCCATCCATCCGCGGTTGGTTGAGGCCGGTGTCGAGATTGTTCTGAACCAAGGCATCACCGAAGTGCACAAAGATCACGTGGTTTCGAACTGTACCTATACAGACCGGACCTGGAAGATCGAAGCAGATGCCGTTGTCATGGTTGCTTCCAGACTTGGTAATGACAGCATTTACGAAGACTTGTTGCAGCGGCGTTCCGAATGGATTGACGCAGGGATTCAGTCGGTGAAGATTGTAGGCGATGCGAGTGCTCCGGGTCCGATTGCCTGGGCGACCTATGCGGGTCATCGATATGCACGTGAACTGGACGGGCCGGATATCGGTGATGCCTTGCCCTTCCGCAGGGAAATCACAGAGCTGGCCGTCGACTAGTCCGAGATTGTATCGCCAAGTGTGACGAGAGCTTTCGGTGCGCCGAAGGCTCCGTCTTCAACGTTGATGTTTTTGATTCCGTGATAGAATTGCGACAGAACCTTGGCGCTCCTTAACCAGATCAAGCGAGTTTCCTTTCCTCCTAGAGGGAAAGACACCGTCTGTTTGATATCACAGCGGCAATATGGCTGTGATCCGAAACCCGCGCTCCAGATTTGACGGGATAAGGTCACCACCGTGTTTGCGCACGATCGAACGAGCAATTGACAAACCCAGGCCAACAGAACCCTCAGTGACTGAACGCGCCTGATCCAGGCGGGTGAATGGGGTGAAAATCTCTTCGAACCTGTCTTCAGGCACGCCATCGCCACTGTCTTCGATTGTGATGCAAACGCGGTTTTCATCCACTTCAAGCTGGACCCGAGCTTCGTGGCCATATTTGATGGCATTGCCAACAAGGTTGGATAAAGCCCGTCGAATACTCACCTTGCGACCAAGATAGAGACAGGTTTCAACCGAAGACGTAAATGCCATGCCTTTGGTTTCGGTCGCCATTGCATTGAGCATGTCAACCAGATCGAACTCTTGCAGTTTCTCTTCGCTGATGTCCTGTTTGGCAAAGGTCAGGAAGCTTTCGACCATTGTCTGCATGTCATCGAGTGTCTCGATCACCTGACCCTTTAGCTTTTCATTTTCGATGAACTCTGCCCGCAGCCGAAGTGACGTGATCGGAGTACGCAGATCGTGGCTGATCGCGGCCAGCATGGTCGTTCTGTCCTGAATGAAACGATGGGTGCGTTCCTGCATCGTGTTGAAGGCAGTCATCACCGACGACAGTTCGCGGGGTCCGGTCTCGGGCAGGGGGTCGATATCTTCGCCACGGCCGACCAGATCTGCTGCGCTTGAGAGCTCGCGCAAGGGGGCTGTCAGTCGGCGCGTGACAAGTGCGACAACGATGGTGATCCCGATGATTGTCAGGAACACCGAAAAAATCACCGGCGCCAGCAACACCGGAGCCTCGGGGGAAGGTGGGCCGACAGCTGATAACCAGCTTCCATCATCGTACCTCACAAATGCTTCCCAATAGGGGCAATCCGATGATCTCAGGGATTCCGTCAGCAGAAGAAAACAGTTCTCTTCTGCATCCTGATACCAGAACCGAATGATGTCCCACAGGCTGACGGGTTGGGATGCGATCTGGACGGGCGCGTCGAGGAACTCGCGCAATCCTCTGAGAACTTCTTCATCTGATTGTTCAAGCGGAACACCGCGGGGCTGGAGCCTAAGGCTAAAGACAATATCCGGATTGGACACGTTCTTCAAAAGATGCTCACGTTCTTCGTGGCTCATATGGGTGCTTGATTTGTAAACTGCAGCGATACGGCCAAGGACATAGGTCCGCTCGTACTGATCAATCTTGCCGTCTGTTTCGACCATGAAAGTGGCAAGCATCAGCACTTGCGCCAGCATGACCGAGCCGACCATCAGGACCAGGAACTGACCCGCCAGCGTTCTGGGGCGCCATTTCATATCTTAACCACATCACACGAAAACAGATATCCGCCACCCCAGACGGTTTTGATGTATCGCGGTTTTTTGGGGTCGGTTTCGATTTTGCGGCGCAGTCGGCTGACCTGATTGTCGATGCTGCGGTCAAACACTGTGGCGGTGCGATTGCTGACATGATCCAGCAGTTGATCGCGGGTCATCAGAATGCGCGGGTGGCGCAGAAACGTGGTTAGAAGACGAAACTCGATGCTGCTCAGTTCCGTAGTCTGATCGGGCAACCTGTCGTTGGTCAATGTCTGGGTGTTGGTATTCAGCAGCCAGTCGCCAAACCGGATCGATCCGGCCTCAAGCTTGGAGTATGTGCGCGGCAGCGCGTTTGCGCGGCGCAAGACACCCTTGATGCGCGCCACCAGTTCGCGCGGGTTAAAGGGTTTGGTGACATAATCATCTGCGCCCATCTCAAGGCCGATGATCTTGTCCATGTCGTCTGATACTGCGGTCAGCAGGATTACCGGGGTACCGATCGTCTCGCGAATACGACGACAGACATCCAGCCCGCTTTCGCCCGGCATGAGAATATCGAGGATGACCAGATCGATTTCCTCGCGCCTGAGAACGGCAAACGCCTCCTGACCATTGGCTGCCTGACTGACACGGTATCCGTGTTTGCGAATGAACTCGGCCAATGGCTCGCGGATGTTGCGGTGGTCGTCAACGATGAGAAGGTGCTGGTTAGACATATATCCGGACGGTTGGCTCTGGGTTTTTACGGGCATAACGCAGCGATTGCGGTATGCAAACGCCGTTATGTATCAAAATGCCTCAACGCGGGATGCTGATACAGTTTGATACAATTTTCGTTTTCCCTGACAAACACCGGCGACAACCGCTGCCTAGGTAGGCGGCATGAAGTCAAGATATCTGATCACAGGCGCCCTCACTCTGGTGCTGACGGGCTGCGCAGAGTTCACCCCGCCCCCGGACCGCAATGCGCAGGCCGTGTTGCAGCCACCTGCGCAATTTGCTGCCGGGCAGAGTGGCCCGACAGCGCTGATCAAGGGGATGAACGACCTGTTCGACGATGCACAGCTGACGGGTATCGTGAACCGCGCCTTGCAGAACAATCCCGATGTTCAGCTGGCTGCCCGGCAGATGGAGCTGGCCGGCTTCAATGCCCGGATTGTGGGTGCATCGCTGTCGCCCAGTGTTTCCGGCTCATTTAACAACACCCGTACAGGGGGCAGCGGTCCAACCGGTGGAACTTCAAGGCCGTCGCTCGATGTCAGTTGGGAGGCAGATGTCTGGGGCCGATTGCGCGATAGCAGATCAGCCGCGCGCCTCGACGCATCTGCCGAGGCTGATCAGCTACAGGCCGTCCGCGCCTCGATCGCGGCGCAGGTCATGCAGAGCTGGTTCGAATATGCCCGCGCCTCTCAGGCCGTAGCACTGGAATCCAGCCGCCTTGCAGCTTTGAAACAGCGCGAGGAATTCGTTCGACGCGACTATCGCGCAGGGGTGGGATCTCTGGACGACCTCTCCGCCATTCGCCGCGATGTGGCTCTGTCGCAAGAGGTATTGCTGGCCAATCAGGGTACACGAAATGAGGCGGCCCGGGTGCTGGAGCTGTTGCTTGGTGAATATCCCGACGCGATGATCAAGGGTGCGCCCCGTCTGCCCCGAATTGGTGCCGCGCCACGAGCAGGTGTACCAGCCAGTGTTCTGACCAATCGCCCTGATCTGCGGGCGGCATGGTCGCGGGTTGAAGCGGCGGACAAACGGATTTCCGTGGCCCAGAAAGACCTTCTGCCACAGATCAGCCTGACAGGATCATTGGGGTCAACGACGTCTGATTTCTCGGACCTTCTCAGCGGTGCCACTATCTGGACTTTGGCAGGTCAGCTAACCGCGCCGGTCTTTGATGGCAGCCGCCGGAAAACCGAAATACTCGCCTCGCGAAACCGCGCTGATCAGGCCTGGATCACCTATCTGCAAACCGCCTTGCGCGCCTTTTCCGAAGTGGAACAGGCCCTTGATCAGGAACGTTTGCTACGGAGGCGTGAGGCAGAGCTTCGTAAGGCAGTCGAACATGCCAAAACCACCGCAGACCTGTTTGAAACGCGCTATCAGGCCGGGCTGACCAGCATTCTCGAACTGCTCAATGCGCAAAATGCAGTCTTCGACATTCGCGGGCAACTACTGGCGGTCCGCTCTTCACGTCTCAGCAATCGCGTCACATTGGCCCTGGCACTGGGAAAAGAGGTATAAAATGAAGCTGTTATTCGCAGGATTGGCATTGCTTGCCGCCATCGTATTCGTTGCAAGTGGAAATGAACCCGGACCGGTTCCTCAGGCCCCCGGCGACACGGCGACAACGGGACAGCAAGTTGATGTTCACGTGTTGCGTGCCTCGCACCAGCAGGATGTCCTGACCGTGTTTGGGCAGGCCCGGGCACGGTGGCAGATCAGCTTGCGTGCTGAAACCAGTGGCCGGGTTACGCAGGTTGCCGATGCCGCACTGGTGGGTGCTCTGGTGCAAAAGGGCGATGTTCTGGCCGAGATTGAAAATACCGGCCAGCAACTTGATCTTGCCAATCGCACCACTGCACTGGCTACCGCACGTCGCGTTCTGGCCGAAGAGGAACAGCGCGCCAGGATTGCGCAGGAAAACTGGGACGCTGCCGGGTACAAGGGTGATCCCGACCCGCTGGTTCTGCGCCTGCCTCAGCTCGAGGAGGCGCGTGCGGACCTTAACGCTGCGCGACTGGCTGCGGACCGGGCGCGCTATGTTCTGGATCAGACCCGCATCGTTGCCCCATTTGACGGTGCCATTCTCAAGCGTTCGGTCGGGCCCGGTGACCTGTTGCAATCGGGTGATGAGGTCGTCGAGCTTTATGACACCCAGAAAATGGATGTGGTCCTGACCCTGACTGAGGCCGAGGCAGCGCGGCTGTCCAGCCCGATCGGCAACAGGGTACGTCTGATCGCGACCCAATCTGGCCGGGAATGGCAGGGTGTTGTTGAACGCGTCGGACAGCGTATCGACGCGACCAATCGCTGGATTGAGCTGATCGTCTCGGTAAAGGAGCTGAACGGGCTTTTGCCGGGTCAGTTCCTGCGCGCCGAAGTGGATGGGCGCAGCTATGAGGATCTGATCGGAATTCCACGCGCTCTGATCGGACGCGATGGCGCTGTCTGGCACGTGGATTTTGACAATCAGCTGCGCCGTATGCCGCTGATACCGGTGTTTAGTCAGGGGGATCGCTCCTTTGTCGCGCCGGGCTCCGATTGGCCGCCAACATTGCGACTGACCCCGCCCAGTCGTAACTTTTTGAACGGCACCGCAGTTTCCCCGGTGTTCATGAGCGAAACAGATACCCTGAACCTCGCCGAAAACGGTGCCGGGCAATGACCGGTGGCCAAGACAAGGGCTGGATTGCATGGTTTGCTCGCAACCCGGTGGCTGCGAACCTGTTGATGGTCACGATCCTTGTAATGGGACTGACCACCGGCCTTAACATGCGGACCGAGGGGTTCCCGGCCTCGGACCCGCGCACGGTCACAGTTACGGTTTCCTTTGACGGCGCCTCGCCAAGCGATGTTGAGGAAGGTGCGGCAATCAAGGTCGAGCAGGCAATCAGCGGCGTGACCGGGATCAAAGAGGTTACATCGACTGTCACCGCCAGCGAAGCCACGGTGAGTGTCAGAAGTGTCGATGGCTACTCTCTGGATCGCCTCAAGGATGACATCGAAGCGCGTGTGAATGCCATCAATACCTTTCCGACACAGGTTGACCAGACCACGATCGCGGCCGAGCAGGAAGATCGCCATGTCATCCACGTTCAGGTCTCGGGCCATGCGGATCACAGGACACTCAAGGAAGCGGCGCGCCGTATCCGCCGTGAATTGCTGTCACTGCCTACGATCAGCAAGGTCATCACCGAAGGGGCGCTGGGATATGAGATCACGGTCGAGCTGAGTGAAGACAAGATGCGGGCCTATGGCGTCACCTTTGATGAGGTTGCCAACGCGGTTCGGGGTCGCTCGGTCAACCTGTCCGCCGGATCGCTCGAGACCGAGCGGGGGACTTTTATTCTGCAAAGCCGAAATCAGGCTTATTACGGCAGTGAGCTTGAGCGCACGGTCGTCCGCTCATCTCCCCAAGGGGGCGTGGTTCGCCTTGGCGACATTTCCGAAATCGTGGATGGGTTTGCCGAAGACCCGGTGATATCGATCTACAATGGCCAACCCTCAATCAGGCTGGATGTGCAGCTGACCGGAAAGGACAGTATCACGGCCGCGTCGGATAGTGTCACGGCCCATATTGACACGATGCAGGGTGAAGGCCGCATTCCCAACGGCGTCACGCTAGAAACCTGGTCGGACGAGGCCAAGAATATCCGTGACCGTCTGGCGCTGATGTCCCGCAATGCTCTGATCGGGATGGGTCTTGTGTTTGTAATGCTGGCACTGTTTCTCAACATACGCGTTGCGATGTGGGTGGCAGTCGGCATTCCGATCTCTTTTGCCGGAACCATTTATGTTCTGGGGCCGACAGGGTTTGACTATTCGCTGAATGATCTGACGACCTTCGGCTTCATTATCGTCCTGGGCATCGTTGTCGACGACGCGATCGTCATCGGTGAAAATATCTATGCGCATAAGGAACGTGATGGGGGAGGGGTCGAAACCGCTGTTCGGGGGGCGCTTGAGGTCGCTACACCCGCCACATTCGGTGTGTTGACGACGGTGGCTGCATTCTTTCCACTCACAATGATCAGTGGTGACTTTGGTGGACCGTTCAAAATCATCGCCGTTGTAGTGATTGTCTGCCTGCTGTTTTCACTGGTTGAATCCAAGTTGATCCTGCCCGCACATCTTGCCCATCTCAGGCTTGGCAACAACAAGCCTCAAAACCGCCTGACCCGCATCTGGGCTGGCCTCCAGAAAGCAATCGACAATGCGCTGAGCTGGGTTGTGAAGCGGGCCTATCTTCCCATTCTCAGGACGGCTGTGACCAACCTGACGGCCTCATTCATGGTGGCGCTGGCGATCTTTGTCGCAGCAATTGGTCTGGTAACACGTGGCATCGTCCCAACGCAGTTTTTTCCCGAACGTGACAGTTCGCAGGTCTATTTGAGCGTCACGCTGGAAAGTGGCACGCCCTCTGCAAGAACCCGTGACGTGGCGCGGCTGTTCGAGGAAAGCCTGGTGCAAACCGGAGAATTGTATCAGCAACGTTACGGGTTGAAAGAAACCCCCATTCTGAACCGATACACCTCGTCAACCCGCGCGGAAGAGGTGCAGATGACCGTCGAACTGACCAGCAGCACCAGCCGCAGTTTTTCTGCTGCCGACTTCATCGCGGATTGGCGGGCGGCGTCGCGATCACCTGCCGTGGTCACACAGCTCAACTTCTATACAGATGACGATGATTTCGAGGATCTGCGCATTGAGCTCAGCAATGCAGACCCGGTTAGAAATGAACAGGCGATGCAGACCTTAACCCAGTCCCTGAAAGAGGTCGGAGGGGTCAACGATATCAGAACAAATCTGGACAACAGTGTGATCGAATTGGGGTTCGAGGTTTTACCATTGGGTGAGCAGTTGGGGATCACCAACCTGAGCCTCATCTCAGAATTGCGGAACAGCGTTTATGGATTTGAGGCGCAAAAGATTCAGCGTGGTGAAGATGAAGTAAGCCTCAGGGTCCGGTTCCCACGTGACGCCAGAAACACGCAAAGCGATTTGGACCGCGTGTTGATCCCGACCCCGTCAGGCGGGATCATCCCACTGACCAGCGTGGCACAGGTAACCGCGCGTGAAACTCAGCAACAATTTGAACGCATCGACGGTCAGCGTATTCTGGCCCTGAGTGCGAAGGTTGATAGGGAAATCACCACACCTCAGGCGGTTCTGGATCATCTGCAAACGTCGATTTTTCCTGCCCTGCAATCGGACATTCCGGGGCAGAGCATTACAATCGCGGGCGAGGCCGAACAGGAAAGCGCTGCAACCCTGCAACTCATCAGTGGGTTTGGCCTTGCTCTGCTGACGATCTACGCCCTGCTGGCAATTCCGCTGCGATCCTATCTGGATCCGGTCGTGATCATGTGTGCCATTCCATTTGGCATCGTTGGCGCCATTCTGGGGCATCTGATTATTGGTATCCCGATCTCCCTTTTGTCCTTCTTTGGCATCCTCGCGCTTAGTGGTGTTGTTGTGAATGACGCATTGGTCCTGACCAGCCGCTATCGCGCCCGGTGCGACGAAGGTCTGGGATATGTCGAGGCGATCATGGATGCTGGTGCCGCCAGATTCAGGGCCATATTGCTCACATCGGTGACAACATTTGTCGGGCTCGCACCTCTGGTTTGGGAGACCTCTGAACAGGCGCAAATCCTGATCCCGATGGCGGTGTCTCTTGCATTCGGACTGTTGTTTGCCACCGTGATCACCCTGCTGATTGTCCCGGTGATGCTGGGCCTCAGGGACCGGATACAACGCAATCCCGCAAATCAGTCTGCAACTGCAATACCACTGTGACAAACAATTACAATTTAGCCTCTTGTCGGCAAACTTTGCAGACACATTGCGCCGAATTTACCCCCAACGAAAATCAGAACTGAGGAAGATCATGACCTTTTCTTCACCGGCACGCTTGCGCGTCGCCATCACGGTTGCGGCCATTGCCGGACCCCTCACAGCACATGCTCAGGATATCGGCGGATATAGCGATGAAGATGATGGGGGTGACTGGGACTTTTTCATCGGCGCAGGCGTCGGGTATGCACCCGAATATGAAGGGTCGGATCGCTACAAGACAGAGGCATTGCCCGGCTTTCAGCTAGTCTACCGCAATCGTTTTCTGGTGGGTCCGCAGGGTCTTGGCGTATTTGTCGTAGACGAGGAACGCTTTCGGTTGTCCGCGGCCGTCGGTTATGGCGGTGGGCGTAAGGAAAGCGACAGCACCTACCTGTACGGGCTGGGTGATATCGATGACGGAGCCGTGTTGTCACTTGGCACCCAGTATGATCTGGGCGGTGTTGTTGCCACTGCGGACGTGCAAAAGTTTCTGTCCGGTTCCGAAGGCACTTTGGTATCCTTTGGCCTGCAAAGTGAAGTTCCATTTGGTGTTGTTAGGGGCCTGTTGCTGCCTACCGGCACCAATATCAGCGACACCGTCGATGAACGGGGCCTCGCGCTGATCGGTGGTATTTCGGCAGATTGGGCGGACGGCAACTACAACCAGTCCTTTTTTGGTGTTACGCCCGCCCAGTCAGCCCGTTCGGGGTTGCAGACCTATTCGTCCGGCTCTGGTTTCAAGTCTGTGAATGTCGAATTCGGCTTTGCTAAGCCACTGGGCAAAAACTGGGGCCTGACCGGGATTGCCACATACTCCAAACTGTTGGGGGACGCTGCAGACAGCCCTGTTGTCAAATCGGATGACAGCCTTTCTGCCCAGCTGTTCGTAGGCTTCAATTTTTGAGATCCAAATTTTGAAGCCTGAGCGCAGGGTTCATATCCAGAAGATGGCAATGGTTGCGGGGCGGTGGCGGATACTCAAAATTCGGTCATTTGTCGCATGTGGTTGCGACACCCCACCAGCCCTTGAGCCTGCGGAAAATGATCTCTTTCTTATAAGAGCGTCACTGAACCAATCCGCATTATAACCTCGGTTCCCGAGCAGACATGCAACATTTGGGCGGGTGACGACTAATGCGCGGGTACCAAGGTAATCACTGATCTGACACGCGGTTGTGGGCGGGTTCAGCAGGCGCCGGGCGACGGGCTTTGAGATAGGTGAGATTGAGCATCTTGTGTGATTCATGCGCTTTAGGTGCGTCGATCAAGCAAGACATGCCTGTCGCTCTCTTTTCTGGTCGTGAACCGAACCATCGGCTCGAAAAGGACAGGTCTTGAGCGCAGAGTTACGTACCCCGTAAAACAGACTTCAACACCTGCAGCATGGCGCATGGTGAAGCCGGTTAGGGGCAGGAGCCAACTAACTCATTAGGTTTGTCAATGACTGTGTAGCATCGTTGCTTTCGCAGTGAGCTTCTGCTTTCCACCAGAAATGCTTGGTAGTTGCGCCTGCATTGAAGTTCTTCAAGCCGAGTTCGGCAAAGCACCACGTTCGACCGCACACCTGACATGTGCTATGTCGAAGAAGCTGTGAGAACTTGATCTGCGATCCAGTCGAAAACAAGTTTAGGTCCGCGGCCCGAGTCGGCATTGCTACGTGACATCACATAGCCGGCGTCGCTGGCAACTATGTCGTTCGTAACGGTAACCAGCGAACCTTTCTTGAGCAAATCGTCTATCAGACCAATCCACCCCAAAGCGACACCATCGCCAGACAAAGCAGCCTGGGTGACCATGTCATAGTTGTTGAAGCTTATGTAATTTTTCTTTCTTTCGCCCGTTACGCCCAAGGCATCAAACCATCCTTGCCAGGTTTGCCAAGCTGCGGTCGCAGGTTTCGACAAACTCAGAAGTTGAGCGTCCAACAAATCGGCGGAAGAACGAATTGGTCCAATCTTTTCTAATAGCTGTGGACTGCAAACGGCGGCGACCACCTCTTCCAAAAGTAATATTTCATCGGCTTTAATCTGCTCTTTGGGAGTGACATGGATCCGAATATCGCAATCAGTATCATCCAGATCGGGCGGTACGGTTGAGGCCAGAATCTGAATTTCGATTTCGTCACCGATTTCCTCTCGCAAATAACCCAGACGCGGAAGCAACCAAAAAGTAGAAAACGCAAAATCGGCTGATATCCGAACTCTGGGCTTGGTTTTGCGCTCAAGCAAAGACCCAACCGCATAACCCATTTGTGTCATTGCGGGTCTGACCACATTAAGAAGCCTGAGCCCTTCGTGAGTCAGTGAAACACCACGGTGCTCTCGTTTGAAAAGCACCACGCCCAGATCGACCTCCAAACCCTTGATCCGTTGCGAGATCGAGGACTGCGTCAAGCCAAGAGCCTCTCCGGCGCTCGTGAAGTTCCCATGTTTCGCAACCATTTCGAATGCATAAAGTGCCACCAGGTTACGACTTAGGCTGGTATTAATTCTGCTAATGTCATCCATAATTACTCAGCTACTGCAAAAAGAAGCGCTTTTGTACCAAAAACTGTGTCAACGGGCGCTCAAGCAGCCCTGTGAGAGAAACACGGGAGCCAATGATGACCAAACAAAGTCGCAACCAGACCATTCATCCAGCAATCGCTATGCATGCCGGTGAGGTGGCTGACGGAACACTCAGCCGTCGCGAATTTCTGACACGCGCTACAGCGCTTGGGCTGTCTGCATCGGCTGCTTATTCAATTATTGGTCTGTCTCAGCCAGCGCGAGCCGCAACAAATATTCAACCCGGTGGTAAAGTGCGTATTCAACAGGTCGTTCGCGCGCAGCTTGATCCGCCACTCTACAATTGGCCGCAGCTTGGCAACACTGTCCGAGGGTTTCTGGAATATCTGGTGCAATACAACGCGGACGGGACGTTCGAGCCCCGGCTATTGGAAAGCTGGGAAGTCAACGACGATGCGACGGAGTACCTTCTGCACATACGCCCAAACGTAAACTGGAACGATGGGCGAGGAACGCTTACCGCGAAAGATGTGGCCTATAATTTCAAACGTTGGTGTGACGGCACTTGGGAAGGAAACTCGATGGCCGCGCGCATGGGATCCTTACAGAATGACGCCGGTGATGGCCCCGCAGATGGCGCTTTGGAGATCGTCGACAATCTGACGCTTAAGCTAAAACTGACTCGGCCAGACATCACGATTATCCCGGCTGTGACTGAGTATCCTGCAGCCATTGTGCCCGACGGATGGTCCGGTGATCCGGCGAGTGATCCGGTTGGTACAGGTCCTTACAAGTTGGTCGAGTATCTGGTTGGCGAGAAGGTCGTTCTGGAAAAGAACACCGATCATGAGTGGTGGGGCGAAGGTGCCTATCTCGATCGGATTGAGTTCATTGACTACGGCACGGATGGTGCCGCACACCTCGCGGCTGCAGAGGCGGAAGAGATCGACATGACCTATGAAACGGTCGGAGAGTTTGTCGATATCTACGAAAGCATCGGTTGGAACCAAAGTGAATCTGTTTCGGCGAATACCATGGTTCTGCGCACAAACCGCGATGCCGAGGTTGACGGTGTGAAACCCTATGCTGATGCAAGCGTTCGTCGCGCGCTGGCGATGGCCTGCGACAACGCGGTTTTGTTGGAACTGGGCTATGCCAACCGCGGGACATTGGGCGAAAACCATCATGTTTGCCCCATTCATCCTGAATATGCTGATATTGGTGCCCCTGAAATCGATGTCGAAGGCGCGCGGGCCTTGTTGGAGGAAGCTGGCATGCTCGACTACGAGCATGAGATTTTCTCGATCGATGATGACTGGCGCCGCAACACGACAGACGCATTGGCTGCCCAGTTGCGCGATGCGGGTCTGAACGTCAAACGCACGGTGTTGCCGGGCAACACCTTCTGGAATGACTGGAACAAATACCCGTTTAGTTCAACCGATTGGGGGCACCGACCTTTGGGCGTTCAGGTTCTAACGCTTGCCTATAAGTCAGGCGTGGCGTGGAACGAGACCGGTTTGGCGAGTGCTGAGTTTGATGCGATGCTGGAAGAAGCTTCGGCCATCGCCGATGCAGAGACCCGGCGTGGACATATGGAAAAGATCGAACAGTTCATGCGGGATGACGGCACAATCATCCAGCCCTATTGGCGGTCATTGTATCGTCATTCCCGTCCTGGGGTGATCGGAGCTGAAAGCCATCCGATCAACGAGATTCACGTGCATAAACTGGCGCTTGCAGCCGAATAGAGCGAACGGAACAGGTCTAACTCCCCGGACTCACCGAGACCGGCGAAGCATGACAGCTGCGTCGTTGTTCTAGGTGGGCTCCCGGGAAAAATTCGGCAATCAGCTAAAAGTAATCAGATAGCTAAATCTGCAAAATCAACAACAGGGAGACGTTGATTATGGCGCTAAAGCCACCTCTTTCGGAACTTCCGATCAAGACCGCTGACAACGGTTTTTATCGGGGGTTCAGTATTAATGTGACGGTGATCAGCAAGAT
>NZ_JBQFRS010000017.1:0-64745 GCF_056537525.1 Ruegeria sp. CE12 | reverse complement strand
CTGCGGTCAGCGTGGTCTTGCCGTGGTCAACGTGGCCAATCGTGCCGATGTTGACGTGCGGTTTTGTACGCTCAAACTTTTCCTTTGCCATGATGGCCTCCTTTTTCGGTAATGAAGGGAGCCCGTTAACCGAGCTCCCTCAAATCTTCGCTTATGCGTATTTCGCCTGGATCTCGTCCGAGATGTTCTGCGGAACCGGATCGTAGTGGTCGAACTGCATGGTGAACTGGGCACGGCCCGACGACATCGAACGCAGAGTGTTGATGTAGCCGAACATGTTCGCCAGCGGAACGAACGCGTCGATCGCGATCGCGTTGCCGCGTGGTTCCTGACCAGACACCTGGCCACGACGCGAGGTCAGGTCACCGATGATACCGCCGGTGTATTCTTCCGGGGTGATCACTTCGACCTTCATGATCGGTTCCAGCAGTTTCGCGCCAGCTTTGCGCATGCCTTCACGCATACACATACGGGCTGCGATTTCGAACGCCAGAACGCTCGAGTCAACGTCATGGAACTTACCGTCCAGCAGGGCAACCTTGAAGTCGATCACGGGGAAGCCAGCCAGAGGGCCGCTGTCCATGACGGACTGGATGCCTTTTTCAACACCCGGGATGTATTCCTTCGGAACGGCACCACCAACGATGCGGCTTTCGAACGAGTAACCTTCGCCTGGCTCGGTCGGAGTGATCTCGAGTTTAACCTCACCGAACTGACCCGAACCACCCGACTGTTTCTTGTGGGTGTAGGTGTGCTCGACAGGCATCGAGATGGTTTCACGATAGGCCACCTGCGGTGCACCGATGTTCGCTTCAACCTTGAACTCACGCTTCAGACGGTCAACCAGGATGTCCAGGTGAAGTTCGCCCATGCCCTTCATGATGGTCTGACCCGATTCCAGGTCGGTTTCCACACGGAAGGACGGGTCTTCGGCGGCCAGACGGGCCAGACCCTGGGACATCTTCTCTTGGTCGCCCTTGGTTTTGGGCTCAACCGCGATCTCGATCACCGGATCGGGGAAGGTCATGGTTTCCAGAACCACCGGATCCTTCGCGTCACACAGGGTGTCACCGGTGGTGGTGTCTTTCAGACCCGCCAGCGCGATGATGTCGCCTGCAAACGCTTCTTCGATCTCTTCCCGGTTGTTCGAGTGCATCATCATCATACGACCGATGCGCTCTTTTTTACCTTTGGTCGAGTTCAGGATCGAGTCACCCTTGTTCATGGTGCCCGAGTAGATCCGGGTAAAGGTCAGCGAGCCAACGAAGGGGTCGTTCATGATTTTGAACGCCAGGCCCGAGAAGGCCATGTCGTCGTCTGCACGACGGGCGATGTCACGAACTTCTTCCTCGTCGCCGGGTTTGAAGCCCATGTAATCAACAACGTCCAGCGGGCTGGGCAGATAGTCGATCACAGCGTTGAGCAGAGGCTGAACGCCTTTGTTCTTGAACGCCGAACCACCCAGAACCGGAACGAACGCGATTTCCAGAGTACCTTTACGCAGCAGGGCGCGCAGGGTCGGAACGTCGGGTTCATTGCCTTCCAGGTATTCCATCATCGCGTCGTCGTCCATTTCGACGGCCGCTTCGATCATCTTGCCGCGCCATTCGTCAGCCATGTCTTTCAGGCTGTCGCGGATAGGAGCTTTGATCCAGCTTGCGCCCAGATCTTCGCCCTGCCACAGCCACTCTTCCATGGTGACCAGGTCGATCAGACCTTCCAGCTCGGACTCGGCACCGATCGGAATACCAACCGGAACAGCGCGTGCGCCGGTGCGGTCTTCGATCATGTTGACGCAGTTGAAGAAGTCAGCGCCGATCTTGTCCATCTTGTTGACGAAAACCATACGCGGAACCTTGTAGCGGTCAGCCTGACGCCACACGGTTTCGGTCTGGGGCTCAACACCGGCGTTTGCGTCCAGAACGCAGACGGCACCGTCGAGAACCGCCAGCGAACGCTCAACTTCAATGGTGAAGTCAACGTGGCCAGGGGTGTCGATGATGTTCAGGCGGTGCTTAGGAGTTTCGGCGGTCTGACCGTCCTCGGTGCGTTCCCAAAAGGTAGTGGTCGCAGCCGAAGTGATGGTGATGCCGCGTTCCTGCTCCTGCTCCATCCAGTCCATGGTGGCTGCACCATCGTGCACCTCACCGATGTTGTGGGATTTACCAGTGTAATACAGGATACGCTCCGAGCAGGTAGTCTTACCTGCGTCGATGTGCGCCATGATACCGAAGTTACGGTATAGTTCGAGCGGATATTCGCGTGCCATTTTTGATAAGCCTCTGAATTACCAACGGTAGTGGCTGAAGGCTTTGTTCGCCTCGGCCATCTTGTGGGTGTCTTCGCGCTTCTTCACGGCAGTACCGCGGGACTGTACAGCGTCCAGCAGCTCACCGGCGAGGCGTTCTTCCATGGTATTTTCGTTGCGGCCGCGCGCAGCAGTGATCAGCCAGCGGATGGCCAGTGCTTCGCGGCGCTCGGGGCGCACTTCGACCGGAACCTGATAGGTTGCACCACCAACCCGGCGCGAGCGAACCTCAACCGACGGTTTGATGTTGTCGAGCGCTTCGTGGAACACTTCGACAGGAGCGCGCTTTACCTTGTTCTCAACGCGATCAAAGGCGTTGTAAACGATGCGCTCTGCGACCGACTTCTTGCCGTCGATCATCAGGTTGTTCATGAATTTAGTCAGTACCTTGTCGCCAAATTTGGCGTCAGGCAGGACTTCGCGTTTTTCGGCGGCGTGACGACGTGACATATCAGCCTCTCCTTCTTACTTGGGACGCTTCGCGCCGTATTTCGAACGACGTTGCTTACGATCTTTGACGCCCTGAGTATCCAGAACACCGCGCAGGATGTGGTAACGCACACCGGGAAGGTCTTTTACACGGCCGCCACGGATCAGAACAACCGAGTGTTCCTGCAGGTTGTGGCTTTCACCCGGGATGTACGAGATGACCTCGAACCCGTTGGTCAGGCGCACCTTGGCAACCTTACGCATAGCCGAGTTCGGCTTCTTCGGTGTGGTGGTGTACACGCGGGTGCAGACGCCGCGCTTCTGCGGGCACTGCTCCAGGTGCATGGACTTCGAGCGTTTTACTTTAGGCTGCCGCGGCTTGCGGATCAGCTGCTGAATAGTTGGCATTCCGGTTTCTTCCCCGTTTTGCAACACACATGACATGCACGCGCATCGCGTGCGGTTAAATTCGCTGCACTTATGCGTCCACAAGCGCAAAACCCGCGAACGTTCCCATTCCGAGGTGAACGTCGCGGTTGTTTATCAGAGGGCGCGAACGACAAAATTGTCCGGGCCTTGACCAGTTCATTACTGGAATCGGTTGTGGGGCGGCCCCCGGCACCGAGATGTCGCGCGTAATAGGGGGAGTCGGCCCGAGTGTCAACAGCACACCCGTTGCGCTGCCGGCTATCCGGATTGCGGTGACCTATCAAAGCCCCGGTGCAGTTTCAATTCCAACAGCCAGTTGCGGGTCTGACGAGGCAGAGGCATAGTCGCCACAAGAACGTTCTTTACGGATTAGACATGCAAGTCATCGGTTTGTGCCGCTTCTCCTATCCTGCCCTCGGTGGTTTCCAGATTGAGCATGATACAATCGAGGAACGACGGCGGTACCTCTATAGCCCGGAGAGACTGGAAGAGCGGTTTCGCCTGTTCGAGGCAACCACCCTGCCCTGTTTCCGCGAACAAACAGACGAAGACTATCAGTTGCTAATCGTAATCGGTGACTGCCTGCCGAAACCTGCACTGGATCGCCTGCATGATCTCACCGCCGGAATGAAACAGGTTCGGATCATAAAGCGGCAGCCTGAACGCCATCGCAAGGTCATGAAAGAGATACTTAACGCCGCCAGGGATGATTTCAATCAGCCCTGCCTGCAGTTTCGGCACGACGATGATGATGCCGTATCGGTTGATTTCGTCGAGCGGTTGCGCATAGCAGCGGAAGAGTGCAAAGGGCTGATGGCTGAAAACCGATCTGTTGCCATCGACTACAATCACGGGTTTCTGGCCCGGTTTGGGCCAGAAGGGGTGCAGGCCAAGAAAGTGTTTCGGCATTTGTTAGGTGTTGCATTTGGCATGTATGTGCGCGGTGGTTGCCCACTGACGATCATGAACTTCACCCACCACAGGATCGGCAACTCGATGCCAGTCGTCAGCTATCCGGACGCGCCAATGTGGGTGCGCACGCTGAACCAGTTCAACGACTCACCCAATACCCGGAACAGCAAGATCGAGATGACCCCGCTGGATCCGGAACTCGAAGGTGAATTCATCGCGCGCTTTGCCATCGATCAGGACTACGTCAGACAGGTTCACTCCGTTGCTTGATGGGTCCGTTCGCGAAACAGGGTGAACAAACCGGCGGCAACAACCAGCACCGCTCCAAGCATCGTGATCTGATCAGGCCATTCGTCGAACACCAACCAACCCAGTCCCAATGCCCAGATCAGGCTTGAGTATCTGAAGGGTGCTACGAAACCCACGTCCCCTACCCGCATCACCATGACGCTGAACAGGTATCCCATCAGCACAAAGACCGCCGCCAACGCGACCAACATTCCGGCGCCTGTCGAAACTGGAACCCAGCCTTCCAATATCGATGCGATTGCCGCAGCAGCGGTGATCGAAAGTGATGTCGCAAGCGTAACAACCATCGACGGCACCTCGGCTGACATACGCCGCGTAATCAGATCCCGCACTGTGACTGACGCGACCGCAACCAATGCATACAGCGAAAATACACTAAAACCTTCGGGTCCGGGCCGTACGATCAACAACATGCCTACGAACCCAAGGGCAATCGCCAGGATACGCCGCCACCCAATATGTTCCGAGAAAAACAGAGCCGCACCCAGAGTGACGGTTAAAGGCAATGCCTGCAGTACCGCTGTCACATTAGCCAGCGGCATGCTTTTTAACGCCGTCAGAAAGAAGAAAGTCGCTGACAGTTCCGCCAGACACCGCAACGCCACCAGCCATCTGTCATGGTGCGGGAAATTCAGGTGCAGCGATCCCAAAAAGCGGGCAAGTACATAGATCAGAATTGTAGCTAACGCGCCGCGAATAGCGACAAGCTGAAACAGCGGCAATTCCTGCAAGGCAACCTTAACCAGTGTATCATTCACGGTAAAAGCTGCCATGCTTCCCACCATCAGCAAGGCGCCTTTAACATTTGGGGTCATATCAATCTGGTCCGGCCTGAAATCAATCTGGCCATTGGCTCAACCAGCAGACGCAATGTCAACTGGTCCAAGCAACAATTTACTGGGTCGCTCCCGTCGATGCCTCACTGTCCAAACCACCAAACACTCGGTTTGGACGCAAAGTTATCGTCCATCCGCAATACATCCAATCAGGCCGACGCACTTCTGAGCCCGTTCACCTGCGCTTAAAAGTCAAAGTTGAAAGCAAGCTCGACCTCGACCTCATTGTATCCACTCAATCCGATGCCATCATAGGTCACTTTGGTAGTCCAACGACCACCATTCTCAGTCAAGATATCCGTACCTGCCGAAAGCGATCCAATAACATCTCCGGTGCTGTCGATGGTCATGTCATTGCTCAGCACACGCCTGTCTCCGGGTTGTTCTGCATACCAATCAACACCGGCACTCATAAAGGGTAGCCATTGCAAGCCGTTCGAGCCAATGATTGGGTCGCGCCAGACATCAACCGCCAATCGGGCAATCAACGTCTCAGCATTATGGCTGGTGACCGTAAATGTTGAGGTCCCATTCGAGTATTGATGCGCAGGCATGTCGTCATTTGCGTAAAAGATGCCAAGCTTCGGGAATATCGAATAGTTGCCGCTATTGATACGTCTGGTGATGTTGGCATCAACAAAGAACCGGTCTGCATCAAATGACGACCGATAGGCAGCTATGCCGTTTTTGAATTTTCGGTTGGCATATCCAAGCCATATATCCACCAGCGTATATTCGTCCGGTCTCCACCCCAGATACGGACCTATGAAATAGCTGTTGGCATCCGCAGAAACTGTGTTGTTGAACGAGTCAGTGTCAGTTGATTCAAAACCGCCTGCAAAACCAACCTTTACAGCCCCACTCTGCCACAAGTCCGCCCCAACGATAATCTGGGCGCTATTGTCACGACCACCTCGACCAAACTGGTTGTTGTTTGCATGAAGGTAGGTCACATCAAACCAGGCAAGGCTTTCTTCTTTGATCGAAGTGGAATCGGCGCTATCGGCACCATAGGGGCCAAGTGCACGCCGGTTCAAACGCTCGGTAATCGACCAACGCCCTAGCAGGATCGGGGAAAAGCCAATAATGGCACTTTCGGTCAGTTGCTGACCGCCGGTAGCGCCCCCTCCATCAGGTTCGGTACCACCCCCACCGGGGCGGATCGGAACAGGTGGAAGCGTCTGGTCAGGACGGGCCAGTTGGTTGGTGGTTGCGATCTCGCAATCTCCACCATCGCCCGATATCTCGGAGAGCGTGTGCGCGCCAGCTGCGCCGGTAGCCACAACTGGAGAAGCTGAAATATGCAGCCCCTGCCCAACCCAGGTGTCAACGCGGGTCGACGAAGCAGTTGCGTCAAGAGCAAACCTGGATCCGCCTGTCGTCCTGGACAGCCAAAGCGACTGACTGCCATCTTCTGTCGTTGTAAGAGAACGCAGACTCCCGAGCGATGCGCATGGAGCATTCTGAGCTGACAGGATTTGCGGCGATAACCCGCACGCAAAAACTAAACCCAAGGCGAGGCTGGTCTTTGAGACAGGTCTTGGAGCGGTTCTGTTTAAAGCCATTGGATTCTACCTTAAAAATAATTTCAATATATGCATCCAACAGGAACCCAGTCCATGCCTGCCCATTTCATTTTTTAGGTGTGTTGTAGCTGCTGCTTTCTTAAGTTGATTCTTCGGCCTGTGAGAAAAATGTGGCTGGCAAGAGCAATTGAGTTTTGCCAATCCAGTCGACTCAAAATCAAAAGGCCCCGCGAAATCGCGGGGCCTTTCTTTGTTCATATAGGAGAGTGATTACTCGCGGCTTTCCGGTGTTTCTACCAGAACATCCAGCTCATCACCGACCATGTCATCATCCATCATCGGAGCCGCCAGAGCAGCGGCCGCTTCGGCCTCTTCCCGGCGGGCTTCGATCACCACGTTGTCACGCGACTGCGCGATATGGCGGACGCTTTGAGTTGCGCCACCGGTACCGGCGGGGATCAGACGGCCGACGATGACGTTCTCTTTCAGGCCAACCAGTTTGTCTTTCTTGCCCTGAACCGAAGCTTCGGTCAGTACACGAGTGGTTTCCTGGAACGACGCCGCCGAGATGAACGAACGCGTCTGCAGCGAGGCCTTGGTGATCCCCAGAAGGATCGGCTCGCCCTGTGCCGGACGACCACCGCGGGCGATGGTCTTCTCGTTGGCTGCGTCGAACTCCTGCTTGTCGACATGTTCGCCTTTCAGCAGGGTGGTGTCGCCTGAATCCAGGATCTCCCACTTCTGCAGCATCTGGCGCACAATGACCTCGATGTGCTTGTCGTTGATCTTCACGCCCTGCAGACGATAGACGTCCTGCACCTCGTCGATCATGTAATCCGCCAGCGCTTCGACACCCATGATGGACAGGATGTCATGCGGAGCCGGGTTACCGTCCATCAGGTATTCACCCTTCTGGATGAAGTCACCTTCTGCGACCGGGATGTGCTTGCCCTTGGGCACCATGTACTCGATGGTCTCCATGGACTCGTCAGCCGGTTCAATGCTGATGCGGCGCTTGTTCTTGTAGTCGCGGCCAAAGCGTACGTAACCATCGGCTTCTGCGATGATCGCGTGATCTTTCGGACGACGGGCTTCGAACAGTTCCGCCACACGCGGCAGACCACCGGTGATGTCCTTGGTCTTGGCGCCTTCACGCGGGATACGCGCAACAACGTCACCAGCTTCAACCTGCTGACCGTCTTCAACCGACAGGATCGCATCCACCGACATCGGATAGTGAACCGGGTTGCCCGCATCGTTGCGGACCGGCTCGCCATCTTCGCCAACCAGAATAATCTCAGGCTTGAGGTCGCTGCCTTTGGGGGCGGCGCGCCAATCGATCACGATCTTCTGGGTCATGCCGGTTGCTTCGTCGGTCTCGTCGCGGACAGCAAGGCCCGAAACAAGGTCAACGTATTTCGCAGTACCGGCTTTCTCGGCGATGATCGGCAGGGTGTAGGGATCCCACTCGAACAGCTTGTCGCCACGGGCCACTTTGGTGCCATCTTTGACAAACAGCTTGGAGCCGTAGCCCAGCTTGTGGCTGGCACGCTCTTCGCCGTGTTCGTCCTTGATCACCAGCTTCATGTTCCGGCCCATGACAAGGCTGTCGCCTGCTGCATTGACCAGAATCTGCGGGTTCTCGAACGAAACAACACCGTCCTGGCTGGCTTCCTGGAACGACTGCTGACCACCTTGTGCAACACCACCGATGTGGAAGGTCCGCATCGTCAGCTGCGTACCGGGTTCACCGATGGACTGGGCGGCGATGATACCGACTGCCTCACCCGTGTTCACCATGGTACCGCGTGCAAGGTCACGACCGTAGCAGGTCGCACAGACGCCTTCCTCGGACTCACAGGTCAGAGGCGAGCGGATGCGCATCGACGCAACGGCAGCCTCGTCAATGGCGTCGGCCATACGTTCATCGATCAGCTGACCGGCAGCGACCAGAACCTCATCTGTACCCGGACGCAGAACGTCATCGGCAGACACACGGCCCAGCACACGCTCGGCCAGCGAAGCGACGACTTCACCGTCATTGACTGCAGCTTCGGCTGTGATCGCGCGCTCGGTTCCACAATCGACCTCGCGAACGATGCAGTCTTGTGCGACGTCCACAAGACGGCGGGTCAGGTAACCCGAGTTCGCCGTCTTCAGAGCGGTATCCGACAGACCCTTACGGGCACCGTGTGTCGAGTTGAAGTACTCGAGAACGGTCAGACCTTCTTTAAAGTTCGAGATGATCGGTGTCTCGATGATGTCGCCGTTCGGCTTAGCCATCAGGCCGCGCATACCGCCCAGCTGTTTCATCTGAGTAACCGAGCCACGCGCACCCGAGTGAGCCATCATGTAGACCGAGTTTGGTTCCTGCTCGGAGCCATCCTCTGCCCGATCCGACGACGAGATCGTGCTCATCATCGCCTCGGTGACGCGGTCGTTACACTTCGACCAGGCATCGACAACTTTGTTGTACTTTTCACCCTGAGTGATCAGGCCGTCCATGTACTGTTGTTCGAAATCCTTCACCTGATCGCGGGTGTCATCAACGATGCCCCACTTGTCGCCCGGGATGACCATGTCGTCCTTACCGAACGAGATACCGGCCTTGAACGCTTCTTTGAAGCCCATCGACATGATCTGGTCACAGAAGATGACCGACTCTTTCTGACCGCAGTAGCGGTAGACAGTGTCGATCACCTGCTGCACTTCTTTCTTACGCAGCAGACGGTTAACCAGCTCGAACGGTGCCTTGTTGTTCATCGGCAGCAGAGCACCCAGACGCACGCGGCCCGGAGTGGTCTCGAAACGCTGCTGAACTTCGTTGCCTTCGTCGTCGATCTGAGTGATCCGGGCAGTGATCTTCGAGTGCAGATGAACTTCACCCGCGTCCAGCGCGTGCTGGACCTCGTCGATCGAGCCGAACACTTTGCCTTCGCCGGGCATGCCTTCACGTTCCAGGGTCAGATAGTAGAGACCCAGGATCATATCCTGCGACGGAACGATGATCGGCGCGCCGTTTGCAGGCGACAGAACGTTGTTCGTCGACATCATTAGAACACGGGCTTCCAGCTGCGCCTCAAGGCTCAGCGGAACGTGAACAGCCATCTGGTCACCGTCGAAGTCAGCGTTAAAGGCCGAGCAGACCAGCGGGTGCAGCTGAATGGCTTTACCTTCGATCAGGACCGGCTCGAATGCCTGAATGCCAAGACGGTGCAGCGTCGGCGCACGGTTCAGCATGACAGGGTGTTCGCGGATCACCTCGTCGAGGATATCCCACACTTCGGGGCGCTCTTTCTCGACCAGTTTCTTCGCCTGCTTCACGGTCGAAGACAGACCCTTGGCTTCAAGGCGCGAGTAGATGAACGGCTTGAACAGCTCCAGCGCCATCTTCTTGGGCAGACCACACTGGTGCAGCTTGAGTTCCGGACCGGTCACAATGACCGAACGGCCCGAGAAGTCGACGCGCTTACCCAAAAGGTTCTGACGGAAGCGACCCTGTTTACCCTTCAGCATGTCCGACAGCGATTTCAGCGGACGCTTGTTGGCGCCGGTGATCACGCGGCCACGACGGCCGTTGTCGAACAGAGCATCTACGGATTCCTGCAGCATCCGCTTTTCGTTGCGGACGATGATGTCAGGTGCGCGCAGCTCAATCAGACGCTTCAGACGGTTGTTCCGGTTGATGACCCGGCGATACAGATCGTTCAGATCCGAAGTCGCAAAACGGCCACCATCCAGAGGAACCAGCGGACGCAGTTCCGGCGGAATGACCGGGATCACGGTCATCACCATCCATTCAGGCCGGTTGCCCGACTCGAGGAAGGATTCAACAACCTTCAGACGCTTGATGATCTTCTTAGGCTTCAGCTCGCCGGTGGCTTCGGCCAGATCAGCGCGCAGCTGCTCGGCTTCGGCTTCCAGATCGATCTGGGCCAGCATCTCACGGATGGCTTCAGCACCGATATTGGCGGTGAACGCGTCCATGCCATAGGCATCCTGCGCATCCATGTACTCTTCTTCGGTCAGCATCTGGCCGTAGGTCAGGTCAGTCAGACCGGGCTCGATGACGACGTAGTTTTCAAAGTACAGAACGCGTTCCAGATCACGCAGAGTCATATCCAGCATCAGACCGATGCGGGACGGCAGCGATTTCAGGAACCAGATATGTGCAACAGGCGCGGCCAGTTCGATGTGGCCCATGCGTTCACGGCGGACTTTCTGCAGGGTGACTTCCACACCGCATTTCTCGCAGACAACGCCGCGATACTTCATCCGCTTATATTTGCCGCACAGACATTCGTAGTCTTTGATCGGGCCAAAGATACGCGCGCAGAACAGACCGTCTCGCTCGGGCTTGAACGTCCGGTAGTTGATGGTTTCGGGTTTCTTGATCTCACCATAGGACCAAGACAGGATCCGTTCAGGGCTGGCCAGCGAAACCTTGATCTCGTCAAAGACTTTCGGCGGTGTCAGCGGGTTGAACGGGTTGTTGGTGATTTCCTGGTTCATTTTGATACCTCAAATTTTGCGGAAGGGGGGACGGGAGGAAGGGCCGAGGCCCTTACTCCTCAACCTCCGCATCCAGGAGTTCCATATTCAGGCCGAGGCCACGGACTTCTTTAACCAGAACGTTGAACGATTCCGGTACGCCCGCTTCAAAGTTATCCTCGCCCTTAACGATCGACTCATAGACCTTGGTCCGGCCAGCGACGTCATCCGATTTCACGGTGAGCATCTCCTGCAGGGTGTAGGCGGCGCCATAAGCTTCCAGAGCCCAGACCTCCATCTCACCAAAGCGCTGACCACCGAACTGCGCCTTACCACCCAGCGGCTGCTGGGTAACCAGGCTGTACGGCCCGGTCGAACGCGCGTGGATCTTGTCGTCCACCAAGTGGTGCAGTTTCAGCAGGTACTTGATGCCCACGGTCACAGGACGTGCGAATTGCTCACCGGTACGACCATCGAACAGAATCGACTGACCGCTCTCCGAGAAGCCCGCACGCACCAGCGCGTCGTTGACGTCAGCTTCCTTGGCACCGTCGAAGACCGGGGTAGCGATCGGAACACCACGGGTCACATTGCCCGCAGCCTCGATCAGGCCATCCTCGTCCAGACCGGTGATGCCTTCTTCGTAGACGTTCTCGCCATAGGCCAGCTTCATCGCTTCGCGCACCGGGGTCAGATCGCCGGAACGGCGGTACTCACCCAGAGCGTCATCGATGTTCAGACCCAGACCGCGCGCGGCCCAACCCATGTGGGTTTCAAGGATCTGACCGACGTTCATACGCGAAGGCACACCCAGCGGGTTCAGACAGAAGTCGACAGGAGTACCATCGGCAAGGAACGGCATGTCTTCCATCGGAACAACCTTGGAGATCACACCTTTGTTCCCGTGACGACCGGCCATCTTATCGCCCGGCTGCAGCTTACGCTTCACGGCGATGAAGACTTTGACCATCTTCATCACGCCCGGCGGCAGGTCGTCGCCACGACGGACCTTTTCGACCTTGTCTTCGAACCGGGCGTCCAGAGCGCGCTTCTGCACTTCGTACTGCTCGTTCAGAGCCTCGACGATCTGTGCGTCCTGCTCGCCTTCCAGTGCCAGTTGCCACCACTGACCACGGGTCAGGGTTTCCAGCAGTTCCTCGGTGATCACCGACCCTGCCTTGACCCCTTTCGGGCCTTTGACAGCGGTTTTACCCAGGATCAGACCCTGCAGACGCGCATAGATGTTGCGGTCAAGGATCGCCAGCTCGTCGTCCCGGTCACGGGCCAGACGTTCGACTTCCTCACGCTCGATCTGCAGCGCACGCTCGTCTTTCTCGACGCCGTGACGGTTGAAGACGCGGACTTCCACGACCGTACCGTAATCGCCCGGCTTAACGCGCAGCGAGGTGTCACGCACGTCAGATGCTTTTTCACCAAAGATGGCGCGCAGCAGCTTTTCTTCCGGGGTCATCGGGCTTTCGCCCTTCGGAGTGATCTTGCCGACCAGAATATCGCCCGGCTCAACATCCGCACCGATGTAAACGATGCCAGCCTCGTCGAGGTTGCGCAGCGCTTCTTCACCGACGTTCGGGATGTCGCGGGTGATCTCTTCCGGGCCCAGCTTGGTGTCACGGGCGGCGACTTCAAATTCCTCGATATGGACCGAGGTAAAGACGTCGTCCCGCGCGATACGCTCTGAGATCAGGATCGAGTCTTCGTAGTTGTAACCGTTCCATGGCATGAACGCGACGACCACGTTCTTACCAAGAGCGAGTTCACCCATATCGGTCGACGGACCGTCGGCAATGACTTCGCCCTTCTGGACGGTGTCACCCACCTTGATCAGCGGACGCTGGTTGATGCAGGTGTTCTGGTTCGAACGCTGGAATTTGCGCAGACGATAGATGTCAACGCCAGCGTCGCCCAGTTCCAGATCCTCGGTGGCGCGGATAACGATACGCTGGGCATCGACCTGGTCGATGATACCGGCGCGTTTCGCTTGAATCGCAGCACCCGAGTCGATCGCAACCTTTTCCTCGATACCGGTACCGACCAGCGGCGCCTCGGCGCGCAGCAACGGAACCGCCTGACGTTGCATGTTCGAGCCCATCAGAGCGCGGTTAGCGTCGTCATTTTCAAGGAACGGGATCAGCGATGCAGCGACCGAAACCAGCTGTTTCGGTGACACGTCGATCAGGTCCACATTCTCGCGCGGGGCAAGGGTGTAGTCACCGGCCTGACGGGTCGAAACCAGATCGTTGATGAACTTGCCATCTGCATCCAGAGTCGCGTTCGCCTGCGCCACGGTGTGACGCATTTCCTCGGTCGCGGACATGTAGTGAACCTCATCGGTCACCTCAGCGTCTTTGACAACGCGATAAGGTGTTTCGATGAAGCCATACTTGTTCACGCGGGCAAAGGTGGCCAGCGAGTTAATCAGACCAATGTTCGGACCTTCCGGCGTTTCAATCGGGCACATCCGGCCATAGTGGGTCGGGTGTACGTCACGAACCTCAAAGCCCGCACGCTCACGCGTCAGACCACCGGGGCCAAGCGCCGAGAGACGGCGTTTGTGGGTGACTTCCGACAGCGGGTTGGTCTGGTCCATGAACTGCGACAGCTGCGACGAGCCGAAGAATTCGCGGACAGCAGCAGCAGCCGGTTTCGCGTTGATCAGGTCCTGAGGCATGACGGTGTCGATCTCGACCGACGACATACGCTCTTTGATCGCGCGTTCCATGCGCAGCAGGCCAACGCGGTACTGGTTTTCCATCAGTTCGCCGACCGAACGCACACGACGGTTGCCGAGGTGGTCGATATCGTCCACGTCGCCCTTGCCGTCACGCAGTTCAACCAGCGCCTTGATGCAGGCCACGATGTCTTCGCGGCGCAGCGTGCGCAGGGTGTCCGGCGCATCCAGAGCCAGACGCATGTTCATCTTCACACGGCCAACGGCTGACAGGTCATAACGCTCGCTGTCGAAGAATAGCGTGTCGAACAGGGCCGATGCAGCTTCGACGGTGGGCGGCTCGCCCGGACGCATGACGCGATAGATGTCCATGAGCGCGCTTTCGCGGTTCATGTTCTTGTCCTGCGCCATGGTGTTGCGCATGTAAGGGCCGACATTGACGTTGTCGATGTCCAGAACCGGGATGTCGGTGATGCCCGCGTCGATCAGTTCCTTTGCGGTACCGCCGATCAGGTCGCCATCCTTGTCATATTCCAAGGTCAGTTCGTCACCGGCCTCGACATAGATCGCGCCGGTTTCTTCGTTGATGATGTCCTTGGCGACATACTTGCCAACGATATGGTCGAACGGAACCAGCAGGTCGGTAACAACGCCTTCTTCGATCAGTTTCTTAACAGCGCGCGGGGTGACTTTCTTGCCTGCTTCAGCAATCACTTCACCTGATTTCGCGTCAACCAGATCATAGGTCGGACGGGTACCACGAACACGCTCGGGGAAGAACGGCGTGATCCAGCCTTTCTTCTTGTCCAGTTTGTAGGACACGGTGTTGTAGTAGGCATCCATGATGCCTTCCTGGTCCAGACCCAAAGCGTAAAGCAGCGTGGTCACCGGCAGTTTGCGGCGACGGTCGATACGAGCGAACACAATGTCCTTGGCGTCGAACTCAAAGTCCAGCCAGCTGCCGCGATACGGGATGATGCGGCAGGCGAACAGCAGTTTACCCGAGGAGTGGGTTTTGCCCTTGTCGTGGTCAAAGAACACACCGGGCGAGCGGTGCATCTGGGATACGATTACTCGCTCGGTGCCGTTGACAACGAACGTACCGTTCGGGGTCATCAAGGGCATGTCGCCCATGAAGACATCCTGTTCCTTGATGTCTTTGACCGACTTTGCACCGGTATCTTCATCGACATCAAACACGATCAGGCGCAGAGTGACCTTCAGCGGCGCGCTGTAGGTCATGTCGCGCTGCATGCACTCTTCGACGTCATATTTGGGCTTTTCCAGATCGTATTTCACGAACTCCAAAACGGAGGTTTCGTTGAAATCCTTGATCGGGAAAACCGACTGGAACACACCTTTGATGCCTTCGCCATCAGTGGGCTGCTCTGCATCGCCGGAGCGCAGGAAAAGATCATAAGAAGATTTCTGGACCTCAATGAGGTTCGGCATCTCCAGCACTTCGCGGATTTTGCCGTAATATTTACGAAGACGTTTCTGGCCAAGGAACGTTTGAGCCATGTCAGATGTCACCTTTCGATGTTCTCAGCGGGCAAAGACACCGTCGGGCCCCGGCATCTTGCACATTCGAGACGACACGTCCGGATCAATTCATGGCCACCGTCCCGAAGGCAGCCTCCCGATCCGAAAACCGTGTCTTAGAAAACGCCCCAGATATTGAGGCCCTTTCTAAGACAGGTTCGGCTGGACCCGGATTTCTCCGGACCCAGCCAAATTTTTCGGCACATCAGCGATGCACCAGAGACTAAGCTTAGGCCAGCTCGACTTCGGCGCCAGCTGCTTCCAGCTTGCCTTTGATGTCTTCTGCTTCTGCTTTGTCTACGCCTTCTTTGATCTTGCCGCCGGCTTCGACCAGTTCCTTGGCTTCTTTCAGGCCCAGGCCGGTGATGCCGCGAACTTCTTTGATGACGTTGATTTTCGATGCGCCGGCGTTCTTCAGAACGACGTCGAATTCGGTTTTTTCTTCCTCAGCTGCGCCACCGGCGTCGCCACCAGCTGCAACCATTACGGCGCCGCCAGCTGCAGGCTCGATGCCGTATTCGTCTTTGAGGATGGTTTTCAGTTCTTGTGCTTCCAGCAGGGTCAGACCCACGATGCTTTCTGCGAGTGCTTTCAGATCAGCCATTTTATCAGCTCTTTCCGTTTACAGTGTGTGTTCCAACGTCAGGGTATTTACCCTACGCAGATCATTCAGTGCCAACCGCTTACGCAGCTTCCGCCTTCTCTTCGATGGTGGAAAGGATGCTTGCGATGTTGCTTGCAGGTGCGCCAATCGCGCCGGCGATGTTCGAAGCAGGTGCGCCAATGCAGCCCACGATCGAAGCAATAAGCTCCTCGCGAGACGGCATTTTCGAAACGGCTTCAACGCCTTTGCGGTCCAGAGCGTTCTCGCCCATTGCACCGCCGAGGATTTCAAAATTCTTGTTATCCTTGGCGAAGTCCTCGGCCACCTTGGCTGCTGCCACGGGGTCCTCGGAATAGGTCAGAACGGTCATCCCTGTCAGCAGGTCGGCCATGCTTTCACACGGCTTACCCTCAAGGGCGATTTTGGCGAGCCTGTTCTTGGCAACACGCACGGAACCTCCGGCTTCGCGCGCACGCGAACGCAGGTCCTGCATCTCGGCAACTGTCAGACCGGCGTAGTGCGAAACCACTACGACGCCAGAGCTTTCGAAGATTTGGCCGAGTTCCTCGACCACTTTCTCTTTCTGGGCTCTATCCACAGTTCTCTCCAAGTTAGGGATGAAACCTCATCCCGGCTCATATTTGCCGTAGCTTACGCTCCGGCGTTCAGGTCCGTTGTTACGGGATTGGCCAAAATTCGCCCGAGGGTCAGGACCCTCGAAATTCTTTGGTCTTACCCGTCTCAGGCAGGGAATTAAGACCTTTCGTAAGGTCACCCACCGTCTTGGACGAAACGAAATAAAGCGCACGACGAATCGCACGCTTTACTCCGCAGTTCTCTTTAGGGCAGATGGCGGGGGTTTCCAAGGGGTAAATTGGTCAGATCCCGGAAATCCGTCCGGCTCACTTTTGAACTTTGGTCAATAGGGAAATGGCAGCCATTGACACATAACCTGCGCTGAGGTCCTGTCACCTGCACATACAGAAGATCAATCACAGGCACCACTCTCCGAATGCCGGACCTTACCGAGAGCGAAAGACAGTTTACATCCGACTACGTGACTGAGTTTCTGAGTTACGCGAACACAGACGCTACGGAACAAGTCAAGTGCATCTACCGTTCACATGCTTATGCTACATCCCGCCTCGTCCTGAAGGTTCAAACCAAGCCCGCAACCTACGCTTTAAAGATTGATACAGAGGCTCCTGACACCGGAAGATTGCGCGATGAATTTGACCTTCTGACCAAACTGCATATCCATTTCGAGGACAACCCAACCACTCAGGTTATCCGCCCGGTATATCTGTCAGACACAAACTCCTTTTTCGTCACAGAGTTTATTGACCGGCCGACAGCAGTGGATCTGATCTACAACAGCACGGATGACGATCAGGTCGCACAGGTTTTCCGTCGTGCAGGATCTTGGCTCAATGACCTTCATAGTTGCCAATTGCCGGTAAACTATGCCTTCCGACCAAAGTGGATGACCGACAGCATCAGTGATCTGCTGGATGCGGTGCCCTATGAGATCTCGGATCAAAGTCGGAGATGGGTGAACATCATGTTCGCCGAAGCCGCCCGCCTGAAAGGCGTTGAAGACATTCGGGTCTTTTCACATGGTGATTTTCATGGGCAGAACCTGATCATCGGGCAGGGCAAAACGATTGGCCTGGATTTCACCGAAGCCCGAGAAAAACTGGCGGTGTATGACATCGTTGATTTTCTGAAAGCAGATATATTTCGGGAAGGTGGGGCATCAGACGTGGATCGAAGCGGCATCCTGAAGAGAAACAAAGAAATGTTCTTCCGCCGCTACAAGCACCCCATAAACACCGAGATTCTGGATTTCTGCATTCGGGGGCGGTTGCTGAAAGACTGGCTCTTTCTTCACCAGAGACGCCATGATTGCAGTGAATTCGAAGAGCACAAGCGAGAGCGCCTTGGCATTCGGCTAAGGCAAGTATTCGGCTAGATCATCGGGGAGCTTTCCGCTCATCCACAAACATCGATCCCTAAAAGAAAACCCGGGCAGCTTTCGCTACCCGGGTTAATTCTGTCACTACTGGTCGCTAAGGCTTATTCGCCCGCAGCAGCTGCAACGTCCAGAGTCACGCCTGGGCCCATGGTCGAGCTCAGTGCGATTTTCTTCATGTAGGTGCCTTTGGCGCCCGACGGCTTGGCCTTGGCAACAGCCGAGATGAAGGCGCGGACGTTTTCGACCAGCTTGGCTTCGTCGAACGACGCTTTGCCAACACCAGCGTGCACTACGCCGCCTTTTTCAGCTTTGAACTGAACTTCACCACCTTTGGCTGCTTCCACGGCCGCTTTCACGTCCATGGTCACAGTGCCAACTTTGGGGTTCGGCATCAGGTTGCGGGGGCCCAGAACTTTACCCAGACGGCCAACGATCGGCATCATGTCAGGGGTTGCAATGCAGCGATCGAATTCGATGGTGCCGCCCTGAATGGTTTCCATCAGGTCTTCTGCGCCAACGATATCTGCACCTGCTTCTTTCGCTTCGTCAGCCTTGGGGCCACGAGCAAATACAGCAACGCGCATCGCTTTACCGGTGCCGTTCGGCAGGCCGACAACGCCGCGAACCATCTGGTCTGCGTGACGAGTGTCAACGCCCAGGTTCAGAGCGATTTCGATGGTTTCGTCGAATTTCGAAGTTGCGTTGGCTTTGACCAGGGCAACTGCTTCGTCCACCGACAGGTTTTCCTTGCCAGCGACAGCTTCGCGCGCAGCGCGGGTACGTTTACCGAGTTTTGCCATCTTACTTCACCTCGATGCCCATAGAGCGGGCCGAGCCCAGGATGATCTGCATTGCGCCTTCGACGTCGTTGGCGTTCAGATCTTTCATTTTGGCTTCGGCGATTTCACGAACCTGCTTCGAAGTCACGGTTGCCACGGTCTCACGACCTGGGTTCTCCGCGCCACGAGGGCGGTTACGCTTGCCAACCGGCTTCAGACCAGCTGCTTTTTTCAGGTAATAAGACGCGGGCGGCGTCTTGATGTCCATGGTGAAGGACTTGTCCTGATAGTAGGTGATCACGGTCGGGCAAGGCGCGCCTTGCTCCATGTCTGCGGTCTTGGCGTTAAACGCCTTGCAGAATTCCATGATGTTGATGCCGCGCTGACCCAGCGCTGGACCAACTGGCGGCGACGGGTTCGCCTGACCTGCAGGAACCTGCAGTTTCATTGTACCAGCAAGCTTCTTGGCCATTTGGTTTTCCTTTCAACTTAGGTGAAACGCGTTCCACCCAGATTATGTTGCGTGGTCCGATCCGGGATCGCGATCCCAGCAACCTCCCACGAGAGAATCTCGCCCGAAGACGATAGAGGCGGCGTTTACAGGGGAATGCAGGGGTTGGCAAGGGGATCACTGACCCAATCCGAGACGACTTACAGGGCAACTTTCAAAAACAGTCATCTGCCCATCTATACTACTTCCTTGCATGCGATTCCGAGTAAAACTTGCCAAACACATTCAAAAATTGCGACCCTTGGATGAGTCGGAACTGCGTGTTTGGTTTCTCGACGATATCCTTATGGGAGGGCTTTTGATGATATTTTCCAAGACTTTCATAAATGTAATAACGCTTAGCGCCGGGATCACCACAGCCGCAGCGACGATCACGATAGCGCAAAACGAGGAACCTTCGGAATGGTCAAGGACCGACCCATACCCCAACCAAACTGTTTACTACCCGGGAACTGAATCTCTGGGGCCTGACGAGATGCGGGTTATCGCTTGCGGAACGGGGATGCCTCAACCACGCCTTAAACAAGCTGCCGCCTGCTTTCTTGTTGAACTGGGCAATGGTGAAAAATTCATCTTCGATATGGGCGAAGGTTCATATGAACGGATCATGGCGCTTGGGATACCCCTGGATCAACTGGATAAGGTCTTTTTAGGTCACTTGCACCTTGATCATGCAGGCGATTTTCCAGCCTTCTATTTTACCGGCCCCGTAAACAATCGCTTAACTCCAGTCCGCCTTTGGGGGCCTGAGGGGATCAAGCCGGAATGGGGCACTAAGGCATGGTCCGACCACATGATGAAGATGTGGGCCTGGGAAGAAGCGACCAGAGGCGCGGCGGTCGATCCGAGAGGATTGCAGCTTGAAGTGAACGAATTCGACTGGAAAGCTGTAAACAATGTCATCTTTGATGAAAACGGCGTTCAAGTCAGAACCCTGCCAGCCATTCATGGCGAGCAATCGGTTAGTTTTCTATTGGAATGGAATGGCCTCAAGTTCGCTTTTTCCTCTGATACACTTCCGACACGCTGGTGGAGAGAGCATGCCGCCGGTGCCGATCTTGCCATCCACGAGTGCTTCACTCCCCCTGAATACATGATCGAAAAGTACGGTTTTGAACCATCTGAGGCGATTTTTGTGGGCTCACAGGGGCATACAGCTGCACAGGCGTTTGGGAAGATCATGTCTGAGACAGAACCGCGACTGGCAGTTTGTTATCACTTCCAGAACGATCATGACATCGCGTTGGCCGTCTATTCGGCAATACGGGAAACCTATGACGGCCCGTTGGATTTAGCAGCTGATTTCATGACATGGAATGTAACGAAAGATAGTATTCGAACCCGGCAAGGGATACCCAACGAAGAGTCCTTTCCGGCACCGGTTCAAATGGCGAAGCAACCCCCAGACTCTGCCGCAGAGTTTCCATTCTCCGAATTCGATCTTGAAAGCATGGACCTTGGGGCTGCCGAAGCTACAAATGACATGATCGAAGCATTCAATGAGCGCTCGGGCAACAATGAGGTAGGTGCCTACACCAGCCTTCCCTTCAAAGAATAGGGAGCTAGTTCTGCGACGTTCGCGAACTTGGCTGGTCAGCGATCACAAAACTCATAAAGCAAAAAACGCCGCGTGGTCGATGACAACGCGGCGTTCTGAAATGCTCTGAGAAGCTATTCAGCCCTGCTTCGTGACCTGCGTAAAGTCCAGCTCCACCGGAGTTTCCCGACCAAAGATCGAGACGGTCACTTTCAGCTTCTGGTTCTCGTCGTCCACGCCTTCGACCATGCCGTCGAAATCTTCGAACGGGCCGTCGTTGACCTTGACCTTCTCGCCGACCTCGAAGGTAATCATCAGCTTGGGCGCTTCTTCACCTTCCTGAACGCGGTTGAGGATCTGGTTCACCTCGGCGTCGCGCATCGGCATCGGGCGGCCCTGCGGGCCAAGGAAACCGGTGACGCGGTTGATCGAGTTAATCAGGTGATAGCCCTGATCCGACATTTCCATATGCACCAGAACGTAACCGGGCATGAAACGACGCTCGGTCGTGACCTTCTTGCCGCGGCGCACTTCGATCACCTCTTCGGTGGGCACCAGTACTTCGTCGATATCGTCCTCAAGGCCCTGCTCGGCCACGGACGTGCGGATCTGTTCTGCGATCTTCTTTTCGAAATTCGAAAGAACGCTGACCGAGTACCACCGTTTCGCCATGAACCTGTCGTCCTTGTTTGCCTTTCGGGCCACCGAACACTCGGACCTGCCCGTCATTGAAATTCTATCTCGTCACCCGGAATAAAAAGCGGCGCGCAGCCCGAATCGCCGCACGCCCATTCCGAATAGTACTGTGTCAACTACTCTGACACGGCGCGCTGTGCAAGGGGGCAGTGGCGTTTCCGCGCGGCCCGGTTCGCCTTAGCTGAATGCGCCGAGAACCAGTTGCAGACCACCGCGGATGGCCAGATCAACCAGTGCAAAGAAAACGGCCGTCAGTGCCGCCATGATGAACACCATGACCGTGGTCAACAGCACCTCACGCCGGGTCGGCCAGACGACCTTTGCTACTTCGGCACGGACTTGCTGAATGAACTGGATCGGGTTTGTGGTGGCCATTAGGCTTGGTCTCTCTGCTAGCGGATGGGCCGGACATAGCCGGGCATTACGGCAAATTCAAGGGCAGTTGGTGCAACCGTGAACAAAGGTGGGGCTTCAGGGCTTTGGCCGGTCGTCCCATTCGTCACTCAGGATGCGCCGCGAGTCCCCTTCTGGATCCTCATATTGGTTCGAACGAACGGTATAAATAAACGCCACAAGGCCAATACCGCCCAGAAGCAGTGAGATCGGGATCAGATAGGCCAATACTTCCATTCAGGTCACCTTAGGCGCAGGGCGTTCAGGGATACGGTAATCGATGAGGTCGACATCGCAAGGGCCGCAATCAATGGCGTCGCCAGCCCGGCAACGGCAAGCGGCACCGCAATCACGTTATAGACCGTTGCGATCTGAAAATTCTCACGAATCCGTTTCGTTGCTTTCACTGCAGTATCGCAGGCATCGGCAATCGGGGACAGATCATTCCCAAGCAAAACGATGTCTGATGCAACACGCGCCGCGTCCAGCGCCGAAGCGGGTGAGATCGAGACATGCGCGGCAGCAAGGGCAGCGGTATCATTCAGGCCATCCCCTACCATCAGGACATTCCTGCCCTCCTCACTGAGGCTCTGAATGCGAAGCGCCTTGTCCTGAGGCAATGCCTCGGCAACCCAGTTTTTGATCCCAAGCTTGTCGGCAAGCGCATGAACCGCACCCTCTGTATCGCCGGAGATAAGAATCACCTCTTTGCCAGATGCCTTAAAGGCCTCAACCGCTTCCTGCGCGCCCGGGCGCAAAGCGTCAGAGTATCGGAACGCAACGGGTCGAGCCGATCCGATAGCGAGCCAGGCCGATGTCTGCGCATCCTGCTGTCCGCCAACCCAGGCGGAACGCCCAAGGCGAACACGCTGGCCTCGATACTCGCCTTCGGTTCCATATCCGGGCACCTCAGTGATATCACGAACCTTGGCAGGCTTGACCCCGGCCTCTCGTGCCGCCTTTACCAGCGCGACGGACAAAGGATGTGCCGACGCTTCAGCCAGCGCCAGCGCCACTCCAAGTTCAGAACGGGAATGATCCCCCAGATTAATCAGTTCAGGCGCACCCGAAGTCAGAGTGCCGGTTTTATCGAATACAACTGTGTCGACCTCAGCCAGACGTTCCAGCGCAGTGGCATGTTTGATCAGCATGCCTTTTCGAAACAAACGTCCCGAAGCAGCCGTTGTCACCGCAGGCACCGCAAGCCCCAGCGCACAAGGGCAGGTGATGATCAGAACCGCTGCCGCAATGTTCAGCGCCGTACGGATATCGCCGGAATAGATGTACCAACCCAAAAAACTAAGCGCCGACAGGATATGAACACCCGGTGCGTAAAGCTTGGCAGCCTTGTCAGCCAATGACGTGTATCGCGAGCGGCCTGACTCTGCGATGGCCACCAAATCTGCCATGCGATGCAGGGAGGTATCCTCGCCCACAGCAGTTGCACGGATAGTCAACGGCCCGGTCAGATTGACCTCACCTGCGCTGACCTCAAATCCCTGTTCCGCAAAGACTGGCAGTGTTTCACCGGTCAGCAAGGAACGATCCAGCTCTGACTGGCCGGAAACAATCTGGCCGTCTACCGGCATTCGGCCACCAGGCCGAACAAGGATCAACTCACCGACCTTTAGTTGAGCGACAGGTACCTCTTCTTCTGCACCATCCACCAACCGAATGGCACGTGGCACTTCGAGTGCCGTCAGTTCTTCGGCTGCTGACCGCGCCGCAGCACGCGTTCGGTAATCAAGATAGCGACCCGCAAGCAGGAAGAATGTAAGCGTCAGAGCTGCGTCGAAATAGGCGTGCTCGCCACTCAGTGCAGTTTCCCAAAGGGATGTAACCAGAGCCAGCAGAATAGCCAGCACGATCGGTACATCCATATTGAGGCGGCGAACCCGAAGCGCGCTCCACGCATTGGCAAAGAACGGCTGTGCAGAAAACGCGATAGCTGGCAGCGCGATGGCTGCTGAGATCCAGTGGAACATGTCTCGCGTCGCATCGCTCGCACCCGACCAGACCGAGACCGACAGCAGCATCACGTTCATCGAAGCAAACCCGGCTACTGCCAGTCGCATCAACAGATCACGTCCAGCCTTGTCAGACTGTGTGGCAGACAACGCCCCCGGGTCCAACTCGTGCGCCTCGAAACCTGCGCGCTCGAGAACAGGAATCAGATCTGCCGCGCGGATATCAGGCGCGGCTTTGATCATGGCTCGCTTCAGGGTCAGGTTGACGCGTGCATCTTCGACACCGGGATGGGCGTTCAGCTCACGTTCGACCGTTGTAATACAGGCCGAACAATGGATGCCCGGCAGTGACAGCGCAATCTGCACATCCTCGGGGACTGGCCGGGCAGGTTCGGCCGGTGTTGCGATGCAACCCGGACAAGCCGCCGTGCCAGAGCTGAGCTGTGCCGTCATCCCCTACCCCTTTACATAAAGCGGAATGCGTTGGGAAAACTCAGACCCGTCATGGTCTTTCGCGACAAGACGAATATTCCAGTTTCCTGCACCCAAGGTGGCAGGTGTCGCATAGGCAATGCCGTCGAACGTGAAATCGGGGGTGAAATCATCACGCACATGGGTTGCGCGACCGACCACTGCCTGCAGTTCTGCCACTTTGACCGGCGCGCCCTGCGCATCGGTGATGCGCAAAATCAGCAGACCACCTTTTGCTTCGGCCTTTACGTCCCAGCCCAGCGCCTGCTGTTCCTGCAAGCGCTCGTTGAACTCCTGACTCGCAACGTAGGAGTTTTTGACTTCGAGCCCGGGAAAGGTCTTCACAGCGCTATACGCAAGCAACAGATTGACAGATATGATTACGGCAAAGGCTGCAACGAACACAGCTAACGCGTGTTTACCGGTAAATTGACGCTCTGCCATGATCAGTCTCCCCGCCCGTTGAACGTGGTATCTTTTGATGCGCGCTCGCCGCTGCTCAGATCTTCGACCCAGATGCGAACCGGGGTCGAGTCGGCGCTCGCCGGCGCAGTGTCTTTCGACGCCACGATGTAAACGCGGGTCAATTGTGCCGTATCTGCCGTGACATTCACAGTATCCAGATCTGTACCCTCGATCTCAATCCGCATCGACGGGTCACCGACCAAAGAGAGTTTAAACAGGCGGTCGTCTCCATGCTTGTTCCGCAAACGCACATCATAGGTATTGCGGATCGTACCGTCTGACAGGGTCACAAAGGTTGGGTTGCGCACCGGGGCGACCGTCAGGTCGATATCGGAACGAATGAACAGTGCAAACAGCAACGCAAAACCAACCAAGGACCAAAGGGCAGTATACATAATGGTCCGCGCCCTGAAGATGTGCTTCCAGACACTCACGGGTGGTTCGCCTGCGCGCTCGCGCGTTTCGTCGCTTAGCGCCATGTAGTCGATCAATCCGCGCGGTTTGCCGATCTTGGCCATCATGTCGTCACAGGCGTCGATGCACAGTGCGCATGTGATACATTCCAATTGCTGACCATCCCGGATGTCGATTCCAACAGGGCAAACATTGACGCAGGCCATACAGTCGATGCAGTCCCCCAGTTCAGAGTCTGCAGTCCGCTTCCCTTTGCCCCTCGGCTCACCCCGCCATTCGCGGTAGCCAACGACCAAAGTGTCCTCGTCCATCATTGCGGCCTGAATACGTGGCCACGGGCATGCGTAAATACAGATCTGCTCTCGGGCAAATCCCCCAAACAGAAATGTCGTGCCCGTCAGGATCAGGATTGTCGTGTAAGCAATCGGATGGGCATTTCCGGTAACCAGATCACGCGCCAACGTGGGCGCATCTGCAAAGTAAAACACCCATGCACCGCCCGTCGCCAGACCGATCAGTAGCCAGGCCACCCATTTCGTAATCCGCAGCCGCGCCTTTCGGAAATCGAGCTTTTTCTGCCGGTGCAGTCGCAAACGCGCGTTTCTGTCCCCCTCGATCCAGCGCTCAACAAGAATGAAAAGGTCGGTCCAGACCGTTTGAGGGCAAGCGTATCCACACCAGACACGACCAAGCGCCGATGTGAACAAAAACAGCCCAAGACCAGCCATGATCAGCAAACCTGCCACAAAGTAAAACTCGTGTGGCCAGATTTCGATCCAGAAGAAATAGAAACGGCGATTTGCCAAATCCAGCAACACGGCCTGATCGGGCAGGCTGGGACCCCGGTCCCATCTGATCCATGGGGTCAGGTAATAGATACCCAGTGTTACTGCCAAAATGATCCATTTCAGGTTTCGAAATGGCCCTGACACACGTCTGGGAAAGATCGGCTCCCTAGCGGCATAAAGGCTGGGGGCGGGGTTGGAATCGCTCACGGGCTGGCTCCGGATCTGGCTCTTTTTCAGGCGACTTCTTCCAGATCATACACCCACCAACTTTGATTTGGGTCAAAAGCGTATCGCAAAGACACCTTTTGTCACACCCCGAGTGCCTGTCGCCTCAGCCAGCTAACAAATGTCTTTACCGCCTGTCTTTGTGGCGTTTGGGCCGTAACAATATGGTATCCTGCGCCATCGGGCTCGGCATAAAGCTCTACAATTCGCCCGTTCTCGATATCCTGCTCGACGAAATGTCGCACTGTAACGGTAACCCCCTGCCCGGCTCGTAGACCGTCCAACACCAGATTTCCCGGAACGACGATCCGCCCTACGCCGCGCTCCAGTTCTGCCCCGCGACCTGCCAACCACGTGGTCGCTTCGGTCGTTCCGACCTCTTCCAGCCAGGGCAATTGCGCGAGTTCGGCGGGTGACCAGTCAGATTTACCTTTGAGCAGTTCGGGTGCCGCCACGATCACCATCGGCGTCTGCAGCAGCATCTGCGCGTCAACTCCGGACCACCCACCGGCACCGTACCGGATTGCGATATCTATACCGCCCGGACGCAGTTCAACCAGATCCGGCGATGGATCCAGAATCAAGTCGATCTCGGGGTGATCTAAGCGAAATGCCGGAAGCCTGGGCATCAGCCAGGATGTAGCAAAGGACGAAGTTAAAGACACATGCACGGGCCGGTCCGTACCAGACCGCACGAGCTCGTCGACAGCTGACCCGATTGCTCCGAACCCGAGTTGAAGAGCCCGCGCCAGATGCTCGCCTTGCGAAGTCAAAGTCAGAGACTTCCCGCTTCGATCCAAAAGAGCGACACCCATATGATCTTCAAGCGCGCGTAGCTGCTGGCTTATTGCGGCATGGCTAACATTAAGCGCCGCACCAGCCTGAACAACGTTTCGCTTTTCCGCAAATGCTGAAAAGGCTCGCAGTGAAGTTAGCGGAGGAAGAGACAACCAATCCATATGTAATCCTGTCTTACATAAGCAAATGGTAATTGAGTCGCCTTTCTCCCGTCAACGGCAGATCATGTGAGCAGACGCCAATCAGTCAGGAGAAAGATCATGCTCTCGATTTTCGCCAAGTCCTTCATGACCGCGACACGAATTGATGCAACGACTGTCCGTGATGTGCCCAAGGCAAAGGCCAGCAAGCGCCGTTGGCTGCCTGCAGGCCATTGGTGGCTGCAGAGCAAACGTGATATCGATTTGTGCGATCTGTGATATGGTGCTTTGCACCAGAGCAGGTAATCGACCTAATTCTCGGAAAATAGACACCGGCTGTTCAGGAAACGCGCGAACAGATGGAACAGCCGGTGTCAGAGCCTTCGGGCGGCGAGCCGTCCGAAGGTTTTCTTTAACCCTTACTGACCACCACCCAATTGGTGGACATAGGCGGAAACCGCACGGATTTGCGCCTCGGTCAGTCGGGTATCCCAAGGTGGCATCACACCAAATCGGCTGTTGGTCACCGTTTCGGTCAACGCCTCTTCGTCGCCACCATAAAGCCAGATAGCATCGGTCAGATTCGGCGCGCCCTGGAAAACGTCACCAGTGCCATCTTCACCATGGCAGGATGCACAGTTGTCTTCGAAAACAACTTTGCCCGCTTGTGCCGCCGCATCATCCGTCTGCGCATTGGTCAGCGACATGACATACTGAACCACCTGAGTGATCTCGTCATGCTCGAGAATCTCGCCAAAGGCAGGCATCTCGGAATAGCGTGTGTCGTCGCTTTCCTCGCTACGGATACCATAGCTGACAGTGGTTACGATATCGTCCAGCGTACCGCCCCAAAGCCATGCGTCATCCAACAGGTTCGGGAAACCCGGGGCACCTTGCGCACCGGAACCATGACACTGCGCGCACCAGGTGCGGAACACCGCACCACCCGCATTGACGGCGTATTGCTGAAGCTCCGGATCTTTCGAAATCTCGTCCAGAGGTGTTTCCACCAGCTTGGCATTCCACGGAGCATTCGCCTCTTCGAAGGCAACCATCTCTTGCTGAACAATCTCGCGCGACGACCAGCCCAACACGCCCGCCGTTGCAGACTGAACCAAGGGCCACGCCGGATACATGATCGTGTAGATCACAGCCCAAACGATCGTCGCGTAGAAAGTCCACAGCCACCAGCGCGGCATCGGGTTGTCGAATTCTTCGATACCGTCCCAGCTGTGACCCGTGGTGTTTGGATCGCCCGGCTGTTTTTTAGGTGTCTTGCTCATTTCCTCGCCTCCTTAACTTCGGCGGGTTTGTCGTCTCCCTGCTGAGACGCAGGCGCATCGGTGTGCCGGAAGGGGATGTTGGCGGTGTCCTTGTATTCCTTGCTGGCACCAGGGCGAAAAACCCAGATGACGATGCCGACAAAGAAGGCAAACAAGAGCAGCAGCATCCAGCTATCCGCGAATTGCCTGAGGAGTGTGTACTCTTCCATAACAATCCTCCCTAGCGGCTGGCGTCCGGGGTGAAGGTCGAGAAGTCGACCAGCGTGCCCAGCATCTGCAGGTAGGCGATCAGCGCGTCAGCTTCGGTTAGCTCAGGCTGACCATCGAAGTTGCGGACATTGACCTTGTCACCATAGCGCTCCAGCAGACCATCATAATCGCTGTCCGGATCTGCCTGAGCGCGGAAGTCTGCCACTGCATTCTCCAGCATCTCTTCGGTATAGGGCGTGCCGACTACTGCGTTTGCCGCCATGATGTCACCGATATACCTGCCGTCGATCTTACGGCGCTCGAGGAACCCGTATTTTGGCATAACCGATTCAGGTACCACCGATTGCGGATCCCGCAGGTGATCCATCTGCCACTGATCCGAATAGCGGCCGCCAACACGCGCCAGATCGGGACCGGTCCGCTTGGACCCCCACTGGAATGGGTGGTCGTACATCGACTCGGCCGCCAACGAATAGTGACCATAACGTTCCACCTCATCCCGCATCGGACGGATCATCTGGCTGTGGCAGGTGTAGCAGCCTTCGCGGATGTAAATCTCACGCCCAGCCATTTCGAGAGGGGTGTAAGGGCGCATACCCTCCACCTTCTCGATGGTGTTCTCAAGATAGAACAGCGGGGTGATCTGCACGATGCCACCGATGGTCACGACCAGAAAGCTGAAGATCAGCAGGAGGGTCGCATTGGTCTCGAGGATCTTATGTTTGTCGAGAATTGCCATAGCTACCGGCCCTCCTTATTCAGCCGGGACCGCGACGGTCAGGCTGGCCTCTTTGGCCGGCGCTTTCCGCACAGTCATCCACAGGTTGTAGCACATGATCAGCGAGCCAGCGACGAACATGACGCCACCCAGAGCACGCACCACATACATCGGGAACTTGGCAGCCACGGTGTCGGCGAACGAGTTCACCAAGAAGCCGTTGGCATCCACTTCGCGCCACATCAGGCCTTCCATGATACCGGTGACCCACATCGACGCGGCGTAGAGCACGATACCGATGGTGGCGAGCCAGAAGTGCCAGCTGACCATCTGCAGCGAGTACAGACGCTCACGCTTCCACAGCACCGGCACAAGGAAGTACAGCGCACCAAAGGTGATCATGCCGTTCCAACCCAGCGCGCCTGAGTGCACGTGACCAATGGTCCAGTCGGTGTAGTGGCTCAATGAGTTCACAGCACGGATCGACATCATCGGACCCTCAAAGGTGGACATGCCGTAGAAGCCGACCGAGATCACCATCATCCGGATAACCGGGTCGGTGCGCAGCTTGTCCCATGCGCCCGACAGGGTCATCAGACCGTTGATCATACCACCCCACGAAGGCATCCAGAGCACGACCGAGAACACCATGCCCAGCGTCGAGGCCCAGTCTGGCAGCGCGGTATAGTGCAGGTGGTGCGGACCAGCCCAAATGTACAGGAAGATCAGCGCCCAGAAGTGGATGATCGACAGCTTGTACGAGAACACAGGACGTTCGGCCTGCTTGGGAATGAAGTAGTACATCATGCCCAGGAAGCCCGCGGTCAGGAAGAAGCCAACAGCGTTGTGGCCATACCACCACTGGATCATGGCATCCTGAACACCCGACCAGACGATGACCGATTTCGAACCCCAGATGCTGACCGGGATGGTCATGTTGTTGACCAGGTGCAGCATGGCAACGGTGACAATGAACGCGAGGTAGAACCAGTTTGCCACATAGATGTGGGGTTCTTTCCGCTTGATGATCGTACCCAGATAGACCGCCAGATAGGCCACCCAGACAATGGTCAGCCAAAGATCAACATACCATTCAGGTTCGGCATATTCCTTGGACTGGGTTCCACCCAATACGTAACCGGTTGCCGCCAGTACGATGAACAACTGGTAGCCCCAGAATACAAACCACGCCAGATTGCCACCCCACAGCCGCGCAGCGCTGGTGCGCTGAACTACATAGAATGAGGTCGCGATAAGCGCGTTACCGCCAAATGCAAAGATCACAGCTGAAGTGTGCAACGGCCGCAAACGCCCAAAGTTCAGATAGCCTTGGGCCCATTCAAAGTTGAGTCCGGGAAAGGCCAACTGGAACGCAATAAAGGTCCCTGCCAGAAATCCGACAACGCCCCAGAATGCCGTCGCAATCACGCCATAGCGGATCACGTCATCCATGTACTCGGCGGAGCGATCAACAAGAATATCTGGCTCGTCAGTGTTTCTTAGCGTCCAGATAAACAACCCACCGGCGATGATCATCACCAGAATCGCATGCACCTGATACGCCAAATCCCGTGCATAGTTGGACCCTATCGCTGCGAATAGCACGATAAGCCCAAGCACGATCAGCTTGATGTAATTCGACATATTGCGTCCCTTTGCCATGCTCTGCGCGATTCTTTTGTGCGCAGAACCTTTTTGACTGGCTGCTGTATTGTCGGACAGCAGCCGCCGCTGCTTTGATCTGTATCAAGACAATAGCCTGTTTTCTGTGACAGGCATAAATAAATGAATATGTTACCTGTGCACATCCGGCTAACCGCCCCAAAATTGAGGTCGACATGGCTTACAAATCTCTTCTCACAATCATGACCGAGACCCGGTTTGCCCAACCGGCTCTGGCACAGCTGGCCGCATTGGCCGAAGCACAGGATGCACATGCCGAAGCGCTTTGCCTTGGTGTCGATCGCAGTCAGACAGGGTATTACTATGCGGGTGCCAACGCGCTCATCCTGCAGGAAACTCTGACCCGGGCAAATGCCGAAGCTGATGAGATTCTGGCATCTGCTCAGGAATATCTGGGAAAAACCGGCATACGCTGGTCTGCGGAAAACGGCGTAAGTCAGCTAGCCGATCTGAGTCGCCACGTAGCGCATCGCGCACGTTTTTCGGACCTTGTTGTCCTGCCGAAACCCTATGGCAAGGATCGTGGAGCCGAGGCCGAACCCATTGTCGAAGCAGCCATGTTCGAAGGACATGCACCGGTATTGATCGTTCCCGAAGATGCAAAGCCGTTCTCGAAGCCGCGCACTGTTCTGATTGGCTGGAACGAAAGCGTCGAGGCGATGCGGGCGATACGCCGTGCCCTTCCTTTCCTGAAACAAGCTGATGTCGCACGCATCGTGGTGATTGACCCGCCACGCCACGGACCCGACCGATCAGACCCGGGTGGTATGCTCTCGCAGATGCTCGCCCGTCACGGCGTGAAATGCGAAATAGATGTACTAAGCAAAACCATGACGCGTGTCTCAGACATTCTGAACCGACACGCCGCAGATACTGATGCGGACATGATCGTCATGGGTGCATACGGACATTCCCGTTTCCGCGAAGCGATCCTGGGCGGGGCGACTCGGAATATGTTGGAACAATCTGATGTTCCGGTCTTTTTGGCACACTGACCAAATGTATTAGATTGAGAGAACCGCCCTCAATCAGGGCGGTTCTTCTGTTCAGGCTTTTTTGATTAGCCCGATTACAAACAGCAGGATCACGGCGCCCACGGTCGCAAAGAAGATCGACGAGAACAAACCACCGCCAACTGCAAAACCAAGGGCGGGAAAGATCAGGCCTGCCAGAAAAGCCCCAACGATCCCAACGATCACGTTGCCGACAAGACCAAAGCCTCGGCCTTCCATGATTTTGCCGGACAACCAGCCAGCGATCGCCCCGATGAACAGCATTGCCAAAAGGCTACTGAATTCCATGCCTTGCTCCTGAATGTTGTTTCACTCAAAGGCATTAGACCATGGTCGGGGCGTTCGGTCACGTACGAACGTAGTGCATGCCCTGAAACCGTTCGCGGAGTTCCCGCACACGCGGTGCGATACTCGCCGGATCTGCGCTGGACAAAGCCTCGGCGATCAGAGCCGAAAGCTCTCCTGCGTGATCCGGTGTGACACCTCGACGAACCAATTCCGGAGTCCCAATGCGCAAGCCGTTCATGTCTCCTTCCACCGGTGCGATCGGCAATCCGATCCCGCAAGCAAGGAAGCCTGCCTTTCGCAGCGTTTTCGATGCGGCCTGCCCGCCTCCAAAGCGCGCTGCCTCCAACGCAAACTGGTGGGATTCAGTTGCGCCACTTGCACCTTTGAACACTGGTAATCCGATCTCTTCCATTTCCTTGGCCATCGCTTGCGCGAGCTCGACCATAGCCCGTCCGTAAGCGGGACCGAATTCGATCCAATCCAGCAGGGAAATCGCCAAGGATGCCGATTTGGCCGCATCAAAGTTGGCGGTCATGCCGGGAAAGGCGATGGCGTCCAGCCGCTCTGCAATCTCTGCGTCATTGGTGACGATAAGGCCACCGGCGGGGCCACCCAGGCTCTTGTAGGTGCTCATCGTCATAAGATGCGCCCCTTCATCCAGTGGATTTGACCAAACGCCACTGGCGATGATCCCACATTGATGAGCCGCGTCAAACAGCACCTTGGCGCCTACTTCGTCCGCTATCTCCCGGACAGCGGATACGGGATGCGGAAACAGGTTCAGCGACCCCCCAACTGTGATGAGTTTAGGTCTGTGCGTTTTTGCCAGCTCGCGCAAACCGTTCAGATCAAGGCTATAACCATCCGCATCGACCGGAGCGTTCAACGTGTTCAGACCATAAAGGCCCGCACATCCATCTTTGTGGTGCGTCACGTGCCCTCCGACTGTCGCGGGAGGGGCTATAATTGTATCCCCGGGATCGGTCAGCGCCATAAAACCATAGAGGTTAGACAATGCGCCTGAAGCGACACGAACTTCCGCGTACTTCGCGTTGAATACCTTCGCTGCGAGTTCCGCTGCGATAACCTCTATTTCTTCAATCGCTTCCAGCCCCATCTCATACTTGTCGCCGGGATAACCCAGAGACGGGCGACTACCCAAGCCAGCTGCCAAGGCAGCCTCAGCCCGTGGATTCATGACATTTGTTGCCGGGTTCAGGTTGAAACACTCTGCATCGTGGATCTCTGAATTTCGCGCAATCAGCGTCTCGATTTGTTTGTCGATTGCGTCCGGGTTGAGCGGCTCAACGGCCTGAGCAATCTGTTGGACGCGGTTTTCACATTGGGTCGGGACCCATGGGCGGCGGGCGAGTTGTGGCATCTGATCCTCCGTTTTCAAAGTCAGAGTGCAAAGATCCCGGCTTGCGATCAAATCAGTTTTCCGAAAAAATAGGGTCAGAAAATCTGAGCCTAATATTATGTCTGTTGCACCGCCGCGTCCCAAACCACTGCCTCTGAATGCGTTACGCGCGTTCGAAGCCGCCGCGCGACTGGGCGGCTTTTCCTCTGCCGCGATCGAACTGGGCGTCAGTGCGGGCGCGATTTCAGCCCATGTCAAAGCGCTGGAAGAAGACCTGGGGGCACCTTTGTTCGATCGAAACGCACGGGGCGTGGCCCTTACGGCCTTGGGTCAAAAGGTTTTGCCCGACCTTACGTTGGCGTTCGATATGATGGGTCAGGTAACTCAAACCCTGCGAACCGAGGCGCGACCGCAGGTAGTTCACATCGTGACACTGCCTTCGATCGCACAGCTTTGGCTGTCACCCAGATTACCCGAACTCCGTTTGGCGGAACCGGAAATCGAGGTTTCGCTAACAGCCGAAGAGGCGCCCCCAAACCTCAAGCGTGCGCCTTATGACATTTATCTGTTCTTTGGCGGCGAACTTGGTGAATCCGTCTCGGACAACGTCATTTTTCCGGTTTGCGCGCCTACTCTCGCAAACCGTCTGAAAACACCAGAAGACTTATCCAGTGTCACTTGCCTGTCGGATTCCACTTGGTTCGACGATTGGCAGCAATGGACCTCCGCAGCTATGCCCGAACAGGGATTTGCCCCTAAAGGCCCTGTATTTTCGCTCTATGCTCTCGCGGTTGAAGAGGCATTGAATGGCGCAGGTGTTTTGATGGGCCATAGCGCACTTGTGGAGCCGCATCTCAAAAGCGGACGGCTTGTTGCACCGTTTGAAACCAAGGTTACATTGCCGGACACGCTGAACCTTTGGTGTCCGCGCCCCTTGCACCCCCGTTCGCCCGTCGAAAGGGTTGTGAGGTGGCTCAAAGGGATTGGTTAGACCAGAAAGCCGCCATCAGTATCGTCACCGGCCTCTTCCATCAGGCGTCCCATATCCGGGATAGTCACGTGACGTTTGCCTTCCAGAAGGATGACCTGATCCTTTTTCAAGGCTGAAATCTGACGACTTACGGTTTCCAAAGTAAGGCCCAGATAGTCCGCCATTGCTTCGCGCGTCAGAGGCAGATCGAATACGATCGGACCCGACATACCCTTCTGGCTGACCGACGCATCGCGGCGGGCGATGATCGACAGCAGGCTGGCGATCTTTTCCCGCGCGGTCTTACGACCAAGGACCAGCATCCATTCCCGTGCCGCATCCAGCTCGTCCAGAGTCATCTGCAGCAGACGATGCGCAATATGCGGCGTATGGCTCATCAGATCCTCGAACGGCTTCTTGCGAAAGCAGCACATGACCACGTCGGTGGTCGCCTGAACATCGTATGGTGCCGATTCGCGCCCCGGGCGGCCAACAAAGTCGCTGGGCAGCAAGAGGCCGACCATTTGTGTGCGACCATCTTCCATCGTCTGAGTCAGCGATGCGATTCCGGACACAACAGAGCCGACAAAATTCATCTGATCACCTGACCAGATGATGGTCTGCCCAGCCTCGAAACTGCGATAATATTTAATATCTTCCAGCTCTTCGAGCTCTTCCTGATCGCATTGCGCGCATACAGCCCGATGACGGATCGGACAGTCATCGCAGTTAGAATGGTCAAATTGAACAGTCAGTGTCATTCGCGTTTCCACTTGATCTCGGTCAAGGTACCTAGACGGGGCATGCCATAACGGTATCGCTATGATAGTGAAACCTCAATTGGCCAAGCTCGGACTTTTTGACGCGAAAGTACCGCGTTACACGAGCTATCCTACCGCCCCGCATTTCAGCAATGATGTGGGGCCTGATCGTTTTGGCGACTGGATTTCGGACATAAAACCCGGAAGTGCCGTTTCGCTTTACATACATGTTCCATTCTGCCGCAGGCTGTGCTGGTTCTGTGCCTGCAGGACGCAAGGCACACAAACGGACAATCCCGTCATTGCTTATGTAGACGTCCTGAAGGCCGAGCTTGATCTGCTGGCGCAACGTCTGCCCAGCGGTGTGACCCTGTCGCGGCTACATTGGGGGGGCGGCACCCCAACGCTACTGAACCCGGACCTGATGCGGGATCTGGCCAGTTATATTCTGGGCATAGTGCCCATGGGATCAGATGCAGAGTTTTCGGTCGAGATCGACCCGAACGAAGTTGATGAGGCGCGTCTGGACGCGTTGGCCGAGGCGGGAATGAACCGTGCCTCGATCGGCGTGCAGGACTTCGATGATGAGATTCAGAAGACCATCGGGCGCATACAGAGCTACGACACAACTCGTGAAGCCATTGAAATGATCCGGGCACGCGGGATTTCGAGTCTGAACGCAGATATCCTGTATGGCCTGCCACATCAGACCAAGACCCGGATGACTGAAAGTGTCCAGAAACTGCTGTCGCTGAACCCGGACCGCGTCGCGCTTTATGGTTATGCTCATGTGCCATGGATGGCCAAGCGTCAGCAACTGATCCCGTCCGAGGCTCTGCCGACACCCGAACAGCGACTCGATCTTTTTGATACGGCACGTCGGCTGTTCCTCTGGGACAACTACGCCGAGATCGGAATTGATCACTTTGCTACGCAGGATGACGGGCTGACCCATGCGCTGAAGGCCAGCAGGCTCAAACGGAACTTCCAGGGCTATACCGACGATCAGGCCGAGGTGCTGATCGGGGTTGGCGCCAGCTCAATCTCACGCTTCCCGCAGGGCTATGCACAAAACGCGCCAGCAACCTCGGCGCACACCAAAGCCATTCGCAACGGCCAGTTCTCGACATCGCGGGGACACTTGTTCAAAGGTCAGGATGTATTACGCGCGCGCCTGATCGAGGCCCTGATGTGCGACTTTCGGATCGATTCGGCAGAAATCCTGCGGGACTACGATGTTTCCGCTTCAGAACTGCAGCGCATGTATCGGACAACCAACGATGCGTTTGACGGGCTGCTGAAGATAACTGATGAAGACCTGTTCATCCCTGTCGAAGCGCGTCCACTTACTCGAATGATTGCCCGCAGTTTTGATGCTTACGACCTCAACGAGGCCGGGCACAGTTCAGCCATCTGAAGGGGCAGCCCAGCAGGCTGTTCCATTTCCAAATACGTCGGGGCTTGACGCGCGCCTTGAGTTTTCCCCAAACTCAACGGGCGAGACAACAAACCGCTCCGCATTTGAGGCAGGTCCAGACACAGACAATTCGTGCCGACGCTACTGCGTTCGACAATCCCTTTTCGTGCAGCCGTTCTGCAACTTGAAAGAGGGACAGCACCCATGCGCGTTTTCACCGTCCTCGGCCCCAGTCAATCGGGCAAATCAACCCTAGTCGAGGCTATAAGCCGCCTCGACGGACGCCCCACCACATTCGATGTTTCCGGAACCGTGCACTTGCACGGTTTTTCTTATCTGGACGAGCCTTGGTGCGCGATAGACGTGGATGGCGGAGGGGATTCGCTGGCATATGTCGGACCCGCAATGGCAATCTCGGATGCTGCCGTCGTCGTTGTGCCACCCGATCCGGACGCGGCGGTCCTATGTGCGCCCTATCTCAGATTGGTTGAAGAAGCCGGTATTCCCTGCTTTCTGTTCATCAACCGGATGGACAATCCCAATGGCCGTATACGCGACATTATCGCGGCGCTGCAAACCTATTGCACCCACCACATCGCCCTGCGTCAGGTACCAATCCGCGACGGAGACAAGATTGTTGGAGCCGTTGACCTGATTTCAGAACGGGCATGGAAGTATCAGGAAGGACAACCCTCGGCTCTGATCGAACTGCCTCAATCCGTGGAAGATCGGGAGCAGGAAGCCCGCACCGAACTGTTGGAGACACTGTCAGATTTCGATGACAACCTGCTGGAGCAATTGATCGAAGATAAGCAGCCGCCCAGCGATGAAGTCTATGATCTTGCCGCTCAGGTGTTGCAGAACCATCAACTGATCCCTGCCTGTTTGGGTGCTGCCAGTCACGGTAATGGCCTGACCCGCCTGATGAAAGCCTTACGGCACGAGGCACCCGAGTTCGATATTGCTGCAGGGCGTGATGAAGCAGCTGAGAACGCCCGCGCGATTGCTGGCTTTGCAGACGTCAAAAAACATGTTGGTAAAATCATCGTCCTGCGTGGCTTGGGTGATGGTGTCAAAGCGCATGAACCTTTGGGGGGTGAGACGGTTGGAAATCTGACCACTTTGGATGCCAAGACGCAAATCAATCAGCTCGAGGCGGGTCAGATCGGCCTTGCCGTCAAATCCGACCATCTTAATCCGGGTAATCTCTACGACACCAACTCCGCCACTCCGTTGCCCGAATGGGCATCGTCGCACCCTGCAGCCCACCGGCAAATCGTTTCACCTGCGCATGAGCGGGACGATGTGCGCCTATCGAATGCTCTTGGGCGTATGGTCGAGATCGATCCGGGTCTTCATCTGGCTCAGGATGAACTTAGTGGTCATGCAATTCTGGGATCGCAAGGCCCACAACATATGCGCCGCGTCGCGACCAAACTGGACGAGGATTTTGGCGTCGAGATCGCGACCGAACCTGTTGAGACTGCGTATCGCGAGACCATTCGTTCAACCATCGAACACCGGCATCGTCATCGCAAACAGTCAGGCGGCGCGGGTCAGTTTGCCGATGTTGTGATCTCGATAGCCCCAATGCCACGCGGTGCTGGCTTTCAGTTTGATGAAATCGTCAAGGGTGGTGCTGTCCCCAAAAACTACATCCCGTCTGTAGAGCACGGGGCAAAAGACGCGCTTGAGCAAGGGCCTGAAGGGTTCCCTGTTGTAGATGTCAAAATCACGCTGAGCGATGGCAAGCACCATAACGTCGACAGTTCTGACTACGCCTTCCGAACAGCTGGCAAGAATGCGGTGCGCGAAGCGCTCCCACAGGCAAAGCCTGTGGTTTTGCAACCGATCCTGAATGCCGAAATCCATCTGCCTTCGGCCTTTGTCGGCGATCTGGTTCCAACGATCAGTTCTTTGCAGGGACAGGTATTAGGCTTTGAGGGCAATCCAAATGCCTCAGGCTGGGAGATTTTTAATGCTCAGCTCCCCGCAGTGGCCGAGGACGAATTGCACCGCACCCTGGCAAGTGCAACGCGCGGAACAGGTTGGGTCAAACTGCAATTTGATCACTATGAAGAGCTGCGCGGGCCAGTACCCAAGTCAGCTGCCCGCGAAACAGCCAACGCCTGAGTGAATTGCGGCAGCAGGCCAAGCTCAGCCTGCTGCTGCAATAAGTTCTCGCGTGTAATCGGTCTGAGCATTCTCGAACAACGACTCAGCCGATCCCATTTCAACTACATCACCATTCCGCATGACGATCACATTATGCGACATTGCCCGCACGACTTTGAGGTCGTGGCTGATGAACAAATAGGCCAGCCCATATTTCCGCTGCAGGTCGCGCAACAGATCAACGATCTGGACCTGAACCGTCATGTCCAGCGCACTTGTCGGCTCATCCAGAACCAGCAGTTTGGGTCGCAGGACCATCGCGCGCGCAATGGCGATACGCTGGCGCTGGCCGCCTGAAAATTCGTGAGGGTAGCGATCCATCGCCTCTGGATCCAGCCCGACCTCTGTCATCACTTCGGCAACCAGTTCGCGCGGGGCGCGATGCGGGTCTACCTTGTGGATCGCCAACCCTTCGGAAATGATTTGCTGGCATGTCATACGCGGGCTAAGGCTGCCGAACGGGTCCTGAAACACGATCTGCATATCTTTGCGCAGCCGCCTCAGTTCACGTATGGACCAGCGACGTACGTCCTGATCGCGGAACGTGATCCCGCCTTCGGATGCGATCAAACGCATGATCGCCAGAGCCAACGTGGTTTTGCCTGAACCGCTCTCTCCGACTATGCCCAAAGTCTCTCCTGCGCGGACGCTCAGCGTTGCATCGTTGACAGCCTTCACATATCCCACGGTCCGTTTCAAAAAACCGCGCTGGATGGGAAACCAGACCTTCAGGTGATCCGTACGGGCCACCTCTTCGGCATCTGCTGCAACCGGATCCGGGTGTCCTGACGGTTCCGCTGCCAACAGCTTACGTGTGTAAGGATGTTGCGGATTGTCGAAAATCTCAGCCGTTGGGCCAGTTTCAACAATCTCGCCGTCCTTCATCACACAAACCCGATCCGCGATCCTGCGAACGATCCCCAGATCGTGCGTGATGAACAGCATCCCCATGTTCTCGGATTTCTGCAGTTCAGCCAGCAGCTCAAGAATCTGCGCCTGAATGGTCACATCCAGAGCTGTTGTCGGCTCGTCTGCGATCAGGATATCGGGTTTGTTGGCCAACGCCATGGCGATCATCACGCGTTGACGCTGCCCGCCTGACAGTTGATGAGGATAGCTGTCCAACCGGTCTTCGGGATCGCGTATGCCCACCTTGGCCAGCAACTCGACAATCCGTTCCCGCGCGACATCTCCTGACACGCCCTGGTGCAGTGCCAGAGATTCCGCCATCTGCTTCTGGATTGTATGCAGCGGGTTTAGCGAGGTCATCGGCTCCTGAAAGATAAAGCTGATGTCGTTACCACGAACGTCCATCAGCAGATCTTCAGAGGCGCCGATCATCTCTTGCCCGTCGTATTGAACCGATCCTTCAACAATTGCGCTGTCGCCAAGCAGGGACACGGTACTGAGCGCTGTGACTGACTTTCCCGAACCGGACTCACCAACCAAAGCGACGGTCTCACCACGATCGACGGTGAAGGACACACCTTTTACCGCTGCACTGACCTGCCCGTCCTGGCGGAACGAGACCTTGAGGTTGTTCACATCCAGCAGGCTCATGAGAAGGTCTTTCTGGGATCGAATGCGTCACGCACGCCTTCAAAGATAAAGACCAGCAGTGACAGCATAATGGCAAAGGTGAAAAACGCGGTAAACGCCAGCCAAGGGGCCTGAAGGTTTTGTTTTGCCTGCAGGGTCAGTTCACCCAACGACGGAGCCGATGAGGGCAGACCAAAGCCCAGAAAATCCAGGCTTGCGAGTCCGCCAATGGTTCCGGTCACGATGAATGGCATGAATGTCAGCGTGGCAACCATCGCGTTGGGCAGCATGTGGCGGAACATGATGGTCATGTTGCCGACGCCCAGCGCCTTGGCCGCCCGCACGTATTCAAGGTTTCGCGCCCGCAGGAATTCAGCCCGAACAACCCCGACCAGGCCGGTCCATGAAAACAAGATCATGAGCGCCACGAGCAGCCAGAAACTTCGGCCCAGAATGGCGAACATGATGATGATCACATAGAGCGAGGGCGTAGCCGACCAGATCTCGATAATGCGCTGGAAAATCAGATCCAGCCAACCTCCGAAAAACCCTTGAATGGCACCGGCAAATATCCCGATCAGGCTGGCCGCACCGGTCACGATCAGTGTGAAGAGGATCGACAGACGGAAGCCATAGATGACCCGGGCAAGCACGTCGCGCTTGGTGTCATCCGTACCCAGAAGATTCTGGCCATTGGGCGGCAGAGGGGCCGCACCGGGGCGATCCACACTTGTGTTGAAGGAATACGGGATAAGGGGCCAGATCGCCCAGCCACGCTCGAAACCTTCGGCCTGAAAGGTTCCGGCGTCGATCTGTTCAATGATCCCTTCGGGGTCGTCAAAGCACTGCTCGAGACCGCCGCTGTCGATCAGACACTGGACCTCAGGATCGCGGTAGATCGCTTCGGTCTGAAAATCTCCACCAAAGTCCGTTTCCGGGTAGAACTTGAAGATCGGCGTATAGAGTTCACCCCGGTAACTGACCAGGATCGGTTTATCGTTGGCGATGAATTCGGCGAAAAGCGAAAGGCCGAATAGCACACCAAAGATGATCAGCGACCAGAACGCCCGGCCATTGCGCCGGAAATTGCGCCAGCGCCGTTGATTGAGAGGGGAAAGCGCCATTTACCCCTCCCGCTTTTCGAAGTCGATGCGTGGATCGACGAGGACATACATCAGGTCACTGATGATACCGACAACCAGTCCCATCAGGCCGAAGATGAAGAGCGTACCGAAGATGACGGGATAATCACGCGCGACAGCTGCTTCGAAACCCAGCCGTCCAAGGCCGTCCAGCGAGAAGATCGTTTCGATGATGATTGAGCCGCCAAAGAAAACGCCGATGAATACCGCAGGGAACCCTGCGATGACGATGAGCATAGCATTCCGGAATACGTGACCGTACAGCACCCGGCTTTCACTCAGTCCTTTAGCGCGCGCAGTCATGACGTATTGTTTTTTGATTTCATCGAGGAATGAGTTCTTGGTCAGCAATGTCAGCGTCGCAAAAGCCGAAATTGTCAGGGCGATGATAGGCAAAGCAATATGCCAGAAGTAGTCGGCGATCTTGCCAAACAGGCTAAGGCTATCCCAATTGTCTGACGTGAGCCCCCTAAGCGGGAATATCTGCCAGTAAGAACCGCCTGCAAAAAGTACCAACAGCAGGATCGCAAACAGGAAACCCGGGATCGCGTAAGCCACGATAATCGCACCACTGGTCCAGGTATCAAATCTCGAGCCATCCTTTATCGCTTTGCGAATACCCAACGGAATCGACACCAGATACGCAATCAGTGTCGACCAAAGACCCAGCGAAATCGAAACCGGCATCTTCTCCAGCACCAGATCAATCACGCTGATCGACCGGAAATAGCTCTCACCAAAATCCAGCGTCAGATAGTTACCCATCATACCGAGAAATCGCTCAAGCGGCGGTTTGTCGAAACCGAATTCCTTTTCCAATTCCGCGATGAATTCAGGTGGCAGACCGCGTGCACCAACGTATTTGTCGTCGAATACCCCGCCTGCGGGCTCAGCACCGGCACCGGTATCGCCGCCACCGGCAAAACCGGCAAAGACATCACCCTGCCCTTCGATCTGCGCGATGATCTGCTCAACCGGCCCACCCGGTACAAATTGCACCAGCGTAAAGTTGACGATCATGATGCCCAGCAGCGTCGGAATGACGAGCAACAGGCGTCTTAGAATATAGGCGCCCATGTTATCGCAGTGCGCCTTCTGCCTTCAGTTCTGCCTCTTTCTCTGGATTGACCCACCACAGGTCGAGGTATCCAAGCGCATAGGGAGGCAGGTTCTCAGGGTATTCATACATATCGTAGTAGGCCGTCCAGTAGTCCGCGATGTATCCGACAGGGATTACAAAGAACTCATACCGCAAAGCACGGTCGAGCGCCATGAGCGCCGTATCCTGATCGGCCTGATTGTCCGTTTCGAATGACGCTTCAATGATTGCATCAACCAACGGGCTGGCTAGTCCGGCCGGGTTAAACAGGCTGAACTCAGCTTCGTCCGATCCATACATCTGGCTCAGCCCGCCACCCGTAGACAGGAAAGAGCCATAGCGCGTTGAATAGACCATGTCGTAATCCCGCTCACGGCTGCGCAGCGTGTATTGGGCGGGATCAACCTTTTCAGCTTTGGCATCGACACCAATGGATTGCAGGTTTTGAACGAAGGTTTCGATCATCGTTGCCGTCGAAGTCGGCAGGTTGGAGGGATACGGGATTTCAACCCGCAGCGTCTGCCCCTGCGCATTACGGCGCAGATTCCCTTGGCCTACCGGCCAACCGGCTTCATCCAGAAGTTTGGAAGCTTTGCGCAAGTTGCGGCGATCATTCAAACGTGCCGGATTGGATTCGTGCACGACCAGTGCGGGCTCGGCCAGAAACTCTGCTGGAACAACGTCACCAAGCGTTTCGAGAAACTCCAGTTCCGCGCCTTCTGGCAAACCCTCTGCCTGCAACGGAGTACCCTGTACAAACGAACTGCGCGGTGCGTTCAGTCCGAACATCAGAGATTCATTTGCCCATTCAAAGTTGAACGCCAGAGCCAGAGCCTTACGCACATTTTTGTCTGCAAACTGCGGTTTGGCCAGATTAAAAACAAACCCGGATGGCGTCGGAGGGCTGCCATCGAGAATTTCATCCCTTACCACAAAACCTTCAGTCAGCTTTGGGAAGTCGTAGCTGGACGCCCAGAGTTTCGGATCGCTTTCGATCCGCATAGTGTATTCGCCGGCTTTGAACCCTTCGAAAGCAGCAGTCTGGTCCGCGAAGTACTCCAGGCGAATGGTGTCATAGTTATGCCGACCCCGATTGATGGGAAGATCTTTGCCCCAATAGTCATCTCGGCGTTTATAGACGATGCGGCGATTGATGTCGTAGCTGTCCAGTTTGTATGGCCCGGATCCCACGGCAACTTCGAGCCGGGGCTCATCCAGACGGCGGGACTCATCCGCTTCGAACCAAGCCTTAGAGAACACGGGGGTCGCACCAACCGTCTCGATCAGGCTGCGACGTGTCACGTCGGGGTTGAAAGTGAATTTGACGGTGTGATCATCCAGCGCTTCGGCACCGGTCACCATCCGACCGACAGCCTGCGCGTATGACGGCAAACCCTGTTCGATGAACAGTCTGTGGCTATAGACGACGTCCTCGGCCGTAACCGGCGTGCCATCCCAGAATGTCGCTTCGGGCCGAAGATGGAAAATGACGTAGTTGCGCCCTTCGTCATACTCGAGGCTTTCGGCTATGACCCCGTAGTACTGACCGACACTGTCATCAGTGCTGTCGATCAGACGATCATACTGAAGTGTTGTCAAAGCACCCGGGCGGCCCTTGCGCGAGTAGGGGTTTAATGAATCGAATGTACCTGATGCCGCGAGGGAAAGCTCTCCACCCTTAGGCGCATCCGGATTGACATAGCCCAAATGCTCATAGTCAGCCGGGTAGTCCAGATTACCAAAGTACGAGTAGCCGTGACTTTTGGTAATCTTCTCTTCAGCTGCAGTAGAGTGTCCAGCTATCCCCAGCAGTAAAGCCGCCGATATTCCCAAAACTGATGCCCATGGCCGAATAGTTGATACGCGCGTTTCAGGCAGGCGGGGATTCATATGGCTCATCCTCTGGGTCGTTCACGACTTTAATCTTGTTCGTGCTAGCTAAAGGTCCAGCACTGACAGTTGCAAGTTTAGACTGCGTGAACACTTTGTGAAGATTCACTAAGGAAAAAATAAAGCCGCTGCACGTGGCAGCGGCTTTGAAACTTGTCGAAACTGACTAAAAAATCAGTTGATGGTTTGCAGATAGGCAATCAGGTCTGCCCGATCCTGCGGCTTTTTCAGGCCGGCAAAGCTCATGGAGGTGCCCGAGATATAGGCGCTCGGGCGAGTCAGGAAGGCATCCAGAGCTTCAGGTGTCCAGTTGCCACCATGGGCCTGCATCGCTGCAGAGTAACCGGTGAAACCTTTGGCTGCAGCTACAGGACGATCAACGATCGCATAAAGATATGGACCTGTGCCATTCGCGCCGTCTTCCAGTTTATGACATGCGGTGCACTTGCGGAAAACCTTGGCACCTTTCTCGGGATCGGCTGCGGCCAGCATTTCCTCAAAGACGACTTCTTCGCCGTCAGCGCTCTCGCCAGAGCTTTCGGTTTCGATGATATAGGCGGCTTCGGCGCCATGCCCGCCCGCATAATAGAGAACGTCGGCTCCCCATTTTGCCAGAAGGAGCACCAGGAAGGTGCCGAACAGGCCAGCGGCGGCCTTGGTAACTGTCATCGTGTCGAACATTGATCGCTTGTCCATTTCAGCTGTCTGCGGGGTGTCTAAGGCTTCCCCTTGCAAGAGGCAAGGTATAGACACCGCGACTAAACGCCCAAATCAAGAACTTGTTGCATGGAATCGACCAAATGACCAAACGCATCGCATTTCAGGGTGAGCCCGGCGCCTATAGTCACGAGGCTTGCAGCAATGCGCGCCCCGATATGGAAGCCCTTCCGTGCCGCACATTCGAGGACGTGATCGAATCAGTACGCTCCGGCGAAGCCGAGCTTGCGATGTTGCCCGTCGAAAACACGACCTACGGCCGGGTTGCCGATATCCACAGGCTGCTGCCACATAGCGGGCTGCATATTATCGATGAGGCTTTTGTTCGGGTTCATATCAACCTGCTTGGCGTACCGGGTGCAAAGCTTGAAGACATTACCGAAGCGCATTCTCATCTGGTGTTGCTGCCGCAATGCGCGGGTTTTCTGGCAAAACACGGCATTCGAGGTCGGGTAAGCCCTGACAATGCCCGAGCCGCCCGAGAAGTGGCAGAAGCAGGCGACAAGCATTCAGCTGCTCTGGCAAGTGAACTGGCCGGAGAAATCTATGGGCTGAATGTGCTGGCCCGCCATATCGAGGATCAGGGTGATAATACCACTCGCTTTCTTGTCATGTCGCGGCAGGCTGACGAATCGCGCCGTGGCGAGCATGGCATGATCACGAGCTTCGTTTTCCAGGTCCGAAACATTCCGGCTGCCCTGTATAAAGCGATGGGCGGGTTTGCCACCAACGGGATCAACATGACCAAGCTGGAAAGCTACATGGTCGATGGGTCCTTCACCGCCACTCAGTTCTACGCCGATATTGTCGGGCATCCTGAAGACCGGAACGTTAAGCTGGCAATGGATGAGCTGGAACACTTCACGACCAATGTCGAGATTTTGGGCGTCTATCCTGCCGCACAACCGCGTGGGTAATAGATTCGCCTCTAGTCCAATTGCAAACTGAACTCGGACCGGCGCAGTCCACTGCGCCAGACCTCCAGTATGGATTGCACATTGGCATCCACCCCATCTTCGGATTGGATTTCCAGATCATATCTCCGGTTCTGATGGATTGATTTCTGATCCCTTTCAGCACTACCCAACGGACGGTCACCCCGCTTCAATTCTCGCTCGTTCAGAACCGGTACTGAACAATGCACCGCGACGAAAAACACATCATGTGGTTCGAACAGCTCTACTAGGGTTTCTATCCAGCCGTCGGTGTCCAGTATGTGTTCCAGAATCAGGTTGTTCCCAGCAGCTGCATAAGATGCCAGCGATTGATGAAACCCCGCGAAAAAGCGCGGCCTCTCCTCGCTCCAGTCAAACTCTCCACTTTGAAATCGATCCCGCGGCAACACTCCGGCATCCCGTAGATGGTCGATCGAGATGTGCCAGAAGGGTTTTTCTATTCTTTGCTGCAGTGCACGGGCGATTGTGCTTTTACCGCTGCTGGATGCCCCGTGGAGAAAGATTATCTGCGACATAACATGTCTTCCTCTCGTTCACATCCGGTTGGTGCCGCTTCCAGAACTATCTGAGCCGAAATGCCTTTGAGATCGCCCCGTCTGATACGCGATAATCCCTGAACCCCATAGCTTGGTAATAGTTCAGACCCTCAGGGTTTTTTGCACCAATAGTAGCGTCAATGGCCTCAAGGTTGTTGGCCCGCGCAGCTGCATGAGTGCGCTCGAACAGTTGCCTTCCAATGCCACGCCGCGCTGCAGTTGGTCTGATGTGGGTTCCGATCACGCCCCAACCGACAGGCGCGCCATAAGGATTATCTTCAATCGCCAGAATCAGCGCCTGAAATCCGAGGATGTTGCCATCTTCATCTTCGGCAACGGTGCACTGCAAATTATTTGAGTGGGTAATGTAGTGCGCCCGAGCAAACTCTGAATCGCTAGCTGAGTGCCGTTTCCCTGCCGCCACAAGCTCTTGCAAAACAGAAGCAATACCTTCCGCGTCTGCTTCATTTGCATTTCGGAATGTCAAAGGGCTCATCATATCCTCGCTCCGAATAAGGACGTATTGCAGACCTCACGCACCGTGCAGGTGTCGTTCCTCCAGCTCTCTGGCGAACTCACCCAACCGAAGTTGAAATTGCCTGCGAAAGCGTGATTTTCCGAGTTTCAGGGACTGAAGCAACAAACGTGCAGGCAAAGACTTTGCGGTCAGCGCAATCTCCATACTCATACGCGTTCTGCGTTGCGATAAAGCGAGAAACTCGATCGTCGTCAGACCGTTCAGGCCCTTACTGGTTGTTTCAAACTTCATCACTTCGGGACGCGCGAACTCGCTCATCAAGACCGAAACCTGACGGGGTTTACCACGCACCTTGATTTCCGTTTCCCAAAGCGTGCCAACAGAGACCGGCGAATGCTCGTCCACCCGACGCACCTCGATCCCGCGTCGCATAGCCATGCGTTCAAAACGTTCGAAATCGGAGACCATTTCAAACACCCGATCAATAGGCGCTTCGATGTCTTCACGAGCTGAAAATTGCATGTTGGTCTTTGCTTCTCTTGCCTGTGAACCAGTGTTTCCTCAGTCCAGTGTATCCGCAAGCCAGTTTTGCAACAGAAAATGCGCAATAGCACCCTTGCGCGCTGGCAAAAGCAACGGATGCTCACCGGCAAAGGCCTGCATCATTTCGGACTTGCTTACCCACATGGCGTCTTCGATTTCAACAGGATCAATCTTAATATCGCGTGACAATGCCTCACCGGCGCATCCGAACATCAAAGACGCCGGAAATGGCCAGGGTTGGCTGGCCAAATAGCTGACCGCACCTACCGGAACGCCAGCTTCTTCCATGACCTCACGTCTTACCGCAGCTTCCAATGTTTCGCCTGGCTCTACGAACCCCGCAAGCAGCGAGTACATCCCCTCGGGCCATCCCGGAGAGCGACCCATAAGGACGGAATCCCCATGTGTTATCAACATAATAACAACAGGGTCTGTACGTGGAAAATGCTGGCCTCCACACGAGGGGCAACTCCGCTGCCATCCAGCTTGCGAGACTTCGCTTTGTGCGCCACATCTGGCACAGAACCGGTGCGTCTCATGCCATCCGATCACAGCCTTGGCCGTCGCAGCCAGTTCGGCATCCCGCGGCGAAAGGCGTGTCATGATGCGACGCAGTTCGGCAAATACAAACCCATCCGGCAAACCCGGATGCTGTTGCTCGGTCCGATCAACAAACTCGCCGACACCGGATAAATCCAGCCCCTCGGCAGCCCATTCCGAGATATCCATGGCGAATATGGGCAAGTTCGCTTCAGACAGCCCAAGGAAAACCGGCGTTTCGATCGCACCACCCGGGCCCTTCTGAACCAGGTCATGTGTCATCGGGACGAAAGCCAAACTGTTCAACGCCTCGCCACAAACCAGAATCTTTCCCCGCCAAAGCAGCAAACAGCGCGCCGACGGGTCGTTCTCAGCATCAGCAAGTCTCTGCGCATCGCTTCGAATAAGGGCCGCCCGGTCAAGACCCGAACCTCCAAAAGTCACCTGTTCAGCGCGTTTCATTCTGGCCCCTCAGCTTTTCGCCAAGGGGTGCCACGGCTTCGGCTCCAGAGCAATGGATATTCGTAGTCCTAAAAAATCAGACATACTCTCGAATAACCGTATGGTTGCTCAAGTATTTACATGTATTCTACTTTTTAGTGCAAACGTTCACTCAATCACCACCAAAAGAAGACAAATTGATCAAGAATAAAGTTCCCTGCCGTAGCCAGAATCAAACGATCTGTGGACGCATTCAGCTTCTGGCGACATCGGATCTTCATATGAACCTGACCAGCTTCGACTATTATGCTGATCGCCCAGACTCAGCAGTCGGATTTACTCGAACAGCGACACTTATCCGTATTGCACAGCAGCAGGTCAGAGACAGTGGCGCGCTGACATTGCTGTTCGACAATGGCGATTCACTGCAAGGTACTCCGTTTGGCGAATGGGCGGCAGAGGAGAAGGGTTCGGAACACCCTTTGATGAAGGCCTTTGGTCTGTTGGGTTATGATGCCATCGGCCTCGGCAATCATGATTTCAGCTTTGGCTTGCCAGCTCTTGACGGCATACTCTCTCAGGCACCTTGCCCTGTGGTTTGCAGCAATATGAAGTACAGCACGGGCGACCAGAGCTGGCAAGAATACGCGGTCTTGCGGCGATCTCTCACAGTCGCCAACCGGGAGTTTCCAATTCAGATCGGAGTATTGTCCGTATTGCCACCGCAAACTGCACAATGGGAGGCGCATCGCTTGTTGGATCAGGTGACAGTGGCCGACATCATGTCATCTGCGCGCAGAACTGCATCCCGGCTACGTCAAATGGGGTGTGATCTGGTCATCGCGCTGGCCCATTCCGGATTGGGACAGTCCGATGCTGCCACGGGGTTGGAAAATGCTGTGATCCCGATGGCCGCGATTGATGAAATAGATGCGATCATCGCTGGCCATACGCATCTGACCTTACCCGGGAAAAACCATGACGAACTGGAGCATGTCGAAAATCACATCGGTCGAATCCATGGCAAACCTGTTGTCATGCCGGGTTTCGCCGGCTCGCACCTGGGCATCATCGATGTTGCCGTCGAACGTGAGCCTTCCGGTCGCTGGCGCATCGTAGACAGCTCAAGCCAGTTGCAGCCAATATGTTCTGCCAATGAGAACTTACCTGTTCCGGAAGACGCTGAATTAAAGAAGGTGTTTTCGCACGGACACGCGCACACCAGAGCACGTATGGCCGAGCCAGTAGGGCAGACCTCCAAGCCTCTGCACAGCTTTTTCAGCTATTGTGCGCATGATCGGGGGCTGGCCTTGGTTGCAGCGGCACAAGCCGCTGCTCTTCGGCCATTCTTGTTCGGAACCAAGTTTGCCACCCTTCCTGTTTTATCCGCGACAGCACCCTCAAAGTTCGGAGGACGCGCTGGCCCTAATCATTATACACATGTGCCGGCAGGTGAAATTTCGATGAGACATGTAGCAGACCTGCACGTATTTCCGAATGAGCTTCGAGCCATACGTGTCAGTAGAGCCCAACTGCTTGACTGGATCGAGATGTCTGCAGGGATCTTCAATCAGCTCGACAAAAGTCACGAGGCTGAGCTGAATGATCCGCGCCGGGCAGGGCACAACTTCGACGTATTGCACGGCGTGTCATACGAAATCGATTTGTCGCAACCCGCCCGCTTCGGCGCGAGTGGTCAATTGATCAATCCCGCGAATTCTCGAATCTGCAACTTGCGACATCTCGGCAGTCCGGTGGAGCAGGAGCAGGAATTTATCGTAGCGCTCAACAACTATAGAGTCAGCGGAGGCGGGCATTTTCCGTTTCCTGAGCGTGTGGAAGCCATCAAGCTTCCTCCATTGCGAATACAGGATATCTTGCGTGACTATCTATCCGGAAAACTGCCTGCTGATCCTCTGGAGAAGGCTCCACGCCCCTTTTCGTTCACCAGCCAGCCGGGATCGCTGGCAATCTTCAGAACCGGGCCGGGCGCCGCGGATTATCTACAAGAACTGGCAGAATACGAACCGCAAATTCTCGATCAGGACCCTGATGGATTTCTCAGGATCAGACTAAGCCTGTGATGGGTTGTCATTGCACTGCCAAATCCCTATATCGGGCTTCGAGAGGTTGGCGCGGGCGAGCGCCTCGCCAACCTGGTCAGGTCCGGAAGGAAGCAGCCACAACGAGTCCCGCTTGGGTCGATGTCCAGCCTCTCACTTACCGCCAATTCGGCGATCAATCCGCAGCCAAAGGAGGGCTTTGATGATTGTAGTACAAATCCCTCAGGCAGTGCGGCGCTGATCTAGCGGCCACTTCCGACTGCCTGAACACATCACCCACGGATGCGCGTGCGCCATCTGTGCGGCTTGCTGTTTCTGAACACAGGCAGATCAATGTCCCTTACACTATCGGACCTCGGATGGTCCTCTCACTTTGCCGCGCAATATGCGGCTGATCCAACATACACTCCCTATCGCGTGAGCGCAGTTCACCGTGACCGTCTGATCGGAATGCATCCTGACGGCGAAGCAACATTGCTGAGTAACAACCAATCTACTGGTGATTTTGCTGTCGGTGATTGGGTTTTGGTCGATGAACACATGCGTATCCAACGACTGCTGGACAGGCGGAGCCTGCTAAAACGCCGGGCCGCAGGCACCGGTGCTGGAATCCAGTTGATTGCGGCCAACGTCGACGTTCTGTTCATCGTCAGTTCCTGTAACGCAGACTTTAACCTGCCTCGGCTGGAACGATACTTGGCACTTGCACATCAGGCTGGTTGTTATCCAGTGATCGTGCTGACCAAGGCAGACACGTGCGATGATCCGAAAGACTATGTTTCACGCGCAGAATCACTGACACTCTTTCTGACGGTTGTGCCAGTGAATGCCCATGATGACGATGACGTGCGACAGGTCCTGAATTGGTGTCCAAAAGGGCAAACAGCGGCTCTGATCGGCTCATCAGGTGTAGGTAAAACCACACTGACTAACGCAATGACTGGCGCAAACGAAGCCACCGCGGAGATACGTGAAGATGATGCCCATGGACGACACACGACGACCTCGCGCGAGCTGCACCAGATGCGTAACGGCGGTTGGCTGATCGACACCCCCGGTATGCGCGCCCTGCGTCTGCTGGATGCTCAAGAAGGGGTCGATGAAGTATTCTCGGATATCGTCGAACTTGCCGAAACCTGTCGCTTTGCGGATTGCAGCCACGAAACCGAACCGGGTTGCGCGATCCAAGAAGCCATCAGCGCCGGCGAGCTCGACCCGGCGCGTCTAGAGCGATGGAGGAAGCTGCGACGCGAAGATCGGCGTAACTCTGAAACAATCGCGCAGTCGCGCGCACGTGACAAAGCCTTTGGGAAAATGGTGCGATCCGTGATGCAGGATAAGAAATCACGCAAACGGTTCTGAAGGAAAGGGCACCTCCGTGCGGTGCCCTACTTCACGCAATCAACCGGGGCCAAACCGCAGAGTTGCGACGGGCAAACGCCCCGATGTGCCCCACACCCTTGAGGCCAAAATCGCCGGGCTTCAACAGGTGACGTCTGGCAGCAGGCCCGTAGGCATCTGCAAGTCGCCAAACTGCCTCCGGAGGCACCATCTCATCATCCTCAAATGTAAGAACGTCGACGGGCGCACCTGAACGCGACCAATCCGCTTCGGGCAGTGTAACTCCGGTCTCAGGCAAATAGCTTTGAGGTGCGGTACACCACTTTCGCCACTGCCAATACACTTTTGGCGGCAGGTCAGCACCAAAACCAACCAACTTACCCGGCAGATATCCCTTCAGGCGCACGATCAGGGGAGCGTGACCAAACCAGAACAACATAGCCAATGCACGATATGGCCAGGGATGATCGGATACGGTCACCAGTCCCGAACAGACACAAATCATCCGGTCGATCTGTTCGATTTCCGGCTGGACTGGACCCAACATCCCGCCAACCGAATGACCAATAACCCAGAGCTTGGCATCCGGAAATCTTCTGCGCATCTCAGCACGGGCCGCTGGCATATCGACAAGAGCCCAATCGGCCATGGTCACGTCGCTGTCCTGCAAGCGCCCTGAAAGGGAATGGCCAAAATCGCGGTAGTCGTATGTAAGGCAGGCAATACCCTGTTCGACAGCCAGCCACTGTGCAAAATGCCTGTAGTAATCGCGTGGCACGCCGGTGGCGCTGTTCAGAACTACAACTGTATCAGGCTCGGTCGCAGGCAGGAACAGACGGGCAGACAGCGTCGCTGAACCAGCCGGAAACTGAAAATCCTCGATGAGCGCATTCTGCTGGCTGTCCAACATTGAATCCTCCAACCAAGTCTGGACCAATCAGTCTAATAATTCCATCTGGACCATTTGGTCTAGTGCTGTCAATATCGATGAAAGATGACCAAACGTCCGCTACCAACCCGAGATCGCCTGATCCAGACCGCCGCCGAGCTGTTCCAGCGCTCGGGGTACAACGGCGTTGGGTTGTCCGAATTGCTGGCAGAGGCCCAGGCACCCAAAGGTTCGCTTTACCATCATTTTCCAAAGGGAAAGTCCGACCTGGCCCTTGCTGCGGCAAGCTGGGCGTCAGATGGAATGCTGGAACTGATTGCGGCCTCTTTCAAAGACGCACGCGACTTTCGCGATGGCGTCGAAACCCTATGCCACAAGATCGCAAAGCTCTTTGACAAATCCGGTCGCTGGGAAACCTGCCCTATATCCGCCACGCTGTTCGAGGGGCCGGAGAACCAACTTTTCAGGGATCACGCCTACCGCCTGTACGAAAGCTGGATTGTGCAAGTCCGCAGGCATGCCGAACGCTTTGGCGTCGATCATCCTCAGGAAACCGCCGATACACTGTTCATTATGCTTCAGGGCGGATGGCAACTGGCCCGCGCGCGTCGAAATTCGGATGTATTGCGCAACCTGCCGAGGTTTCTGCCCGCCAACGCTCTCTGAAGCTTACTGACCGCGGCGGAATGCAGCTTGACTCAAGCCGACCACAAGCATTAGCGGTTAGGCGATGGTTCTCGTATCGGACTGGTACGGGATGAAAAGGGAACACGGTGCGGTCCTGCCCGAAACGTTGGAATGGACCTATGCCGCGACTGCCCCCGCAACTGTAGGCGGAGAGCAATGCCGAAATACCACTGGCCAATAGGCTGGGAAGGTCGGCAAAGCGATGACCCGCAAGTCAGGAGACCTGCCATCGGAATTGAAACCGAAACTCGGGCGGGGTGTCCGGGCAGGGTCTGACCGCATCGCGTAGTCCAGCCTGTACCAAGCCCCCGTCTCGCGCGCGGAGGGCGCAACATGATCTGGAAGACCGAGACACACGAATTTATAGCTACAGTTTGCCAACGGACAGGCAAAACCTGCCCCGCACTGGCCAGAATGGCCCGTGCAATGGCGCAGGCCATGACAACAGCTGGACCAGTAGCGACGCGAGAATTCGAAATCGAAGGCAGCAGCGAGCTGACCCATTGCCCGGATGGTTGCACCGCCCGCTTTCGCGCGGGACCTGATCAGATCAGGTTTTTTTGCGGTTCAGATATGTCCGTCGAGACCAACGCGCTGGATGAATATGCAGACATGATGTTTGGCTCAGCAAACACCGCTTTGCCTTCCAGCATTCTTTCCAGTCCACCATATGCGCTACTTGAGGCCAATGCGCTCGTTCCAAGGCAAAATGTCGATATCAGCCAGCACGCGGCTGCATGATTCAGTGCTCGAGCTGCGGCTGAGCTGCCGATATCGCCCAGTTTAGCTGATCATCAGTTTCAACTGCACATGGCCGCACCTTGCGTAACCTCTGGAGTGCGTTTTCGGGTCTTTCACCGCATTCGATCATCAGTCGAAGCACAATCATCCCCGATCGTCCGCAGCCACCGCGGCAATGAACCAGTACCCGTCCTCCGCCCGAGAGTGCATGTCGAGCTGCTGCGCTGGTCTCAGTCCACAGCTCATTGATTTCTGGTGACGGCGCACCGAAGTCGGTCACGGGCAAATGCGCCCATCGACTAGCCCGGCTTTGAATATCGCTGCCGAAATCACCTGCGCCGAGCTGCACCATCTCGGCCTCAGTTGTCATTGAAATGACAAGACCTGGCTTCCAGTTCGCTATCAGGTCCAAATCGCCGGAATAGTCACCATCTTTGCCGGGTATCGACGTCAGCGCGAGCGTACCATTTCCAACCTGCAGGGCATAGATCACCAGCTGAGACACAAATTACTCCTCCCAAGAAATGGCATGCAACAGAACTCAGTTTTTCGAAATCGGTCCGGCCAGCTTATGCGCATCGGCTGGTATTCCCAAACGAAATTCGTGCCTGTGCGCTGTGGACGTAAGCCGCGGGGACAACTACGCTGCATCCTTGATACGAATCCGCCAGAGCAGACATGACCGACACACCCAGCCCCGCCTATCAGGTTCTAGCCCGAAAATACCGCCCGGAAACCTTTGCTGATCTCGTCGGCCAGGATGCCATGGTGCGCACGCTGAAAAACGCGTTCGAGGCCGACCGGATCGCGCAGGCCTTTATCATGACCGGCATTCGCGGAACGGGCAAAACGACCACCGCGCGGATCATTGCAAAGGGCATGAACTGTATTGGTCCCGATGGCAATGGCGGACCGACGACTGAACCTTGCGGGAAATGCGAACATTGCGTTGCGATCATGGAAGGCCGCCATGTCGACGTGATGGAAATGGACGCCGCAAGTCGGACCGGCGTCAATGATATCCGGGAAATCATCGACAGCGTACGCTACCGCGCCGCCAGTGCTCGCTACAAGATTTACATCATCGACGAAGTTCACATGCTCTCGACCAGTGCATTCAACGCGCTGCTCAAGACGCTCGAGGAACCACCCGAGCATGTGAAGTTCATCTTTGCAACGACTGAAATTCGCAAGGTCCCGGTCACCGTTCTTTCCCGGTGCCAGCGCTTCGATCTGAGACGTATCGAGCCCGAGGTCATGATTGGCCTGCTGAAAAAAATTGCCGGGTCAGAGAACGCTCAGATCGCCGAAGATGCGCTGGCTTTGATCACCCGCGCTGCAGAAGGTTCCGCGCGCGATGCGACGTCACTGCTGGATCAGGCGATTTCGCACGGCGCTGGCGAAACCAGTGCGGATCAGGTTCGCGCAATGCTGGGCCTTGCGGATCGGGGACGGGTTCTTGATCTGATTGATATGATCCTGCGCGGCGATGCGGCAAGTGCACTGACTGAGCTTGGTGCCCAATATGCCGAAGGGGCGGATCCGCTGGCGGTACTGAGGGATTTGGCCGAAATTACTCACTGGGTTTCCGTCGTTAAAATCACACCGGACGCGGCCGAAGACCCAACCGTTTCGCCAGACGAACGCGCACGTGGCCAGCAAATGGCCGAAGCCCTGCCGATGCGGGTGCTGACGCGCATGTGGCAAATGCTGTTGAAAGCGCTTGAGGAAGTTGCCGCCGCGCCCAATGCGATGATGGCAGCGGAGATGGCTGTCATCCGTCTGACCCATGTTGCCGACCTGCCAAGCCCCGAAGAACTGATTAAACGGCTGCAGGATGCTCCTCCACCGCCAGTTGGTGGGCCGGGTGGTGGCGTACCGGTGCCTAGCAATGGTGCCCCGGTTGCACAAGCACACACCCCCGCGACACCTGCCTATACATCGCCACCGCGTGGCAACGGCGGCGCGCCTTCAGCCGCGTTAGCGCAGGATGTTCAGGCAGCGCTGGCGCGCTATCCGAGCTTCGAGCATGTGGTCGAACTGATCCGGTCGAACCGGGATGTCAAATTGCTGGTCGAGGTGGAAAATGGGGTTCGGCTGGTATCCTACCAACCCGGCCGAATAGAATTCACGCCAGCATCGCAAGCACCTGCCGATCTTGCCGCCAGGCTAGGATCGTCTCTGCAACGCTGGACCGGCAATCGCTGGGCTGTTTCCATTGTATCCGACGGAGAGACGCCGACAATCGCCGAACTGAGGGATGCGGCAGAACTTGCTCTGAAATCAGAGGCAGAGGCTCACCCTCTGGTACAGGCGGTCCTTGCACAATTTCCCAAGGCGAAGATCACCAAGATCGAAACCCCCGAACAACGCGCAGCTCAGGTCGAAACCGAAGCGCTGCCCGAGGTCGAAGACGAATGGGATCCGTTCGAGGAAGACTGAGACCCAGACCTGCAATTCGCAAGCAGCAGGGCCCATTGCCTTGCAAAAGGCCTTAACAATGGGCGGGAGGCGCGCTGGCCTCTTGTGTCGCTCAGTCGGCATCCGTATTTAGGCGTCAAACCGATTTACAGGAGATTACCGATGCTCAAAGGACTCGGCGGCCTTGGCGGTCTGGGCGACATGGCCAAGATGATGAAATCCGCGCAGGATCTGCAGACCAAGATGACCGAAATGCAGGAAGAGCTGAACAACATCATGGTTGTCGGCGAATCCGGCGCCGGCCTGGTGAAGGCGACCGCTTCTGCCAAGGGTGAGCTGAAAGGTCTGGACATCGACCCGTCCATCTTTAACGGCGACGACAAGGAAGTGGTCGAGGATCTAATCCTGGCTGCGATCAAAGACGCTCAATCCAAAGCGACCGAACGTTCGCAGGAAGAAATGAGCAAGCTGACCGAAAGCATGGGTTTGCCCGCAGACATCAAGCTGCCGTTCTGATAGACACTCCTGACGACCCAAAGGCCGGGCACCCCTGCCCGGCCCTTTTGCAGGAGCGCAAGCCGTGAGCTCGAACAGCGACATCGACAATCTGATCGACCTGATGGCAAAACTGCCGGGCCTCGGGCCACGCTCGGCCCGTCGTGCAGTCCTGCATCTGATCCGCAAACGCGCCCTTCTGCTCACCCCCCTCTCGGACGCGATGCAACAAGTGGCCGTCACTGCGCGTGAATGCCTGAATTGCGGCAATGTGGGCACCACCGATATCTGTGATATCTGCGATAGCGAAGACCGCGCGACCGGAGAGCTCTGTGTGGTCGAGGACGTCGCTGATCTCTGGGCGATGGAGCGAGCCGGGGTATTCAAAGGCCGCTATCACGTTCTGGGCGGAACTCTTTCTGCACTGGACGGCGTCGGACCGGACGAATTGCGCATCCCCCGCCTCAAGGACCGGGTTCTGGCCGAGGGGGTTTCCGAAGTCATTCTGGCGCTGAACGCCACCGTAGATGGCCAGACCACCGCCCACTACATCGCGGACCAATTGGAGGGTCAGGTGCGCCTGACTTCACTGGCACAGGGTGTACCGATTGGCGGAGAGCTGGATTATCTGGATGACGGGACGATTACTGCAGCGCTGAGGGCGCGGAAAGAGCTCTGAGCATTGCAATAAGACAGCAAACGGAACGCGTTCGCCTGTTCCGGTTGCACACCAGTCTCTCTTCTATTTGTTAGGTGTAAGCGCCCGACGAATAGGTCAATTCATACGAATGGCTGTAAATCTCGAAGACGATGCCAAAAGGGTCTTCAACGTAGACCATACGATAGGGTTTCTCTCCGGGATAATAGTATCGGATCGGCATCCGTTGTTTGCCACCTGCTGCAACAATTTTTTCTACTAAGCCTTCAACATCCGGGTCCTGGACGCAAAAATGGAACGTGCCATTCTGGCGAAAGTCGATATTGTTTTCCGGTACATAGTTCCCGTGAAATTCAAAAAGCTCGAACCCGATGCGATCAGCGGTCGCCAGATGCGCAATACGCAGTTTTTTCCATTCCGGGCCAAACACATCAGTGCACATAACACCGATATCCGTATCATCCTCTACCACGTCTGTCGGCGGCATGATTACGTAAAAACCAAGGACTTCGGAATAGAACTTTACAGCCTCGTCAACGTTTGGGACTGACAAGCCGATGTGAGAGAATGTTCTTGGATGTTGCGGCATGGTTCGCTCCTTGGTTTATGGAGCGAAAACTATTGTGCCACTGTCTGGTTTCAAGCGCCTGCCCGGCGCGACATAGCCGGGTTCCGCAATGCACATAGGTTTTCTTTCTCGACTGCATTATCCGAGAATGACCTTTGCCTCCTGCACGCGACGTGTACTATGCCTGTGACACTATCCATTTGATATTGGAAACAGTTATGACCCGCCTTCTTGCCCTGACCTTTGCCGCTTTCACCGCAACCGCCGCACTTTCACAAGAACTCATCGACAAGGGATTTGTCGAAGGCTGGAACATCATGATGGATCCCGCGCTTGGGAACGGATGCCTGATCCAGACGATTTATCAGGACCTCTCGGTGGTGCGTTTGGGCTATGACGCGCTGGACAATCGCGGGTATTTCACCGTCTACAACAAGGCCTGGGGCGATATTGAGCCGGGGCAGAGCTACCCGATCCGGTTCGAGTTGGACGGCAAGAGCTTTGACGCCACCGCCATCGGATTCAAACAGGACCGTGTGCCGGGCGCGACGGTATTCTTCACCGACCGGAATTTCGTCAATGCAATTGCTCAGAACAAGACGATGACCGTTTTCAACCCGGCGGGTGAACGTGTGATGGCAATCGACCTCAAAGGGACAGCCAAGGCGCTGGACTACGCACGCGACTGCCAAAACAAGAAGCTTTAACGAATCGGATCGAACAGCGCATCCTTGGCCGTGCAGTCGCGGATGACATCGCGGCCGCAGGGTACCGGCTCAAGGTCGCGCGAGAGGCACAGGCGGACCTCTTCAATATAGCCTTGCTTACAGGTGATCGTGATCATGTCGCGCTCCAAATCCGGGTTGGATTTCAGAAACGCGTCCTCGACAACCGATGCCGGAAGTTTGACCGACGTGTCCAGCTGACGGAACACGGGCGGGCGTTCAACGCCCAGATAGGCCTGACGAGACAGGGCAAAATAGTCGGGCGCGCTGAGACCCGAGCAGGTGCCGTGTTTCTTCCACTGATGCCAGGCAAGACCGGAACTGCCCTGAATGTCTTCCATTTCCCGCGTCATGCGCCGGGTTGGCGGCGCCTCGGGCGTGCGACAGAACGCAGGCCAGCCTTGGTGGTATTGCGGCCAGAGACCGTGCAGGATCCAACCGTGATCATGCCGGTCGTCGCATTGATCAGATCCTCGCGCATCCCCTTCACGGGCGCACCAGTTGGGTGACCAGCTCAGCGACAGGACATAGTAGTCGAACTCACCAGCCTTTTCGCCATCTGCCAGCGCAGACATTGCGCTGAACGCCCCTAAAATGAGCCCGCAAAACACCTGACGCATTCGCCTCTTCCCTTCTTGCCTTGGCGCGACTATATACAGCCCAAGTTCCCCGACAACGGAAACCTGCCCCAAAACCACGGGGCCGCCGAATTCCGGCGACGGGACAGATGTATTTATAGGAGACGGGCTGATGGCAAAACCGCTTATGGCCAAGGCAACAGCCGTATGGCTGGTGGACAACACCACGATCAGCTTCAAGCAGATCGCGGATTTCGTGGGCATGCACGAGCTTGAGGTGCAAGGCATCGCAGACGGTGATGTGGCCGCTGGCGTTAAAGGGTTTGACCCGATTGCCAACAACCAGCTGACGCAGGAAGAGATTGACTCCGCGCAGGGCAACCCGCTGCACAAGCTGAAGCTCAAGTTCAACCCGTCGGCCGCTGGTGAAGAAAAGCGTCGCGGCCCGCGGTATACTCCGCTGTCCAAGCGTCAGGACCGTCCGAACTCGATCCTGTGGCTGGTCAAGTTCCACCCGGAACTGAGCGACGGTCAAATCGCCAAGTTGGTTGGCACAACCAAGCCGACCATCCAGTCGATCCGTGAGCGCACACATTGGAACATCGCCAATATGCAGCCCATCGATCCGGTTGCTCTGGGCCTGTGTAAGCAGTCCGAGCTGGACGCGGTTGTTCAGAAGGCTGCCGCCAAGAAAGCTGCCGAAGGTGGCGTGATGAGCGATGATGAACGTCGTCGTCTGGTATCCACCGAGCAATCACTCGAGATGGATGCGGCGCCGAAAATCCCGACTGCGATCGAAGGTCTGGAGACATTCTCGTTGTCTGAGGACAGTGACGAAGAGCAAAAAGACGATGAACCAATCATCGATGCCGACAGCTTCTTCAACCTGCCCAAAGGCGGCGGCGAAGAAGACGAAGAAGACGATCTGCGCAACTAACGCGTTATGTAGCTCTGATCTTTCCAGGTCGGAGCCATTTTTTCACAGGATTGCCATGCTGAACATTCTGTCTGCGATCTTTGGCCCGCATCGAGCCGTTTCGATCTATGCATTCGTCAAGACCAAGGGGCTTGCCATAGCTGGCGGTCTGGGATTGATCGTAATCGCGGTTGGTTTGCTGGTGCTGAATGATGACGGCAAGCATGAACATGATGCATTCATGACCGTCGATGTTCTCACAGCCACTCCGATCAACGGTGATCTCAAGAATGGCGTCATTGCTTCGGTCAGGCTGCCGGACGGCACGGCAACTTCGGTAACCGCCACCGAAGCACCCATTGCGCAAACGGTTGGAACCAGCGCCTGTATCGAAAAACGGGTCTACGTTGAAAGCGGCGAACCCCGCTATCGGTTCAAACTGCCGCGCTATTGTGAAGCGAGCTAAGTCAAAACCGCTACAAATGAAGAACGCCCGGCGCATCCGCCGGGCGTTCTTTTACTCTCAGATCATCTGGAACAGAATTCCAGCCACGATCGCGCCAGAGATGCCAAGCCCCAGATAGGTCGCAAACACCCGAGGTTTGACCAGGGACCAGACCGCGGCCATTGCCGGGATGGAGCTGACAGCGCCTGCCACCATGAAGGACATCGCAGCGCCTGCGCTCATGCCCTGTTCCATCAGACCAGCCAGCAAGGGCGGCGCGACATAGGAGTTGAGGTAAGCAGGCATCCCAACCAGCGCAGCGATCACGATTGGAACAAGGCCTTCACCTCCGACAACTCTCGCGATCAGGTCCGCCGGAACGTAGCTGACAAGCAAAGCTTCAAGCACATAGGCCAGTGCAAGCCATTTGAGCAGGAACAGTCCGTTGTGCACAAACTCACTCCGGAAACGTGCACGACGTTCGGGTTCTTGCCAGAACTTCCAGTGTGGTTTGTCATCCTTTTTCGGACCACAGCCGCAACAACCGGCAGGTTTGTACACGCGCAGCGGCTGGGCAAAGGCACCCTGACGCATCAGAAAGCGCACGACAAATCCGCCAAACAATCCCAATGCTACCGCCGCGATCGCTTTGCCAATTGCAAACGGCCACCCCAGTGCACCAGCGGTGATGAGCAAGGTTGGCGGGTCAATCAAAGGTGAACTGAGCCAAAAGGCCATAACAGCAGACAACGGCGCCCCTAGCGCAAGTAAGCCGGCGATGAACGGAATGACTTCACAGGAACAGAACGGTGCGAGCCCGCCAAAAAGAGCAGCCAGGAAAATCATCCGCGTTTCCCGTCCCTCAAAAGCCCGCGCGACCATAACCTCGGCACCGGTGGCCTTGAGGTAAGAGAGTAGCAGTACGGCAAACAGAATGTACTGACCCGTGTGTGCCAGTGCCTTGCCCGCAAAGGTCACGACCTCGGTCCAGTTGCCGGGATCAAGAACCCCTACTGCAGCAAGGATTGCGACGATCAATGCCCAAGGCGTCTTGAGCAGATCCAGGACACTCTTGGACATAGCTCTCGGGTTTTGCGTTAACTCAGCCATCGTTTGCGGCCTTTCCCACTTCGTCGGCGCAGCATTCGCTCAGGATGAACTGTGCCAGATTTCTCAGTTCGTCAAAGCAGGCACGGTTGATCGTGCTGCGTCCGACTTTTTCTTGTTCAACAACACCACCTGCCGCCAAGAACCGCAGATGATGGGCCAGTGTTGATGGTGCGATACCCGTTCGGCTTTGGATCTCGCCAACGGTCAGGCCCGTTTGCCCGGCACGTACCAGTGTCTTGAGGACCTGCAGCCTGGCTTCTGAACCCATGGCCGAAAATCCCGCGGCGGCTGTTTCCCACATTGCCTTTCTCCATTAAACTAGATTTCTGGTTTAATAGTTATTTTAAATTCCAATGTCAACGAACCGCTCAAAGATTTCTCAGGCTTTCGAGTTAAGTCCAGATTGCCCCCGACATAAGTCCACCCTATAACGAGGCATGGGGATCTCGGTCGATACATTCTTTCTAAAGCCTGATGGTCAAGGCACCTTGCAGGCGCAAATCCAACAGATGATAGCCGAAGGCATCTTGTCAGGTCGCTTTCATGTAGGTGAAAAACTGCCCTCGTCACGAAAACTGGCGGCACATCTGGGTGTCAGCAGGATCACCGTAACCTTGGCTTATACCGAGCTGCTGGCTAACGACTATCTGACCGCCAAGGGACGGTCCGGATACTATGTTTCCCAAAATGCGCCGGTACCTCCCAAGTACACGCCGTTGCAACGCGGTGAGGAAACAGTCGACTGGACCAGAACACTGGCCCGTCAGTTTTCGGACGGCGATGTCTTGTCCAAGCCGTTGGATTGGCGCGACTATCGTTATCCGTTCATCTACGGTCAGGCAGACCGGAGCCTGTTCGATCATGCCAACTGGCGCCTTTGCGCCGTGCGGGCACTGGGTCACAAAGATTTCGATTCACTGACCGGGGACTACGTGGATCAGGATGATCCATTGTTGGTAGAGTTCATCGCCCGCCACACGCTGCCAAGACGTGGAATTGCCGCCCGTCCCGAAGAAATCCTGATCACGTTGGGCGCACAAAATGCGCTCTGGCTGGCGTCCCGGATCCTGCTGGATCGCGGTCGCAAAGCGGCAATCGAAGACCCCTGTTACTATGCTTTGCGCGAGTTGTTGCACCGGTCGAATTGCGAAACGACCGCGTTGCGTGTGGACAAGGACGGGTTGCCGCCGGATGACATCCCGGATGGAACTGACGTCATTTTCACCACGCCCAGCCATCAGTGCCCTACAACATCGACCATGCCTGTGGACCGCAGACACGACTTGCTGAAACGTGCGCGCGATCTGGACGCAATGATTGTCGAAGACGACTATGAATTTGAGATGGCCTTTTTGGGCGCACCGTCGCCAGCATTGAAATCGCTCGACAGAGATGGTCGGGTGGTCTACGTAGGCAGTTTTTCAAAGTCACTGTTTCCCGGATTGCGGTTGGGCTACATGGTTGGCTCTGAGCCATTCATTCGTGAAGCCAGAGCACTAAGGTCGCTGGTTCTGCGCCATCCGCCGGGCCACATTCAACGCACAGCTGCCTATTTTTTGTCCCTCGGTCACTACGATGCGCAGATTCGCCGTATGTCCAAAGCGCTGCTGGAAAGGCGTAAAACAATCGAAGAAGCCATAGCAGAGCACAAGCTGACGGTTGCGGGTCGGGGTGTCTTTGGTGGTTCTTCGATCTGGATGAAAGCGCCTGAGCACATAGACACAACGCAACTTGCCAAAACCCTGCAGAAACAGAGCGTTCATATCGAACCGGGTGAGCCTTTTTTCTCAGGCCCGAACAAGCCAGCGAACTTCTATCGGCTGGGATATTCCTCGATAGCGCCCGATCGTATCCACCCCGGAATCAAACAGATCGCATCGGCCATTCGCTCAGCATAAGTCCAACTCTGGATATATCCCGCCGCTCCGACTGGCCCTAACCCCGCGCGCACCCATCGGTCAAAACCGACTCCAAGCCAAGGCAGTACGCCTGAGAGCTTCCACTTTAGCTTGGAGAGCATCCCGATGAAGATGACGACAGAAGAGGCCTTTGTTAAGGTATTGCAGATGCATGGTATTGAGCATGCGTTTGGTATTATTGGTTCTGCGATGATGC
>NZ_JBQFRS010000016.1:0-69165 GCF_056537525.1 Ruegeria sp. CE12 | reverse complement strand
CAACCGCGTCGACAACGCATACGGCGACAGAAACCTGATCTGCACATGCCCGCCCATGTCAGAATACGAAGAAGCCGCAGAGTAATAGAGAGAACAAAATATTCCCCCGCCATGAGGCGGGGGAAATCGAAAACGGGCAGTGCCGCAACTGGCGATGCTCATATTTTGCAGATGGAGGAACAATGAAACACTATGTCCTCAAGAACGGTCAGGATAATCTGGCCAGAACTGCATCAACGACGGCTGAAAGAATACAGCAGATCGATGTGATCCTTGCTGATCCGGACGCGCGCGCGTCTGCAGAGATGGTCGTTGACTTTTATCGCGCCCTGAATGATCTGATCGAAGATCATACCTATTTTGTGAATATTCGCGTGTTCGCAGAGGATCCCGTCGACGGACCATTATATTGGGCAGGGCGAACGGCAATCTTCTGGGGAGATTTGCGAACGCGCTGGCACTATGAGGGAAGGGATCTGGCGTGGGCTTCTCAGGTCCTCAACCTCTCATCTCGTACGGTCCTTGTCGGGGGTGCAGTGCTGCTGTTGGCCCAGGCCGGGCACGCAGACAAGACGATGGCAGCCATTCATCCGAACTTTATAGCAGCAGCGCGCGAAGGTGGATTGAGAGACGGCGGCCGGAGCACCCATTTGTCCAGCGATGGCCGCAAGCATAGCGCATCATCTCGGCTGAGTGCCCTGCGGTTGCTCTCAGATCTCGTTTCTCAGGATCATGGTGAGCATCTGGCGGATACGTTGCGTGGCTACATTGGCCTGACGGAGCCGCGACGGAAATGTGAAAGCCAGCTTGCGCATCGGCTGATCCAGCGCTCTGGCGCTGACCCACTGGTCAGGCAGGCACTGGAAACCATGCTGGAACATGTTGAAGATCCGCTTAGAATACCTGACTTGTCAAAGGTATTGGGAACATCGACACGTCAGCTTCAACGTCGTTTCCTGAGTAAGACCGGCGTCAAACTTCTCACAACCTATCGAGAGCTCCGACTGGAACGCGCTCATAGTCTGCTTAGACATACGGACATGTCGCATCGGGAAATCTCGACGGCCACTGGTTTTTCATCAGTTACAGCCTTGGGGCGCTCGTTCCGTTCGCACTACAGGATAACGCCCGAAAGTGTTCGCAATCAACGGTTTGCCGGCCAACTGTCAGAGATCAATACTCTAGGCTAGCTGGTCAGAAACAAGCCAGATGTGCGGCCGAGTTTCTTAATGCACTAGGGGGTGAGAGGGCATGAGATCAGGTATTGGTCTCTCTGACGCGATCAGCCTCCGGCAGTATAGGCCTGAGCCTTGTCGAAATCGCGTCTCTGCAGATCTTCCGGCAAAATCCAAAATTCAATCATTCCTACGTCGCAGAACATGAAATTCATGCCGCGGTCGCTGTCCAGCGACAGCAGGCGGATGCCCGAGCCACAGGTTGCGTTGGTCTTAAACTGCGTATGACCCAACATCATATGCTCAGACTGGGTTGCAGACGGACACAGCGTTTCGTCGAAGAATTCATACAGTTCGGATGGCAGCAGCGTGCGCATCTGTTCATCCGTCACGGCCTGTTGAACAACCGACAGCAAGGCATTTCTCAACTCGGTCTGCACCATAAAGCCATGCTTTGACTGCATTTCTTCGAGCCAGCTTGTGAACCATTGACGCGTTTCGGGATCGGGAACCGCAAGATCGGCATGGGCGTCCAATCGTTCGGATACCTTTGCCAGCAGTGCCAGATGATTGGTCAGCCTGGCCATTGTGGTTTCGACTTTTTTCGAAAGCTCCTTCCCCTCTCGGCGCCAAATTTCTTTTAACCGCCTGTTTTCCATCAGGCTGGCCAGCATATTACCCTCGAGCTCCATCGCGAAACGGGACATGACCGCGCCACAAAATGGAAACCCGGCTTCGACGAGTTCGGGTTGGACCCAATATCTCCGGGTCGGGGCGGTTTCGGGATCATCTTCGGAATTGTACAGGAGCTCGTTACCCATAACCGGCCGATGACTTTTCTCAATCCGGTCCGGCAACAGTGCCTGCATTGCACCTTTCTGAAGATCGTACGCCAAACTCAGCTTTGGCATCGGCATCGCGAAATCCCAGAAGAAAGTTTTGATCGGATAAGCGGATATGGGCCAGCACGGATAGCTGTTGATACCCGAACGATCAGAAACGCGACTGCCCTCAACATATCCGATGTCGGGTAACCGGGATGGGGGCGTTGCGGGTTCACCGGGCACCGCGCTCGCTGGCACAAAGATCACACGTGTGCTTCCCTCGTCTTCCCAGACCATATCGTCTTTCACGCTCGCGAAGAACAGGAGTAACCCATCCTCGGGCATTTCTTCACCCCCTTTTACACGGGGCAGTTCTGCGCAATCGATCTGGGCGAGAAAGTGCAACGGGGTCCCCGATTGCGGAGTGCGCGGCCAGGGGATGCTTTTGGGCAGACAGGGCATGCCACCCAACCACGAACGCCCAACCGGATCTGAGCCGATGGGCCAGGCACGCCTGAGATAAATCGCGTCCCGCGCCTCCTGATGCAGCTCCTCCAGCAGTTCTTCTTTGGTGGGTTCAGGTTGGGGCGTGGCAGCCCGTTTCGGTTTGGGGGTTGCCGCAGGATGGGACCGTGCTGGCCTTTCCGTATCCCAAAGCACCCGATCCGGTGGCGAATGCGTATCCAGCGCGCCCTTTAATTTGCGAAGCCACTTAATCCTGCCTGGATCGGTAAGCGCTGTGCGCCGAAGGTTGAGTATCCCAAACACCAACTCGGACAACAAAACCAGGTTTCGCTGGGTTCCAAGGGGTAGCTGTACAATGACGTCAAACACGCCGGGTTCACGTGGGAATGTGGACAGGCCATTTGTATCGCGCGCCCTGCGGATGGCTTCTGTCAGAACGGCCAGTCGAGGATCTGACTTTATCCGTTGATCCGTAAAGTGGCACAGATAGACAAACTCAATTCGGCGCCGCTGTACCTTGCTCCCGACCAAGGGGGCGAAAATTCGGCGAAACGCTCTTTTTATGCGGAGTATCGGTCCGACCGTGCGGTGCTTGGGTTCGACGCTGATCAGTGTCGCGATGAAGGAGTTGCGCTTGGCACCTGTCAAATCGCAAGCATCTGTCAGTGCGCGCCCAAGGCTGGTTGCCGTCAGTGACTTTTGAAAGATAGGAGGTACCCGCCGGTCAATTGCATAGGCGTTTTCCAGCAACTCTCTGAGGTGCTCTTTTTGTTCAGGCAGTGCTATGGTGGGGTCGATACCATAGACCTTCAAAATAGCCTTGCTGGTTTTGGATTTGCGGTTATCCGCCAACATGCCGCCACTGCGGCTCAGATCCCACCGCAACCGGGCCAACAATCGCATCTTTTGCGGGCCGAAATTCTGATAAGCCGACTGCCAGAGCAGCAGCCCCACCACAATAGGCATCAAAAGAAACAGGATCGGGATTACGCCAAAGACAATTGCAAAAATCAGGTCTTCGCGAAGCCAAAGAACCGCAATGAAGATCACAAAAATCTGGTAGTATCGATCAACGATCATCGATCACCTGCGGGTTTGAAGATGCGCGCGCTGATCCCGCTCGAAATCGGCTCCGGTGAGATGCGGCTCAAATCTTGCAATGGGTTGATCGGCGTACAACCAAGATGGCCGTAATTACCCTGCGGATATTCGGCTGAACACGAACTGCGGCAACAGATCGGCTTTGATGCGCGATCAGCTTTCAATAATCCAGCCGGAGCGAAGCCGCCTTTTGATGTTGTGCAGACTTTCTTGAATACAGCTGAGTGCTTATCAGCAACAGAATAGCGGTGATCTGAACGCCTCTGAACAACATCGAAGCAGCGGTGTCGAGTTCGAAGTACCTCAGGATATCTGCGGCGGACATATAGAGGAAGATTGCCGGCACCACATAGAGAGCGGCGGTTTTGATATTAGCGGTGTTGGCGATATGGCCAATACGGTGGAACCAGCCTGTCAGGGGTTTGCGATGCATCTCAATGGCGGCCAGCAAGCTATGTGCGTTGTGATTGTTTGGCGACAGGGCCAGCGCGCTCAAAGCGGCGTCATGTGCCTTCTCGAAGTCTTTTTTGACCCAGAACGCCCATCCAATGGCTACATGATTGGCGCTGTCGGTCGGTGCAATTCTGAGGGCCGCTCTGGCATGGCGTTCTGCGCTTTCGGCATCCAGGCGCAACGTTGCAAGTCTGGATGCAAAATAGTGAGGCGTATCATCGTCGGGATACAATGAAAGAAGCGTGTCGACGGCGGCAGCCAGTGCCTTGATATCATGATTGAGCAAGGCGTTCGCGCATCGAATCTCAAGCGCATTCCTGTTTTCGGGATCAAGCCGTAAGGCTTCGTCCAGAGCATTTTTGGCAGCTTCGTCATCACCAAAAACCGTATCGATCGTGGCGCGCACCACATGGGCCAGCGGCAGATTGGGACCAAGTGCGAGGGCCTGGTCCGCGGCGCGCGACGCCGCAAAGTGCTTGCCCAGTTTGAGAAGGCAAAAGGCCAGATGCGCATGCACAAGTGCGCTTTCGGGCTCTTCTTTCAGCGCCTTGCGGAACAGCTCGAGCGCTTTGTCATTATCGCCCCGGTCGGTGGCCGCTATGGCAAGCGGAAAGTCTCGGTTCTGTAGCATCATGGTCAATTCAGATAGTAGGCGAGGCCGCCCATCGCCTCTCCGAGTGGTGGCAGGATTGCCAGCAGAAGTCCGGTAATTAGCCAGGACACAAAAACATACAGCGCCGCAAAGGGCAGTCGCAGTTGCCCACGCCCCATTTCCTGCACGTGCAACTGATAAAGTTGGCGCTGCGCCTGAAAGCAGTAGCCCGAGGCGACAATCGCAACGACCAGCGCGATGTTCAGCAATATCTGGTTGCCAAGCCGTTCGATGCTGCCTTTCTCAAAGCTGTCCTTAATGAAATCAATCAGCACCAGCATCGGCGCGCAAAACAGCACTGACGCCAATAGCACGCGGCCCTGTCGTTGCTTGTCGCGGCAGCCCAGAAACCCGGCGTTGCGATACATCCAAATTGCACCAAATACCGGGCCCGCCAGAAACCCCGCAATCCATACCACATATGGCGCGGTGATTTTCGCGGGATTTGAATCCGGCAATATGTTGTCTGCGATATCCAACTGCATCAGCGACGCCCATTCACCTTGAAAAATTCGAGAACATCGTCGTAGCGCCCGCTTTCATTGCTATAGGTCGCGTGATTGCGCGCCGTTGTTAGCCAGTCGATGGTTGATGGGCGAACCTGCTTTGACGCGGTCTCAAGCATCTGCATGTTGATGGGAACTTCACGATTGCTGGCAAGCGTGGCGTCAATCGCAAGATCTGTCGCCGCGTCGATGATCCGCGCAAGGTCCGCTCCGGAATAACCGCTTGTGGCGGCGGTGATCTTCTCGAAACGGACATTTGTTTCTGCCGGTCGCCCGGCCAGTTCCATACGCAGGATCGCTTGGCGGGCCGGAGCATCCGGAGGAGGCACAAAGAACATCCGGTCAAACCGGCCCGGGCGTAAAAAGGCTGAATCCATCGACCACGGAATGTTCGTCGCCGCCAGAACAAGAACCCCGTCATTTCGTTGGTTCACCCCGTCCATCTGCGCAAGAAAATGACTGACCATCTGTGAAACATGGGTCGAAGTGTGCCCGGACCGTTTAGAGCCAAGCGCATCAATCTCGTCAAAGAACAGGATGGTCGGGGTATTGTTCCGGGCCTGTTCGAAAATCGAAGTCAGACGCTGTTCGGCAACACCCCAATAGGGATCGAGGATGTCGGATATGGCAACGGATTGAAATCGGGCTCCACATTCGCCTGCGGTCGCTCTGGCAATCATGGTTTTACCGCAGCCGGGTGGGCCATACATAAGCACACCACCCCCGGACTTTTTTCGGAAACGAGAGAGCAGCCCCGACTGTTTGAAGGGTGCGATAATGCGCCGCTCGATGTCTCGTTTTACATTCTCAAGCCCGCCAACATCGGCAAATGAGATCTGATCATCCGTGTCTTCGGCGTCGGCAGTCGACTGTCCTCCGACGACCTGCAGACTCACTACATTTGCAGCCTCTTCCTCGAAAGGTGCGATTTCGGAGGTGGTGTACGGAGTAGCGTCCGCTTCAGCCTCTACCGGTATCTGGTCTTCAGTCGCAGGGTGCCCCCAAAGTTCTGCTTCCTCATCCAACCCTGCCGTTGCAAAAACCTGAGCGACAAAGTTCCGGTCGTCTGGGGACCCTATGTCGTCGGGTTGGACGTCAAACGCCAGTTCCAATGCACGGCTGTCCAGGCCCAAGGCCATGGCGCGGCGCATCACCGCCAGTCGGAGTGTCAGATTTTCAGGAGAAGCTTCGAGGCGTGCCAGCAAGTTCTTGAATGTGGTATCGGGCAATAACGGTCTCCGAAATCGGTATGGTGAACGAAAACAAGATCAATAATCTCTAGTTGCGACTCAAATCTGTCAAAACAATGTCGTGTGGGTCCGAAGTTTTGGATAGTGCACGCCTGCCCGCAATCGACGTGCACCCGGTGTTCATTATCTGCCCTCACGGGCATTCTTCTTTCGTCATATTTTTGACCCATAACGCCTTCATTCACGAGTTTGAAAACAACGGAATTTACCGCTGAATATGAGGAACTTCTGATAGATGAGTGGATTGATCATCCCGTCGATTTGTTTGACGAGCAGCCCTGGAGATTCACGTGACACCGGATGTTTTCTGGGAGGGGCCCCGCAGTTGCCTGACGGGATGGCATGGCCTCGCGATGGTTCGGGACGCCCTTTGGTTCATGTTGCACAGATTGCGTTGCACGCCTTGCCCAGAAAGCTTGTGGTGAAAGAGAATGAACTTGGCTTGCCCACCTTCCCGACCACCGGCACCATTTTTGTCTTTGCCGCGTGTGCTGACGAAGAATTCTACGAGATGGAAGAAGGGACGGTTCAGGTTCTTTATACCGAGAAGGATGTCTCAGGTCTTGCGCCAGTATCACCGCCGCCGGATGCACCGACATTTGGACCTGACGCTGCTGTAGGCCAAAACCAGCCATGGTATGATCTGCGCATCTATGCCCCCGAAGCATTGCAGATAGTTTCACCTCCCAAAAGCTATCCGCGCGTCCCGTTGCTGATCGGTGCTGATGTCACCTTGGGCACGGAAATGCAGCATTCGGCTCATGCACCGGTGGCTGATACCAGCACCCAACCTCAAATCTCATCTGATAGCTTTCAGCTTTGGAAAGACTGGTGCGCGGGGCAAATGCCTGCTTCAGACTACGCGGCCAAATGCAACAATCTAAAGCTTGTACCGAACTGGTTGCCAAACACCGCGCTCGGTATGTCCGGCAGCAAAACGGACGGGGATGGAAAAGAAATCAAGTATGGCGACTTTGGCGCCAATTTTACCTGGTCCTGGATAATGGTGGAACGAATTGCCCTGACGCTTTGGGCGGAAACAGCCAGAGCGGTCGGGCGCGACGCAAAATCGGGTGTGAGCGCATCGGATTCCAACCTGCAGCAGGAAAGCTTGATGCGAAGGGTTGCATTCGCCCTGAAGCCCCCTCGTTCAGCGCCCGCAAACCTAAAGAACCAAAGTCTATTGGCCCGCCTCTTGTTCGCTATCAAAACGCCGCCGCCCGTGGAGCCAAAGCCGCCACAGCGTGTTCGCAAGCGAAGCTGGCATGAAGCTCCGATTGCAGATATTTTTGGGGGTGATGTCCCTGAAACCTGCCGTGCCTGGGTTGAAGAGGCTGCCGCCCACGACCCGATATCCGAAGTGCCGGCGGAACGCGCGGCTGCCTTTCGTGAATTTCTGATCGGCTTGGATGCCCGGATACCGGAAGTGATCCGAGACAAGGTTGAAACTCCGCGCAAAGACAAGAACGGTGAGATAGTCGAAGGTGACCCGATCATTCGCAACGTTGCGCGCAGCACCCTCAGTGAAGATTATGATGATGGGCAAGCAGCGATCGTGCTGGGCTCAATGTTGCAAAGGGGGCTTTTCGGAGGGCTTGAAAGTGCGTGGCCTTATATCATGGTCAATAGCGTTCCGGCCGGCATGACAGACGACATGTTGAGGCGCATGGCCAATCGCGTAGGTTGCACGCGTCACCGAATGTTCGGCGCCGGCTTGTCGCTTCAAGACGCGCCCGAGCGGATGTCCGATAAAGTACTGTTGCTGGAAGTGGATACCGATGGCATGGCCAACATGATGTGGGCCGATAGCGGTGCGTTGCAGCTCTGGATCGACCCGCAGGCTCTGGCAGCAGGGCGGTTTGACACGGTCGAGGCAACGGCCGAGGGTTGTTAGCCAGCTTGCCATCAGCCACGCTCTTGTACTTGCTTAAGGCCATCGGTTTGACGCGCCGATTAGTGGCGCTGGTATGGGGTTAAACACCAACAGCCGGGCATCGATCTTGCCCAGCATGTCGGCATTCATCGGAGGTTGCTTTCCGTTGATCAGAGAGCCGAGAACCCTGCATCAATTGCCGACAGGATGTCCGACACATCCTGTTCCGAGATGATCAGTGGCGGCGACAGGATGATATTGTTGCCCGATATCCGCAACATCACGTTGTTTTCGTATGCGATGTCAAAGATTCTGGCCATTGTGCCACCCGAGGCGGGTGTTTTTGCTGCCGGATCAGATACGGTTTCAACAGCGGCCATCAGGCCATGTCCACCGCGTACATCACCTATTGCCTGATGCTTGGCCTTTAGCTCTTTGAGGCCGGCGAACAACTGGGCCCCGCGTGCCGCGGCGTTTGAAGCCACGTCGATGCGTTTGGTTTCTGCCAGACAAGCGATCGCAGCCGCGGCACCAACCGGGTGGCCGGAATAGGTGTAGCCATGACTGATGGCACCCAAGCCCGAGGTGTCGCTTTCAAAGACTTCGGCCATCTTCTCTCCGATAAGCACGGCGCCAAACGGGAAATACCCGTTCGTCACGGCCTTGGCGGTGGACATCATATCGGGTTGCACACCCCAAAGGCGGGCGCCTGACCAAGCGCCTGTTCGGCCAAACGCGGTGATGACCTCGTCCGAGATCAGCAGAATACCGTATTTATCGCAGATATCGCGAACCATGGGCATGAAGCTTTCATGCGGAGGGATTACACCGCCCGCACCAAGGATCGGTTCCATGATAAAGGCTGCAATCGTCGAAGGATCCTGAAACTTGATTTCATCTTCCAAAGCGGCGGCGCAGAGTTGTGCCAGTCTGGCAGGATCCGTCTCGTTGAAGGGGTTGCGGTAGGTATAGGGGGCCGGGATGTGGAAGCAGCCCGGCAGCAGCGGTTCATATGCGGTGCGGAATTTACTGTTACCATTGACCGACGCGCCGCCGGTATGGGTGCCGTGGTATCCCTTTTTCAACGAGAGGTACTTGGTCCGGCCCGGCTCACCGCGCAGCTTGTGATATTGGCGTGCCAGACGCAGGGCGCTTTCAACGGAATCCGATCCGCCCGATGTGAAAAACACCCGCTTGATGCCTTCGGGTTGAAAGAAATCACACAGTTCATAGGCCAGCTCGATCGAAGCATCGTTGGTGGTGCCACGGAATGTCGAATAGTAGGGCAGGGTATCCAATTGGGTGGCTATGGCTTGCTTCACGACGTCGTTGGAATAGCCAAGATTGACGTTCCATAGACCACCGACTGCATCGAGCGATTCATGTCCGTCGATATCCGTGATGCGCACGCCTGACGCGCCAGTGATGATTTTGGGAGGATTCTTCTGGGCCTCCGCGGGATGGGTCATGGGCTGCCAGAACTGGCGGGCGTTGTGTTCTTTGATAAAGTTCTCGGTTTTCATGCTCAGATGTCCTTGCTCAGAACAGGGTAGTCTTAGGTGATCTTGACCACGGGCAGCGGTCGTGGCGCCGGAGGCATTAGTTTTGTCCCGCCCACCTGATCGCCCTTCCGGTCATCGGAACGGGCGCTTCAAGCATTTCAGGTCGGGTCGTTCAGTTTCCAGATCTCCTCCAGGGTAGGGGGAACCTGGCCACCGCAGGCCGATGAGATCGCACGTGCGGCAGGTTTCAGGTTTTCGCGAATCTGAAATTTCAGTTCGGTATCCAGTCGTGACTTGGGGCAGGCGACCGAAACTGCTCCGATGCAGTCATTGTTCGGGTCAAAAATCGGCGCGGCCATGCTGCAGACATCGGATTCATACTCGCCATCCGACAGGCCGAACCCGATGCGTCGGGCGTCGTCCACTTTGCTTCGGATCAGGGCGGGATCGGTCACGGTATTCTGCGTGATCGATTGAAGAGGCGCAGATAATACGCGGTCAATCAGATCGGGGTCGGCAAAAGCCATGATCGCACATCCCGAAGCCGTTGCATGCAGGGGCAGGATATCAGCGGTTTCAATCTCGACCCGGGTGCCGTGGTGGCGCGACTGGCAGAATTCGGCGACGATCAGCCCGGTGCCGTTCAGCAGCGTAACGTGAGCCGTTTCGCGAACAGCTGACACCAGTTGCGCCAATGGCTCGGCGACTGCATCTTTTATAGGAACCGTAGCCTCACGCACGTTGGCAAGGCGGATAACGGTCGGGCCCAGCCTGTACCGTTTTGTGTGTCGATTCTGTTCGACAAAACCCAGTTCGGCGAGTTCGTTCAGGGATCGATAGACCGAGGCTTTGTCGCGTTTGGACAGGCGGGCGAGCGAAGACAGCCCGATCTCGGGCTGCGCGGCCGAGAAATGATCCAGCAACTTGAGTGATTTGGTCGTCGTTCCCATGCCTTGTACCGGCCTCCCTTGCTGACTGAATGCGCGATCTCTTGGTCATTACTTGACATAAATTAATTACTATGACAACTATTAATAAGAATAAACGGTTCATTATTGTAACCGATAATGGGTACTCGATACCATCAACGGGAGGAACTTATGAATAAACTCGCTCAAAAAGTGGCGCTGGCCGTCGTGGGCGCATCGGCCCTGATCGCAGGGCCTGTCGCGGCAGAATATCCTGAAAAGCCAGTATCGTTTGTTGTGCCGTGGCCGCCGGGTGATCTTGAGGATGTACTGACCCGCCTGATCGCTGAGGAGTTTCAGGAAACCTACGGTGTTCCGGCTGCCGTGGTGAATAAGCCCGGCGGTGGCGGCGGCCCCTTCCCGGGTGCCGTTTCGGTGGCGACCGCGCCAGCGGACGGGTACACCGTGGGTTCCTTCGTGATCGGTGTTCCGGTCATCGGGCCGGATATCGGCATCCCCGAACTCAACCCGAACCCGTTTGACCCGCTGGGTATTTTTCTGACCTATCCGTTCGTGATCGCGGCATCTAAGAATGACAACTATTCCAGCATGGAAGAGCTGGCGGCCTATGCCAAAGACAACGACGTAATGCTGGGCCACTTCGGTTCTTTCCTGCCGCCAACCAAGGTGACCTTTGCGCTTGCCAAGAACATGGGCTTTGATTTCGCGGCTGAAACGGCGTTCGATAACGTTGACTGTAACGTTCTGGCGTCGGGCGATGTAGACGTGATCAACACGACCATTCAGCAGATCAGTGCATGCCAGGACGATGTGGTGATCCTCGCATCGATTGGTGGTGAACGCACCAGCCAAACGCCGGATGTACCCACCGTTTCCGAAATCGACCCGTCGCTGCAGCTGGCGCTTTGGAACGGGTTGTTCGTTCACAAGGATACGCCTGCGGATGTACGTGAAAAGATCATCGCGGTTGCACAAAAGGCGCTGCAGTCGGATGAGGCCAGCGAACTGGCCGAGCGGACTGGTGCGTTGATTTATTGGCAGGATGCCGAAGCGTCCAACGCCCAGATCCAGAGCGACAGGGACTCGTTCGCTGCCATTGAAAAGCTTCTGGGCGAGTAACCTGGTCAAGGCAAAGCGGGCGCCGGGACAATCCGGCGCCCAATTTACATCTTCGGCGCGCGAGAAGGTACATGGTCAGGACAAAGACGCTTCAGCAGTTGTTTCAGCGATACCGCAAACCGGGGGATCTGGTTTTCGCAATATTCTTTCTGGTGTTCTCGGTGGCGTTGCTGACGCAGCTGGGTGACCAGACCAAATGGGTGGCGCGCAAGTCGCTGTTTGTGCAGCCCCGGTTCTGGCCCGCAGTCGCGGTTGGCGGCATGGTCCTCTTTGGTACGTTGCACCTTATTGGATCGCTGTGGTCTCCGCGTATCTACGGTCGTCTGAAGGAAATGTGGTTCTGGGCCCGGTCACTCGAATACGTGGCGTGGTTCCTGATCTACGTTTATCTCGTACCAATCACCGGCTATCTGCCGACCACACTGGTGTTTTCGGTGCTGCTGGCTCTGCGTGTTGGGTACCGCGACAGCAAGATGCTGTTGGCGGCGGCCGGGTCCGGTCTGTTCATCGTCATCCTTTTCAGGGGCCTGCTTCAGGTGAAGATCCCCGGTGGTGCCATCTACGAGCACCTCCCCGATGGCATTCGTGCCTTCATGCTGACCTATATGTGAGGCCGACATGGACATCTTTCTCTCAAGCCTCGAGATTCTGGCCCGTTGGGATGTGATCGTTGCGCTGATGATCGGTTCCTTCGGCGGTGTCATCATTGGTTCGATCCCCGGCGTTGGCCCTGCGGTGGCCATTGCGATCCTGTTACCTGCTACGTTTTCACTCGACCCGATTGTGGGTCTGATCATTCTGTTGGGTATATATGGCTCCTCGGCCTTTGGGGGCGCGATCCCAGCCATTCTGGTTAATACTCCGGGAACGGCGGTGAATGCCCTGACCACCTATGACGGTTATCCTATGACCAAGGCGGGGGACGGACGGCGGGCCTTGTCACTGGCCTATTTCTCGTCCTTCTTCGGCGGCATCTTCTCGGTCGTCGTGCTGATCCTGATGGCGCCGCTGCTTGCCAAGGTCGCCCCACATTTCGGCAGTCGAGAGATCTTTCTGGCGGCGCTTCTAGGTATCATCCTTGTCGTGCTGGCCCACCGAGGGCAGATCATGGCTGCCGGCATGATGGCCTGTTTCGGCATTCTTCTGGCGACCATCGGTCTTGAGCCCGTGAACTATTCTCAGCGCTTTACCTTTGGGCAGAGCTGGCTGAGTTCGGGCATGAATGTGATCGTTGTAGTTCTGGGACTATTTGCTCTCAGCCAGGCGTTCCTGTTGTTGCTTGAACGTGACCATGCACCTGATGCTGCCAAGGTTGAGGGGAATCTGTTTGGCGGTGTGAAAGAGCTGATGGGGCACAAACGTGTGGCCTCTGTCTCGGCCAGCTTTGGGGTGCTGATGGGCATGATCCCCGGCGTGGGCGAATTCACCGCTCAGTTCCTATCCTATACCTACGCCCAGAAAACCTCGAAAAAGCCCGAGCTGTTTGGAAAAGGTTCTCCGGAAGGTCTGGTAGCCTCGGAAACCGCCAACAACGCCGTGCCTGCCGCTGCAATGATACCGCTGCTGGCGCTTGGTATCCCCGGCGAGGCGCTTACGGCGATGATGTTGTCGGTGTTCTATGTGCACAACGTTCTGCCCGGTCCGCAGCTATTCGAGCAGCAGATGGACTTTGTTGTCGCGATCTATATCGCACTTCTGGTGCTGAACGTATTGGTGCTGGGCTTCTTGATGGTGTCGACCAATAAGCTGCTCAAGGTGGTGCAGATCCCGACACGGTTCCTGGGCGTGTTGATCCTGACGCTTAGCTTTGTCGGCGTGTACTCCCTGCGTAACTCGTTCACCGACTGTGTGATTGCCTCGGGGTTTGGGGTTCTGGGTCTGATCCTCAAGCGTCTGAACCTGCCGATTGTGCCGATCATTCTGGGTATGGTTCTGGGTGGCATCATGGAGACCAAGCTGCGTACCGCGATGCCACGGCTGAAAACGCCACTCGATATGATCGACCGGCCGATCTCATTCATTATCTTCAGCATTATCGTGGCGGTTCTGATTATCCACGTCCGGGTGCTGGTTATCGAACACCGCAAAAGGAACCAGTCTGATGGCGATGACGCAGACCGACTTGAACGCACTACGCGCTGAGGTCATCCCCCCCAAAGGCCACTTCATCGACGGCCAAATGACCGATGCCGCTAGCGGCGCTCGCCTTGATGTGATCTCGCCCATTGACGGGCAGGTGATAACAACGCTGGCCGCCGGTGGTGCGGAGGATGTCAATCGTGCAGTCACTGCCGCCCGCCGCGCTTTCGACAGGCGCGTCTGGGCCGGCCAGCCACCTGCTGCCCGGAAAAAGGTGCTGCTGCGTCTGGCCGAACTGATCGAACGCGAAGCGCTGGCGCTTGCTGTACAGGGTGTGCGTGACAATGGCACCGAGATCGGCATGGCCTTCAAGGCGGAAAGCGGCTCGGCCGCAGGAACCTTCCGCTATTATGCCGAGGCGATCGATAAGGTTTATGGCGAGGTCGCACCAACGGCAGAGAATGTTCTGGGTCTTGTCCATCACGAACCGGTGGGCGTTGTGGGCGCAATCCTGCCGTGGAACTTTCCTTTGATGATCGGCGCTTGGAAGATCGCGCCAGCGCTGGCAACCGGTAACTCGATTGTTGTGAAACCCGCCGAAAGCGCCTCGCTCTCTATTCTGAGACTGGCGGAACTGGCCGTCGAGGCTGGCGTGCCCGAAGGCGTGTTCAACGTCGTAACCGGCAAAGGTTCGGTGGTGGGCGAAGCCATTGGCCTGTCGATGGAAGTGGATGTTTTGGTCTTTACCGGATCGGGCGGCGTGGGTCGCCGTCTGTTGGAGTATTCGGCCCGCTCGAACCTTAAGCGGTGCTATCTGGAACTGGGCGGAAAATCCCCCAACATCGTGTTTGCCGACGTCAAAGATTTGGATCACGCTGCCAAAGTGTCGGCGAACGGTATCTTCCGCAACTCGGGGCAGGTGTGCGTAGCCGGGTCACGGCTGGTGGTTGAGCGTTCGATCCATGATCAATTTGTCGATGCGCTGATCCGTCATGCGCGTAAGCTGACAGTTGGTGATCCTCTGCATCTGTCATCGGATGTGGGCGCGGTACACTCCAAGGTGCAGCTGGAGCAGGATCTAGGATTCGTTGATAAGGCACTGGCCGAGGGCGCTGATCTGGCGCTTGGCGGCAAACGCATTCTCGAAGAGACCGGCGGGTTTTATATGGAACCGACGGTGATGACGAACGTCGGCCGCAACGACACCCTGAACCAACAAGAAGTATTCGGCCCCGTGCTGGCGGTGACCCCGTTTGATACCGAGGAACAGGCCGCCGATCTGGCGAACTCCACTGTCTACGGATTGGCGTCGGGGCTCTGGACCGCAGACCTGAGCCGGGCGCATCGCATGATCCGGTCCATTCGCGCTGGTGTTGTGCATGTGAACACCTATGGCGGCTCGGATGGCACAGTACCTCTGGGTGGTGTGGGGCAGTCCGGCAATGGTCACGACAAGAGCCTTCACGCATTGCATAAATACGTCGATCTGAAATCGGCCTGGATACAGCTCTGACAAAGATCGGGCAGGGAGGAACACATGAGCGACAAGACAATCCTGATCGTCGGCACATATGACACCAAGGATGATGAGCTGAACTATCTTGCAGATTGCATCCGGGGGCAGGGCGGGCAGGTTTTGTCCATGGATGTGAGCGTGTTGGGTGACCCGTCTGCGCCCACCGACTATTCCAAACATGATGTCGCCGAAGAAGGTGGATCATCGATTGCCGAAGCAATTGCTTCGGGTGACGAAAACACTGCAATGCAGATCATGGCGCGCGGATGCGCTGCATTGGTTGCGCGTCTGTATGATGAGGGGCGGTTTCACGGGATCATCATACTGGGTGGCTCCATGGGTACTGACCTTGCGCTTGATGCCACTGCAGCGCTGCCGTTGGGAGTGCCGAAATTCATCGTCTCCACCGTCTCGTTCTCCCCCTTGATGCCGCCCGCACGTCTGGCAGCGGACGTGCAAATGATCCTGTGGGCCGGGGGACTCTACGGGTTGAACTCGGTGTGTAAATCTTCGCTGTCTCAGGCGGCTGGTGCGGTGTTGGGTGCGGTTCGAGCGGTGGAAAGGCCGCAAAGTGACAAACCGCTTATCGGTATGACATCGCTGGGCAAATCTGCCCTGAAATACATGGTGCCACTGAAGCCTGCTCTTGAGGCGCGGGGTTTCGAAGTAGCGGTGTTTCATGCCACAGGCATGGGCGGTCGCGCGTTTGAGAGCCTTGCAGCGCAAGGTGCATTCGCCTGTGTGATGGATTTCTGTACGCAGGAACTGGGCAATCATATCCACGGATCCCGTATTTCAGCCGGGGCGGATCGTTTGACGAATGCGGGACTGGCAGGAACCCCGCAGATCGTGGCACCCGGCTGTTATGATCTGGTTGATATCGTCGGCTGGGACGATCTGCCCGAGAAATGGGTCAATCACCCACGTCATGATCACAACCGGTTGATCCGATCGATCGTTCTGAACAATGAAGAACGCCGTGCCGTGGCGCAGGCGCATTCCGAGCAGATGGCGAAATCACAGGCACCAACGACTCTGATCATGCCTTTGGGTGGATGCGGTGAGTGGGACCGCCCCGGTGAAGATCTGAACGACCCCGAAGGTCTGGAGGTGTTCATGCAAGAGCTTCGGAAGACCTGCCCGGAAAATGTCTCAAGGGTCGAGCTGGATTGTCACATCAATGATGCGGCATTTGCTGAACAGGCACTGGCAATTTTTGATCAATGGATTGCTGATGGGGTCGTGCGCACTTCCCCGTGAGCAGGTTTGCCCTATCGGACGCGCGCGGTCAGCGATTGAGATCGTTGAAAGGGCAGACATCATTTTCGAATGGTACGTGCCGTCGGCGAAATGACCACTCTTCATTGACTATGGGTTCGCTGATGCGGTCCATACGAAAATGGCGGAAGTCGTTTCGGGCAGGATCCCATGCCACGAGATACCACAGAGGCGGCAGGATCAGCATCGCCTGCGGTTCCACCTCGCGGTGTGAAATCACGCCTTTGGCGTCACGATAGCTAAATCGCAAATGACGCCGTTGCAGGAACGTCGTCTCAAATGCGGGCAACAATGCGGGGTCGATCGAACCCAGATCCCCGATGTCCTGTTTGGGGGATAGCTGTCCGACATGCAGGCAATCCAGAATACTGCGCAGATCCTTGACTTTATCAGCAGGCAGGGCCTTTTCGATTTTTGCTAGCCCGGCATCGGCGAGGTCGGAAAAGGGTAAGGTGCGCGCCGCTCGCATTGCCGCGACGCTGATGAGAAGTGCGAAGACTTCGGTCACTGACAGACGTGCCGTGGTCTGAACGGATTGCGGGTCAAGCTGCAGGCCACCACCCCGGCCGCATTCGGAATGGATAACAAACCCCTGATCCCGGAGAGAACTGATATCGCGCAGAACCGTGCGTCTCGATGCGCCGACCGCGTTGGTCAGCTCGTCTACAGTCGACGTTCCCTGACGCCGCAGGGTACGAACAATCTCTTCTTGGCGGGACCGAATATCCATTTTCAGCAATCCAGATATATGGTGACAGATTGTGACACCGTTTCTTTCTATATGCGAGGTCATCGATTACTCAGCAAGGAGAAACAGCATGACACATCAGGATCGGATTACAGCTAAAACATCAGAGCACACGCCGGTCATCGTCAATCCATCGCATCTTCACGATCCGACGCCCAACGGTTACAGCACCGCGGTGATCACCCCGATTTCCGGTCGTTTGGCTTTTATCTCGGGGCAGGGCGGACAGGACGAAACCGGTGCGCTGTCTCCGGATTTCGATGTTCAGGTTGCTCAGGCCTATACCAACCTGAGGACGGTGATTGAAGCACTCGGTTCGGACGTCTCCCGGGTGGTTAAGCTTACGGTGTATGTGGTTGACCATGACATGTCGAAGTTGGCGACGTTGACCAAGCATGTCGTGGGGATGTTTGGAGACACACTACCAGCACAGACGCTGGTCCCGGTGCCGAAACTCGCGATTGATCCCATGTTGTTCGAGGTCGAGGCCGTAGTCGCCTTGGACTGATTGCACGATGGCGGCCTGTGGGGTGTCCTTGGTGACGCCCCATAGTTTGCACAAATTGAAAGACGCCCTAGATATCATGCAATGTATTGTAATCACTAAGATGTAGAGGCCAATCGGGTGCGGGCGGGTCGATCAGGCAAGAAATTGCGCAATCATCAAATCACAATGCCTGCAGCGGGCCTTTTACGAACCAGCTGTCTCAGATATGAGGGAACAAGCGCCTGCGGAGCATCGCCGGCCTTCAAATTTCGCGTAAGCAATTGGGAGCCAGTAATGTTGTTTCGTCGCTTCGCTTTTGCGGCACTGTTCGCCACTGCGATCCCGGCTGTTGCCTTGGCGCAGTCCGCAGAACAGCCTTCGCCTGATCTTTCGGTCGAGCTAAACACGGTTGAGGATATCGACAGGGGTTGCCTGTTGACGTTTTTGGTATCGAATAAAACCGAAGTGACGATCGAAGACGTCATGTTTGAGATTGTGGTGTTCGATGCCTTGGGAAGTGTCCAGAAATTGGTGACCTATAATATGGGTGAACTACCGGTTGACCGGCATCGTGTACGTCAGTTTGTTCAACCAGATACGACTTGCGACAACATGGGTCGTTTGCTGATAAACGATACCGGTACCTGTCTTGTGGATGGCACAGAAAGCGAAATTTGCAGTGATGCGCTGTCGCTGAGCAGCCGGGTAGATGTGGAGCTCTTCAGATGAACCCACTTGTTTCACTCCGGGAAATCCTTGCGCTGGGCGGGCCGGTCGTTGCAATTCTGATTGTTATGTCAGTGCTGACACTTGCAGTCGCTATATACAAGCTCTGGCAGTTTGCGGCCTGTGGTGTCGGTCGGCACCGCGTGCTTTCCGATGCACTGGCAGCCTGGGATGCGGGTGACCGAGGCGCGGCGCGTGCACGCCTTGAACAAAGCAGCAGCTATCTTGCTCCCATCGTGGGGGCAGCGATGGATGCGTATGATACGCCCGGCATTGATGATCGGTTGGATGCCGAGGCAGGGCTAGCGCTTGCGGGGCTAGAACGCGGTTTTCGTCTGCTCGACACCATTGCACAACTTGCGCCATTGCTTGGTTTGTTCGGCACGGTTATCGGGATGATCAATGCATTCCAGAGCCTTCAGTCAGCGGGCTCTTCGGTTGATCCATCCCTGTTGGCAGGCGGTATCTGGGTTGCTCTGGTTACCACTGCTGTGGGGCTTGCGGTCGCCATGCCGACCTCGATGGTTCTGTCTTGGTTCGAAAGCCGAACGGCGCGCGAAAGGGTGTTTGCGGATAAAGCACTGCGCACCATTCTGGTGCCAGGCCAGTCACTCAACAAAGCGGCGGGCGCTGAAGGCCACTCAGCCGCGCCTGAGCATGCGTAACAAAGCGCCCTTTGTCCGGCGTCCAATGTCGATGACACCTCTCATCGACGTAATCTTTTTGCTTTTGCTCTTCTTCATGCTGTCGTCGACGTTTTCAAAGTTCGGTGAAATCGAACTGGGAAGCGCAACATCCGGGGCCGCGTCATCTGACACACCTGCTGAGCGTGCCTTTGTGCAACTGGGCGCGGATCGACTGATGCTGAACGGCACCCCAATAACGCTGGAGGAGTTAGAGGCGCAGGTCGAGACTGGTCAGGTTATTGTCAGCCTCGACGAGGAGACATCGGCACAGCGATTGGTGGATCTTTTGGTTCGGTTGCGCGGGCGCGACGGGCTGACGGTCACGGTGCTGGAGTGAGCAGATGATCCGCTATCTTCGCCCACGCCGCAAACGCGATTCAACAATCCCTCTGATCAACGTCGTATTCCTGATGCTGATCTTCTTTCTGATCGCGGGTACGGTTGCGCCACCCCTCGATCCTGATCTGGATCTTGTCGATACCTCCGAGCTTGCGGGTCGTGAGCCGCCGGACGCTCTGGTCCTGCATCAGGACGGAACTTTGAGCTTTCGGGGCCTGCCGACCGATCCTGATACATACATGATTGGTCACGGTACGGGCCCGGTGCGGATCGTTCCTGACCGGAATGCTTCCGGCCCTCGTTTGGTTGAAATCACAAGCGCTCTCCGCCGATTGGGTGCTTCTTCGGTGTTTCTTGTGACCCGGCAGGCTCTGGAATGATCCGGAAGTCCGCCTTTGTTGCGATTTTAGCCATCGTGCTGTCGCTGGTGGTGCATCTTTTGGCTCTTAGTACCACTTCGTCGGGTCTGGCCGAGAGGTCTTCTCAACAGGCCAAGCCGAACACAGTCGAATTGAACAACACCTTTGAAGATCTTGCCGAAACGCCTGCCGAGCCAGTCGAGCCCGAACCCGCCGAGGTGCCGGAGCCAGAGCCGCCTGTTGAAACTCCGCCAGAACCTGAACCGGCTGAAATTCCTACAAGTGAAGCGTTGGTCGCATCACCGGATCCGCAACGCGTTTATGCCCCTGATACAGGGTCCGCTCCGATTGTTCAGCCAGAAGCGCCCGAGCCTCAGCCGTCAGAGCCAGCAGATCAACCGGATGCCGAGGAACAGGCCAGCGACAGTGCAACTGAGACACCCCCGGCCGAAACTGGCGAGGTCGTTGAAATACCCGAAGGTGACCCAGACGCAATTCCGCCTGCCACGGCCCCTGAGCCAGAGGCGCTTGCAGCTTTGCCTGCTACCGAAGCCCCTCCGGTCCCCGTTGTTCCGCTCGAAAATGAGGCAGTTGATCCCGAAATTCCTGACGCATCAACTGAACCTGAGACAGAAGCATCGGAGCAGGCGGTGGTCTCTTCTATCCGTCCACGTCTTCCGGAACGCCCGCCGTCAACAGAACCACAGGGTGCATTTTCAGGTTCAAAAAAGTTTGATGATCTGCGCTTTCCTCAAGAGGTGATTGAATCGCCACTGCGCGCCTATCAGCGAGAGGGTCTTGATGCCTTCAAGAAAAGAACGGGCCGAACTGCGTCGGGGGGGCGCGGGCCCGGTAACTCGGACGTCACGAACTATGCTGGCGAGGTGCTTGTCCATTTGAACCGGACCCCGGTTGTTTATGTGTCGGCCCGGGGGTTTGCTCAGGTGTTCTTCGAAATCAATCCTGACGGTACCTTGGCCTGGGTTGATGTTGTCGACAGCTCGGGTTCGGCGGAGATTGATCGTGCTGCGAAGGATCAGGTTCGCAGAGCATCTCCCTTTCCACCGCCGCCGGGCGGTGTGAGTCGTAAACTGTCGTTCTTCTACCAAAAGTGACTGGAACCAGTTGTCGCTAGTCTCGGTCCGACCGGAATGAAAAGTGCCTGGGAGTTATTGACTTCACGTCATTGGCGACTTGGTTTCAGCAAGGCAATAAAAAGCTGAAAATTGCTCTCTTGGCAGAACGATATTCCAATTGTTTGCCGAAATGTACGTAGGCATTGGCCTGGATCAACAAATTATCACACGGGCAAGATAACTTGTGCCGGACAGATTCTAAAACTCAGTCGGGTAACGACCAAAAATGAGATATCACAACAAACCCTATGACCAGCTCAAGGTCGGCGACAGCGCCGAGCTAAGACGGATTTGCACAGAGGATGATTTCTTCGTGTTTGCGTCAAACTCGGGCAATCACAATCCACTCCATCTGGCCAATGAAGATGGCGACGGGGATACCGTGAACGAAGCCATCGCGCCGGCGATGTTCGTTGGGGCGCTGATCTCGGCGGTGCTTGGTAACATCCTTCCCGGCGCGGGCACCTTGTATAAATCGCAGAGTTTCGAGTTCGTGGATCGTGCCCATGCAGGTGATGAATTATTGGCGCGGGTAACCGTTGCCCGGAAATGCGATAACCGCGAGGTTGTAATGGATACGGAAGTCATCCGTCCTGACGATGGCGCTGTAATCGTAACGGGTAATGCAGTTGTGATAGCACCGGAGAAAGAGCTTTCGTTCAGTGACATCGAAGTACCCGGTCTGGTGGTGCAGCGACACCGGCACTTTGATGCACTTGTGGATCGATCTCGTCCCCTGCCACCCATTGCCACCGCGGTGGTTGCGCCAGAGGAGCCGAATTCACTGGGTGGCGCCTTGCTGGCTGCGAAAGAGACGATAATTGATCCGATACTTGTCGGTGATCCCGACAAGATCCAAGCGGCGGCACATGAGATAGATTTGCCATTGGGAAATGCCGAGATCGTGCCGGTGCGGGATCACTTTGATGCCGCAGGTGTAGCTGTCGATCTGGTTGTCGAGGGGCGTGCCCAAGCCCTGATGAAGGGACATCTGCATACCGACGATCTGTTGCGCGCCGCTTTGCGCAAGGAGCACGGTCTTCGTGCGGGCAGGCGGTTCACTCATGTTTTCGTCATGGACGTGCCGGGACAGCCGCATCCTTTGCTGGTGACGGATGCCGCGATCAATATCGAACCTGATCTTGAGACAAAGATCGACATTACCCAGAACGCCATCGACCTGGCCATCTCAATCGGTATCGAGCCTCCGAAGGCCGGAATATTGTCAGCAGTTGAAACGGTGAACCCTGCCATCAGATCGTCGATAGATGCGGCGCTGTTGTCCAAGATGGCCGAGCGGGGTCAGATCCGAGGCGGGCTTGTGGATGGACCTTTGGCAATGGACAACGCGGTCAGTCTGGCCGCAGCCCGAACCAAGGGAATTGTATCCGAAGTGGCTGGCCGGGCGGATATTCTGGTGGTGCCTAACCTTGATGCCGGGAACATGCTGGCCAAGCAATTGACTTACATCGCGCATGCCGAAGGGGCAGGCGTTGTGCTGGGGGCTAAGGTGCCGATCATCCTGAACAGCAGGGCTGATGACGACAAGGCGCGGTTGGCCTCATGCGCGGTCGCGGCGTTGCACGCTGCCCGAATGGCGGAGCGGATCTGATGACCCATGTTGTGACCCTGAATTCGGGTTCGTCCTCTCTGAAATTTGGTTTGTTCTCGATGCAGGGGGACGAGCCCGAGGCGATATGTACAGGTGAAGTTGATCGCATTGGCAGCCCGGCTGCACATATTCAGGCGACGGCCTTGGATGGCCGGGACCTGATTGATGAAACGTCCGAGGCGATTGTAGATCACCACAGCGCGCTCGACCACGTTCTGGATCTGGTGGTTCGGCAGTTTCCGGGCGTTACCATTTCAGCCGTTGGACATCGCATCGTGCATGGCGGACCTGACAATGACGGCCCGGTTCTGTTGACACGGAACAGTCTGAAGGACCTTGAACGTTTCTCACCCTTTGCGCCGCTGCACCAGCCGTTCAACATCGCCGGAGCCCGCGCAGCGATGGAGCGGTTTCCGGACGCGGTTCAGATTGCGTGCTTTGATACTGCGTTTCATCGCAATCATCCGTGGGTTAATGACACCTTCGCACTGCCCGCCGAGTATTATGACATGGGAGTACGACGTTACGGGTTTCATGGGCTCAGCTATGATTACATTTCGAACCATATGGCCAAGAATGCGCCCCTGTTGCACAGCGGTCGCGTGATCGTTGCTCATCTTGGGAACGGGGCATCGATGTGTGGCATGATCAGCGGTCGTTCTGTCGGCTCGAGCATGGGGTTTTCGGCTCTGGATGGTTTGCCGATGGGAACCCGATGCGGGCAGCTGGATCCGGGCGTTGTCCTGTATCTGATGGAGCAAAAGGGCATGTCCGCCGACCAGATAACCCAACTGCTGTACCGCGAGTCCGGTTTGCTTGGGATGTCGGGTCTGTCAAATGATATGCGCACGCTCGAGAAAGCGGATACTCCGGCAACACGCAAAGCGATCAGCTATTTCAATTTCCGGGCACGCCGTGAACTGGGGGCGCTTGCCGCCGTTCTGGGCGGATTGGATGCGGTTGTGTTCACCGGGGGCATCGGTGAGAATTCGTCTCTGGTACGAGAGCGTATCTGTGCGGATATGGGATGGTTGGGGATTGAATTAGACCCCGACGCGAACGCCGACAGCGCACGGGTTATCTCAACCCAGCTCTCTCGGGTCCAGGTCATGGTTGTTCCGACGAACGAGGAACTGGTTATTGCGCGCGCTGCCGCGCAAATCTGTCGGTCGCCATCGAACTGCAGTGTTTCTGAACTGGAATTCAGCAGTCACATCTGAGCTAAAAAACCGGATTTGAAGACGATGCTGGCAGATAAGGACCTCGGGCCTTTCTGTCAGAAAAAATGCCCGCCTACGGGAATCCCCCAATTTCGCGCATCGGCGCTGCAGGCTATCTTGATCTTAACAGGGTCATTCCTGACCAACCACTTTCCCCGATGAGGGGCTGGCATCTTACCCCCTCAGCCGGCCCCTCAAAAACCTTCTGACATAAGAAAACTGGCCGTTGCCCAAAACAATTTTCGGATTGGGTTAATCCGTTCCTGCCAAGTATTGGCCAACAAGTGCAGGCAATTTGGCGCTGTCATCGTAACTGATAGTATGCGGAATTTCAGCTACTGGTGACTTGCGATACCCTTCTGTGAACAGCAGAAACGGTACCTCGGCGCGTTTGGCTGTTTCGGCATCTACTTCGCTGTCACCAACAAACAGTCTGGGCCCTGAGCAGCCCAACGCATCAAAAGTTTCGTTTAAATGCTTGGGGTTAGGTTTGCGGACGGACAGTGTGTCACCGCCAAAAACAACATCAAAGTGATGGGCGAGATGCAGTGCTTTCAACACATGGCGTGCCGGTTCTTCAGGTTTGTTGGTGCAGACACCAAGGCGGTGTCCCTGCCCGCGTAACTCTGCCAATGCTTCCATGACGCCGGGATAGGGCACGGTCTGATCACTGGATGCTTTGTTGTAGTGATCCAAGGTCAGCTTCGTCAGCTCACCATGGCGGTTCATGTCGATATCGCAATGGCGAATTGTTCGTTCAACCAGCTTGGGCAGGCCATTTCCAACGAATCGCCCGATAATGGTTTGAGGCAATGGCGCGTGCCCAACATCGCCCAACATGCGATTCACGGCTCCGGCGAGATCAGCAAGGCTGTCTACCAACGTACCATCAAGGTCGAATACGATTGCTGCTGACATCTATTTGCACGCCTCTACCACCTGTTTAACAAGGCGTAACTCATTCAAACTACAGGCGCAAATTGCAAGTTTCTGCGCAAGCAAAATCCAGGCCTTGACATACCTTACTATTTTAATCAGATTAAGCGATGAAACAACAGCCAACCCAATCCAGGGTCAGCCAGATCAGTGAATGCGAACAGATAAGGCGTTTCGCCTGAACAGCCCTGGAGATGTCCCGATGAACGCGCAGAACCCGAACCCCAGCCAATCCTATGCGGTTTCTATGCTTCCTTCCCACAAGGCCGAGGATCTGACTAAAGGTGGCAACCTGGCCCATATCGAGTTGGGCGACCAGCTTTACACTCTGCGCATCACCCGCGCCGGTAAACTGATCCTGACAAAATGAGCGCTCCAAACTCACGCGGCGGAGCTGCCGTCGGGCGGCTATCCGACCTGAGCCCATTGGAGGCGGGTGCAGTCATGTATCTGCGACTGTGGAGCGAAGGGGTCGACGGGCGGGCAGATGCGGCCAGCGATTTCGATATCGCGCTGGGCGCGGATCAGGGACGTGCAGCAATGCTGACACTTGATCGTTTGTGCTCGCTGTGTGCCCATCACGGACGCCGCCCGCTGGTACGTCATGGGCTTGGTTGTGCGTGTCTGGGTGCTGACGAGAACTGCTTTGCCCAGATGATCGCAGCCGCCTCGGAAGGTGCGCGCGAGGATGCCATGATGATGGCCTCGCTTATCGTACGCCCAGATTTCGCTCCGGCACTGGCGTCGCTTTCCGAAGAGCTTGGGCTTGCATTACGTCGAATGACAACCGCGATACCGCTGCCAACAACCGGGCACAAAACCCCCTCGACCGTGTTGCACTGACAGGAAGATCGCAAAACCCCGGCCCACAAGAGCCGGGGTTTAGTTTTAGCAGCAGCCACATCCTGCGTGATGGTGATCATGGTCACAGGCCAGGGCGGGTTCGAACGCCCCAACCTCGCTCAGAACATCGCGCAAGGCCCAAAGGATCATGTCAACGTCTTCGGCTTCGATGGTCAAAGGTGGCCTGATTTTAAGGATGTTGTCCTTTGGCCCCTCGCTGCCGATGAGAATGCGATGATCGCGCATCCGGTTCTTGACGTATTTGCAGATTTCGGTGCCTTCGGAGCCATCGGGATTAGTGAGCTCAACACCCAGAAACAGCCCCATGCCCCGCACATCGCCAACACAGCCGTACTCGGTTTCGATTTGGCGTAGACCGGCCATCAGGCGTGCACCCATCGCGCTTGCGTTGTCCTGCAGGCCTTCGTCATCAACAATATCCAGAACCTCTTTGCCGATACGGCAGGACAGGGTTGAACCGCCAAAGGTCGAAAAGAACTCGATCCCGTTGTTGAAACTGTCGGCAATCGCCTTGGTCGTGACCAGAACGCCCAGCGGGTGACCGTTTCCAATGGGTTTCCCCATGACGACGATATCCGGCAGTGCCCCCTGATGTTCGAAACCGAAGTAATATTCACCCAACCGGCCCAGGCCAGTCTGAACCTCATCGGCGATACAGACACCTCCGGCAGCGCGGATTTTCTCGTAGACCGCTGGCAGATACCCTTTGGGTGGAATGATCTGACCACCCACCGAAGGGAAGGTTTCAGCAATGAAGCCAGCAACACCCTGACCCCGTTCGCGAAGCGCTTCAATCGCCGGATCCACCAGATCAGCGAATTTTGACGCACGTTCCGGATCGTCGCGTTTGAACGATCCGCGATAGTCGTCTGCAACCTCCACCAGCTCGACCCAATCGGCCTTGCCAATTCCGCCCGGCTTGTTGAACTTGTAGGCCGAGATCGCCACCGCAGCATTGGTATTGCCGTGATAGCCATGATCAGGCGTTACGATCCCTTTCGCACCGGTATGAGCACGGGCCAGACGCAGAGCCAGTTCGTTTGCTTCTGTACCCGAGTTCACGAAAAAGCAGACCTCGAAATGATCGGGCAGCTTTGACAATACCTTGTCGGCAAACGCGGTTTGCGCCGGGTGCAGGTATCGGGTGTTCGAGTTCATACGCTTTAGCTGATCTGCAACAACAGCCTGAATTCGGGGATGAGCGTGACCCACATGCGGGACGTTATTGTAGGCGTCCAGATAGGGTCGGCCCCATTCATCAAACAGATGATGTTTCCAACCACGCACCAGCATGACCGGATCGTCATAGGTCAACGACAGATTTCCACCGAAATGGTCGTGCCGTCCCTGCAGGATCGCCTGCTTGTCCGTCGGGTGATAGAAAACCTTGTCATCTGGCAGGTTCAGCAGCGCCGCCGGGTTTGGGCAAACCGCGTGCCACAGATACATCTCATCCGGATCGCCAACGCCAGGCCAGTCAGCTTCCATTCCAACGGTCGTGAGCGCCAGTTGGAAATGTACATGCGGAGCCCAGCCGCCATTCTGGCTGGCATCCCCAAGCCGGGCAAAGGCCGCACCTTGTGCCACAGGGTCGCCGGGTTTCAGACGGTCGCAGACTTCTGGGTCCAGATGGCCGTAGAGCGTATAGAACGGATCACCTTCGGGCGTTTCGTGATGCAGGATCACGACACCGCCATAGTCGAGGTGACTGTCTCGGTTCTCGACAACTTCTACCCGGCCACTCATCGGCGCGTGTAGCACAGTGCCTGCCGGTGCGAACACGTCCACCGCCAGATGTACCGTCCGGCGATCGGATGCTTTCCATGGTCCCTTGCGGAATCCGGGCTCGGCATAGATGAGACGCGGCTCGCTGTAATAGCCCAGCCACAGACCATCGCCAAACTCTTCACCCACGCGCGCAGCCTCTTCCAACGGCATGTGGAACGGGTTTTGCGGCCACGTTGAGTTCTCAACTGACAGTGAGCCCATTGGAGTGTCGCTCAGGTCCTGTCCGAACATTTGGGCAAACTGACCACGGTGTTCGGAGAGATAGGCGTGTATGCGTTCAGCACCATCCGTCACCGGCAACCCACAGGCGGCTCGCAGGCGCGCGGGCATCAGGCCGCCATTGACCGATGTGTTCTCCAGAAAGCGCCAAGCCGGAGCCTGACTGATGGTTACATAAGGATCTTCGGGGTTTTCGATCGCCATCAGTGTCGAGTTCACGACGGAAACGGCCAGTCGCATGCGCAGAAGAGGCCAGATCAGGTCAACTTCTTCCGGTCGCAACCTGTTGGCTGCGTGATAACCACGTACCAGTGCAGTCAAGGCGCGCTCGGGCTTTGGATGATCCAGAACGATATAGGCCCCGGCGATGGCCAGATCGCAGATGCGTGGCGCTGCGCACATGTCGCCCAGGTCGATCAGGCCAGAGATGCTCTGCCGTTGCCCCAATTCGCCCTCGACAAGGATATTGTAGTCGTTGGCATCATTGTGGATGGCTTGTTTCGGCAGCTCGGTCAGCTTGCCGGATATCGCAGCAAACCCGTCGGCGATTTCCTGCAGCAAAGATCGTCTGTCGGGATCTGCAATCGCATCCAGCTTGTCATTGATCCAGCCAGCCTGAACGAGATCCCATTTGAAATCCGAGCGATGCAGGCCGTCATGCGAGAACCGTTCCAACGCGCGGCCAGTGGCGCCAAGAGTACGCCCCAGTTTCAGGATCAACTCTTCCCGTTTGGGGGCCGCTTTTGCGTAGCATTCCCCTGGCAGGCGTTCGAGCAACCAGACCAATCTGGTTTGGCCCGCCTCATCTTCGATGCCGGGCAGCAGATTTCCCTTCAGATCAGGAAACACCTTGGGAAATGGCAATCCAGGCGCTTCTGTCGCGATATGTTCAAGGGCTTTCACCTGCAGATCGACGAACTCAGCTTCGCAATCTGCCCGCATGACCTTTAGCACATAGTCCTGACCATTGGTTGCCTGAACCAGAAAGTTGAGGTCATATTCGCCATCCAGCCGCGTCAGCTTGGCTTCGTGACCCCAATGCCTGCGCAGGGCGCCTGCCCAGAATTCTGTCAAATCGCTCATCAGCCTGAGTGTCCTTTAGTCCAGCGCCCGCAGCCGTTTGATCAGCGAGGATGTGTCCCAACGCCCGCCGCCCAGTTTCTGCACGTCTTTGTAAAACTGATCGACCAACGCCGTGACCGGTAGCGAAGCGCCGTTTTCATTGGCTTCATCGAGGCAGATACCAAGATCCTTGCGCATCCAGTCCACTGCAAAGCCATAGTCGAAATGGTCGTCCAGCATGGTCTCGTGACGGTTTACCATCTGCCAGCTGCCAGCAGCGCCCTGACTGATGACTTCGACAACTGCGCGGCCATCCAGCCCTGCTTTTTCAGCGAAATGAATAGCCTCACTTAGACCTTGAACGACACCAGCGATGGCAATCTGATTGCACATTTTGGTCATCTGGCCCGCTCCGCTGTCGCCAATACGGCGGCAGACTTTCGAATAAACCTGCATCACTGGCTCGGCTTTGTCATAAGCCGCCTGATCGCCACCACACATGATCGAAAGCACTCCGTTTTCAGCCCCGGCCTGACCACCTGAGATCGGCGCGTCGACAAAATCGATGCCCTGCGCGGCGGCCGCATCGTATAACTCGCGTGTAACTTTTGCGGAAACTGTGGTGTGATCGACGAAAATTGCGCCCTTTGACATGCCCCCAAAGGCACCGTTTTCACCAGTGCAGATCATTCGCAGATCGTCGTCATTTCCAACACAGGCCATAACGAATTCTGCACCCTGTACCGCTTGTTCCGGTGTCATAGCCATCGCACCGCCATGTTGTTCAACCCAGGCTTCGGCTTTGGCTGCAGTGCGATTATAAACAGTGACTTCTTGACCCGCTGCCTGCAGGTGACTGGCCATGGGATAACCCATGACGCCCAGGCCAAGGAACGCGACTTTTGCCATTTGGTGATCCTCTCCGCTGTCCGGCCTCTCCCTCTGCTTTGCAGCAGGCCGGATTGTTCAGCAGAGACAAAGCAAAGCTGGGGCCAAAGGGCAACCCCGGGTCACGTTTTACGACCAAGATCCTGCTGAATTGGGTAATTCGGGCGATCATCGCCTGCACTGGCGTCAATCAGGTGGCTGAACTGTGCCACCGCCAAGTGTCTCTAAGGTCTCACTGCCCGCGAATGTTTCGCTCCATCAAATGCTGGTACAGGCGCGGGGACAGGCGATTGAGCCACCATGCAAGCCGTGCGACCCGTCCGACAGGTATGGATGGCTGCGATTTGTCCAGACCACGCAAAATGGTGGCTGCTGCATCTGCGGGACTCATTTCATCCATCCCGTCCGCCGCTGATCCCGGACGCGCCGTTCCATCTGCTTGCCTGTCGGCGTTGCCCGGATTGGTCGAAACAAAAGAAGGCGCCGCGAGATGGACCTGAACGCCATGCGGTTTTTCTTCTGATCGCAGCGATTTAAAGAACCCTTCCAAAGCGTGTTTGGACGCAGCATAAGCAGTACGATGATACAAGGGTGCAAATCCTGCCACCGAAGAGATCGCCAAATGGGTACCTTTGGATGCGCGAATTTCTGAAAGAAACGCACGCGCCATGGCGACGGCCGCGAAATAGTTGATCTCGAATACTTTGCGGTGGCTTGCATCATCAGACTGATCGAACCTGCAGATTTGCGTGATGCCTGCGTTGTATATAACCAGATTGATCGTTTCGCTCGTGGCGATGGTTTCTTCGACAGCGTTGGCCAGTTGATCCTGTTTGGTCAGGTCGCACGCGATCGGCAGCTGCGAGGGCGTTGCCGATAAACCTGACACGTCCAAGTCAAGCAACACAACGCGCCATCCGCGCGCTTGCAGCGCCGCTGACAAGGCCTGACCCAATCCGCCGGCTCCACCAGATATCACTGCTGTCTTCATAGGCCTGCCTGCTGCTTCCAGAGATCAAAAACTTCGGCGCTGGTCTTTTCGGGCGTATAGCCGAATTCGGATTTCAAAGCGGTATTGTCCAGAACAGGGCGGTATTGCAGAAACCTGACCTGTTCGGGGCCATAGCGCGACAACCCAAGCGGACGTGCGATCGAGAGGGCAGCCTTCAGCGACCAGGGCGGCAAGCGCAGAACGGACTTGTTCATAGCTTTGGCCAGATCACTGACACCAAGCGCTCCATCTCCGGCCACGTTATAGATGCCGGCGGGTCCGTCGGTCGCTGCACGTTTGAGAATGCGGGCCAAATCGCGGGTCCAAATGAAGACAAACGGGCTTTCACTACCTGACACCGCCAGTAGTCGGGGTTTGTGAAACAATGCCGTGATCTGGTTTTCTGTACCTTCGCCCAGCACCGTACCGACACGTAGAACAACCTGCTCGAGTTCTGGCGCAAGCTTTCGTGCCTCGGCCAGCAGCTCCTCGACTTGTCGCTTGTGATCTGAATAGGGAAACTCAGGGTTTCCGCGCAGAGGATCCTGCTCGCGCAACGGAACCCGGTTGTCGGCATGGTATCCATACGCGGCACCAGACGAGGTGACCACCAGCCGTCGGACACCATTGGCAATGGCCGCGTTTACGACCTTGCGCGTTCCTTCGACATCGACCGCATACGCAGTTTCGCGCCCCGTCTTCGGCGGAGGGGTGACGATCGATGCCAAATGCACGATGACGTCTGGCTTGACCTTCGAGATGACCCGTGCGGGTTCACCCGTTGTGACGTCCATCCGCAGATAGGTGACTTCATCCGGCAGGAAGTCCGGGCGATGCAGGTCGGTGGCAAAAACCTGGTGGTCTTTCAGCTCGGACAGAAGTGCGTGTCCTACCATGCCCGCAGCGCCGGTGATAAGGATACGTGTCATTGTGCAGCCTCGGTTCTGGCCATGACGGATGCCAACGCTAAGCCTGAGATCGCATGCCAGATTCCCCAGAACGCTGCGACCACGGCCATTCCCCCCAGCCCGTGGAAAAAGGCGAATATCAATACAAGCCCGAGGCCTGAATTCTGAATGCCCGTCTCAATGGTTACGGCGCGGCGGTCGTAAGGGGACAGCCGGGTCAGAGTGGCAACGACCCAACCGCCCCCCAGAGCCAATGCATTGTGAAGGATCACAAGCCCGGCGACAGCTCCGGCGTAGCTCAGGAAGAACCCCCAGTTGGCCGCCAGAGCGAGTATGATGAAGGCCACGAAGATGCCCATTGAAAGATATTGCAGCGGTACCCGCAGTCGCGCGGTCAGGTCCGGGCGGCGCTGGTTCAGAGTGACGCCCAGAACCAGTGGCAGGATCAGCATCAGCCCGACGATGATCGCGATCTGGACCGGATCGATTTGGGTTTGTTGCAGGATTTCCCGTGTTGGTGGATACAGCCCGCCCCAGAGGGCGATGTTGAACGGTGTCATGACAATCGCACCGACGGTGGCAAAAGCGGTCATTGAAACGGACAAGGCCGCATTCCCACCAGCCCGATGTGTGATGAAGTTCGAGATATTGCCGCCGGGACACGCCGCAACAAGGATCAGGCCCAGTGCAATCGACGGGCGTGGTGCAACAAGCCAGACCAGAGCAAAGGTCAAAGCGGGCAACACGACAAACTGAGAAACCAACCCGACAACAACAGGTTTTGGCGCTCGACGCAGGCGGTCAAAATCCCGAGGCGTGAGATCAATGGCAATCGAGAACATCACAATCGCCAAAATCGCGTTCAACAGCGTCAACGATGCGGGGCTGAAGTTCAGCGTAATCTCGTCGATGCCGGTCATGTCGCGGCTTTCCTGAACCGTTCGATCCAGCCGGTAACCGCTTTGCGATAGGTCGCTTTATCGACATAATAGGCCATGCGGGCGACCTTGAGGTAGTTCATGCCTCCGGTGGCGCGCTCATAGTTTTCTTGTTTTTTGACTTTCAGCTCAGCAGCGACGGGGCAGCCGTTCCGAATGCCTTTTATGTAGCGCGCCACCATTTCGGCCTGCTCGTGCCGTCCCTGCCAGCCCAATCCGGTTGCTTCGATCATGCCCAGAACGAACAGGTCATCGCGTTCCGGGTGCATGGAGTTGAGATAGAGATGAGGTGCATCGCCCTGCCAGTTCAGCAGGTTCGGGTCGATGAAGGGGTAATGCAGCTTGTATCCGGTTGCGGCGAGGATCATGTCGTAATCTTCGCTGCTGCCGTCTTTGAAATGGACCGTTTTGCCCTCGATCTTGTCGATGTCAGGCTGAATGCGCAAATCGCCGTGGCCCGCGTGATAAAGCACCAGAGAATTCACCACTGGGTGACTTTCGTAGAGCTTATAGTCCGGTTTGGGAAAACCGTATTTCTGCGGATCGCCGACGAACCAGCCAAGGATCAAGCTGTCGACTTTGCGTTTTAGCCACATAGGCAGGCGGATCATGCCCCCCATCGTGTCAGCAGGTTTGCCGAAGACATATTTGGGAACAAAGTAATAGCCGCGCCGCATCGACAAATCGCAAAGCTCTGCGTGGTGAATGGCGTCCACCGCAATGTCGCAGCCCGAATTTCCTGCGCCGACAACCAGCACCCGTTTGCCATCGAACTGACTGGGGTAGCGGTACTCTGACGCGTGGATCAGCTCGCCATCAAAGGTGCCGGGAAATTCCGGTATGTTGGGCTCGGACAGGGTGCCGTTGGCGATCAGAACTCCGGCAAATTCAGCTTCATGCTCACCTTCCTGATCGCGCCAGCTGACATGCCAGCCATCGCCGGGTGCACCCAGAGGAGAGACTTTGGTGACCTCGGTGTTGAACTTGTAGTGGTCGCGCAGTCCAAAGTTGTCTGCAAAGGCGCGAAAATAGTCGCGCATCGCACGATGAGATGGGTATTCAGCGACCGCATCCTCCATTGGGAAGTCGGCGAATTCGGTCATCCGCTTGGATGAGATCAGATGCGCCGTTTCGTACATGGTCGATTTGGGTCCATCGATGTCCCACAAACCACCCACATCCGAATGCAGCTCGAACCCCTGAAAGGGGATGCCCTGTTCTTTCAGAACCTTAGCCGCAGCCAGCCCCATTGGACCCGCCCCGATCAAGGCGAATGCCTCACGTGATTGTGTCATGAACCCTCCCCTGTTCTTGAGGTTTAAATTGAACGATCGTATAAAATAAGGCAAGATGAAAATTATGACTCTGAAAAACACCGAAAAACCAAGGAAAAGAGCGCCATCGCAGCGGTCACTGCAGACCAGGGCAAAGATTCTGGATGCGGCTGAAACCCTATTTGCGGAACGAGGATTCGAGGGGGCATCAATCCGCGATATTGCGGCAAAGGCGGGGGTGCAGGTCGGACTGGTGCAGCATCACGGCGGCACTAAAGAGGAGCTGTTTTATAAAACCGTTGCGCGTCGTGCAGACGAACTGGCCGGTCTCAGGATTGCGGCACTGACTGAGGCGAAAGCCAAAGGGGCGCTGACCGTGCGCCAAATTCTGGATTGTTTCATCAGACCCTATGTGACGCTGGCCGAGGCAGGTGGACCCGGATGGATGTCTTATGGGCGTCTGGTGGCACATGTTTCGGTCGATCCACGCTGGCGCGAAATTGCAGCCGAGTGTTTTGATCCGACGGCGCAAAGGTTCATCGCGGAGATTTCAGACTTGTATCCCGGCGTCGATCCCGCCTTGTTGGCAAGCGGGCAGATTTACTCTGTATCGGCTGTGCTGGCTCATCTGAACAGTGCTTGGCGAGTGGAAGCTTTGTCCAAAGGCGGAGAGTTGAGTGGCATCGATCAGCTTGTTGAATTTTGTACTGCGGGTATTGAGGCGATGGCTGCTTCTGCCCAGAACGACTGAGCCGAGGGCCTTTTATTGCCGCTTTAGCTGATCCAGCAACAATGTATTGTAGAGAGAGGGCGGCGATGTTCGTACGGCTTCTGGTGATGCGAAAAAACCAAACATCATAATGGCAATTGAAAACGCGCAGCCAACCAGTGCTATGGCGGCAACATTCAATGCTGATCGTAGCATGACAAACAAACCTTTTTTCTAAAATTACTTTCGGTATTGCGGATCATCGGGACTGATCATGCCCGCTTGGCCAGCTCTTGCTTAAGGCGCTCATTTTCGTTTTGTAGCTGAGCAAGTTGTTGCCCTAGTGTGTTAAGGTGGGGGCGCAGCTCAGCTTCGGTAAACCGGGGCGTAATATGGCGCGGACAATTCCAGTCTAGCGCTTCGACCCGGATGAGAACGGCGCGTTCTGCCGGAGCATCCGCGTCCTCCGGGTACAAGCTGGCTGCCGCAGTTTCACCTTCGGTGAACTCAACCCGCCCCAAAATCTTCAGGCGACGTTGGTTGGCATAGTCCATCAGGATCATTGCGATCCGATCGTTGCCGTCCAGATTTCCCCGAGAAATATACTGTTTGTTGCCAGAAAAATCGGCATATCCGATAGTGGTCGAACCCAGCACCTTCAGAAATCCGATCGGTCCGCCGCGATACTGTACATATGGCCACCCGGTTTCGGAAACGGTGGATTGATAGAACCCATCCCGCGCTTGGATGAATGCCTTTTCGGCGTCACCGATCTGATGACCCTGCTGTGGGCCGCCTGCAATGAACTTTGAATAGGACGCGGCTGAACCCATACGCTCCTGATGGGCGCGGACGGCTGGGGTAAAGGTCAGTTCGGAAAAAGCGCGGGGCATTGTGTGTCCTTTCAAAGATCCAGTTCAGACAGGCCGGGGTGGTCATCGGGGCGTGGCCCGAGCGGCCAGTGATACAGCCGTTCGCCTTCGGTAATCGGGAGATCGTTCAATGAGGCATGGCGATGCGCCATTCTGCCATCTTCGGCAAACTCCCAGTTTTCGTTGCCATAAGATCGGAACCACTGACCGCTGTCGTCGTGCCATTCATAAGCATAGCGCACCGCAATGCGGTTTCCTGAAAAGGCCCACAGTTCTTTGATCAGTCGATATTCCAGCTCCTTGTGCCATTTGCGGGTCAGGAAGGCATGGATGTCGGCGTGACCTGCCAGAAATTCTGCGCGATTCCGCCATCGGCTGTCATCAGTATAGGCAGGCGTAACGACATCCGGATCACGGCTGTTCCAAGCATTCTCAGCCATTCGTACTTTCTGAATAGCTGTTTCAAGCGTGAATGGAGGCAGGGGTGGTCGTTTCATCTTGGATCTTTCAGGTCAGTGAGGCGGCCAGAAGGGCCAGGGTTAAAAGCAGTGGAAGATACTGAGATGAAAATGGGTTGGGGTAACGGCGCATGGCTTTAATCCTGAGTGTACAGATCAGTAAACTTAAGCAAGTAAATGTACCGATCGGTTAACTTTTTCAAGTATCCTTCGGAAATTTCTTTGAAATTTTAGCTTTGCCTGTGATTAGACTGTTTGGATTCAATGGCTTGCATGGAGTCATTGCAACGTGTCGTTCGCAACAATATGTACTGATCAGTACACCAAGGAGCCGAATCATGCGCCCTAACAAACGAGATGAGCTGGTGCGAAAGGCGTTGCAGGTCTTTTATCGCGATGGATTTCACGCAACCGGCATGGACAAGCTTGTTGCTGAAACCGGGGTGTCAAAAACCTCGATGTACAAACATTTCCGCACCAAAGAGGAGCTTATTCTGGCAGCCCTGAGGTTGCGGGACGAAAACTTCCGCAACTGGTTTCTGCGCCGGATTGAGGAGCTTGCCGATACGCCTGCTGAACAACTGATTGCCAGTTTCGATGCGCTGAAAGAGTGGTTTGAGGAAGACAGTTTCCGGGGCTGCATGTTCATCAAGGCAGGCGCTGAATATCAGGATAAAGATCATCCCATTCATGTACAGGCCGCCGAACACAAGCGGGTTTTGTTAGAGTATTTCACAGAGCTCGCCCGCAACGCGGGCGCACGAAATCCCGAAAAGCTGGGTTGCCAGTTGCTGCTCCTGAAAGAGGGGGCAATCGTGACGGCGGTGCTGCTGAAAAGCTGCGATCCAGCACAGGATGCCAAAGAAGCCGCGCAGGTTCTGCTGGATAACGCACTGGCGTGACGGATCAAACCTAGCTGAAATCTGCAATTTACTGATTTTGTGGAAGACCTGAGCCGGTTTGTCCGTCCATTCATTGAGTTTAAAGAACGTTACGTTGCGAAGATGCTGGACGCCACGTCACACGGATTGGCTGGAATCGCGGTGAAAGGTAGCCTTCCGGTAACTTTAGATCGGAGACGAGATATGTCGCTTTTTTCCAGCACCGCCGCATGGGTTACTGACGAACACCGGATGTTTGCCGAGATGGCAGGCCGGTTCATGGATGATGAACTGGTTCCCAACATTGAAAACTGGGTCGACAATGGCGTTGTGGATCGGGATTTCTGGCACAAAGCAGGTGCAGCCGGTCTGATGGCTGGTGCCATTGACGAAGAATACGGCGGCGTTGGCGGTGGCATGGGCTTTGACTCGGTCACGATCTATGAGCAGACCTCTCGCGGGGATGCCGGTTGGGGATATGGCATCCAATCGATTGTGACCCATTACATCACCGCCTATGGCAGCGAGGACCAAAAGCAGAAATGGCTGCCTAAACTGGCATCCGGCGAAATGGTCGGTGCGATTGCTATGACCGAGCCCGGCACAGGGTCGGACCTGCAGGCTGTTCGGACGACAGCTGAAAAAGATGGTAACTCATATCGCATCAACGGCTCCAAGATTTTCATCACCAATGGACAGACTGCTGATCTGGTGATCGTTGTCGCCAAGACTGACAAAACTCAGGGTGCCAAAGGCGTTTCGCTGATTGCAGTCGAAACTGACGGTGCCGAAGGGTTCCGCCGAGGGCGAAACCTCAAGAAGCTTGGCATGAAGGCAAATGACACGGCCGAGCTGTTCTTTGAGGACGTCAAAGTTCCGATGACCAATCTTATCGGCCCGGAAGAGGGGCAGGGCTTTTATCAGCTGATGAAGCAGTTGCCCTGGGAGCGCCTGACAATCGGTATCATGGCGCTGGGCGCGATCGATTTTGCCATCGCTGAAACCGTGAAATACGTGCAGGAGCGCAAGGCTTTCGGTCAGCGCGTCATGGATTTCCAGAACACGCGGTTCAAACTGGCCGAGTGCAAGACCAAAGCCGAAGTTCTGCGCAGCTTTGTCAACGATTGCATCGCCAAGCTTGAGGCGGGCGAGTTGGACGCGGCAACCGCGTCGATGGTCAAGTACTGGGGTTCGGAAGTTCAGAACGAGGTCATGCATGAATGCCTGCAGCTCTTTGGTGGCTACGGCTTCATGATGGAATATCCCATCGCGCGTCTTTACGCGGATGCCCGGGTGCAGATGATCTATGGCGGAACAAACGAAGTGATGAAGGAGCTCATCGCACGCTCGATGGACATCTGAGGCAAAGTCCCTCGTATCATGCGCCACACGCGCTCTTTCGGCCAAGCTTCTGGGATGAAGCTTGGCCGATACTATTCAGGCTGATCAAGCTGCCCTTTCAACCATTTCAGAAATGACTTCAGTGGTTCCGACTCTGCCTGCCGTTGCGGCCAGACAAGATAATAGTCTCCAAGGCTCACTGGGGGGCCATCCCATGCAAGCACCAATCGTCCAATTTTAAGATCTTCGGTCACAAGATAGCTGGGCAGTAGTGCGACGCCCAACCCGTGAATGGTTGCCTGGATCATGGTCGAGAACTGATCAAACAACATGCCGCGAACGCCTTCAGCGGGCTGGCCCTGCGCCATGAACCATCTCTCCCACGCGTCCGGGCGCGTATCGAGATGCAGCAATGGCGCATCATGTAGCCAGTTTATGTCGCTGGTATTCTCCGGCAACAGATCGGGGGCACAGACCGGTAGAACCTCTTCCCGCATGATGGGCATATAGTTGACACCGGCCCAATCCTGCTGGCCAAAGTGGATTGCGGCATCGAAGGGCTCAGCCTCAAAATCAAATGGTTTGAGGCGTGTATTCAGGTTTACCGTCACCTCCGGGTGCCGACGGGCAAAATGCTGCAATCGGGGTGCCAGCCAGTGCATGCCGAACGCAGGCAAGATCGACAGATGCAGCGACCCGCCGGTTGGATTTGCCTTCAGCTTTAGTGATGCCTGCGCAAGTTGCTGCAGCGCCGATCTTGCGATTTCCACATACTCTTTTGCAGCCGGGGTTAGGTTCAGACGCATCTGTGTTCGCTGGATCAGTTCAACCCCCAACTGTTCTTCCATGGTCTTGAGCTGACGGCTGATTGCGCTTTGCGTTAGGGACAATTCCTCCGCCGCTGCTGAAGCACTGCCAAGTCTGTCCACAGCTTCAAGAGCCAGCAGAGACGAGATTGAGGGCAGAAACCGACGGGGCGCAATCATATGACTTATCCTCATACCTTTTGGATGGAATATCACTGGCAATTCGGCTTTTCCAGCGAGATACACACCATACCTGACCGTTACGCGGAGCTTGCGCCATGATCCTTCAGAACAGTGTTGATGAATTCCAGCGGGCCGAGCGGCTTGAAGGGATCGAGCTTTCCGAGATCGTGCAGATATCCGAGCACGCCGCAAGATTGCGTGTACAAGGTGTGGATGTCATTGCGCTCAGTACGGGTGAGCCTGATTTTCCCACACCGCCCCATGTGGTTGACGCGGCGCATCGCGCGGCGCTTGAAGGACAGACCAGATATCCAGCTACCGCTGGAACACCTGCTCTGCGAGCAGCCATCGCGGGTCAGGTCGGCGTAGAACCGGCAAATGTGATCGTGTCGACCGGAGCCAAACAGGTTCTGTCAGCCGCGTTCATGGCGACGCTCAATTCCGGGGATGAGGTGATAACCACGGCTCCGTTCTGGACCAGCTACGCGGATATGGTGAAGTTGGCTGGCGGTGTGCCCGTCGTATTGGATTGTCCTGTTTTACAGGACTTCAAGCTGACGCCTGAACAGCTGGAAAATGCGATCACACCAAGGACCCGCTGGCTGCTGCTGAATACACCATCGAACCCAACCGGCGCAGTATATTCTGAGGCTGAATTGCAGGCGCTGGGCAAGGTTCTGGAAAATCACCCACAGGTCTGGGTGATCTCGGACGAAATCTACCAGCACCTTACCTATGTGCCCTTCACGCCCTTTGTTAAGGCCGTTCCCGCCCTGACAAATCGAACGCTGATTGTGAATGGTGTGTCCAAGGCTTATTCGATGACCGGCTGGCGCATTGGCTGGGGGATTGGTCCTGCGCCCTTGATCAAGGCGATGGTGGCTGTACAGGGTCAAATCACATCAGGCGCCTGTTCCATCGCGCAGGCTGCAGCACTCGAGGCGATTACCGGTCCGCAAGAGTTACTGGCCAAACGTCGAAGCGAAATGCAAACGCGCCGGGATCTGGTCGTCGATGGACTAAACAAAGCCGGGCTTATCTGCGCGACACCGGACGGAGCCTTTTATGTATTCCCCAAGACACCCGCGCAAATGCCGGTCGATCATGAGTTCTGCCGGTATCTGCTGGATGAGGTAGGTGTTGCTCTGGTCCCCGGTCGTGCCTTTGGGATGCCGGGACATTTGCGCCTGTCCTTCGCCTATGCAACGGATAGCCTGACCGAAGGGCTTGCCCGCATCACACGCGCTGTTGCTGCGCTCTGAAACAATAATATTTAAAAAAGGCCGAGCCATGGACCGCGCCCAGATCGTTCACGAAAACTTCCTGACCCGCGTTGCAAAGCGTGATCTTCCTGAAGGTGTCCCGCCAACACCGGGCCTGAGTGATGCAGAAGCCGTTTCGCTCTATCGCTCACAGGTTCTCAGCCGTGCTTTGGATCGCACCAGCCGGGCCATGCAGAAGGCAGGGCAGGGTTTCTATACGATCGGCTCGTCGGGGCATGAGGGGATGGCGGCAGTTGCGCATGCGCTGCGCCCGACTGATATCGCGTTCCTGCACTATCGCGATGCGGCGTTTCAGATCGCGCGCGCAGAGCAAGTGCCCGGTCAGCAGATCGCTTGGGATATGTTGCTGAGTTTTGCCTGTTCAAAAGAGGATCCGACCTCGGGCGGGCGGCACAAGGTGCTGGGTTCCAAGGCGCTGACGATCCCGCCCCAGACCTCGACAATCGCCAGCCATCTGCCGAAAGCCGTCGGTGCGGCCTACAGCCTCGGCGCTGCGCGCCGGCATGATCCTGAACACCGGGAACTTCCCTCAGATGGGATTGCCATGTGTTCTTTCGGTGATGCTTCGGCCAATCACTCTACAGCACAAGGGGCGATCAATACCGCAGGCTGGACCAGCGTGCAGTCCACGCCATTGCCATTGCTGTTCGTGTGCGAGGACAACGGAATTGGCATTTCGGTGAAAACGCCGAAAGGCTGGATTCAGGCCTCGATGGAGCACCGACCGGGTATCCGGTATTTTCAGGCCAATGGTTTGGACATCTACGAAACTCATGCGGTCGCCAAAGAGGCCGCCGAATATGTCAGGACCCGTCGCAAGCCAGCCTTCCTGCATCTAAAAACCGTGCGTCTTTATGGTCATGCCGGGGCGGATGTGCCAACCACCTATCTGAGCAAGTCCGAGGTTGAAGCGGATGAAGCCAATGATCCACTGCTGCATTCAGTGCGCCTACTGGATCAGGCTGGTGCGTTGTCGCCGGATCAGGCCCTCAAGATTTATGAAGACACCTGCGCGCGCACGGATCGCATAGCTGCTGAGGCAGCATCCCGCCCGCATCTGGCAGATGCACAGGAAGTGATGGCCAGCCTGATCCCACCCAAACGCAATTGCAAGCCTACCAACGGCCCCAGCGCTGAGGCACGCGCCAGTACATTTGGCGGCGATATGCGCGCAATGGATGAGCCGCAGCCGATGAGCCGTCTGATCAACTGGGCGCTGACCGACCTGATGCTGGAGCATGGTGAGGTCGTCTGTATGGGCGAGGACGTGGGTCGCAAGGGCGGTGTTTATGGTGTCACGCAAAAGTTGCAGCAACGTTTTGGCCCCGACCGCGTGATCGATACGCTGCTGGACGAACAATCCATTCTGGGACTGGCCATCGGCATGGGCCACAATGGGTTCGTTCCGATCCCCGAGATTCAATTCCTTGCCTATCTGCATAATGCCGAGGATCAGATCCGGGGCGAGGCAGCGACATTGCCGTTTTTCTCGAATGGTCAATTCACCAACCCAATGGTGCTGCGCATTGCCGGGCTTGGCTATCAGAAAGGGTTTGGCGGGCATTTCCACAATGATAACTCGCTGGCAGTACTGCGCGACATCCCTGGCGTGATCATTGCATGCCCGTCCAATGGTGCGGATGCCGCCCAGATGTTACGCGAATGCGTGCGGTTGGCGCGGGAAGAGCAGCGGGTCGTTGTCTTTCTCGAACCAATTGCACTTTATCCGATGCGGGATCTGCACGAACCGCAGGATGCGGGATGGATGACAACCTATCCCTCTCCGGATCAGCGGATCGCGCTGGGCGAGGTTGGCGTGCATGGAGATGGTGCTGATCTGGCCATCGTGACATATGGCAACGGGCACTATCTGTCGAAGCAGGCGTTGCCAGAGCTTGAGGCGGCTGGTCTGAGCACCCGGATCATCGACTTGCGCTGGTTGGCGCCATTGCCAGCGGATGCGCTGCGGGCGGCCACCAAAGGATGTAAGCATGTGCTGATCGTCGATGAATGTCGGCGCACTGGTAGCCAGTCAGAGGCACTGATGGCCCTGTTCTGCGAAGAAGGTGGTGACACTCCGACCGCGCGTGTCGTGGCCGAGGATTGTTTTATCGCGACCGGACCAGCCTATGCTGCACCGCTGCCGTCGAAGGATGGCATTGTTGCCGCTGCACTGTCTTTGACCGGAGCAAAGAAATGACCCGAACAGCCGTCGTAATCTGCCCCGGGCGGGGAACCTACAACAAACCCGAACTGGGCTACCTCCATCGCCACCATCCTGCGCGCATGGATATGTTCCATCGATATGACGATATCCGAGCTGGAGAATCTCAGGAAACGGTCACCGCTCTGGACAGCGCCACGCGCTATACTGTCGGAAAGTACTCTCGCGGTGACGTGGCCTCGCCCCTGATCTATGCGGCATCCCTTGCCGATGCGCACGCGATTGCGGATGATATCGATGTGGTCGCGGTCACCGGGAACTCGATGGGTTGGTACATCGCGCTTGCCGCTGCCGGGGCGTTGAGCCCCGAGAACGGGTTTCGCGTGGTCAACACCATGGGCACGCTGATGCAGGAGCATCTGATCGGTGGGCAATTGGTTTATCCATTCGTGGATGATGACTGGCGGAACGATCCTGCGCGCAAAGCAGAACTTCTGTCGCACGTGGCACGTATCAACGCGTTGGAGGGGCACGATCTTGCGCTATCCATCGATCTGGGCGGTATGCTGGTACTGGCCGGGAATGAGGAAGGTCTAAAGGCCTTTGAGGCATCCCAACCCGTTGTGCAGGAACGTTTTCCGATGCGGCTGGCCAACCATGCGGCATTCCATACACGGCTGCAGGAGCCTGTTGCAAAGGAAGGGCGGGCCCGGCTGGGTGTGGAATTGTTTGGACAACCTGAACGCCCGCTCGTTGACGGGCGCGGCAAGGTTTGGTGGCCTGGAGCGACAGACACAGAAGCCCTTTGGGACTATACGTTGGGGCATCAGGTTACGGAAACCTATGACTTCACGCGCGCCATTCAGACTGCCGCACGGGAGTTCGCACCTGACCTGTTTATCGTGACTGGACCGGGCGCGACGCTCGGCGGCGCGGTTGCGCAGTCTTTGGGTTTTGCGAACTGGCAAGGCATGTCCGGCAAGGCATCCTTTCAGGCGCGGCAAGCAGATCATCCGATGTTGATCGCGATGGGCCGGGATGATCAGAGATCGCTTGCAACAGGCTGACACCGCGCTAATGATCCGCGAAAACTGAACTGAGGTCTGATATGAGCGACCCCGACCATACCCTCTGGCAAAACACCAGCCGCGAGCATGTCGACGCAGACCCGCTGTCCGAAGATATTACGGTTGATCTGGCTATCATCGGCGGGGGGTATACGGGATGTTCTGCGGCGCTCCATGCGGCACAGGCTGGCGCTTCGGTTTGTTTGCTTGAGTCGCATCAGATCGGTCACGGCGGATCAGGGCGGAACGTTGGGTTGGTGAATGCAGGCCTGTGGTTGCCGCCCGATGAAATTCGCGCGCATCTTGGCCAGACTGCCGGAGATCGGCTGATCGAACTACTCGGTAGTGCACCATCTGACGTTTTTCGATTGATCGAGGAACATGGGATCGACTGTGAACCCGTAAGGACTGGAACGCTACACTGTGCGCATTCGGCTGCGGGCTTCCGGGATCTGCAGACCCGCCATACGCAACTTTCGGCATCAGGCGCGCCGGTCGAATTGCTGTCCGCAGAAACAGCGGGTCAACGAACCGGCAGCGCATCGTTTCACGGGGCATTGTTGGATCCGCGGGCTGGCACTATCCAGCCGCTGGCTTATGTACGCGGCCTCGCCCGGGCTGCAATTGCTGCGGGGGCTCAAGTATTTGAACAAAGCCCTGTCCGGTCGATGCATCAGGTGGACGGCGTCTGGAGCCTGAGCACACAAGGCGGAACCATCCGCGCAAAGTCCGTGATACAAGCAACCAATGCGTATCACACAGGCCTGCAAGAAACCGCGCCCGATTATGTGCCGGTGTACTATTTTCAGTATGCCACCGCGCCACTATCGGACAATCTGCGTGCCAGCATTCTGCCATCTGGCGAAGGGTGCTGGGATACCGGATTGATCATGACCTCGTTCCGCATGGACCAAAGCGGGCGTCTGATTATCGGGGGGATGGGTGATCTGAAGCGACCCGGTCGGATGGCGCATGTTGGCTGGCTGCGACGCAAGTTGGCCGAGCTCTATCCTCAGCTATCGGACCAGCCGCTGGTCGAGGGTTGGCATGGGCGCATCGCAATGACCTCGGATCATATACCCAAGATCACACGGATCGGACCCAATGCCCTGTCTGCGCACGGATTTTCTGGCCGTGGAATCGGGCCGGGCACCGTGTTCGGACGTCAGATGGCGGCAAGCCTTTTGAACGATGATCTGACCGAACTACCAGTGTCTGAAGTCTCCGAATATCACGAGAAGTGGACAGGACTTCGCCGCGCTTATTTTGAAACAGGCGCGGCGCTGACGCATCTCATCAAGGCACGGTTCTGAAACTTCAGACCGACCGGGTAATACCGCCGTCCACGCGGATATTCTGTCCGGTGATGTATGCGCCCCCCTCGGAAGCAAGCAAAGCAACGACCGAAGCGATTTCGTCATAGCTTTTGCCATACCGGCCCATCGGGATTCGGGAGCGGAATTCTTCCTTTTCCGGCAAGCTGTCGATGAAGCCGGGCAGGACGTTGTTCATGCGGATGTTCTCGGCTGCATGTTTATCGGAATAGAGCTTGGTGAAGGCTGCAAGCCCCGCACGAAAAACGCCCGATGTCGGAAAAACCGGATCAGGCTCGAATGCGGCAAAGGTCGAGATGTTGATGATGGAACCACCACCCTGTGCCTGCATGATCGGGGTGACAAGCCGTGTCGGTCGAACGGCATTCATGAAGTAGACATCCATCCCTGTATGCCAGTCCTCATCGGTCAGCTCCAGAATTGGTGCGCGCGGTCCGTGGCCGGCGGAGTTGACCAGAACGTCGACACGCCCCCAATGCGACATGGCCGCTTCGACCAGTTTCTTGAGGTCATCATTGGATTGGTTGGATCCTGTAACGCCGACGCCACCAAGCTCATGCGCTAAGGCCTCACCTTTGCCCGACGAAGACAGGATGCCAACTTTAAATCCATCTGCAGCCAGCCTGCGGGCGGAATCCGCACCCATGCCACTGCCGCCTGCGGTGATCAGAGCAACTTTTTCAGTCATTGTTCTCTCCATTAAACCATTAAAGGTCTGCAGTCAAAATGTGCATTCCGGGTGGGTTTGACCAATCAGTTCTCCTGCCTCTATGCTGTAGAAAATCTACTGCTTAGTGTCATGATCGCTCTTCCCCCACTCAACGCCATACGTGCCTTTGAAGCATCCGCCCGACATCTCAACTTTCGCCTGGCCGCAGAAGAGCTTGGGGTTACTCAAGGTGCGGTCGCCCAACAGGTGCGCGCGCTGGAGGCAAGGCTGGGGCAACAGCTATTTGATCGCTTGCCACGCGGATTGCGGCTGACTGAGGCGGGTCGCCGCTTCCATTCCCCGTTGCGCAGAGCCTTTCGCCTGATCGAAGAGGCTGTCGAAGATCTGTCGGATAACCGAAAGATTGCGATATCTGTGACGCCAAGCTTTGCCTCGAAATGGCTGGTACCACGAATATCGGATTTCACGGCAAAACACCCGGACATCTCGGTTCAGGTGGACGCGCGGGAACGTATTGCTGACTTCCAAAGTGACGGAATCGATATTGCCGTTCGCCAAAGCAGGGCACCATTCGCTGCTGATCTTGAAGCCACACCGTTGTTCACCTCTGCGTTTGTCGTGGTTTGTAATCCTGAACTTGCACAGAGCGTATCGCAGCCGTCTGAGCTGATGGATCATCTGCTGCTCAGCGACTCGCATGGTCTGTGGCCATTGTTTCTTGAACGGGCAGGCGTAGTTGGCAGACCGCGAATGATGAGTTTCAGTCAAACCAGCCTTGCAATAGATGCGGCAATCTCGGGTCAGGGGTTTGCGCTGGCGAATGAGCCGCTTGTGGCATCCGAGCTTGCATCGGGCGATTTGGTGCAGCCGTTGCCAGAAGTGCTGCTGGAAGACCTCGAGTTTTTTGTCGTTAATCCCAAAAAACCACGGCAGCCGGAATTGGTGCGATTGATGCGCGAGTGGCTTGTTTCTCAGGCCTGAAGATCTGCCGTGATCGCCTCGATGCGTTTGCGTAGCCATCGATGTGCCGGGTCATTTGTCGAACGCTGATGCCAGACCATGTAGATCGAAACAGGTTCACACGCGAAAGGTAGCGGCGCGCAATCCAGTGACGCCAATGGGCCGTTCTTCATCAATGCCGTGTCGGTCGAAATCAGGTCGCTGCCTTTTACGAAGGATGGGATCGCGTTGAAATTTGGCAGTGTTACGGTCGCGGGGCGGATCTGACTTTGATCGACGCCACGCATCACGGCCCTTGCATTGCGTCCATCTGCAAAGCGCACTTCGACATGTTCACTTTCACAATAAGATCGCCAGTTGTCTGGCGGCGCGCGCCGGTCGCCATCGTAGAAAACCATGAGCGGACTGGTGATAAGGAGCTTCTGAAATATGTCCGGGCCGTCCGGTGGCAGAGGCGTCAACATCAGCTGGCATCTGTCACTACGCAAAATGTCAGCGGACGGTACACCTGACGGGATGAAGCCCAGTTTCAGCCTTACCCCATCGGCACGTGCCGTCCGCAAAAGTTCCGGAAATACCAACTCGCGCGGCATGTCGTTAGTGGCGATCTGGACGCTGATCTCTTCTGACAGGGGGTCGAAAGGCCGCCCTTCCATCAAGGCGCGCAGACCATCCAGTACGTGTTGAACCGGTTCTTTCAGCGACAGGGCGCGTTCGGTCGGGGTCAGCCCCTGACCCGAGCGGACAAACAGTGGGTCGCCCAGAACCAGTCTGAGCTTCGCCAGCGTATGGCTGATTGCCGATTGCGTGACGCCCAGTCGGTCTGCAGCTTTTGATACCGAACTCTCTTCGAGGATCGTCAGAAAGGTGCGCAGGACTTTGCCATCGAGGTCAGTAAAATCAGTTTTGTTCATATCATATATGACTAGTCATGAGTGGTTTTGTTGTCCACCGGGCTATAGGTGACTGTCATCCAAAGGAGGCGCGCGATGGGGATCCGCTTTTTCTCAGACAAAAACCGTCCGGTTCATATGGGGTCATATCCGCTGGAGCGACTGGCGCGTCAGTCCGATATGCCGGATCTTGGCACGGTGCCATCTATGCCCGACCTTAGCTTTCATCGCCCTGAGCAACCCGAAAGCATCGTAAACGCGATGGGTGAGTTTCAGGCCATGATGGATGCAATCCGAGACGGATTTGTAAATACGGTGATGTCTGAGGTCCCCGCAGATCCGCTTGAGCGGGCAAACCATCTGAAGGCCTTTGGGTATTTCAATGATGCCTCGATGATTGGATGTGGGCCCCTGCCAACCCAGGCGCTGCTGGACACACCGCGCCGGAACCCGGATATCGACCGGCTGGCCCATGCGCTGAGGACGCGTCAAACCAAAACGCTGGCTTCTGGCATCGATGTGATCATGGCCGATCTGAAAGAAAGCATGGAGGCGACGCCGGGTTCGATCGACACACATCGTCATGCCATCGTATTTCTGTATGAACACAACCGAGATCCCGATCCATCTGAGCCTGGCGCGGATTGGATACTGGATGCTCAGGATCATCGGGCGTGTCTGCTAGCGACTGAAAACGCCGTCGTCATTGCCAATTACATTCGCCTGCTTGGCTTTGATGCACGGGCACATACCGCCATGTCGTCAGAAGTTGACCTGGGCAAACTTGCCGTGGCTGCCGGGCTGGTATCGTCAGAGGTTGATGGGCTGGTCGCACCTTGGTTAGGGCGGCGATTTGGTTTGGCGGCAGTCACGACCGAGATGGATATCGCCCACGACCTGCCGCTGGCCCCGATGGCGCAACAGCCCTGGTTTCGAACGCAAGGCCCGGCCTGGTGGCTGGGGGCAGGATTTGCCAAGAATGCCCTGAACCGCGATCCCTACGCTAAGCGACGATACATGGATGGCGCGCATCCGTTTGAGAACCTCAAACGTGTCGACGATCCGACCACTTACATCGACGAAGCAAATGTCGCGCGGGTACCCAAGCGCGCCGATATGTTCGCGCGCGCCCAGTTCGGCGATATGGGTAAGACACTGCAGGACAGCGCCAAGGGTGGTTATTATGTGCGCAAGGCGGCGCCCAGCTTTGCACAGCGTCGGGCCTTGGGGGCGTTTGTCCTGTTGCAGGATGGCGAAAGCGCCGAGGTCAGCAAGCCCGGAAATTACGAGCGTAATGCCGCGAACCTCAAGGCAGCAAGCTATTTTCTGGGTGTTGATGCCGTTGGCCTCAGCCGTTGCCCGGAATGGAGCTGGTATTCTCACGACGCGACGGGGGAAGAGATTGTACCACCCCATGATCAGGCGATCAGCATGATCATTGATCAGGGCTATGAAACCATGGAAGGCGCCTCGGGTGACGACTGGATCAGTGTTGCGCAATCCATGCGGGCTTATCTGCGGTTCTCGCTGCTGGGCGGCGTGATTGCTCAGCAGATCCGCAATCTCGGCTACAAGGCCAAGGCGCATACGGTGATGGATGGTGAAGTGCTGCAACCACCACTGTTGCTGCTCAGCGGATTGGGAGAGGTCTCGCGCATTGGTGAGGTGATCCTGAATCCCTATTTGGGCCCACGCCTCAAATCCGGCGTCGTGACAACCGACATGCCGATGGAACATGACAAACCGATTGATTTCGGCCTGCAGAGCTTTTGTGAAAGCTGCAATAAATGCGCACGCGAATGCCCTTCGGGTGCGATCACCGCTGGACCGAAACTGATGTTCAACGGCTACGAAATCTGGAAATCCGACAGCCAGAAATGTGCCACCTACAGGATCACCACGCCGGGGGGCGCGATGTGTGGACGCTGCATGAAAACCTGTCCGTGGAACCTCGAAGGTATTTTCAAGGAACGCCCGTTCCGTTGGGCGGCGATGAACATTCCGTCTGCAGCTCCGGTTCTGGCGAAGCTGGACGATGCCGTTGGCAACGGTGGGCTGAACGATACCAAGAAATGGTGGTGGGATCTGGAGGTGCAGTCAGACGGTGCCTATCGACCGACAGAGCAGCCGCTGAACCGGCGCGATCTGCAAAGGGATCTGGATCTGAAATATGAAGATCAGACACTGGCAGTCTACCCGGCATATCTCGCCCCACATCCTTGGCCTTATCCATTTGCGATGGATCGCGAAGCTGGAATTGCCGCTTACGAGGCGATGGTCACTGCGGACGAATACAGATCCCGCGTAGCGGCAGGCGATATGTCAGTTGTTCATCGATACCAGATTGCTGGCGATGCACCGGTAATGCGGGTGGAGCTGACCAAAGTCGATAAGATGACCGCTGATGTGACCAAGTATGAGTTCTCGGCGATGAACGGTGCCCCGCTTCCGGAATGGACGGCAGGGGCGCATCTGGACGTGCTGGTGGCGCCGGAATTTCTGCGACAGTATTCAATGTCGGGTGATCCGTCTGATCGCAGCACATACCAGATTGGCGTGTTGCGAGAGGATGAAGGCCGCGGTGGATCGGCATTGCTGCACCGTATCTTCAACGAAGGGCGCAAGGTCTTCATCTCGAAACCCATCAACCATTTTGATCTGGATGAAACTGCTGCAAAGACGTTCCTGATGGGGGGCGGTATCGGCATCACCCCGATGATTGCTTTTGCGCATCGCCTGTATGCGCTGGGCAAAGATTTTGAACTGCACTATTCTGCCAGCACACGACAGGGAGCCGGTTACCTGGATGACCTTGCCTCTATGCCGTGGGCCGATCGCGTACACTATCATTTCTCGGATGAAGGTACCCGTGCGGATTTGGATGTTGTTCTGTCAGGGTATCAGCCGGGATGGCATGTCTACACCTGCGGGCCCGATCGCTATATGGATGGAGTCATCCAGGCCGCTGAAAAGCAGGGTTTCCCGGACGAAGCGCGACATCTTGAGTATTTCTCAGTTCCGGAGCAGCCGGAATATGAGAATCATCCGTTTACGCTCAGGCTCAATCAATCGGGTCGCGAGCTTCCAGTGCCAGCCGATAAGGACGCAGCACAGGTACTGAATGAGGCGGGCATACATGTGGATGTCAAATGTGCAGACGGGATTTGCGGTGTCTGTAAATGCGGCGTGATTTCCGGTGAGATTGAGCATCGCGACTTTGTCCTTTCCAATAAACAGCGCGAAGGTGCGATGATCCTGTGTCAGAGTCGCGCTGCCGAAGCCGGGGGCGTGGTCGAGATCGATCTTTGAGCTTGGTCAGGAAACGACATTTCGGCTGTGAAAATTTGGTCGCTCCTGCCATGGACGCGGCAGGGTTGCTGCACTAACGTCCACCTCGAACCCCAGTGAACCCTGACCAACAGGCGCGAGGTAAATTCATGGACTATCACAGCCCCGCCAGTTTCGCCGAGGCATCGGCTCTGGCAGCGAACGCGACGGGCGTAACAAGATTTCTGGCAGGCGGCACCGATGTTCTGGTGCAGTTGCGATCAGAACTTGTGACGCCTGATACGCTTATCGACATCAAGAAAATCAACGGTGTATCGGATATCACCCGCAATGCAGACGGCAGCTGGACACTGGGTGTCGCGGCTACGGGGGCAGAGATGAGCGAACATGCCGAGTTGGCTAGTGATTGGCCCGGAGTAGTCGAGGCGATGGATCTGATCGGTTCGACACAGGTTCAGGGGCGTGCAACCCTGACCGGTAATCTGTGCAATGCCTCACCGGCTGCTGATTCCGTACCGGCGATGGTGGCGGCCGGGGTGACCGTTACGGTGACCGGCCCCGACGGCACACGCGAGGTCGCTGTCGAAGATATTCCCACCGCCCCGGGCCGCACCTCGCTGGCCAAAAGCGAGTTGATATCTGCTGTGAACATTCCGGCGCGCGGCGCAAATGGTGGCGATGCGTATCTGCGCTTCATCCCACGCACCGAGATGGACATTGCTGTCGTCGGCGTTGGGGTGAACCTGCGTCTGGATGGGGATACAATCGCTGAAGCCCGAGTATCACTGGGTGCGGTTGCGCCGACTGTCTTGCTGGTTGACGAATGCGCCAAGGCGATCATCGGCACCACGCTTGATGACGCAGCGCTTGAAACTTTGGCTGCGGCTGCTTCAGCAGCCTGCAACCCGATCAACGACAAGCGCGGTACTGTTGAATTCCGTACCGAAGTTGCAGGTGTGCTTACCAAGCGCGCCGCAAAGATTGCCTATACCCGTGCGAAGGGAGAGCAAGCATGAGCAAGTTCCACGTAGCCACGACTGTGAACGGAGATACGGTCGAATATCTGTGCGATCCACGCGAAACCCTGCTGGATTGTCTGCGCGACAAGCTGAACCTGACCGGCGCCAAGGAAGGCTGCGGAACCGGGGATTGCGGGGCCTGTTCGGTCACGGTTGATGGCCGTCTGGTGTGTTCCTGCCTGATGCTGGGGGTTGAGGCCGAGGGCAAGCAGATCGAAACGGTCGAAGGCATCTCCGATGGCGATGTTCTGCACCCGCTGCAGAAGAACTTTATCGAACATGCAGCTCTTCAGTGTGGCGTTTGCACCCCCGGTGTTCTGGTCGCGGCCAAATCGCTGTTGGAAAAGAATCCCAACCCGACCGAGGAAGAAGCGCGTTACTGGCTGGCGGGCAATCTTTGCCGTTGCACCGGGTACGACAAGATTATCCGCGCCGTGATGGATACGGCTGCTGAACTGCGGGAGGCTTCGTAATGGCACTCGATGATCGCAAATCAGATTTCAAATTTGTAGGAACACGCCCTGACCGTCCTGATGGCCTGGACAAGGTGACCGGCCGTGCCAAGTTCGGAGCGGATGCCTATGCGCCCGGCATGTTGCACGGTGCCATTCTGCGCTCACCCCACGCACATGCACGTATCATCAGTATCGATACTTCGCGGGCCGAAGCGCACAAGGATGTGAAAGCCGTCGTCACCCGTGCAGATTTTTCCGACAAGGTTGAGTTCAAGCCCGGTCTCGAAGGCGAGTTCTGGAACGTTCTGGAAAACGTCATGGCGGGCGAAAAGGCGCTGTATGACGGCCATGCCGTGGCAGCAATTGCAGCGACTTCGGCGTTGGCCGCGCGGGACGCGCTCAAGCTGATTGAAGTGGAATACGAAGTCCTGCCTCATGTGACCGATGTGGACAAGGCAATGGAACCCGACGCGCCGGTCATCCGCGAAGGCGCGGCCGATTACTCGGTTCCCGAAGGGATGCATCCAAATGTCGTGCGTTACCATGAAAGTGGTCATGGCGATGTCGAAGCCGGATTTGCTGAGGCCGATCTGGTTATTGAAGACAGCTTTGTCACCGAGGCAACGCACCAAGGTTATATCGAGCCTCATGCCTGCCTTGCGACGCTGGGCAATGACGGCAAAGGTGAGTTGTGGTGTACAACGCAGGGACACTGGATTGCGCAGAAAACCTGTGCTGCTCTGCTGGGAATTGAGACCTCGCAGCTCCGTGTGACCGCATCTGAAATTGGTGGCGGATTTGGCGGCAAGACCACAGTTTTTATCGAACCCGTTGCTCTGGCCCTGTCCCGCAAGGCAAATCGCCCGGTCAAGATCGTCATGAACCGCTCCGAAGTGTTCCGTGCGACCGGACCGACCGCATCGGCTTCGATGGACGTCAAAATCGGCATGAAGAAGGATGGCACGATAACTGCTGCGCAAGGCGTATTCCGCCTGCAAGGCGGGGCCTTCCCGGGTGCACCCGGCGATATGACCGCTATGTGCGCCTTTGCGCCCTACAACCTGACCAATGTACGGCAGGTAGGTTATGACGTGATGTCCAACCGTCCCAAACAGGCCGCGTATCGTGCGCCTGGTGCGCCAATGGGCGCGTTTGCAGTGGAATCGGTTCTGGATGAGCTGTGCAACAAGCTGGGGCTCGATCCGGTGGATGTGCGTCTGAAAAACGCGGCACATGAAGGAACCAAAGCCAGCTATGGCCCACGGTATGAACGTATCGGGCTTGTTGAAACGCTGGAGGCCGCCAAGGCGCATCCGCATTACTCAGCACCGCTTAAACCGGGGCAGGGGCGCGGCATTTCCTGCGGCTTCTGGTTCAACCACGGGGGTGAGACATCAGTCTCGTTAGCACTGTCTGAGGATGGTTCTGCACAGTTGATGGTCGGTACGCCGGATATTGGTGGTTCGCGCGCCTCAATGGCACTGATGGCAGCCGAGGTGCTGGGCATCCCTTATGAGAACATCCGTGTAACGGTCGCGGACACCGCAACGCTGGGCTATAACGACGTATCCCATGGCAGCCGCGTGACCTATGCCAGTGGTTTGGCGACAATCAAGGCCGCGCGTAGTGCTGTCGAAAAGCTCTGCGAACGGGCGGCGGCCAAATGGGGTATCCCTGCCGACGCGGTGAAATGGGAAAACGGCCATGCCGTGCCTTCTGGCCCGAATGCAGGTGACTTCGATCCCATGCCGCTGGCTGATATCACCGCAGACATGGGTTCAACGGGTGGGCCGATCTCGGGACATTTTGAGGCTACCCCGGAAGGCGCAGGCGTCTCTTTCGGTACGCATATTGTCGATGCCGAGGTTGATCCAGAAACCGGCAAAACCAGCGTAACCCGCTACACCGTCATTCAGGATGCAGGTAAGGCGATCCACCCAGACTACGTCGAGGGGCAATATCAGGGTGGTGCCGCACAGGGCATCGGCTGGGCGCTCAACGAAGAGTATGTCTATGGGGATGATGGTCGCTTGCAGAACTCGATCTTCCTCGACTACCGCATCCCTGTCGCCAGCGACCTGCCAATGATCGACACGGTGATTGTAGAGGTGCCCAACCCGGGCCATCCATTCGGCGTACGAGGTGTGGGTGAAACCGGCATCGTGCCGCCGCTGGCAGCGATCGCTAACGCGGTGTCCAATGCTGCAGGTGTCCGCATGCGGCAGTTGCCAATGTCCCCACCACGTATCCTTGCTGCGCTGAAGGAAGATGGTTGAGGTTCACCTTTGGTCTGGCCTCCGGTCTTTGACCGGGGGCAAGCAGGTGGTCGAGGTCGAGGCCGCCACGACAGGAGAATTGCTGCGTGCTTTGGTGCGGGTTTATCCACAGTTGCAGGCCCCGATCGACGCGGGTGTTTCCGTAGCCATCGACGGGCGCATCATCGCCAGCGGCTTGTCAGAGCCGATCCCGGAAGGGGCTGAGATTTATCTGATGCAAAGGCTTCGGGGCGGATAGATTGGTCGAATTTTGTTAAGTCGGGGGAGAGCTGTGTACAGCAGTTTGGAATGCCAACACGCTCTCACCCCTGATCCCGCCGAAGTACCCCCTCGTTAAAAAAACACCAACAAACAGCTCGGCGGGGTTGATCTCATATGTATTGCAATATTGGCATAAGTATTGCGAGAACTTGTCATATATTTGTGACTTTCTAAATTTCTCGCCGTAAATCGCATGCCCCAATGACGCTCGCGGATGTGTAGGACAGGTTCCTGGCCGCGAACTGTCCACATAAAGAAGCCTCACAAAGCCTGTCACTTAACCGACAAGTTCATGATCGAGCGTCTCTTACAAAACGCTCAGCACAGTGCTGAACGGGACGGCGTGTCACCCGGCGATTGCTAATTGTCTTAGCTCCACTTCTCTGGGCGCCACCAATAGGCGCTAGGTTTAGAGAGAAGGTGAGGCGGGCGCCAAAACAACGGCCATTCGAGAACTATTGATCATCGCCGCTTTGGATTTCGGATCAAAGGTATTCGCCGCACCCACTCGCGACGCAACCTGTTCGGGTGGGGGCTAAGATCTGTGCGACATCCTGAGATCGATGAACGCTGCAATGCGGAGCTGGTGGTATACCTACACCGGTCAGGATTCTTGAGAATCGCCGATTGAGTTGGACAAAGCCAGTATAGTGAGCATTGAAAAGCCGTGTTCCTTTGCCAAGGAATAGCGGGAAAGTGCAATATGATGAGTAGTACGCTGCCAAACATCCTGTGGCGCGATATCTACTAGCGGATTGATTTTCAATGAAAGTCGATGGTGGGTGATGAGAGACTCGAACTCCCGACATCTTCGGTGTAAACGAAGCGCTCTACCAACTGAGCTAATCACCCGTGAGGGGGGATTTAGCCAAGCCTGAGGGCGGGCGCAAGAGGGTCAGGCACAAATTCTTGCACAAGTTTTGCATAAAATAACTGATTGCGGGTTTGTGCCAGTGAATGTGTCCGCAATTTGCGCCCGAACCATCGGGATGTGCTGTTTTTTCCGCCGCATACACCTTTGTGTTCCGCAAATGACCTTGCTTGTGCCCGGCTGCCTCCGATATTCCCTGAGAAAGTTACTTTCCTAACGGGAGAGCACAGGATGCAGCCCGGCGCATGCCGCCATCTGTTCGCAATGCTGTCGATTTGCGCTTTGGCCTTGTTCCCGATTCGGGCAGCAGCCGAAGAAATTCTGGTATTTGCAGCGGCCAGTCTGAAAACCGCGCTGGATGAGATTGCCGCAGATTTTGAAGAACAATCGGGGCAAGGCGTCACGATCTCTTACGCGGCATCATCGGTTCTGGCACGCCAGATACAGCTTGGTGCCCCTGCGAATGTGTTCATCTCGGCCAATGTCGAATGGATGGATTATCTTGAGGATCACGACCGGATCGATGCTGATTCCCGGATTGATCTGCTAAGCAACGGTTTGGTGTTGATTGGCGGTTCGGGTCAGTCGGACCCTGGCGAACTCAGCGCGGATTATGACCTGCAATCAGAGTTGAAGGGTGGCTATCTGGCGATGGCCCTTGTCGATGCCGTGCCGGCAGGGATCTATGGAAAGACAGCTTTACAGAATCTGGGCCTTTGGGATGGTGTTCAAGGCAAAGTCGCGCAGGCAGACAATGTTCGTGCAGCTCTTGCGTTGGTTGCCACCGGGGCGTCACCTCTGGGCATCGTTTACCGTTCTGATGCGCAGGCAGAGGAACAGGTCCGTGTTGTTGGGACGATCCCCTCCGGGTCCCATGCACCGATCATTTATCCGGCGGCACTTACGAAATCCGGCGCATCGGATGCACAGGACTTTCTGAGCTATCTGCAGTCCGAAGAAGCGCAGGCCGTCTTTCTGGAGCAGGGGTTTTCTCTGCCGGGTGCGCAATAATGGGGTGGCTTGGCCCTGCAGAGCTGGAAGCGCTGAGGCTTTCGCTGCGCGTATCCTTCTGGGCGACGCTCGCAACGCTCCCGTTGGGAATATTTGTGGCCTATGCCCTTGCTCGATGGCGGTTCCCAGGGCGGCAACTGTTGAACGGTCTTGTGCACCTGCCGTTGATCCTTCCTCCTGTAGTGACAGGCTATCTGTTGCTTTTGACATTTGGTGTGCAGGGACCGTTAGGGAAACTTCTGGCGGAAATCGGCATCGTTGTTGCCTTCCGTTGGACCGGAGCTGCGCTTGCAGCAGGGATCATGGCATTTCCGCTGATGGTGAGGGCGATCCGGCTGTCGATCGAAGCGGTCGACCCCAAGCTTGAACAGGCTGGTGCTACCCTTGGGGCCTCGCAACCGTTTGTCTTTGCCACCGTGACCTTACCCATGATTCTGCCGGGGATCATTGCTGGTGCGATCCTCGCTTTCGCCAAGGCGATGGGTGAGTTTGGGGCGACCATCACATTCGTGTCGAACATACCGGGTCAAACGCAGACATTACCTTCGGCTGTCTATGCCTTCTTGCAGGTGCCGGGAGGGGAGGCGGCGGCGACCCGGCTGGTCATCATTTCCATTATCATTGCGATGGGTGCCTTGCTGCTGTCTGAGTATGTTGGTCGGCGTGCGGCTGCGCGGGTGGCCGGATCATGAGCTTATCCGTCCGTTTGAAACACAGCCTGCCGGGGATCGAACTGGATCTGAGTTTTGATGCACCGCCTGGCGTAACGGTTCTATTCGGACGATCCGGTTCGGGTAAGACGACGATCGTTGATGCGGTCGCCGGATTGCTGCGAACACAGGCAGGTCGGGTTGCCGTAGATGACTGGGTTCTTTTCGACACCGATAAAGGATTGTGGCTGCCACCGCATCGGCGGCGTCTGGGATATATCTTTCAGGAAGGTAGGCTGTTTCCGCATTTGACGGTTCGCCAAAATCTGGCATTCGGGCGCTGGTTCGCGCCCAGAAATGCGCAACGCGAAAACCCGGACAAAGTTATCGAAATGCTGGGGATTGGTCATCTTCTGGACCGCCGCCCCGCTAAACTGTCGGGCGGTGAGAAACAAAGGGTGGCGATTGGTCGTGCCTTACTGGCCAGCCCCCGCCTAATTTTGGCAGATGAGCCTTTGGCAGCGCTGGATGATGCCCGAAAGGCGGAAATCCTCCCTTATTTCGAGCGACTGAGGGACGAAGTGTCAGTTCCGATCCTTTATGTCACGCATTCGGCCGCAGAAGTTGCGCGGTTGGCTACTTCGGTAGTGGCGCTGCAGGACGGAAAGGCTCTGCGTCATGGTCCGGCGTCCGAGGTGTTGGCTGACCCCTCCGTCGCTCCTGCGGGTGTTCGAGCAGTAGGTGCGGTGTTGCGGGTTAAGGTTGTGGAACATCATGCGGACGGGCTGACCGAGCTTGAGGCAGGGGGTAGCCGTTTGTTCCTGCCAAAGATTCCGCATCGCGTTGGGGAACAGTTGCGTATCCGCATTCCGGCCCAAGAGGTCATTCTGTCAGATCGAAAACCGGAAGGTCTGTCGGCGCTGAATGTGTTGGAAGGAACAGTCGATACGATCCGGGCAGGCGAAGGGCCGGGGGCAATCGTGTCGGTTCAAACGCCGGCTGGTGCCATACTGGCGCGCGTGACACGCCGTTCGGTTTCGGCGCTCGGGCTTGCGCCCGGTCGCTCTTGTTATGCGGTTATCAAGACGGTCGCGCTGGCCCCGCAGGATGTTGGCGGGCGCGTTGCTGCGAACGGGCAGGCCTGATCTCAGGCCAGTGCCCGCGCTTCGTGTTCACGCAGAATGACCCGCGCTGCGCGCCCAAAGCTCATTCCGTCAGAAGCTGGCCGGTCAGGAAAGATCTCGGCCAGTTCCTGCAACCCATCCGACGATAGTGTGTGCAGCGCTTCTTCGCCCAGAAACAAACTCTCGGCCGGGGCGCCTTCGGCCATCAGGATTTCGTGACGATCCAGCAGGATATGCATGTATTCAACTGGCGTATCCGATATATCGACGGAAATCCCGGGCCACGAGCACAAGTGCTTGGCAGCAACCAGAGCTTCGGATGCGCCAAACAACAGCTCAACTTTGGGGCCACGGACTAGGACACGGTGCTGCTGCGACACGAGCAAATCACGCTTTGGCAAGCCGGGGCCAAGACTTCCTGCAGCAATTCGAACCGGTCGCATCGCCGGGTTTGCGCGTAGGTGTTCAGCACTCATCTGACTGCCTTCGATCCAACGGATCGGTTGCAAACCGTGATCTTCGGTGACGACAAGATCGCCTACGCGCAAGTTTTCGATGAGACACGGGCCGTCCCGCGCATTTATCAGCGTGCCTGCGGTGAAGCAGACGCCTTCAATGGTGATTGTGATTTGCTGCGTTTGGATGTCCTCAACCGGGAAGCCAAACACGCTGACAACTGCAGTTACCTGCACGGTGAACGTGTCGGTAACGATCTCTCCATTGTCCAGATCATCAAAGAAAGTAGGATCAACGGTATAGGTCCATTCTCCGGTCGCAGGATCAATGGTCGCTGTGCCGAATGCAGGCGGCGTTTGAATTTCCCAGTCCTGAGAAATGATCGGGAACCCGCTGGTTATGCCCAGATCACCGTCCGCAACATTCGGTGGGTCACCGGTTACCGAACCTGTTGTGTCGCCGATGATTGAGACCATTCTAGGATCCTTCCTCTTTCAGCGCCTGTGCGAACTCCTTTTTCTTATACAGCCGCATATGTACTTCGCCTGCGTCGTCCCGGGTCCATTCAACGATCCTGTTCCGGGTCAGATCGCTATCCATTCTGTTGGTTCGGACGCGCGGATGGGGGATTTCACGTTTGAGAATATCCACCATCTGGCTGGTCTGTCCAAACGGGGCAACAAGATCGACAATCCAGAATGAAGATCCGCTTGTGAAATCCGTGTCTGTCAACGCTTTTTCCTGAACCGCATATTTGTATTCGGCATCGGGGCTGAGGCCGGCAAAGGTAACGAACCCGCGGGGAAAACCGTTCTGACGAAAGATATGATACTGGCCCAGTCGAAGAGGTGTTTCAAAGGCATACAGAACCTGAGCAAGGCTGCGCTTTTGATGCGTTTTGGTCAGTCCGGCAAGATAAAACAAAGCACCGAAATCCGCGTATTTCTCGGGCGAAATATCGAACCAGTCCTTTGGAAACGTCTTGCTCAACATGCACCTCAACAAACAAACATATCGCGATGTTAGCGCGCAAATTGTTGAAATGATAGCTTTTTGGCTGAGCGCGATTTGGGTCAATGACCCTTGCTCGTGGCCTGTCCGGCTTTACTCACCCGGCGCGCCATCTATTATCGATCTCAAACAAGAATTCTTGGGATTGGATTTATTATGAACCGCTTGGTGAAGATAAGCACTTTGATCTCGCTGATTTTGGTACCGGGATTTGCGTCCGCCATAGGGTTTGGCGTCGGCATACGGCCCGCCTACCAGACAACGGTTACTCCGATGGATGGCGGTGTTTACGAAGTGGCAACCAGCGGTAGCACCGCGCCCGTCACCTATTGGTGCGGGATCGGCGATTTTGCCATCCGCACCCTCAGAACGTCTGCCACGCAGCGCATCTATATCTACAGGGCATATGAGCCTGGCGTGCGGACGGTCCAGTTCTCCCTGACACCGCCGGCCGGGGCTGACACAAGTCCAGGCTATTCTGTCACCGTCAAACGGGTAGGGGCGAACATGACGGCTGCGTCTGCGCAGGGGTATTGCTACGACAACTTCATGGATCTGGGTTTCTGAGCCCGAGGTTCAGACCCATTTGGCCAGAGGTGGCAGGCTCATCAGAACCGCGTCCGGATCGTGTCCGGTTTCCAGCCCGAATTTGGTGCCCCGGTCATAGACAAGGTTGTATTCGGCATAGAGGCCACGGTGCACCAGTTGCGTGTTCTTGTCGTCTTCGCCGAAGCCCTGAACTCGGCGCTTTTCGACGAGGGGCAGGAAGGCCGGCAGAAACGCACGCCCGATATCCTGCGTCAGCGCAAAGTCGGCCTGCCAGTCCCCGGTGCAATAGTCGTCCATGAATATGCCGCCAACTCCACGTGCTCGCTTGCGGTGCGGGATGTAGAAATACTCGTCAGCCCATTCCTTCAGACGCGGGTAGTGGCCGGGGCCATGCGGATCCAGATGCGCCTTTTGCGTCGTGTGGAAATGCGCTGTGTCGTCATCATACTCGATGCACGGGTTCAGGTCGGACCCGCCGCCAAACCACCAGGCATGGGGGGTCCAGAACATACGCGTGTTCATGTGGACCGCCGGGACATGCGGATTCTGCATATGCGCGACCAGACTGATCCCCGAGGCCCAGAACCTTGGGTCATCCTTCATGCCCGGAATGCCCTTGCGCGCAGCCATTGCTTGCTGGGCGCGCTCACCCAGTGTTCCATAAACGGTCGAGACATTGACACCGACCTTCTCGAATACACGTCCACCGCGCATCACCGACATTAGTCCGCCGCCTGCGTCCGAACCGTCATCGGATTGGCGTCTGGTTTCCTTGACTTCGAACCGGCCGGGCTTTGCGTCCGAGAACGGTCCAGCCTCGTGGCTGTCTTCAAGCACTTCAAAGGCGGTGACGATGTCATCGCGCAGCTCACGGAACCAGGCTGCAGCAGTGGCTTTTTCAGTTTCAAACATGGGTCTTAATGTGCAGGGGCAGCGACCGGGTCCAGCAGGGTGCGGCCGCCGTCGATTGTCAGGATTTGTCCGGTCATGAAACCCGCCGCGTCCGAGGCCAGGAATTGTGCGGTTTCAACCAGTTCATTGGGCGCAGCGATACGCGCCAACGGTGTGTGCTTTTCGATATCGTCCCGGAAATCCCGGTTCTCTTTCAGGGTGGATTGCAATGATGCGCTCATTACCGAACCCAGAGCGATTGAGTTCACGCGAATCCGGTTCGGGGCCAGGGCAACAGCCAAAGACCTGGTCATCTGATCCAGAGCTGCTGTTGAAACCGAATAGGCCATCAGGTCCGGATGAGTGCGACGCGCGGCAATTGAGGACAGATTGATGATGGAACCGGCTGGGTTTTCATCATTGTCACCAGCCTGCTTGATCATACGCTTCGAAACCAGCTGGCTCAGCCGCAAGGCCGGCATGAGGTTCTGGTTTAGCAGGGTGCGAACCGAGTCGTCCTCCATGTCCAGCGGATCAGAGGGTATGACCTGCCGGGCACCGTTGATCAGAATATCGACCTGATCGAAGGCGTCCAATGTCGCTGAAAGCAGGTTCGCGATTGTCAGCTTTTCACGAAGATCGCCTGCAAAATAGCGGATATTGCTGTCATCGGCCTGTTCACCCAACTCTTCAAGCAGGCGCTTTTCATCCATGTCGGCGAACATGACGTTAGCCCCGGCATCCGCAAAGTGACGCCCAATGGCCAGGCCGATCCCATTTGCTCCGCCGGTAACGATTGCTGTTTTGCCAGCTATGGAAAAGGACATTCGAATCCTCCTGAGTTGTGGCGCAGGTTAGCGGGCCTTATCGCCGAGGGCGAGAGGCATGAAAAACCTTGAACCGATTGTCTCCGGCTACCTCATCGACCTGCGCAAACATGTCGCTCAGGGTTGCTTCGTAGGGCAGGTGGCGGTTGGCCACCATCCACAGGTGACCCGAACGGACCAGATTGCGCGCTGCCGCGCTGATGAACCCCTGTCCAAGTGCCGGGTCAGCACTGCGGGATGTGTGGAACGGTGGGTTCATGATGACGGTATCTATCGGTTCCGGAGCGTTCCATGTGACGGCATCTGCCCAATAAAACTGGGCACGAGAATCTGTCACGTTGGCGCGCGCACAATCCAGGGCGGTATGGTCTGCCTCGACCAGATGCAATGCACGGATGCTGTCGTCCTTCAGCAAACCTGCTGACAAATATCCCCATCCGGCGCCCAGATCGGCGACCCGCGAACCCAACTTTTCGGGTAAGGCTTCCAGTAACAGAGCAGAGGCCGGATCGATCCCATCCGCAGAAAACACGCCGGGAGCAGTCTGAAACCCATCCGCCTGCTGCGTTTCTGCTGCGGCCCAATCGGAGAACGCCGCTGGGTCGGATTGAAACCAGAAGATTTTGCCGTGGGCCTTGGCAATGGGTCCTTCAACTGGAACCCGCTTGCGAATGTCTTTCAGCAAACTGTCCACGCCATCGGTTTTTGCACCGTCCACGACGACAGTCCCACCGGCGCGGTGACACGCCTGATGCACCAGAGCACGGGCAAGCGCCTTGGCGCGAGGGAGAAAGACAATCGCATCCTGACAGGGGTCATCCGCTGAAGGCGTGGCTGCAAAACCCTGCGCCCCGAAATGATCGTGAAAAGGCTTGAAGGGTTGAACCACCTGCGTCTCGCGCGGCAATTCAGACAGGTCGTGATCTGGTGTGGGGGCCAAGACTGACACGGGCTGTGACAACGTCAGACCGCTTTCCAATGCAAGGCTGAGGCGAGGGGACATAGATAATTCCTGCAAAAGGTCTGGCGCGCGCTATCGCCCGCTCTGCCGCCTTACTCTTCCCGTTCCATTGTGCACTGAAGCGGATGTTGATGCCGACGCGCAAAATCCATCACCTGACCGACCTTGGTCTCGGCGATTTCGTGACTGAACACGCCCACGACGGCCACACCTTTTTTGTGCACCGTCAGCATGATTTCAAACGCCTGCGCATGCGTCATCGAGAAGAAACGCTCGAGAACGTGCACGACGAATTCCATCGGCGTGTAATCGTCGTTCAGCAGCAGAACTTTGTACAACGGAGGACGCTTGGTCTTGGGCTTCGTCTGAACAAGGATTGACGTATCGCCTTCCTCGTCCGACTTGTCAGACATCATCCACTGGGTTTCGAGCATTTCTAGTGAGTTTCCGATTCAAGCTTCGGTTTATCTGTTGGCTTATATAACGTCACCGTATCCAGAGGAAAGAGGGACTGGACGTAATCGGAATGGAAGACAAGCTGACCACCATAGGCTTCGATGCAGACGACACTCTTTGGCATAATGAGCGGTTTTTCCAGCTGACGCAGGCGTATTTCGCGGATCTGCTGGCCGATCATGCCGAGCGTGATCACCTGATGGATCGATTGCTTGCGGCGGAAAAGCGCAACATCCGGCACTACGGGTATGGAATCAAAGGCTTCACATTGTCGATGATCGAAACTGCGATCGAGGTGACTGAGGATAAGGTGCCTGCAGCCGTTATTCGCCAGTTGGTCGAGGCCGGGCAGGAGATGCTGGCCCATCCGATTGAACTGCTGCCCCATGCTCGGGAGGCGATCGAATCTGTCGCGCACTCGTATCGTGTGTTGCTGATAACCAAGGGAGATTTGATCGATCAGGAACGCAAGCTAGCGCAATCGGGTCTGGGTGAACTGTTTGATGAGGTCGAGATCGTCTCGGAAAAGACATCCGATTCGTATCGGACGATCTTTGAGCGCCACGGTGACGGGCCGGAGGCGTCGATGATGGTGGGTAACTCGGTGCGGTCGGACGTGGTTGCGCCGATACAGGCCGGGTGTTGGGGCGTTTACGTCCCGCACGGACTGGTATGGGAGATCGAGCACGCTGATGTTCCGGTTGATAATCCCAGATTTCGCGAACTGCGGAATCTGGGTGGTCTAGCATCGCTTGTTCGGGAGATTCCCTGATCTGTTGCGCAATGGTCTCAGTTTTGAAAAATTCGAAATCCCACTACGCCTTGTTTTCGGCAATATCGCCTGTTTGGTAGGTCACGCATGCTCAATCGCCAGATATAGTGCTACCTGAAACGATAACATTGGTGTGGAAATTTCACCTTTCGGTTTATTTCGGCCACTCTCTGTGTTAGCCTGAACCATAATAAAACAAGATTAGCTGACCGGGAAAACCCGGCGGCGCGAGGCAGACAGAGGCAAAGATCGTGCAGATTCGGCGGACAGTTCCGGCCCGAATGGGCTTTATCCTTATAGCTATGCTATGGCTGCTAGTTCTGGCGCCATTGCAGGCTATCTCGGCACCTTATGCGGCGATGGTAATCGATGCGCGTACCGGAGAGGTATTGCATTCCCGCAATGCTGACACGCGGCTGCATCCGGCATCGCTGACAAAAATGATGACGCTCTACATCGCATTCGAAGCGGTGCGGAATGGCGAGATCACCCTGGACACACCGGTTCGTATTACCAAAAAGGCCTCATCCGAACCGCCGTCGAAACTGGGCTTGCGTACAGGGCAGACCATTGCATTTCGTTATCTGATCCGCGCTGCGGCCGTGAAATCGGCCAATGATGCGGCAACCGCAATCGGAATCGCGATCAGCGGATCCGAGGCCGCCTTTGCACGTCGTATGACCCGCACGGCCAAGGCGATGGGGATGAGCCGCACCACCTTCAAGAACGCGCATGGTCTGACTGAATCGGGCCATCTTTCGACCGCACGCGACATGACTACACTGGGCCGTCACCTGCTTTATGACTACCCGCAGTACTACAACCTGTTCTCGCGGCAATCGACTCATGCGGGTATCAAAACAGTTCCGAACACGAACCGCCGTCTGTTGGCAGCCTATAAAGGGGCGGACGGGATCAAGACTGGCTACACCCGTGCAGCCGGGTTCAATCTGGTTGCGTCGGCCAAGCGCAAGGATGAGCGCATCATCGCCACCGTCTTTGGTGGCAAATCTGGTGCTTCGCGCAACGCCAAAGTAGCTGAGTTGCTGGACCTGGGTTTCCGCCGCGCACCTTCGCGCGCACCGATCCGCAAACCGTCGCGCCCTGCTTATGCCGGCAACACCGGCCTTGGTGACGCGACCAAGATTGTGCGCCTGGTTGGCGCGCCCAAGAAAAGCTTGCGGCCAGTTTTGCGGCCCGGTGCCGGTGCAGGCCTTCAGGTTGCCAGCGCTGTTGCGGAAACCGCCGCCAAGAATGGCGCGCGTATTCAGGATGGTATTGCGGCCGCCATTGCGGCAGCTGATATAGCACCAACAGCCCCGCCTGTTGAAAATGCTGATACGCGACCCGCGCTGCGGCCTGACAATCTGGTGCTCGCATCAACCCAACCCGCCGAGCAGCCGGAACCCGAACAAGAGGTTGTAACACGCCTGTCTACGTCAGGCGGGCATCTGTGGGGCGTCAATGTAGGTCGCTACACAACCCGCTACGAGGCGGAAAAGATCTTGCTGAAAACCGCACTGTCAGAAATGACCACTCTGGAAGGGACACTACGCAAGGTGAATCAAAGCTCTCGTGGTTTCGAGGCGACTTTTCAGGGTATGACCCGCGAACAGGCAGATCTGGCCTGCCGCCGTCTTCAAGCGCGCAACGTTACCTGTTTCATGATCGGGCCATCATAAGGCCCGGCATTCTCTCCTGGATGGTGATTGGCTGCGAAAGGAATTTCGCAGCCCTTTTTTTGCTGCAAGACTACCGCGTGAATTTGGTAACCTCTACACCACCTGCAATCAGGTTTTCACGAACGGATTTTGCGATCTGAACTGCGGTTGGTCCGTCACCATGCAGACAGATCGTGTCGATCGAGGTTTCCAGCCGCTTACCGCTTTCGGTGATAATTGCACCTTCACGGACCATGTTCAGAATGCGCGGACCGGCAATCTCGGCATCATGAATCACCGCACCCGGCAGGCTGCGATCGACCAGGGTGCCGTCATCATTATAGGCGCGGTCGGCAAAAATCTCGCCCACCCATTTGCACCCCAGTTCGCGCACGGCCTCTTCCTGTTTGGTAACCGCCAGGACCATGATGATGATGTCCGGATCCACATCCAGCGCGCCCTGATAGCAGGCGCGCGCCATATCCACATCAACCGAGCACATGTTTGCCAGTGCTCCATGCAGTTTCAAATGGCGTACTTTTGTACCGACGGCCGTTGCCATACCCATGGCAGCGCCCAGTTGATATCGCACCAGATTCCGCAAACTGTCATGCGGCACTTTCATGTTGCGGCGTCCAAAGCCCTGGAGGTCCGGAAAACCGGGATGCGCGCCAATGCCGACCCCGTTTTCGGCTGCAGTGGTCATCGTCTTGGCCATCACATCCGGGTCACCCGCGTGGAAGCCGCAGGCGATGTTGGCGGAGGTGATGATTTTCAGCAGGCTTTCATCGTCCCCCATTTTCCAGGGGCCAAAACTTTCACCCATATCGGCATTCAGATCGACGCGAGGCATCGGCAAATCTCCTTAGTCGGTGGCAGAGATCACTCCGCCGATCAATTGGTAGGACAGCAGGTCCGGGATGTCATGTGGATCGCGCACCAATGCCTCGACCCGGTTTGGCAGGCGCGCAAGCTCTGCCCGATAGGCGGACTGAAGCGCCACGGCTTCTTCCAAGGTTACAAACTCAAACCGCAGGGTGCCACCTGCCGGTGTTTGCGCGGCGCGGGGCAGGTCACAGGGCAATACCGTGGCGATGCGGGGATAACCGCCGGTGGTCTGACATTCCGGAAGCAGGATGAACGGGTTCCCCGTTCCCGTCATTTGAATGTCTCCGGGCGTGATCACTTCGGACAGAATGTTCAACTGGCCTTTTGCGGCAAAGCCTTCGCCTTCGCTTTCCAGCTGCATGCCCATCCGATTAGCTCGAGCGCCGCGTTTAAACTCGGTGCTGGTAAAGCGATCCAGGGTGGTGTCGTCGAACAGGCCGGTCTGAAAACTTTTGACGACTCGTAGCAAGCCACCTGAAAACCGCTCGTCAGGGCGCAGTTTCATGCCCGTTTCTCCGGTATCGGTTCCTTTGGGAATGGTGTCACCTGGCTGTACTGCGCGACCGATCTTGGCGGTCAGATGGGTTGAGCGGGAACCCAGAAAGACCTTGGTATCAATCCCACCTCCAAGATGCAGATAGCCATAGTTACCTTGTAGCGTCGCCCCGATCACCAGTCGCTGTCCCTGCTCCAACAGGTGTGAGGCATTCCAGGCAATCGGACTGCCATCGATGCTTGCCTGCATCGGTGTACCGGTAAGGGCGACGCGGGTGTTTTGCGTCGCTTCGAACTCACCACCCATTCCCGCCATTTCCAGAGCTGCATGGCTCGGGCTCTGTCCCAGCAGCGCTGCCCCTTCTTGCAGGGCTGGAATGTCCGCTGCACCGGAACGGGACAATCCCTGATCCAGATACCCCGATCGACCCTGATCCTGAACAGTGCAAGCAGGGCCTATGCGATGAACGACCAGACTCATTCCGCAATCTCCTGACAGGTAGCGCCACCGGTGCCATCAGTGTTGTTGGCCTTAATGTGTTCCAGCTGTTCCTTTGAAATGGCTTCAAACTGCATTTCATCCCCCGGGTTCAGGGCAAAGCTCTGATCGCTATCCGGCTGAAAGCAGCGAAATGCCGTCTGGCCAACATGACGCCATCCTGTCGGGGTGGGGCCGGAGAACAAAACGAATTGAGAAATTGCCAGAACCAATGCGCCCTCAGGTACCATCGGTGTCAGTTCCTGCAGTCGGGGAATGTTGAACTCGGGACCCAGAGGTCCAAGATAAGGTTGACCTGGTGCAAAGCCGATCGTCAGTACACGTACCCGAGACTGCCCGAGCCGCTGGATCGCCTCGGCGGGTGACAGGCCAGCCGCTGCGGCGGCCTCTTCAAGTTGGGGGGCGAGGTCGGTGCCATAAACGGTCGGCACCCGCCACAGCTTACGCCCCGATGGAAGGGGGGCACTGTACCAATCCTGATGAGCCAGCAATCCGTGAACGCGGCTCTCTACATCACTATGAGGCAAAAGCTGGGGGTCGAACCTTATGTAGGTCGACGCGAGCGAAGCTGAGGTTTCGATCACACCTTTCCATTGTTGTCGTTCAACCTCTGCTCGAAACGCAAGCGCTGCTCGGTTCGAAGGTTCTGTCATCGTATCGGCGTAGGTCACAAGAATGCCGTCAAAGCCAACAGTCCGTACCAGTGGAAAGGGATCAGCAGGTGTCATTGTTGTTCTGCAGCCGGTTCAGTTTCGATTGTTCGGGAACCTGACCGCATCATTGTCGCGTGTGCAAGACATTGCCGCAGCAAGATACAAATTTATGAGCCAATGAGTACGTGCAGATCTATGGAGTGAACTCGACGGAGTATCCGAGCGTTGATTGTCATTTTCAGGGCTTTGGAATCGCAAGACTCGCTACGACTCGCCCAATCTGACTCGCGGCTTCTTGTGGGGCCTTTGCGTCGATCCTCTATATCTTGTGCTGATCCCTTTTCGTCCAATCTGATCAAGCTTAACTGTTGTGGGGTTAATCGTACTTTTGATGGTTATCGACTATCGTGACGCGGGTGTAACTTATTGTTTTATTTATACTTAAACGAAAAAAGCAAAAAAATCGCGCAGAACGTAATTTTCCACTTGCGGCTTTTGTTGGTTATCCTTAGAACCCCCTTCACCGGCGCTGCTGAGGCGGTGCTGACGGGTCGGAGAGACGGCCTG
>NZ_JBQFRS010000015.1:0-75324 GCF_056537525.1 Ruegeria sp. CE12 | reverse complement strand
AGCCGAAGCCGAAGCCGAAGCCGAAGCCGAAGCCGAAGCCGAAGCCGAAGCCGAAGCCGAAGCCGAAGCCGAAGCCGAAGCCGAAGCCGAAATGGCCGTGGAACAGACTCGGGAAGAACCGGTTGTTCAGTCGCAAGAAAGGCGCGGCGGATTTGTTCCTGCCCTGATTGGCGGCGCGGTTGCTGCGGCTATCGGGTTTGCAGCGGGAAATGCGGGAATATTCGGGTCGGGCCAATCTGATGCGATCACGGCCCTGGAATCGAAGATCAATGATCAATCCAGCCAGATAGAGGCTCTGACGAAATCTGTGTCCGATACTACAGAGATGGACAAAAAGATCGCCGCGCTGACAGATCAAATTTCGCCAATTGCTGCGGAGCTGGATGCTGTAAAATCTGGTTTAGACGGTCTGACGAGCAAAGTTGATCCACTGACAACCCGTCTCAATGATCTGGAAAGCGGTGCGCTGACCCAAAGCGTGTCACCAGAAGCTTCTGCTGCTTTTGAGGCTGAGTTGAAAAAGCTTCAGGATTCTCTCGCTGCACAGCGCGCCGAGGTTGAAAAAATGGTCTCGGATGCGCAGGCGCTGGAGGTTAAAGCGGCCGCAGACGCCAAGGCTGCGACGAACACAGCCACACTGTCTCGTCTGCAGGGACAGCTGGACGCCGGCTTGCGCTATGACGATCTGATTACCGAGTTGCAGGCTGGTGGTGTAACCGTACCAGATGCTTTATCCGGTCCGGCAGACAAGGGTGTGGCCACGATTGCTGAGCTGAACGCATCATTTGCGCCTGCAGCCCGTGCTGCCCTGGCCGATGCGCGTGATGCAGACAAAAGCACCGGGTTTGTCGCGTTCCTTCAACGCCAGACAGGCGCGCGCTCAGTAACACCGCAGGAAGGTGACGATCCGGACGCAATCCTGTCGCGCGCTCAGGCTGCGTTGGCTGCCGGGGATTTGTCCAAGGCGCTGACCGAACTCAAATCGTTGCCAGAATCTGCGCAATCGGCGATGGCGGATTGGGAACAGGTGGCCCAAACCCGGCTGTCAGCGGTGGATGCCGCAAATGCGCTTGCCTCAAGCGTAAACTCGAACTGAAGGACCTGCCATGCTGTGGTCATTGTTTAAGATCCTTGTTTTTGTTGCGATTATCGGCCTGCTGGCCATGGGCGCAGGTTACCTTATGGAGACAAGCGGTGGTGTTCAGATCACTGTTGCAGGCACGGAATACACGCTTGGCCCCTTGCAGTCGGTCATCGCGCTGGGCGTTCTGGTGTTTGCGGTGTGGTTGTTCTTCAAATTGCTCGGCCTGTTGATCGCGACGCTCAAATTCCTCAATGGGGATGAGACTGCATTGTCGCGCTATTTCGATCGCAGCCGTGAGCAGCGTGGGTATCAGGCTTTGTCCGATGGTTTGATGGCACTTGCGTCGGGCGAAGGGCGTGTAGCCCTGACCAAGGCGAGCAAGGCTGAGAAGTTGCTCAACAAACCCGAACTGACCAACCTGCTGGTGGCGCAGGCTGCGGAAATGACCGGCGATACCAAGAAAGCGTCAGACACCTACAAGAAGCTGGTCACAAATAACGCCACCCGTTTTGTCGGCGTGCGCGGCATCATGAAGCAAAAACTGGCCGAAGGTGACGATGAAACGGCCCGAAAGCTTGCTGAAAAGGCGCTTGAGCTGAAGCCCCGCCATCAGGAAACGCAGGATGTGCTGCTGAACCTGCAGACCAAGGCTCAGGATTGGGCCGGGGCTCGTTCAACACTGACCGCCAAGCTGAAATCAGGTCATCTGCCACGGGACGTCTATAAGCGTCGTGATGCGGTGCTGGCCTTGTCCGAAGCCAAAGACATTCTGGACGACACCGCAAGTGTCGAACAGCAGGAATATGCGATCGAGGCAAACCGCCTTTCACCTGATCTGGTACCAGCGGCAGCAATGGCCGCGCGGGCCTATATCGAAAAGGGCAAACCACGGGCCGCGACCAAGATCCTGAAAAAAGCGTGGGAGGTACAGCCGCATCCCGATCTGGCGCATGTCTTTGCCGAAATAGCGCCGGATGAAACGCCAGAAGAACGGATCAAACGCTTTACGGCGCTCACGCGAGTCCATCCCGAAAACATGGAAACGCGCCTTATTCTGGCCGAGCTGAATATCGTCGCCGAAGACTTCCCCGAGGCGCGCCGTGCGCTGGGCGATGTGGTTGAAAAGCAGGCTGATGCCCGCGCCTATACGCTGATGGCCGCAATCGAGCGTGGTGAAGGCGCCAGCGATGCCGTTGTTCAGGGATGGCTGGCCAAGGCACTGAATGCACCACGCGGGCCACAGTGGGTGTGCGACAATTGTCATGACATCCAGCCTGAATGGGCGCCGGTTTGCCAGAACTGCCACAGCTTTGACACGCTGAGCTGGCAAACACCTCAAACGCCTGAGATCGCGACGGCGACTGGCGTGCATATGCTGCCGCTGATTGTCGGAGCGCTCGAGGACAAGCCCGAGACTGTTGAAGTTGAGGAACTCGAAGAACCGCAGGCTGATGATGTGATCGAAATGAATGCGGAACCGGTTCAGGCCGAAGCAGAGAAACCAGCCTGACAGGGTATCTCGAGTTTGAATGTATCAACCCGGAGCAGGAAGTTTCAGTGTTCCGGGTTGAACATGCAAACAACCGGGCATTGATCCCTCGGTCTCAGGTAAGACCATCGCTTTCCACAAGAGCTTCCAGCCCGACACGATAGTTCGGGTACAGCAGCCTGACCCCGAGTTCGTTTTTGATCTTGTCGTTCCGGACGCGTTTGTTTTCATTGTAAAAGCTGCGCGCCATTGGCGTCAGTTCAGCCTCTTCAAAGGGAACCGCAGGTGGCAGTGGCAGGCCTTGCAGTTCGGCTGCATACCCAATCACGTCTTGTGGCGGTACGGGTTCATCATCGCAAACGTTGTAGATCGTACCGGGTTTGGGATGCAGCATGGACGCTTCCAACACCTGGGCGATGTCGTCTACATGAATGCGGGAAAACACCTGACCCTGCTTGATGATCCGGCGCAGCCCACCGCGTTTCAATTTGGAGAACGGACCCCGCCCCGGGCCATAGATTCCGGCAAGTCGAAAGATGTGCAGGGGCAGGCCGGGAATGGCAGCCCATTCTTCCTCGGCTCGTAACCGCCAGCGACCGCGTTCGGCGGTGGGCGCGGGCGGGGTGCTTTCATCCACCCAGGCGCCTTCATGATCGCCGTAAATTGCGGTCGTGGACAAGTATCCCACCCAGCTAAACTGATCAGCGCGCGCCGTGATTTCTTCGCGCAATTCGGCAAGCACCGGATCACCTGCTGAGGTCGGAGCGGTTGAAACCAGCAGGTGCGTCACCCCATCCAGCGATGGTCTCTCTCCCGGCCAAACTATTGGATTGGCCCCGGATTCACGAATAGAGTCGGCCTGATCGGCGTTGCGTGTGGTTCCGATGATCTGCCAGCCTTTTGGGGCCAGTCGACGGGACAAGACCCGGGCAGAATACCCATGTCCGAAAGAGAGAAGTGTATTAGTCATACTTCCCTTGATGATAGGGCACGGTCCGGGATGCAAGCGCTGGATGGACGCACTTGATTCGAATCCCCTGTTGCGCCTTCATTGGGGTATGAGCAACAAGACACCCGATCTGCACGCGGCTTATGCGCTGAAATCATCCGAAGACAGCAAACGACTCTATGCTGAATGGGCTGGTGACTATGATGAGGGGTTTGCCGCGCTTGAGGATTATCAACTGCATATCCATACCGCGCGGGCATTTGTCAGCGCCGGGGGACAAGGACCTGTTCTGGACGTTGGTGCCGGCACCGGGCTTTGCGGTGCGGTTCTGGCCGGGCTTGGGGTTGGGCCAATTGATGCCACCGATATCAGTGCCGAGATGCTGGATGAAGCGATGCGCAAGGATATCTATCGTGACGCGATCGAGGCTGATCTGAACCACGGCATCCCGGTGCCGCGAGACAGCTATTCGGGCATCGTTTCATCAGGAACTTTCACGCATGGCCATCTTGGTCCCGAAGCGCTGCCCGCATTGCTTCGCATTGCGCGGCCGGGGGCACAGTTTGCCCTGTCGATCAATGCCCGGCACTATGAAGCGCTGGGTTTTGCAGATGCGCTACAGCAATTGCAAAAGGATCAGATTGAAAACCTGGTCCTGCCCACCGTGCGTATCTACGGGGATCTGGCCGCTGGCCCGAACAAGGACGACCTTGCGCTGATCGCCCTGTTCGAGAAATCCTGATTAACGCCCTTTCCAAACCGGATCGCGCTTTTCTGCAAAGGCGCGGGCGCCTTCCAGATTGTCCTCTGATCCGTAGAGGACGTCGACCGTCTGCAATTGTCGTTTGGTGATCCGGTTCATCGAGTCCTGAAACTTTGAATCTTCTGCGTCGCGCACGATCTCTTTGATTGCGGCATAGACCAGCGGTGGGCCGCTCGCCAACAGGCGCGCCAGTTCCCATGCCCGGTCGAGCAGTTGATCTGCTGGAACGATTTCGTTGACCAGACCCCAGCGATGCGCCTCGTCTGCATCAAACCAGCGCCCGGTCAGCAACAGCTCCATCGCGATGTGATAGGGGATGCGCTTGGGCAGCTTCACGCTGGCTGCGTCAGCCACGGTACCGGAACGTATTTCGGGCAGGGCAAAGCTGGCATGATCTGCTGCAACGATCATATCGGCGCTCAGTGCCAGTTCGAGGCCGCCGCCACAGGCAATCCCGTTGACGGCTGCAATCACCGGTTTGTTCATGTCTCGCAGTTCCTGCAGGCCGCCAAAGCCGCCAACACCGTAATCTCCGTCGACTGCATCCCCGTCTGCAGCAGCCTTCAGATCCCAGCCGGGGCAAAAAAACTTCTCTCCGCCACCAGTCAGGATCGCCACCCGCAGATCGGGATCGTCGCGAAAGTCGCGAAAGACATCACCCATGATACGACTGGTCGCCAGATCGATGGCATTTGCCTTTGGCCGGTCCAGAGTCACTTCCAGTATGGCGCCGTCACGGCGGGTTTTGATCGGGTTCATGAGTTTGCCTTTCGGATCAGGGCATCAACCGCTACCGCCCCGTCGGCAGAGCAGATCAACGGATTCACTTCAACTTCGTCGACAGTTGCCGCATTGGCAATGACATAGCTTTGCACAGCCTCGACAGCATCCAGCGTTGCCTCGAAATTGGCGGCTGGTTTGCCCCTGTACCCTGCCAACAGCGGTGCACAGGCCAATTGGCCCAGCGCTGTGCTGACCGCTTCGCGGGATGCCGGAATCAGCAACGATACCGTATCCCGCAATATCTCTGTCAGGATGCCCCCTGCACCCAATGTCAGAACATATCCATGTGCCGGATCGCGTGTTACGCCGACCAGCAGCTCAGCCACGCCACCCGTGGCCATTTCCTCGATCAGAATCTCAGGCGTTCCGATATCCAGAGCGGTCGCAGTGATTTCCTTTGCCTCGATACCAAGTCGTACGGCACCGTGCTCGGATTTATGCGCAAGGCCCACGCCCTTGACCGCAAACGGACCATTCAGACCATGCACAGCCTGGCCAGCATCTTGCGGGCAGGCGACAACACGTTTTGGCACCGGCATCCCAAACTCGGCCAAAGCATCTTTTGCTTCGGCCTCGGTCAGGATTTGATCGGCGTTGGTATCAAAGGGCAACAGGACAGGGTCTGCGACCTCATGAGATCTGGGTGCTGCGGCCTCGGATGCGGCAAGCGCTTCGTGCAATCCTGCGAATGGCACGACACCACCATCACGGAGGCGTCGCGCAACATCTTCGGGCATCAATTCCGGTAGGGTAGCCGTTACGGCAAAGGGTCGCCCGGTTTCTGCGACGCAGTTGAGCGCTGCCTGCGTTGCACATTCCCAGTCTGTTGCGTCTGTGTGCGGATAGTCGACCACCGCCATGGTCATGGCGATATCCGGCCCGACCAGGCTTTTCCACGCGCGGGTCATCGCATCCGTGTCGCGCCAGATGTAGGTGTGATAGTCGAGCGGGTTCGCCAGCGCCACCATCGGCCCCAGTGCGTCACGCAGATTGGTGCGCTGAGTATCCGTCAGCGCGGGGAAACGCAGATCTCTGTCTTCGGCCATATCAGCGGCAAGACTTGCTTCACCGCCCGAGCAGCTGATCATGCCTAACCCGTTTCCATCCAGCTCACCGGTGATGTGCAGCAGTTTCAGCGTTTCCAGGAAGCTGGGGATGTCATTCAAACGGGCAATTCCCAATCGATCCAAGAAGGCCTGCGCCCCTGCATCGCCACCCGCCAAAGACGCGGTGTGGGAAATTGTTGCGGCCTGCGCATGCGAGGACCGCCCCATCTTTAACGCGATGATGCGAACCCCCCGATCGCGCGCTTTGGCTGCCAGAGCCTCCCACTTTCGCAAGTCGCCAAAGCCCTCGATATGAACTCCGATTGCGGTGATCCGGTCATCATCCAGCAGGGCTGCGGCGATATCCGCCTGATGAGTCTGCGCCTGATTTCCGCAGGTCAGCATGAACGCCAACGGTAATGCACGGCGCTGCATTGTCATGTTGATGGCAATGTTCGAGCTTTGGGTAAGGATCGCCACGCCACGCTCAACCGGTCGCATTCCATGCTGGTCCGGCCAGATGGCCACGTTGTCCAGCGCATTGACAAAGCCGTAGCAGTTCGGGCCGAGGATCGGCATATCGCCTGCCGCGGCCACCAGTTGTGCCTGCAGATCAGCCCCCTGATCATCTTCGGCCCGGGCCTCGGTAAAGCCCGAAGCAAAGCAAACAGCCCCCCCGGCACCTAGTGTCGAGAGGACCTTTACGGTTTCGATCGTGGCGTGCCGATTGATGCCGATGAACGCAACATCCGGAGCCTGAGGCAGATCCTCGATGGATTTGTAGACCGCCTCGCCTGCAACTTGGTCAGCCTTGGGATGGACGGGCCAGATTTGCCCTGAATATCCAAGTTTTCTCGCCTGACGAATAACTTCCGCACACCACGCGCCACCGCCGATAACGGCCAGCGACGCAGGTGTCAGCACACGTTTGAGTGCCTTCATCAGGTTTCCCTCATCAGCGTCGCCATTACGCACCCAATGCACGCAGCAGATCGCGGCTGATGATGTGCCGTTGGATTTCGCTGGTGCCGTCCCAGATGCGCTCAACCCGCGCGTCTCGCCAGAACCGCTCGAGTGGGTAGTCATCCATCAGGCCCATACCACCGTGGATCTGAATGGCGGCATCGGTGACGCGCGCCAGCATCTCAGAGGCATAGAGCTTGGCCGAAGCGATCTCGCGGTTGGCGGGCAGGCCTTTGTCCAGCCGGTCTGCTGCGGCCAGCGTCAAAAGGTCGGCCGCGTCGATTTCGGTGATCATGTCCGCAATCTGGAAAGACACGCCCTGAAATTTGCCGATTTTCTGGCCGAATTGTTCGCGTGTGGCAGAGTAATCCAGCGCATAGTCGAACGCGCGACGAGCGCGACCCACGGACATGGCAGCAACAGTGATGCGTGTCGCGTAGAGCCATGTGTTCATGACGTCGAAGCCGCCATCGACCTCACCCAGAACCTGGCTGTCCGGCAGACGGCAATCGTCGAAATCCAGCACCATGTTCTTGTAGCCGCGATGGCTGACAGACTTATACCCGTCCCGGATGGTGAAACCCGGAGTTCCCCGATCAACCAGAAACGCCGTGATCCGCTTTTTTGGGCCTTTTGGTGTCTGATCTTCTCCGGTCGCGATGAAGACGATGATGAAATCAGCGTGCTCTGCGCCCGAGATGAAGTGCTTGGTGCCATTAACGACCCAGTCACCTCCGTCCCGGACGGCCGCGCATTTCATACCGCGCACATCCGACCCGGCACCGGGCTCGGTCATCGCCAGCGCATCCATCTTTTCACCGCGTACGGCCGGCATGAGGTAACGATCGACCTGCTCGCCCTCACACGCCATCAGAATGTTCTGGGGACGACCAAAGAAATGGTTCAGAGCCATGGACCCGCGACCCAACTCGCGTTCAACCAGTGCGAACTCCAGATGATTCAGCCCGGCGCAGCCTACGCTTTCGGGGAAGTTACAAGCATAGAATCCCAACCCAATCGTCTTGCGTTTGATCTCGTCCGCGATTTCCTGAGGCACTTCACCGGTGCGTTCGACCAGTTCCTCATGCGGGTAGATTTCGTTTTCGACAAAGCTGCGAACGGTTGAGACGATCATCTCCTGTTCGTCGGACAATCCATATTGCATCGGGCGTCTCCAAATTCGGTGTTGTGCGTATCCTGACGTGGCTTGAAATCTGAAACATGCGAAAATAGACGTTAATCATGCAGTACTGGACAAAATCACCCTCTGCACCGCAGCAAATCGGAGTCCTCCTGTTCGACGGATTCTCGAACCATTGCCTGGCCAATTCGGTCGAGCCTTTGCGGGCCGCAAACACATTGGCAGGGCGCAAATTGTATGATTGGCAGTTCCTTGCGTTGGATACCGGGCCGGTGACCTCATCATCCGGGCTGCAGGTTGCGCCGCATGAGACCTTGCAGACCGCCAGCGGCGACATGCTGATGGTGATGCCATCCTATGGGTTTCGTGCGCATGGGGGTTGGCGCACCCTCTCAGGCCTGCGATCTGCTGACCAGCGTTTCAGGGTTCTGGCAGGCCTCGATACCGGCAGTTGGCTGTTGGCTTTGGCCGGGCTTTTGGATGGGCATCGCGCCACGATCCACTGGGAGGAGCTGACTGGGTTCACCGAAAGGTTCCCCGAGGTCGATGCGCGGCGCGAACGCTATGTCATCGACCGAAACCGCATCACTTGTTCCGGCGCGATGGCGGCCTTTGATCTGGTTCTGCATCTTATTGGGCGGGATCAGGGGCAGGCGCTGGCCCTGGAGGTCTCGCAACTGTTCATGACGCGCGATTCAGCGCGGTCTCATACCGGAGGCGCAGGCGCGACCAGCGGTTACGTCAACAAGGCACTGGCGCTGATGCAGGAGAATCTTGAGACGCCTTTGCCCGTTTCTGAAGTCGCCCATCGGGTTGGTCGTTCGCAAAAGGCTCTGGCGGTACGGATGCAAACCGAATTGGGCGCTGGGCCAGCGCAGGTCTATCGCCGATTGCGCCTGAATCTGGCGCGCAAGCTGGTGGCCGAGACCGACTTGAGCATCGGAGAAATTGCCTTGCGCGCCGGGTACGAGGATCCCAGCGCGCTGACCCGCGCCTTCAGGACCGAGTTCGGAGTAACGCCGCGCGCCCTTCGCACAACCCGGTCCTGAATGCAGGTATTCAGCCAAACATCCGCTTTTTCCGGGCGCGTGTTTCAGCCGTGGCTTCGGGTGATCCGTCATGGAAGGTGCCGAACCAGCGGTCCCATGGCATCTCCTGATTGCCGTAGTTGCACTCGTAATACCGGTGATGCAGCTGGTGATAGAACGTACCCAGCGCCAACCGCTTTTTGTCCTTGATCAGCAAGTCTTCGTAGCCGGTATGGGTCATCGCTGCACCCGGTCCCTGAAAGACGATGTGAAAGTACAGGTGGATCGGATGGGATGGTACGATCCAGTGAATGCACAGCGTCGAGAGATAAAAGAAATGCTCGACCGGATGCATCGAGAACCCTGACCATGGTCCGATATTGACGTTCCGGTGATGCAGGCTGTGGACCTTTTTATAGAGGAACGGCTGATGCAGCAGACGGTGCACCCAGTAAAAATGAAAGGCCGACCACATTGGCAGCAGGATCAGCCAAAGGATGAACCAGATCGGATTTTCAGCAAAGGTGATGGTCGGCGCATAGCCGTTGGCCATCAGCCACATGGTCACGGCCTGAAACCCGGTCAGCTGCAGAACGCCCGACCCGAGAGACCAGAACATGTTGTCCAGCACCTGATCGCTGAAATCCCAAAGCTTGTTGTTCTTACCCTGTTCGCGGCGTTCGAACTTCAGCTTTTTACCCTGCGATTTGCGCATGTAGAAATACCAATGCAGACCGCCTGCGACGAGGAAAATCATCGCGAAATTCACCACCCAGATCTGGAAGATCCATCCAAACGCAAAGGTCTTTGCGGTCTCCAGCGAGGGATAGAAAAACGCCCACAGCGCGATTGCGGCCAACACCATCAAGACGCGTTCGCTCAGCGTTAGCCAGTTTTTGGCAAGCCATTTGCCCAGAAAAGCCGGTTCGGGTGGCCATCGGAAGATCGACGGATTCTCCAGCGGTAGTTCGGGGTGGTAGTTCCACTCACGACTCATGTCTTCCATCTGACGCGTGTCAGTCATGGCAGTGTCTTCCTTCTGCGAAGTGTTGTCTGAATTTTGGGGCGGTATACCCGGTCAGGTGTACATCTGTTTCTTGAACGCCCGGGTTCGCACCGTCGCTTCGGCCGAGCCGTCGTGATAGGTGCCAAACCACTTGTCGAATGGGATTTCGGAGGTGCCGTAGTTGCACTCGAAATACCGGTGGTGAAGCTGGTGAAAGAAGTCTCCGGCGCGTGCAGCTTCGGTATCGCCTGCCTTCAGTTTTTCAAAACCGGAATGAGACAGGACCGGGCTAATCTGCTGAAAATAAGCGTGAAACAGCAGGTGCAGCGGGTTGGAAGCCACGATCAGATGTATGAAGTAGGTCGTGAAGTACAGCATGTTTTCGAACCAGTGGTTGGAAATGCCGGACCATGGACCTGTATTGACATTGCGGTGGTGTACTGCGTGGACGTGCTTGTACAGCTTTGGATGATGTTCAAGACGGTGCACCCAATAGAAATGCAGGCCTGACCACATTGGAATGAAGAACATCCAGATCACAAACCACACCGGAGCCTCGGTCCAGGTGATCACAGGTGCCCAGCCATTGGCCATCGCCCAATAGATCACCCACTGATACACGGTTGCGACAGTCATCGCGCTGCCAAGGGTCCACCAGATGTTGTCCCAGACCTGATTGCGGAAGGTGAAGGTACCGTTTCCACGGGTCAGGTCACGCCGGTCGAACTTTTTGTACATGCCTTGCCCCTTGCGCATGTACAGCCACCAATGCAGGCCTCCGGCCACCAATATCTGGGGGACCATGTTCAGCAGCCAGACCCGAAACATCCAGCCGGGGGCAAAACTCTGCATCGTTTCCAGTGGCGGCAGGAAAAAGACATAGGCTGCGATTGCAAGGGCCATGCACAGGGTCAGCGATGTCAGCTGCAGCCATGCGCCGCTGTACCATTGCAGTACCGCGGCAGGGCGCAGCGGCCAGCTGAACACAGGGTTCAAAGCTACCGGGCCATCAGGGCGATAGTTCCAGCGGGCGACTTCGGGGTCCTGAGCGGTGTCCGACATGGCGGGTACCCTTCAATACTGAAAAACACCGGATCTGGGGTCAGCTTGCGTAGTCTGACCCTTCGGCATCCAGAACGGCCTTAATCTCACGCAGGTGTGCTTCGGCTTGTCCGGGATAATCATCCAGCTCCTGCGCGGTTTTTTCCGCGATTTCGTCCGACAAAACGCGCATCGGCTGCCCGGTCTGAAGCGCACGGATGTAGGTTTCGGCCGCGCGTTCAAAATAATAGAGCCTGTTAAAGGCATCTCCAACGTCGCTGCCGATGACCAGAACGCCATGGTTGCCCATGATCATGACTTTTTTCTTGGGATCTGACAGCATCGATGCACAACGCTCACCCTCGCTTTCAAAGGCCAGACCACCAAACTCTTCGTCCACGACGTAACGGTTGTAGAACGTGGCGGTGTTTTGATCGATCGGAGGCAGATTGCTATCGGCCAGCGAGGCCAGAACGGTCGCAAAGATCGAATGCACATGCATGACACAACGCGCATGCGGGCAATGGCGGTGGATTGAGCCGTGCAGTCCCCAGGCCGTGGGATCGGGCGCGCCGGGCTGCTTCATGACATCGGGATCCTTCGCGTCGAGAAACAGCAGATCAGAGGCCCGTATACGCGAAAAGTACATCTGATTGGGGTTCATCAGGAATTGCGTACCATCGTCGTTCACGGCAAGGCTGAAGTGATTTGCAACGCCTTCGTGCATATTCAGTCGCTCAGTCCAGCGGAATGCGGCGGCCATATCTACACGCTCGGACCAGTGGTCGATATTCGGACGCAGGTTGGTGACGCTCATCTGGCAACTCCTGTGGCAGCGGGCTTGAGTTTCATGCTTTGTAGATCGTGCATCCGGCATCGAAATTTGACCAACGAAAAAAACGCAGCTATTCCATTAGCTGAACTAATGGCAAAGTTATGCACATGCAGAAACCGCTTCCTCCACTGGGTTGGTTACGTACCTTTGAAGCGGCCGCGCGCCATCTGTCTTTCACGGGTGCGGCCCGTGATCTGAACATGACTCAGAGCGCGGTGAGCCAGCAGATCAAATCGCTTGAGGGATATCTTGGTCAGCCCTTGTTTTTAAGGCGCCCCCGCGCATTGGAGCTGACCGAGGCAGGTATCACTTATCTGCCTGTCGTACGCGACGCTTTCAGAACCCTGGTACGGGGTACACAGGCGGTAACCGGCGCCCGGCAAAATGCGGTTCAGGTGCAAAGCAACATCACCTTTGCCGTCAACTGGCTGGCACCGCGTTTGCCCGGTTTTCGGGCCCAGCACCCGGATGTACATCTCAATATTTTTACCGAGCTTTGGGAGCCGCAGGAGATGGCAGAAGGGGCGGCTGTCGAAATACGCTATTCCCTGCGACCTTCGGATACCGTGCGTACGGAGTTATTACGAACGGATCACTATTATCCCGTCTGTGCGCCAGACTACCCCGTTACTCTGGAGAATCTGCATCAGCAGCCGTTGTTTGATTGCTCGAATCTGCTGTCGAATTGGGGAAACTGGGCGGAAGAGCAGGGGTTGGACTGGCCGAACCCGCAAATCACCTATTCCACCACATATATGGTCAGCCTGTCTGTTGCGATGGTTGGGGGTGGGTTGTGCCTGGCGCATGACACGATCGTTCGCGGTTTGATAAACGAAGGTCGACTGATCGCCCCGTTCGAGCATCGTGCTGTGATGCCCGAGGCCTACTACCTTTTGCTTTCGCCACAGGCCGAAGAGACACCGGGTGCGGTGGCCTTTGCCAACTGGATTCGAAGCGAGATCGAAGCAGATTCTCTGATCTAACCAGTGAGTCCTTCCACCCATCGTCTATGCCCTTTCGGGCGTTTCCTTTGGTTGGGCGTGGCAGCGCTGACGCGCTGTGTCAGGTCGGCCTTATTCGGTATCTTTCGGGCGGCTAGGCACCCAAGCATATCCGTTTTCACAAAGGATATATGCCTCTCGCAGGCCATGCGGTTTGTCTGTGGGGGGCTGTAGTACCGTAGCGCCAGCAAGATCTGCGCGGGTAACGGCATCGTCCGGATCTGTATCGTACAGGCGGATTTCGATACCTGCACCACGCGGTGGTGTTTCCGGCAGCAAGCTCAGCAACGGATTGGAATGATAGGTTCCGTCAGAATGCAGTTGAAAGACCTGACCGGAATAGGTGACGATCGCAAAATCAGCCGTCACCTGATGACTTTTCATTCCAAAAACAGTCTCTAAAAAGGTGCATTCTGCCTTCACGTCCCTGACCAGCAGGTTTAGCCCGATCCCGTTCAGGCCACGCCCGAAACTGTCCGCATCTATCGTTTCAAAGTCCATGTGAGCAGATTGAACAGCAACTCCACCGCAAAGCAAGCTATTCAGGCACGTGATTTCCCTTGTCATCAATCAGGGTCGTTCCGTCCTCTTTAAGCCATGGTGCCTTTGGCCATGTGTCGAGTAGATCGAGAACTGCGCCGGATGGTCGGCAAAGCCTGACCCCATTTCGGCATGCCACGATTGGTCGATTGACCAGAACCGGATGTTCCAGCATGGCATCCAGCAATTGATCGTCAGTCACCTTATCATCCAGCAGACCCAGTTCCTCAGCAGGTGACTTAGTGGTCCGAAGCGCCTGACGGGGCGTGAGTCCGGCGGCTGCGAACAACGCCAGGAGTTGTGGCCGGGTCCAGCCCGTTTCCAGATATTCGATGACCACCGGATCGTATCCGGCGTCACGTATGATCTGCAGCACGTTACGGGACGTGCCACAGGCGGGGTTGTGGTGAATGACGATATCCATATGACCCTCTTATGCTGCTTTTCGTGACGGTTTCATGATACGCAAAGAGCAGGGGTTGAACCTTCCTGCGCATTAGGGAAAGTTGGGCCATGGAATACACACCTTTCCCAAGCTGGCCCGATGTCGCCCCTCGTTTGATTGCCGTTGCCGCCGGGCGCGAACCTGCGGACATGATTATTCGCGATGGTATCTGGGTCAATGTTCACAGCCGTGAGACCTTGCCCGGCCATTCTGTTGCCATTGCCGAAGGGCGGGTGGCCTTTGTCGGGCCTGACGCCTCGCACTGCGTTGGTCCTGATACCCAAATCATCGAAGCGCGCGGGCGCTATCTAATCCCGGGCTTGTGTGACGCACACATGCATATCGAATCCGGAATGCTGACGCCCGCTGAATTTGCCCGCGCGGTGATCCCGCATGGGACGACCTCGATGTTCACCGATCCCCATGAGATTGCCAATGTGCTGGGTCTGGATGGCGTACGCATGATGCATGATGAGGCGCTGTTGCAGCCGGTGAATATTTTCACTCAGATGCCGTCTTGTGCACCTTCGGCCCCGGGGTTGGAGACGACAGGCTATGAAATCACGCCTGAAGATGTATCAGAGGCGATGAACTGGCCAGGAATTATCGGCTTGGGGGAGATGATGAATTTCCCCGGCGTGATAAATGGCGATCCAAAGATGCTGGCCGAGATCGCAGCCACGCAACGCGCAGGAAAAACGGTAGGCGGACACTACGCCTCCCCTGATTTAGGGTCTGATTTTGCAGCATATGTGGCTGGCGGTCCCGCTGATGATCATGAGGGTACGTGTGAGGCCGATGCCATTGCGCGTGTACGTCAGGGCATGCGTTCGATGATGCGGCTGGGTTCGGCCTGGTATGACGTGGAAAGCCAGATCACCGCCGTCACTGAAAAAGGTCTGGATCCGCGGAACTTTATCCTGTGTACGGATGATTGCCACTCGGGCACGTTGGTGAACGAAGGGCATATGAACCGCGTCGTGCGGCATGCCATCGCCTGTGGTTGCGATCCTTTGATTGCGCTGCAGATGGCCACGATCAACACGGCCTCTCATTTCGGGCTGGAGCGTGAAATCGGTTCGATCACACCCGGGCGCAGGGCAGACATTATCATCACGTCTGACGTGACCAATCTGCCGATTGAGACGGTTGTGGCACGGGGTCAGATTGTCGCTGAAAATGGCGCGATTACAGTCGACTGCCCCCATTACGACTGGCCTGACCGGGCGCGAAACACTGTACATCTGGGACACCAGCTCAGCGCTGGAGACTTTGAGATCGAAGCTCCGGCCGGAGCGAACCGGGTTCAGGCCAACGTAATCGGTGTGGTGGAAAACCAGGCCCCGACCAAAGCGCTGAAAGCCGAACTGCCCATCATCGGTGGGCTGGTAGAAGGTGAAGGTGATGTATGCCAGATTGCGCTGGTTGAACGGCACCGGGGTACCGGGGGTGTAACGAACGCTTTCGTTTCGGGCTTTGGTTACCAGGGCCGCATGGCGATGGCGTCAACCGTAGCCCATGACAGCCACCACATGATTGTCGTGGGTACTGACCGCGAGCAAATGGCGCTGGCCGCAAACCGGCTGGCCGAAGTGGGTGGTGGCATCACCATCTTCCGAGATGGTGAAGAACTGGCATTGGTCGAATTGCCGATTGCCGGTCTGATGTCCGACAATCCGGCGGCCGAGGTTGCCGCAAACGCAGAAAAGATGGTCGAGGCGATGGAGGCCTGCGGCTGTCAGCTTAACAACGCCTATATGCAGCACTCCCTGCTTGCTCTGGTCGTGATCCCGGAACTGAGGATTTCCGATCTGGGCCTGGTGGATGTGCGCACCTTTGAAAAGATAGACCTTCTGGAACCACTTGCATGACAACAATAATAGAACCAAAAGCACCCAAACCAGAACAATTCACCGACGCGTCGGCCGCTGTTGCCCGGCTTGAAGAACTGTACGAGCAGGCAACGAAATTTTTGTGCGACAAATTCTCTGACTCAATGTCTGGAGATACGCCGACCGAACGATTCAGAGCCTATTACCCGGAAATTCGCATCAGAACCGCGTCTTATGCCCATGTAGACAGTCGCCTGAGCTTTGGTCACGTTTCGGAGCCGGGGACACACGCGACAACGGTGACGCGGCCGGATTTGTTCCGTTCCTATCTGACACAACAGATCGCTTTGCTGATTAAGAACCACAATCAGCCGGTCACAATCGGCCTTTCGGATACGCCGATTCCGGTACATTTCGCAGTCGCGAACAATCCGGATCTGGTTGTACCGCATCAGGGTGCAGCGGGGTTCACATTGCGCGATGTCTTCGACGTTCCGGATCTGACGACCACCAATGATGATATCGTCAACGGCGTCTATGAGCTGGAGAACGATGTCGGCCCTCTGGCGCTGTTTACCGCTCAGCGGATCGACTATTCGCTGGCGCGCCTTGCGCATTATACGGCCACGGATCCAAGCCATTTCCAGAACCATGTGTTGTTCACCAACTACCAGTTCTACGTCTCGGAATTCGAAAACTATGCGCGTGAACAGCTGGCTGATCCGGATAGCGGCTACACCAGCTTTGTGTCCACAGGAAATGTCGAGATCAGCGATCCGAAGGCTGCAATCGAACAACCGCTGAAACTGCCGCAGATGCCGACCTATCACTTGAAGCGCGAGGATGGGTCCGGCATCACGCTCGTCAATATTGGTGTTGGTCCGTCAAACGCCAAAACGGCAACCGACCATATTGCGGTTCTGCGTCCGCACGCATGGCTGATGGTTGGCCACTGCGCTGGGCTGCGAAATACGCAGGCTTTGGGCGATTTCGTACTGGCCCATGCCTATCTGCGCGAAGACAAGGTGTTGGACGATGATCTGCCGGTCTGGGTTCCGATCCCGCCACTGGCCGAAGTGCAGGTTGCACTTGAACAGGCCGTGGCCGAAGTGACCGAGCTTGAAGGTTATGAGCTCAAGCGGATCATGCGAACCGGCACTGTGGCTTCGGTCGATAACCGAAACTGGGAGCTTCGGGATCAGTCAGGGCCCGTGCAACGGCTTAGCCAATCGCGCGCAATCGCGTTGGATATGGAAAGCGCCACCATCGCCGCAAATGGGTATCGTTTCAGGGTGCCTTACGGCACATTGTTGTGCGTGTCAGACAAGCCTTTGCATGGTGAACTAAAGCTTCCCGGAATGGCTTCGTCGTTCTATACCACGCAGGTCAGCCGCCATTTGGCGATCGGAATACGGGCCATGGAACACCTCCGCGGGATGCCTCTGGAGCGTCTGCACAGCCGGAAATTGCGTTCTTTCGACGAAACGGCCTTCCTCTGAAGCAAAAAAGCAACGAAATCCCCATATTTTTGGGGGTTTTGGCGCTACTATTCGTTGTGTTCACATACAATATCCCGTTACAGTTACGCGGTGAGGCCCAAGAGATCGGGCACGTTAAGGAGACCAAGAAATGGCAAAGCCTATGACTAAAACTCAGCTGGTTGCTGCTCTCGCTGAGGAAATGGGAACCGACAAGAAATCCGCAAACGCGGCACTTGAGGCTGTAACCGGCCTGATCACCCGCGAAGTTTCCGCCGGTGGTGCAGTGACCCTGCCCGGCGTCGGCAAAATCTACTGCCGTGAGCGCCCCGAGCGTCAGGTCCGCAACCCGGCCACTGGTGAAACCTTCACCAAAGAAGCCGACAAGGTTGTGAAAATGACCATCGCAAAAGCACTGAAGGACAGCGTGAACGGCTAATCCCAGCCTTCACAACTTCAATAGAAGGGTCGCGATTTCGCGGCCCTTTTTCTTTGATGGAACTCATTCATTCGAACCCAAGGCGCCGGTAGGCCGCTTAGAGATGGGTATGAACAACCTTAAGCGCGTGATTCAGCATCGCGCGATTGATCTCTTCGTCTGCCGGGGGCTTCGGATTCTGAGATGGTGAAAGCGAGGCTTTTCGCTCAGCCTCACCAACCGGTAAAACCCGCCCTTCCATAACTGTGCCCCAGACATTGATGTCGCGGATCGATGTCGGGTCTACGCTCAGGGGGTTTTCATCCAGAATAGTCAGGTTGGCCCGTTTGCCCGGTTCGATGCTCCCGATCTCATCACTCATCCTGAGGGCCTGAGCCGCCTCGATCGTAACCCCGCGAAGAGCCATCTCGGCCGGTACTCTCTGATCCGTGCCAGCGGTACGACCGGAAGAAGTTATCCGATTGACCGCACACCACATCAGAAACAGGGGATCAGCAGGTGCCATTGGCATATCTGAATGCAGTGACCACGGGATACCAGCGAGCGACAAGTCACCCAGGCGAACCATCGAATCCGCGCGTTGCGGGCCAAGACCAACTTTCGAGTACTGATCTGCAAGAGCCGTCACATAGTAGGGATTTCCACTGACGATAGCGCCAAGCGCGCGAATCCGCTCGACCTGATCCGGGGCGCTGACCGCAAAATGCACCAGAACGGTGCGGTGATCATATCGAGGGTTGCGGCGCAGATTGGCCTCGAGCGTATCAAGAACCCGATCAAGCCCGGCGTCGCCATTGACGTGAATATGGATTTGATATCCTGCATCCCAGTAAACGCGGAATGCACGCTCAAACAGATCGCGGTCCATCATCCATTCGCCATCATGATCATCCAGATAAGGATCACGTACCTGCATCAGCAGCGAATAAATTGCGCCATCTGCAAAAAGCTTTGCCTGCTTTGGCGCAAGACTTGTCATGCCACCATACCAAGAGGCCAGCTTTTCGGTTTCAGCAATGACTTGCACATCATCCGAGTAGGTCGCGACCATCGACTTTGCATCCACGATAAATGACCAGCGAAATGGCATATCCGGGTTCGAGAAAACTTCGTTAACGCCATCCTGTACCGGTTTAGACAGAATCCCACCCGGCTCATTGCCGAAGGTAATGCCTTTGGCGTGCATATAGTCGCGCGTGATTTCCAGACCGGAACGCAGGCGTTCGGGGGTTGCGACCATATTCGCGATGTTAGGCAAAACTCCGAACAGACCCTGTTCCCAAAACCGCGCCTCTTCAAAATTGCTTTGCTCTTTTGCCGACGGGCTGAACGTTTCGAACTTGTCCCGGGTAACACCGCCACGTTCCATTGCCGCCGAGTTCAGTACCATCTCGTGACATGAGCGCGCCCAAACAAGAATTGGTCGTGTTTTGCTGATTGTGTCGAGATCGGCACGTGTTAATGGGCCATAGAAGGCGGGGTGATAACCCCAGCTGAGCAGAGGTTCATCCGGATCTGACTTCTCGGCTTCGGCCTTGGCCAGGCGTGTCATGAAGTCTTGCTTGTCTTTAACGCGAGGAACAGTTCCGCTCGGCAGGACCCAATCCTCGATTGCCAGGATTTCAGATGACATCGTAAGCGCGGCAAGCACAGGATGGTCATGCTGGGCGATAAAGCCGGGTACGATTACGTGATCGGCAAAAGTCGTATCGATTTCGTAGGGCTGATCGCCCAAAACACGCTGCACATCTTCCAGCGTTCCGGCCCAGAGGATTCTGTCGCCAACCACTGCAACCGCCTCGGCGGTTGGCCGTGCATCATTGAGCGTGATGATTTCGCGGGCAGTGTAGATCGTCGCCTGAGGTGCTGAGACAATTGATCCACCAATATCCTGCAGTGACCCAGTTTCTGCCAAAGCATGTCTCAATGGTGTCAGTGCTGCAGCAGAAGCTAATCCAGTTCTCACAAATCGCCGGCGATCGATATCTTTCATAATCGAGTTTCCTCAGACAGTTGGGTGGCAATGGTATTCGATTTCAAAAGAGTAATTCCCATCACAATATCTGAATTTTGCACGGTGTCTTGCCCAAGGCCTAAAAAAAACCCCGCAGAACGCGCTGCGGGGTTTGATTTGTCCAAGGCAGAAGGTGCCTGTGGTGTTTTGGTCTCCGGCTTAGTGAACCGTTTCAACCTTGTGGAAATCCAGATCGCGCCCTTCGGGCATGGAGTCGATGCTCAGCACCTCTTTGCGCTTGGCAATCAGGATGTAGACAACGCAGGCCAGATACAGGCCAACCACAACCGCGCCGATCCACTGGATTTGCAGCCACTGGCTCTGGAACAACAGGGTCAGGACAAACAGCAGGACAACGTTTCCTGCGACATATGCCGCCTTGCCGAACCGTTCGACTGTCATGTTCAGGTTGTCGGTGTACAGGCGGATAAGCGAGTCCAGCGAGTTGATCACAAAGGTCACGCCCACGATCACCATCGCGATGTTGGTGATGCCTGCAGTGCTGATGCCGTTCAGGTGATAGTAATAGAGAACGGTGAACCAGATCGCCAGCGGGATCGATGGGAAGATCAACAGCGCGGCCAGCAGTTGCCATGTTTTCAGGCCGCCGACAAAACGCGAGGTGAACTGGCCAATCATGATCGACCATGCAAACCACCAGAACAGATAGAAGGCATGATAGTCAGTCAGCGGCAGGACAAACTTGTGCAGGTTTGCGAAGTACGCGCTGATATTGCTGCCCGTTTCTGCAAATCCGGTCAGACCCATACCAGCTGCAGCCCACATGCCCAGAATCAGAGCAAGGAACAGGAAGGTGGAGCCCACCGACAGGATGCGCACGTATTTCAGATCTGTCGACGAATAAGCCGCCGCCAAGATAACCACGAACACGATGATGTAGAATGTGGTGACAACGGATTCACCGTCTCCGACCTCGGGCAGGTAGCCGGGCAGGTAGATCAGGAACAGGCTGGCGGTAAAGGCACAGGTGCCGATGATCACTACGTTGTTGATCAGCTTGACCAGCGGGATCTCAAAGAACTTCACACGTGGTTCGATGACGCAGAAGTAGAACGCGGTCAGGAAGTAGAACGCCCAGATCAAAAAGCCCCAGAAACCGAACTCGATCGCCAAGGGGTTGGCGAATGCGTAAGCCGGTTCTTCGGCATAGCCGCCGAACTCGGTCAGCGGGAACATGATCAGGCCAACGTCCAAGCCGGATGTGAACAGGATCGCAATGAATGTGAACAGATGGACAGGCGTTACACCAACGCAGCGAAGATTCCACCATTTCACGACGAAGAAAGCGACCAGGCCCAATGCCAACAGGACGCCAAAAGACAGGATGTATTCCAGAAGCACCGACAAACCTCCCTTGATGTGTCAGATCGGGCAGCGGATATCTTTAATTGGCCGGTCAATCAATAAAAACATGCGTAATGACTTTCTTGTATGGCGCATGTGTCTTTTTTGACGAAGTGATGACCTCGCGCTTGAAGCTTTTTACAAAATCGGAAACAGTCCTGCCGATTTGAAAAGGGGATCGTGATGGACCTGCGCGCCATAGCCATGGGGCTGATATTTGCCTTCATCTGGTCATCCGCTTTTACATCGGCACGGATCATAGTTTCCGATGCCTCGCCTCTGTTTTCGTTGGCACTTCGATTTCTGATTTCCGGTGTGATCGGCGTCACGATTGCCAGGGCAATGGGGCAGAGCTGGAGGCTCACCAGATCTCAGTGGTACGCTACCTTCCTATTCGGAATTTGCCAGAATGCCCTTTATTTGGGTCTGAATTTTTATGCGATGCAAACGGTCGAGGCATCGGTCGCCGCCATTATAGCGTCGACTATGCCATTGCTGGTCGCTTTGGCAGGATGGCTGTTGTTTGGCGAAAAACTCCGTCCCTTGGGCGTCATCGGCCTGCTCGCCGGCTTTGCCGGTGTCGCCCTGATCATGAGCAGCCGGATCAGCGCTGGCATTGATATGTTCGGTGTCATGCTCTGCGGTTTGGGTGCTTTGGCGCTCACGCTGGCAACGCTGGCGGTTCGGGGTGCCACCTCGGGGGGCAACTTCATGATGGTTGTCGGACTGCAGATGCTTGTGGGTTCAGCTATTCTCTTCGTCGCTGCACCGCTGTTTGAAACCATCTATATTCATCTGACCGTGCCCTTTGCGCTGGCTTTCACCTATACAACCCTGTTCCCCGGCCTGCTGGCGACATTGATCTGGTTCTTGCTTCTGAACCGCATCGGTGCCACCCGGGCCGCGACATTCCATTTTCTAAATCCTGTGTTTGGCGTCGCCATTGCCGCCATCTTGTTGGGTGAAAGGCTTGGTGCGCTTGATGTGATCGGTGTGCTTGTGACGACAATTGGTATTCTGGCCGTGCAGTTGTCGCGCCAACCCGAGGTTAAAACTGCCTGATCCAACGCACGAGCGCGCGAGGCATCTGAAATATGGCTTTGATTTCCTCTATGATGTGCCCAAATAGTGCATCACGAAAGACAACACCGGAGGAGCCATGACTCGTTACACCAAAGACCCCGAGGCCATCGCCGCCCTCTCTCCCGAAGAGTTTCACGTGACTCAGCGCAGCGGTACCGAACGGCCGGGTACTGGAAAACACCTGAACAACAAAGAGCCGGGTATCTATGTCGATATCGTCTCGGGTGAGCCGCTGTTTGCCTCGACCCATAAATACGAATCCGGCTGTGGCTGGCCTAGTTTTACCAAGCCCATCATCCACGAGCATGTCGAAGAGCTCGAAGATCGCACCCTGGGCATGATCCGCACCGAGGTACGTTCGAAACATGGCGACAGCCATCTGGGCCATGTGTTTCCGGACGGTCCGCGCGAGCATGGCGGGCTGCGCTATTGCATAAACTCTGCCGCGCTTCGGTTTATCCATCGTGACGATATGGAAACCGAAGGTTACGGCGAATTCCTGATCCATGTGGAGGAAATCCAATGACCGAACAACGCGCTGTTCTTGCCGGGGGCTGTTTCTGGGGCATGCAGGATCTGATCCGCAAGTTGCCCGGCGTTTCTCGCACTCGTGTCGGATACACTGGCGGAGACGTACCAAACGCAACCTATCGCAACCATGGTACCCACGCAGAAGGGATTGAGATCTGGTTTGATCCTACCAGGATCACCTATCGCGAGTTGCTGGAGTTCTTCTTTCAGATTCACGACCCGACCACAGTGAACCGCCAAGGCAACGACGTCGGGATGAGCTATCGCTCTGCCATCTACCACGTCGATGAGGCGCAGAAACAGGTCGCAGTGGACACAATCGCCGATGTGGATGCCAGCGGAATTTGGCCGGGTAAGGTCGTGACCGAGGTGGAACCTGTGAGTGACTTCTGGGAAGCCGAGCCCGAGCATCAGGACTACCTGGAGCGTATCCCAAACGGGTATACCTGCCACTTCCCGCGTCAGGACTGGGTGCTGCCAAAGCGCACCGACGCCGCAGAATAGTAAACCCGCCTCCTCCGTTCGCGGAGGAGGCTAGCCCACGGCAACCCTAGGTCGGCCGCTGGCCTCGACGGTCACAAGCGCCTCGACAAACACGTCCCTGCCTTCGACCTGCGCAGTGCGAATATCGCGATCTATAATCACTCGGATATCTTCTGCTCCGGCCTCGCGTACTGATTTTTCGGTTTCGTCCCGTAGAACCGATTCCAACAGGCCCAGCGCCGCATCCGGTTCTGAGAAATCCTGTGGCCCATCCTCGAGATGCACGCGAAAGAGCCCTTCGGAAGGTGACGTCACCGTACCGGCACGCCGCAATGTAAGGCGACCAACCACTGCACCAATGGCATTGGCGACGCCGGCATGTTCTGGCAGGACCATCGCGCAATGTAGCCGCTCACCAACCGCCGGATAATAGCTGGGGGCCGAAGCGCCCAGCCCGACCACATCCACATTCAGCGCGGCATCCAGAGCCATCAGACCCCGGTGTCGAGACAATCCGCGCTGCGTCAGAACATGCCGCGCCAAGTCTTGTGCTGGTAGGCCCAATCCATCGGTCTCTTCTGCAAATGCAGTCTCTAACAAGGTCAAAGCTGTCTGTTCCGTCAGTTGATCAATGATCATCTGGGCAAGCGCCTCGGGGGATTTTGCCAACAGGTCACCAGACCCAACCCGCCTGCGCGCGATCAGCTCCAACGCTTTACAGGCAGCCTCGCCGTCCCAATCCGTAAGCCTGCCAAGTACATGGCTGGCATCTGATGGAGTAATGCCAGATACCTGCACAACGCCGCGGTCCACCAGACGGTTCAGCGCACCGTTTTCCATCCGGGTTCGCAGCAGTGAAGACAGGGGTAATACGGTGTCGCCAAGCCGATCCAGCAGAACCTCTTCGCGTTCACCAACACCATCCGCGCGGATACCCGGCACGCGGCGGGCAAAACGTGTGTCATGCTCTCCGACCGTCGTGGCCCGTAGTTGTTCATCCAGAACCGCATGGACGATTTCTGGCGCTTCTGCTGCGATCAGTGAAACTGGCAAGACACGTCTTGGTCCAAGAAACACACCGCCGCCCAGGCCTTCGGTCACGACATGCACCTGGCTGTCCCCACCCAGACCATGGGTTCGCATTGCAACGGCTTCGACCATGGTTCGGAATCCACCAACTTGCGCACCGGCTGGATCGATCGCTGGCTTGCCATCGCGGATCAACGCCACATCCGTCGTCGTGCCGCCTATATCCGAGACCAAAGCGTTTTCGGCCCCGGTTAACCAGCGTGCACCCACGATCGAGGCAGCAGGTCCGCTGAGGATTGTTTCGATCGGCCGTTCACGGGCCTGCTCTGCGCTCATCAAGGCACCATCACCACGCACGACCATCATTGGGGCGTGGATGTCGAGTTCGCGCAATCGGTCCTGAGCACGTCCGATCAACCGGTCTATCATCCCGATCAAACGGGCGTTCAGCACTGCTGTTACTGCCCGTTTCGGACCGTTCAGCTTGGCTGACAACTGATGTGAGCAGGTGACAGGGGCGCCCGTCTTTTCGGTAATGGTCTGCGCTGCCTTTAACTCATGTGCCGGGTTACGCGTGGCGAATTGTGCTGCGACCGCAAAGCCCGAAATGCCTTTGTGAGAGTCTAGAAATGCCTCAAGCGCTTGGATGTCCAGCGGTGCAACCTCGCCTCCGGCATGGCTGTGGCCGCCCGAAATCACCAACGCAGGGTCACCCTTCAGGGCATCCTTCAACCCATGCTTTTCCAGATCGCTTTCCCGAAAGCCGATATAGATCAGAGCGACACGGCCACCTTGCCCTTCAACCAGCGCGTTGGTGGCAAGCGTTGTCGACAACGAGGCAAGTGAGATCTGATCCGGTGACACCTGCGCCTCGTCCAGAACGGCCGAGATTGCCTTGCCCACACCAATCGCCAAATCTGCGCGAGTGGTCAGGGATTTGGCCGAGGCGATGACCTCTTTCTCATCCCGGATCAATACCGCATCAGTATAGGTTCCGCCCGTATCGACACCCAAAGCCAAGGCCATCGGGTCCTCCTTATTGTTCGCTGGTGACGGGTGTAGCGAATTGAAACGACGCGTCCAGCCTGTTTGCGGCACTTATGACAATCGTTTCACCGCCCATCGCGCCGCATCAGCGACGGTGGCATCCGGATCATGAATCAATGCCTGTGCTGCAGACCGCAGCGAAGCGGTGCCAGAGTTTCCGATGGCATAGAGGACATTGCGCACAAAGCGATCACGACCAATCCGCTTGATCGGTGAGCCAGAGAATTTCTGACGGAAACCCGCATCGTTCAACGCAACAAGCTCGGCCAGCTTTGGTGCCTTGAGGTCCTCGCGCGCCGCATAGCGTATGTCGCTTGCTGCCACAGCAAACTTGTTCCAGGGGCAGGCCGCCAGGCAATCATCGCAGCCGTAGATGCGGTTGCCCAGTTTCTGGCGCAGCTCTTCGTCTACAGGCCCTTTGTGTTCAATCGTCAGGTACGAAATGCAGCGACGTGCATCCAGTTGATAGGGGGCGGGAAACGCATCGGTCGGACAGCTGTCCAGACAGGCTCGGCAGGATCCGCAATGGTCCACTTCGGCTGGGTCAGCCGGTAGCTCAATGGTGGTAAAAACAGACCCTATGAAGGACCAATTACCCCAATCCCGACTGACCAGATTGGTGTGCTTGCCTTGCCATCCAAGCCCGGCTGCATGGCCCAGCGCCTTTTCAGGAACCGGCGCTGTATCGACAAATACCTTCACCTCTCCGCCGGCCTCGGCAATCAGCCAGCGTGCAAGGCGTTTTAGCCGTTTCTTGACGAGATCGTGGTAATCCTTGTTCTGGGCGTAAACCGAGATCGCACCCCGGTCCGGGTGGTTCAGAACTTCGGTCGGATCATGATCGGGCGTGTAGCTTTCGGCCAGCATGATGACCGAGCGAGCCTCGGGCCACAAAGCGGACGGATCGCCCCGCCATTGAGTCCGTTCGGCCATCCAAGCCATCTGACCGTGATATCCGGCTTGCAGAAAGGCATCCAGCCGAGCCGGAACTTCGGGAATGTCCCACGGTCGGCAGATGCGACAGGATACAAACCCTTCGGAAAGAGCTTGCGATATCAACCGCTCTTTGAGTGTTTGAGTCATCGTTATTGAGCCGAGCCGTTCCCTGAGCCTTTGGGGTTGGATGCGTCCCACCCCTTGTTCTGGATATCAGAAATCCAGATCGGCGTAATGGGCTGGTGGCCGGAAACCCGGGACCTGATCCGCAAGGATCGAGCGGAAGGCCGGTCTGGATTTGATCTTTGCATACCAATCCTTGACCACCTGACTGCGGTTCCAGTCCACGTCCGAGATGTAGTCCAAAGCTGACAAATGCGCAGCAGCGGCAAAATCAGCCAATGTCATCTGATCCCCCGCCAGCCAGCGGCGGTGATCCAGCAACCAGGTCATGTAGTCCAGGTGATACTTGATCGCCCGCGCACCTTCCTTGACGTTTTTACTGTCCGGATACCCCTGACCTGTCACCTTCTTGTTCACGCGCTCATAAAGAAGTTTCGAAGTCACTTCGTGGTGAAACTTGTCATCGAACCAGCCAACAATTCGCCGGACTTCGTAACGGGCCTCGGGCTTTTTGGGCATCAGAGGCGGTTCAGGGCGGGTTTCTTCGATGTATTCACAGATCGCAGCGCTTTCGGCCAACACCAATCCGTCCAGCCGTAGCACTGGTACCTTGCCCGCTGGATTACGCCGAAGAAAATCTGGATCCTGTTCCCAATATCGTTCTTCGACCAGTTCGACTTCGATCTTCTTTTCCGCCAGCGACAGACGGACCTTGCGACAGTAGGGGGACAGGGGAACGTGAAACAAACGCGCCATGGACTTCCAATCGAACCAGTGAATACTTCCAAGCTTTAGCCTTGGCAGGGTAGTGGTTTCAATCCTCGAAACAATCTGCGCGACCATCTGCGCGGATGGTAGCCGCCCCATCAAGGATCGAAGCCGCCCGGCGACGTGTCCGAACCGAAGGGTCTGTAACCGACCTGTTGCGGGGAGAGGGCAGGATTGCCGCCAGTCGGGCAGCCTGTACCGGCGACAGCTTGGCGGCGCTGACACCGTAGTAACGTTGTGCAGCCGCTTCGACCCCAAAGACCCCTTGTCCGGTCTCAGCGACGTTCAGATAAACCTCAAGAATCCTCTGCTTGCTCCAGAAGATCTCGACAACAGGTGTCATCGACGTTTCCAGCGCCTTGCGGACCCAGCTGCGGCCCTGCCAAAGGAAGACGTTCTTGACCACCTGCTGGGTGATGGTTGATGCGCCACGTGATCCACCATCCTCAAGCGCATCGCGGATCGCTTCGACATCAAATCCCCAATGAAGGCAGAAATTCGCGTCTTCTGCAGCCACGGCTGAGCGCGCCATAATGGGCGAAATCTCTTCAATCGGAACCCATTCCCGGTCAACACGTCCCAACCGGCGCCATTCAGACCAGATTGTGTGGGTGACCGGTGGGTTCACAACCGAATAAATCAGAACAAGGGCTACAAAGAACGCAGCCAACCCCAAGGCACCCCGTATCGCCCATCGCCTGATCCGGGCGAAGAGTGAGGGCTGATTTTTGGCTTTGGTTGCCTTGTTTTTCTTACCGCCTGATTTGCGGACTGCTTGCTTTGCCATACCTCGCTATACGCTGCGCAACCGTTATTTGAAACGGTCTATATCGCGATGAGCCGACCATCGCGCGGGCGAACCACCGGGCGCACGGTCTTCTGAGCATGCAGCTCGCGGCTGGTAAGCTCAGGAAACAATGCCAGAATTTCAGCCTGTGTCTCGCGTTCGGATTGCGAGACTGCATGTCCGGGATAGTAGCTTTCGCTTTTTGCACCGTTTGCTGTCACAATTTCATGCTGACCGAACAAAAGGTGGATGTAATCTATTTCTCCACCTTCGACCCGCGTTACGGTATCGCCGTTAACCAGAGAATGTGCTGCGATCAGAACCTCTGTATGTCCAAACAGATATGGTGCCCGCCAGTCAGCAATCAGCATCCGATGTTGGGGTGACACCAGGGTCTCGCGATCCAACTCCAAAACACCGGCCTCAAATCGGATCGGCGCAGTGTCCCCGGTGGCGGCCACCGTGGTACGACCAACCCAGAGCAAGGGTTGTGGACCATTGTCCATAGTATTTACCAGATCACCCGGCTTCAGATCTTCAACTGCGCGTGGTCCATCAGGCGTTTCGATCATGGTGCCCGGTGTAAAACATGGTGGACCAAGCTGGCCGGGTACATTCAACGGTCCTTGCGTATTTACGAATGTAGTTGAAACAAGCGTCCCTTCTTCAAGGACCTTGCCGTCGGTTGGGGTAAATACCCGCGTCCCGTCAGCCAGGTAGAACGTGATGCCGGTATATGTCACCGGGCCAGTTCCGGGGACGTTTATAACAACTGTATCGCCGGGCCACGAAGAGGTTACATCCTGACCGTTTACTGTGTCGCCGCCAGGAGCCTCAATCTCACCATCGTCGTTTTGATCGACAAGATTGTAGTTCTCAACGGTCAGCAAAGTTCCTGCGGGGGGCGGGTTCGCCGGGTCCATTGCAAAGAACTGATCAAAGTAAGTTGTTGGCATCGAACTGCTCCACTACGCGTACCAAACCAAGCCTCAGTATTGTGTCAATTCCTGAAGAAACTTTGACCAATGCTAGGCGTTTTTTCTGCAAATACGCAATGAATCAGGTGAAATTGTTGCCAAACAGCAAAACCCCGCACGTCGCAAGCGACACGCGGGGCTCTGATTTTCAACTGTTCGTAAACCTATTCTGCCGGAACAGCCGTCGCCTCCAGGCTAAGCGGGTGAGCCAGCTTGTTCAGCATCTCTTTGGGACAAACCTGCAGGAAGTTGGTCTTTTCAACCTCCCAATGCTGCAGAATATCAATGGCCTTGCGGCTGTTGGTTTCTGCAACATGACGCTCGATCAAAGATTTCAGCTGATCTTCCCAGTGATCAACAGTGACCGGGCAGGTGACCAGGGTCTCCAGGTTCATCAGCAGCTCTGCCTTGCCTTCCGGGTCGTAAAGGTAGGCCATGCCCCCCGTCATCCCCGCACCAAAGTTCGCGCCGATATCACCAAGGATCACCGCAACGCCACCAGTCATGTATTCACACCCGTTCGAGCCACAGCCCTCGATCACCACCTTGGCACCCGAGTTTCTGACGGCGAAACGTTCACCCGCACGGCCAGCAGCAAACAAGTGACCATCGGTGGCACCATACAGCACCGTATTGCCGATAATGGTGTTGTCATCCGCCTTGAGCGGGCTGACCTGCGGCGGTCGCACCACAATGGTGCCACCGGACAGGCCTTTGCCGACATAGTCATTGGCATCGCCCGACACCTCGAGCTTCAGGCCCGGAGCTGCAAAGGCTCCCAGAGACTGACCGGCCGAACCCTGCAGTTTCACGTGCAGATGATCGTCCTGGAAGGTGTTCCGCATACCAAAATTCTGCACGATGTGGCTGGAAACGCGAGTGCCCACGGTGCGATGCGTGTTTTGGATCGCATAGGACAGCTGCATCTTTTCGCCGTCTTTCAGGAACCGTGCCGCGTCGCGAACAATCTCGGCATCCAGAGTATCCGGCACCGCATTCCGATCCTTGTCGCGGTTGTAGACGATGTTGTGCGCACCATCGACCGTGATCAGCAGGGGGTTGAGGTCCAGATCGTCCAGATGCGCCGAACCACGGCTGACCTGCGCCAGCAAATCCGCCCGACCGATGATCTCATCCACCGAACGCGCACCGAGGCTGGCCAGAACCTCCCGCACTTCCTGTGCGTAGAAGGTGATCAGGTTTACAACCTTGTCTGCGTTGCCGGTGAATTTGGCACGCAGGGATTCATCCTGCGTACACACGCCAACCGGACAGGTGTTGGACTGGCACTGACGCACCATGATGCAACCCATTGCGATCAGGGCGGCGGTTCCGATGCCGTATTCCTCGGCCCCCATCATCGCAGCCATGACGATGTCTCGACCTGTGCGAAGCCCACCATCGGTCCGCAGCGTGATGCGATCCCGCAGGTTGTTCATCGCGAGGACCTGATGTGCTTCGGTCAGGCCCATTTCCCACGGCAAACCGGCGTATTTGATGGACGTAGCGGGCGACGCCCCGGTGCCGCCATTGTGACCCGAAATAAGGATAACGTCCGCTTTCGCCTTGGCCACACCGGCAGCAATCGTGCCAACACCCGAAGACGCCACCAGTTTGACCGTCACCTTGCAGCGCGGGTTGATCTGCTTCAGGTCATAGATCAGCTGCGCCAGGTCTTCGATCGAGTAGATATCGTGGTGCGGCGGCGGCGAAATCAGCGTCACGCCCTTGGTCGAATGCCGCAGACGCGCAATCAGGTCGGTGACCTTCATGCCTGGAAGCTGACCACCCTCACCGGGTTTCGCGCCTTGGGCGACCTTGATCTCCAGTTCTTCACACTGATTCAGGTATTCGGCGGTTACACCAAACCGACCCGAAGCAACTTGTTTGATCTTGGCCGACGGGTTGTCACCATTGGGCTCCGGTACGAAATGCGCCGGATCTTCGCCACCCTCGCCCGAGTCGGACTTGGCACCGATCCGGTTCATCGCCACGTTCAGCGTTTTGTGCGCCTCAGGGCTCAGCGCGCCCAGCGACATACCCGGCGTCACGAACCGTTTGCGGATCGAAGTGATCGACTCGACCTCTTCAATCGGCACCGGCTTGCCCAGCGGTTTGAAATCCATCAGGTCGCGCAGGTGGATCGGCGGGTTCGATTGCATCTTGGCCGAGTATTGCTTCCACAGCTCATATGAGGCGCGGTTACAGGCCATTTGCATCATGTGCATCGAGGTTGCTTCCCACGCGTGGGTCTCACCCGATTTACGCGCTTTGTAGAAACCACCGATGGGCAGAACATCCAGACCGCTGTCCCACGCTTTGGCATGGATTTCTTCGACTTTGGTCTGAATGCCCGTGACACCGATGCCGGAAATTCGGCTGGTCATACCCGGGAAGTACTCGGCCACCATCGCGCGGCTGAGACCAACGGCTTCGAAATTCAGACCTCCGCGATAAGATGAGATCACCGAAATACCCATCTTGGCCATGATTTTTAGCAGACCCTGGTCGATGGCTTCGCGATAGCGCGCAACGTTTTCAGTCAGGGTGCCGTCCAGCAGACCACGATCAATGCGGTCGGCCAGCGAATCTTCGGCCAGATAGGCGTTCACAACAGTCGCGCCACAGCCGATCAGAACCGCAAAGTAATGCGGATCGACACATTCTGCTGAGCGAACGTTCAGCGAGCAGAAAGTCCGTAGGCCCTGACGGGTCAGGTGCGAGTGCACTGCGCTGGTGGCAAGGATCATCGGCATCGCCACACGACCTTCACCAGAGTTCATGTCGGACAGAACCAGGTGCCCGGCGCCCGAACGAACCGCTTCCTCAGCTTCAGCTCTAACACGGGCCAAAGCAGCGCTCAGCGCACCCTGACCGGGCTCAAAGCTACAATCAATCTCAGCCAGCGGAGCATTGAGGTGCCCAACCAGTTCATCCCATTGCGCGTTGCCGACAAAGGGGCTTTCCAGAACAATGATCTCGGTCTGGCTACTGTCCTCGTCCAATACGTTCTTCAGGTTCCCGAACCGTGTTTTCAGCGACATGACGCGGTACTCGCGCAAACTGTCGATCGGCGGGTTGGTGACCTGGCTAAAGTTCTGCCGGAAAAAATGGCTGAGCGGGCGGTATTGCTTGGACAGAACCGCTGAGGGCGTATCGTCGCCCATGGATGCCAGCGCCTCTTTGCCGTCTTCGGCCATGGGCGCCAGAATTTGCTCCAGCTCCTCGACCGAATAGCCTGCTGCGATCTGGCGCTTGCGCAGGTCTTCACCCGAGAACATCGGCTTTTCGGTCACACCTGCCAACGCTTCGTCCAGATCATTGATCTTTCCGACCCACTCGCCAAACGGCAGTGCAGCGGCCAGTTTGTTCTTGATCTGCGTGTCGCGGAACAGTTTGCCCTTCTTCATGTCGACGGCCAGCATCTGTCCCGGGCCAAGCGCGCCCTTTTCGGTCACGGTTGCCTCGTCAATCGGCACCATGCCGGCCTCGGATCCCGCAATCACAAGACCGTCGCCTGTCACCACATAACGCATGGGGCGCAGACCATTGCGGTCCAGACCGGCACAAACCCAGCGACCGTCAGTCATGGCCAGTGCGGCCGGACCGTCCCACGGCTCCATCACTGAGTTGCAGTAGGAATACATGTCGCGCCATGCCTGCGGCAGTTCCACTGCCTGCTTGGACCAGCTTTCCGGCACCAGCATGGTTTTTGCCATCGGGGCCGAACGACCCGCGCGCACAAGAACTTCGAAAACCGAGTCTAATGCGGCCGAATCCGACGACCCCCCTGCGATGATAGGTTTGATATCTTCGGCATAGTCGCCAAAGGTGGCTGATGCCATGCGGATCTCATGGCTTTTCATCCAGTTGACGTTGCCCTTCAGCGTGTTGATCTCGCCGTTATGGGCTAGCATGCGGAAAGGTTGCGCCAGCCACCACTGCGGGAAGGTGTTGGTTGAATAACGCTGGTGGTAGATCGCAAAGGCGGATTCGAATCGTTCGTCCATCAGATCGGGGTAGAAGACCGCGACCTGCTCGGCCAGCATCATGCCCTTATAGATGATTGATCGGCAGCTGAGCGAGGCCAGGTACAAGCCCGAGATACCCGCGGCCATTGCCGCCTTTTCGATGCGACGACGGATCACATAAAGTTCACGCTCGAACGTATCCTCATCCACACCTTTCGAGTTCGAGATCAGAATTTGCTCGATCTCTGGTCGGGTGGCGTTGGCTTTTTCGCCCAGACAGGTCACATCAACTGGCACATGACGCCAGCCATAGATGTAATAGCCCATACGCAGAACTTCGGTTTCCACGATGGTTCGGCAGCTTTCCTGCGCGCCAAAATCAGTGCGGGGCAGGAAGACCTGACCAACCGCAATCAGCTCGTCCAGTTTCGGTTCATGGCCGGTACGACGGATCTGATCATAGAAGAACGGAACCGGAATCTGCACGTGGATGCCAGCGCCATCGCCGGTCTTGCCATCCGCGTCCACCGCGCCACGGTGCCAGATCGCCTTAAGGGCATCGATGCCCGCATCCACGACCTTGCGGCTTTTCTTTCCGTCAATGGAAACAACAAGGCCAACACCACAGGAAGAATGCTCTTCTTCCTCAGAATAGAGACCATTTTCGGCCATCCATTTGCGCTTGGTTTCTTCGTTTTTGACCCAGTTTTCGTCATATACGCTCATGGTCAGGCTCCTTCCGTGGTCGGCCCGTACAGCGCAAATACTTGCGCTTCGGTCAGCAGTTCATGTTCACCCTGAAAGGCGAACGCATCCGGTTTGCGGTCGATAAAGATCTCGCGCGTCATCTTGAATCCTTCAGCATCGTCAAAAATGCCGATCGGTATCTCGTAATTGCCATTGAGAGGGCCATCAGCGGTCACCCGGTACCAAAGCCCGGTGCCACATTTGCTGCACCAGGCCCGTTCCGCCCAGCCCGAGCTTTGCAGCGTCGCGATGTTATCCTCACCTTGCCAGCTCAGGTTTTTTTCGGCGATGGTAACACCCAGAAACGCTGACCCAAGCCACCGCTGGCACATCTTGCAGTGGCAGGTGCCGAATTCCTGAGGCACGTTCTGTGCCGTGAACCGGACCTCACCGCACATGCATTGACCTGCGCGTGCGCTCATGCGTTGCCCTCCGATTCAGGGGAATAGGCAGCGATCACTTCGGCTTCGGTCATCTGGCGGCGTTCACCTTCAAAAGTGTAACCTTCTGGCTTCTTGTCGATGTAAAGCTCCAGCTTGATCTCGCTGTTTGCGGCATTGTCGAACAGTCCGGCAGCCATCTGGGTCTGCCCATGCATTTCGCCCGGCAGGGTGATGCGGTACCAGAGCGCGGATCCGCATTCCTCGCAAAAGGCACGTTCCGCCCAGTCTGACGATGTGTATGTCCGAACCGGTCCCAGCGCGGCATAGCCCGGCTCGGCCGGAAAGCTGACGAATGCGCTGCTGCTCCAGCGGCGGCACATGTCGCAATGACATGCACCCAGCGCATCGCGCGCAGGGGTGGCGGTTACGGTAACCGCGCCGCACATACACTGGCCTTGCAATTCGGGCATGACATCCCTCCTGTCGCTGGGCTCATGGCTGTGTCGCCATGCTGGGTTGAAGATTATTCAGCTGCTACGGCAGCCTTGCTGTTGAACCGGTCGATAATTGCATCTGCGCAATCGCGCCCGTCACGGATCGCCCACACCACCAGAGAGGCACCGCGTACGATGTCACCGATTGCATAGACGCCGTCCATCTCGGTCTCACCGGTTTGGAACGCGGCTTTGACGGTGCCCCACCGAGTGACTGGCAGGTCGGGCTGACCGAACAACGCAGGCAGGTCTTCGGGTTCGAAACCCAGTGCCTTGATCACCAGATCGGCCTCTTCGACATAATCTGCACCTTCGATCACTTCGGGTGCCTGGCGACCCGACGCGTCGGGCTGACCCAGGCGCATCTTCTGCACCATCACACCGGACACTTTTTCATCACCGGTAAAGCCCTTGGGTGCGCTGAGCCACTCAAACACAACGCCTTCTTCCTCGGCATTCTGTGTTTCACGCTGCGAGCCAGGCATGTTGGCCTTGTCACGGCGATACAGACATTTGACCGAGGTAGCACCCTGACGGATCGAGGTCCGTACACAGTCCATCGCAGTGTCGCCACCACCGATGACAACCACTTTTTTGCCTTCGGCATTCAGGCGGCCGTTGTCGAAATCCTCAACCGCGTCACCAAAGCTTTTGCGGTTCGAAGCGGTCAGGAAGTCGATGGCTTTTTCGATTCCGGCCAGACCGCTGCCTGGCATGGTCAGATCGCGGGATTTGTATACGCCGGTTGCGATGATAACCGCGTCGTGCTTGGCGCGGATTTCTTCGAACTTCGCAGCATCCACATCGCAGTTCAACACGAACTCAACTCCGCCGTCAGCGAGCAAATCGTTCCGGCGCTGCACGATGTCTTTCTCAAGCTTGAAACCGGGGATGCCATACATCAGCAGACCGCCCGCGCGGTCATAGCGGTCATAAACCGTTACCTGAATTCCTGCACGGCGCAGCATGTCAGCTGCCGCCAGACCGCCGGGTCCTCCACCAATGATGCCGACGCTTTCAGATCGCTCGCTATTGGGAGCTGCGGGTTGAACCCAGCCCTTATCCCACGCGGTATCGGTAATGTACTTCTCGATCGTTCCGATGGTGACCGTGCCATGGCCTGACTGTTCGATCACGCAATTGCCTTCACACAAGCGGTCCTGCGGGCAGATGCGGCCGCAGATTTCGGGGAAGGTATTGGTGGCCTGGCTGGTCTGATAGGCCTCTTCCAAACGCCCGGTTGCTGTCAGATTCAGCCAATCCGGGATGTTGTTGTGCAGCGGGCAGTGCGACTGACAGTATGGCACACCACACTGGCTGCACCGGCTGGCCTGCTCAGCAGCTTTTTCAGCTGCGAACTCTGCATAGATCTCGTCAAAGTCTTCTTTGCGGTCATTAGCGGCACGCTTTTCCGGCATGACGCGGTCGATCTGCACAAATTTCAGCATCGGTTGCTTGGCCACGGGTCAGACTCCATGAATTGGCTTGGTCGGAACTCTTTACGGGATGGTATTTCAGATGAAAAGTCAATTGTACTGACCTATTTTGGAAAAAAAAGAACTCAAAACCCAAATCCGCGAAATTTATTGCAATTTTTAGTTCCGATACGGACCTATTTGTTCACTTTCTTTTCCGACACCACAGTAATACCCATTGAACGCAAACAACGCGTGATGGCAGCACGGGCAGAGCAGATGAGTCTTCTTCAGTTGATTCTAGTGGCGGTAATTCAGGGTATCACCGAATTCCTGCCGATATCATCTTCCGGGCATCTGATCCTGCTGCCTAGTCTGACGGGTATGGATGATCAGGGGTTGGCGATCGATGTGGCCGTGCATGTCGGAACGTTGGGAGCAGTGATCCTCTATTTCTGGGCTGACGTGAAACAGGCCTTGGCGGGTCTGCCACGTGCCCTGACCGGGCATGTTGATACCCCACAGTCTCGTCTGGCCTTTGGATTGATCATTGCCACCATCCCAACCGTCATCGTGGGAGCGATTCTGCATCTGACAGGCCTCAGCAGCGCAATGCGTTCTGTGGCTGTGATCGGTTGGACAATGTTGGGATTTGGTCTGTTGCTGTATTGGATGGACCAAAAAGGTGCTCAAACCAAACATGCCGCCGACTGGGGTGTTCGAGACGCTTTGATCATGGGGTTATGGCAGGTGCTGGCCCTGATCCCGGGTACATCCCGTTCAGGCATCACGATAACCGGTGCAAGACAGCTGGGGTATTCGAGAGAAGACGGTGCACGGATCGCGATGCTGATGTCGATCCCAACAATCATCGCATCCGGGGTACTGTTGTCGGTGGATGTAATCCAGCAGGCTGATGCTCAGCTTGCCAGAGATGGTGCAATCGCAGCTGTGTTCGCCTTTTTCTCGGCATTGCTGGCGCTTAGCCTGATGATGCGCCTGCTGCGCAGCATCAGCTTTACGCCATACGTGATCTACCGCGTTATTTTGGGTGTAGTGCTGCTGTTCGTTGCCTACAGCTGATCAGTCCGCAGGTTCTTAGCCGAGTTCTGAATGTCATCATACTGACCCGAGGGGCGGAATTTCCACAGGTATTCGGGCAGGATCGATTCCAGGGCCGCCGGTTCAATGCCCAAATCCGCAAAGGTCTTGGCACTATCTGACACAACATTGTCCCGGCGCAGGTTTTTAACCTGATCACGGGTCAGGATATGGTTCGGAAACAGCTGGAAGCTTACGAATTTGATGATGTCCAGAACGCCCGCCATGATCCGCGCTGCCAAGAAGGGCATACCGATAATGATCCGGCGTCGATGAATGACCTCAAGCATCTGCTGCATCAAAGCGCGGAAGCTTTTGACCTCGGGGCCGCCAAGCTCGTAAACGCCGGGTTGCGCATGACCCAGAACGCCCAGAACGGCAGCCTGCGCAACATCGTCGACATAAACCGGCTGAAAGCGCGTATCGGCACCAACCAAAGGCAGGAATGGCGACATACGTGTCATTCCGGCGAACCGGTTGAAGAACTGATCTTCGGTACCAAAAATGACCGAGGGGCGCAGAATGACGGCATCCGGCATATGCGCCAGAACGCCCGCTTCGCCATGAGCTTTGGTCCGGGAATACTCGCTGTCTGATTCTGCATCTGCCCCGATGGCAGAGATATGAACCATACGTGTGATTCCCTGCTCGGCCGCAAGGCGCGCGATCCGTTCGGCGCCCTCGGCCTGCACTGCGCTGAATTCATTTTTGCCAAGCTCATTGAGGACACCAACGCAGTTGACCACCGCATCCGCCCCATGCATCGCCATGGCAACCGAAGCGTCGTTGCGGATGTTGCATAGGATCGGCTCGACCTGGCCTACGACACCGTAGGTTTTGACAAACATCGCCTCATTGGGACGCCGTACGGCAACCCGAACACGCCAGCCTTCGCTTGCCAGTCGCCGAGTGATGTAGCGACCGACAAAACCCGATCCACCGTAAATCGTAACCATTTTGGTCATGGGCTGGCTCCTGAAACATGGCTGCGAAAATATCTAGCGCTCGAAGGCACCTCAAACAAGGCGCAATAACGCCGCGACGTTATGAAAAACGGGGGCTTAGCAGTGCAGTGTCAGGCAGTGTCGAAGACGCTGTAAAAAATCTTTCAAAAAACTATCCGAATCCTGTTGACGCTCCCGGCGACTAGGCTTAAACGCCCCCTCACGACACCTGCCCAGGTGGCGGAATTGGTAGACGCGCTAGCTTCAGGTGCTAGTGTCCGTATGGACGTGGAGGTTCGAGTCCTCTCCTGGGCACCAAATCTTCTGGAAAATATGGTTGTGAACGCTCGGGCAAAAGGCTTGGAGAATCATGCCTGATGCGTGAAGACGCATTCCAACGAGTCTGAAAGAAGAGGGACCGGAAACGATCCCTCGTCCCAAGGCTCAGTCCAGCGCCATACCTTCTGGCCAGCTAAGCTCAAGATTCAGTTTGATAATCTCGGTCTGGCCGGGTTCCATCCGAGTTTCCCAGGCCAAGATGCCGCGCTCGTCGCCGACGTTTTCCTCATTCGGGTGTGGTTCTGCAGTCCACACAATCTGCAGATCGTCCTGTTCTGAGTAAGGCATCCGGTCGATGATCCGTAAGGGCCAGGTTTGATCTGTCCGGTTGGCAATGCGAATTTCGGCCGTTTCAACCCGCTGGTTCGAGCGTGAAATTATACCGGCATCACCGCTGCTGCGGTCCAAAACAATGCTGGAAACGGATAGGCCAAAGATAGGTCCAAATCCCATTTCGACTTCTTCCCGCGGCCCGATCTTCGTGGAATCGCCGACTGCGACCAGAATGTCATCGACGAACCATTTTGCCAGTTCGGAGGGCAAAAGGTTTTGATCCAGAGGATTTGTAAAGCGGACCGTGCGGAACGCGACGTCGTCCTTCAATGGCACTGCCATTGCAAAGACTTCAGCGGGCTGACTAAATTGATCGATTGAGACCTCGGTATAATCCGATCCGGCAGAGACCGAAATTGGCGTCGGAACCGTATAGCTGACCCCTGTTCCCTCTACTGACGCGGTTTGGAGCGTATAGGCACCCATAGTTTCTTCAACGACAACAGGCGCTTCCACCGCGGGTTCTTCAAGACTGTTGTAGGTGTCGGCTATCTCGCTGATGGTTCTCAGCCTCGGATATAACCGAGATGCGGAATTCTGACTTGTCGGTGCAAGGGGCGATACATTCATCGTTATGTCATGCCAGCTTTCACCGGTGTGCTGAGAAACCAGAACGCTGCGGCTGATTTGAACCTGCGGATCGGCTCCGGTTTTCAGGTGAAACTCATAACTGGGCATCCATTCTGCCGCGTATGCATCGAGGTATGAAACTGTCAGATTGCCTGCTGTCGCGACTTCAGCGCTCACATCCACAGCCACGAACAGGTGGCCTTCGATATCAGGTATCAACGCATCACGTTTGTCTTTCGCGATTTCGAGTTCCTTGTGAAGCTGATCTAGCTTTGCTTCGATCTTGCGGGCTTCCAGTTCCGAACCGTGGGCAGTTTGTTGAGCTCGCAGGGTTTCATCGCCGATCATGCGGGCAAGATCGCGCAATTCGTCAGGTCCTGAACCTGCCAATCCTTCGTTGTGGCCGAGACTGCCTAAGAAGCCGATTGTCTGCTGCGCAGCCTCGGCAATCAGCCGGGCGGCCCGTGCCTCATCTTCAACAGCTGCAATTTGTTCCTCGACAGCTTTTACTTTGTCTTCGGCTTGTCGAAATGCTTCGTTTTCATGATCATACTTGGATACGTTGTCGACCCGCCGTATAAGGGACAACTGGCTTAGCCCATCTGCCGTTACCTGTAATGTAGTGAACTGTGTACCGGGATCACCTGCGGGTATTCCCGGCAGGATCAGGCGATGATTTCCGGCAGGAACATTGAATGTACCGGACCGGATAATCTCTGCGCCTTCGGGATATATCGTTGCTTCGGTTACCTTGGTTTCGATCGTGAAAGTTTCAGCAAAGGCCAAAGCTGGCGCAAAAGCCAGAAAGGAAATCAGAGCTTTCATAATGTCTCGCTTGAATGCGGTTTTGAGATGGCCTGAACGTTGCAGGTCACCGCCGCGATAGCAAGACAGCTCAAAAGCAAAGGGCCGCTTCCTTCGAAACGGCCCTTGTCGATTTGTGTCACTTGAAAGGCTTAGCCCTTCTTCAGAACCTCACGGCCCAACAGTTCGGCAATCTGCACTGCGTTCAGAGCAGCACCTTTGCGCAGGTTGTCCGAAACGCACCACAGGTTGATGCCATTCTCAACCGTCGAATCCTGACGGATGCGGCTGATGAACGTGGCGAAATCGCCCGCGCATTCAATTGGTGAGACGTATCCACCCGGTTCACGCTTGTCGATTACCATGATGCCCGGTGCTTCGCGCAGGATGTCGCGGGCTTCGTCTTCGTCGAGGAACTCTTCGAACTCGATGTTCACGGCCTCAGAATGGCCAACGAATACCGGAACGCGAACACAGGTTGCGGTGACCTTGATCGACGGATCGACGATCTTTTTGGTCTCGACAACCATCTTCCACTCTTCCTTGGTTGAACCGTCTTCCATGAAGACGTCGATCTGCGGAATCACGTTGAAAGCGATCTGCTTCTGGAACTTCTTCGGCTCAACTTCGGTCGTCGGGTTGTAGATGGCCTTGGTCTGATCCCAAAGCTCATCCATGCCTTCCTTACCGGCACCCGACACCGATTGATACGTCGAGACAACCACGCGCTTAATGCGTGCACGGTCATGCAGCGGCTTCAGCGCGACGACCATCTGCGCCGTCGAGCAGTTGGGGTTGGCGATGATGTTCTTGTTTTTATAGTCGTGAATCGCCTCGGGGTTACATTCCGGCACGATCAGCGGAATGTCCGGGTCATAGCGATACAGCGACGAGTTATCGATCACCACGCAGCCAGCCGCCGCCGCCTTGGGGGCGTATACCTTGGTTGCCTCGGAACCCACGGCAAACAGCGCCATGTCCCAGCCGGTAAAATCAAAAGTATCCAGGTCCTTGGTCGTGAGTGTCGTGTCGCCAAAGCTTACCTCGGTGCCCAACGAACGACGGCTTGCCAGTGCAGCAAGTTCATCGACGGGGAACTGGCGTTCAGCCAGAATGTTCAGCATTTCGCGGCCCACATTTCCTGTGGCGCCGACGACTACGACGCGATAGCCCATTTTTAGTCTCCTGAATAAAGGACGCGCGTTCATAGCCGCGTTGCAGAAAAGAAAAAAGAGCTTTCGCAGATGAATTGACCGAATGACGTCGAATTGAGGCGGTTCAGTCGTTCAGAAGGCGCTCATACAGTGCCACCAGCGTCTTTGCCTCGCTGTTGATGTCGAAATTCTGTTCGACATGGGCGCGGGCCGCGAGGCCTGACTGAGACAGGGAATCACGGTCTTCCAGCATCTCAGCCGCCGCATCCGCAAGGGCAGGGATATCATCCGGTGCAACGACGCGGCCAAGTGACGGGTGGGTGACGATTTCGGAAAACGCACCCACATCGGTTGCAACAACCGGAACGCCGCAGGCCATCGCCTCAAGCGGGGTGAGGCCGAAGCCTTCCCAGCGTTGCGGTGCAATGAACAGGTCCAGCACCTGGTACCATTCGGCGATCTGGTCGACGGTCACTTCGGGCATGAACAGGATGCGGTCGGACAAGCCAGCGGCGGCGACTTTTGCTTTCAGATCGCTCAGGAAACCGGTGTGATGCTCTGTGGCCCGCCCCATGACGATGCCAGAAACATCATCGAAACGACCACACAGCTCAATCATCGCATCGACAAATGCATCGGTGCCTTTCTGGTGGCGGATACGGCCATAGCAGCCCAGCAACAGACCGTCTGGCAGGCCAAGTTTTTGTCGCAGCGCCGCCTTGTCATCGGGTGGGGTGAAGTCCTGCAGGTTGATGCCATGCATGATCACCTGAGATTCACGTTCCAGATATCCGGCTGTTTTGCGCGACGTCGAAACAACCGCATCCATTTTGCCGATCAGCCACTTGGTATAGCCGGTATGGGCACGTTGGGAGGCGCTCGTGAACAACAGTTTGAGTTTCAGACGAAAGAGACCACGCAGGATCAGGCCCAACAACATCTCTGTATTCCGCCGCGCGTGCCAGACGCGCAATCTGCGGCGTGAGAGAAATGGCAGGCGGCCCAAGGGAATATGCGGAATATCCTCGGGCAATCCGGGACCGGTGGCGGCGATGTCGATCCATTGTACCTGCAACGGGACCAACCGTGCGATGGTCGCCGTAACGCCGGACAGCCTGCGTTTCAGATTTGGGGCAATGACGACAGGGTCTTTCACTTGGATCTCCCGACAGGTCATGTCTCAGTCCATACTGTCCCGGCTGAACAGGTAGATGACGCAACCGATGGCAACAGTGATGGCAAAAAAGCCGAATATCGCTGTGTAGGGTGCCGTTGGTCCCATGTCCACAGTTGCAGCATGGATGCGACCGGTTGCGAACTGCGCCAGTCCAACACCACCGACACCGAATAGATTCAGCAAGGTTACGCCCCGGCCAACCAGATGTGGCGGAATGAATGCGCGCCCATGCGCCATGATGACCGGGAATGCCGCACCCGAGAATCCGATCAACGCCATCAAGAGGACCGAGAGCCAGACGGAATCGCTTATCCACAGACACAACAACAGAAGGAACAGGCTGCTTATCAGGTTGCCACCCAAAATCACCCATTTTCGTGTGCCCAGCAGGCGATCCAGCGGGCCATACGCGAAGGTGCCTGCGATCATCGCGGCCCCCATGATCAGGGTTGCCTGACCCACCTGCGTGATACTCAGACCAAATATATCCAGCAGATAGGGCCCCGCCCACAGTCCGCGCAACGCTCCGGATGGGGCATAAGCCACCAACATCAGCGGCAGGATTGTCCACAGTGCCGGTTCCTTGAGCAGATCAAGCAGGGAGCCTTTGTGCTCGGTCTCTACGCGTTTGGGATCATTCACAGTGAACCAGATCCCGGCGGCAACACCGGCCGAGATGATTGCCAAGCCCGCCAGCGTCGCGCGCCACCCAACCCATTCGACGGCCAGCGCGGTTGGATAAGAGGCCACGAGGTTCCCAACCGAACCAACACCCAGCATGACAGCTGCAAGGGTCGCAAATTTAGCCGGGGGGAACTCTCGGGCAAAGATGAAATATGAGGCCATCAAAACCGGCGAACACCCGATTCCAATCAACGCCATGGCAAGGGCCACGTGAAGCGGTGTGGTGGCCACCGCGAACAATGCCGCGCCTCCAGCCCCGCCGATCATCAGCAAAATGGCAGCGGTGCGCCGCGGTCCGACCTGATCTAATGCCCAGCCCACGGGGATCTGCATAGCGGCAAAGATCAAGAACCAAAGGCCCGAGGCAAAGGCCAGATCTTCAGGTGTAGCGCCGATATCGCGCCCCAGATCAGCGGTCAGAACCGCGAGAAAAGCGCGAAAAAACTGACTGAGGACATAGGCCAGACATAAGATTACCAAGCCTGCCTGCATGTTCGTTATCCTCGCCTCAAAACCTTGAGCGGATGCTTGGCATGTCTCTGTCCCGTGCACAAGCGCGTGTGCTATGTTGCAGAGGGCGGACAACGTTCACGATTGAGCTATTTTCGCCTGAAAGCAAAGATTTGGGAGGGATGATGACAACCGCTGGCGCTGCGTTTTATGACACCGTCCCGATCTCGCATGAGTTTCTGAATCTGACAGAACCCTCCCGGTTCACTCCGGTGCCCGACAACTGGATCGTTGGTGTGGCGGATATTGTGGATTCTACCGGTGAGATTGCGCGAGGGCGCTATAAGACGGTGAACATGGTCGGGGCCGCGGTGATTTCGGCCATGATCAATGCGCTGGGCGGGCAGGTCTTTCCATATGTGTTTGGTGGTGATGGCGCGGCTTTTGCCATATCCGGGACAGATGCCAATAAAGCCCGTTCAGCTCTTTCTGCCTTGCGCAGTTGGGCCGCATCCGAGTTTTCCATCTCTCTGCGCGCTGCATTGGTTCCGGTTTCTGACATTCGCGCCTCAAATCGCGATCTTCGTGTCGCGCGCTATGCCCCGTCCAGCGGAGTGGACTATGCCATGTTCACTGGCGGTGGACTTGCCTGGGCCGAGGCACAGATGAAGGCCGGAGAGTATCTGGTACAGCCAGCGGACCCCGATGCGCAGCCTGATCTGACGGGGCTTTCGTGTCGTTGGTCTAACAGCCCTGCGCGACATGGTCAGATTGTCTCTCTGGTTATCCAGCCAACAACAAATGCCACCGAACAGGACTTTGCTGATCTGGCCCAATCGGTCCTGTCAGCGTCCGAAGCGTTGGACCGCGCTGGTCATCCGGTTCCGGCAAACGGCCCCCCGATTAACTGGCCACCCCCGGGCCTGACATTGGATGCGCATGTGTCCCGCGAGGGACGGAATTTGACTCTACAAAAGGCCAAATTGCTGATTCAGAATCTGCTGATCTGGCTTTTGTTCAAATCGGGCAAACGGCTGGGAAACTTTGAACCTGAGCACTACAAGCATATGGTCAGCCGCAATGCGGATTACCGTAAGTTTGATGACGGATTGAAAATGACGCTGGATTGCGATCAGACGACCCTGTCCCACATCACACAAACGCTGAACGACGCCCAGTCACGTGGAAAGGTCCGATTTGGATTGCACACTCAGCAAGAGGCGATGATGACCTGTTTTGTCCCCTCGGCTACACGCGACGATCATGTGCATTTCGTAGACGGGGCCTCGGGTGGGTATGCCCGTGCTGCTGCTGCAATGCGGGCATAAGGGTTCATTTCGCCTTCCACTCCTCGGCTAATGCGCGCGCACTTTGGGCCAGCAACATTACGTCGATGCCAACGGCCAGGAATTGCGCGCCCATATCCAGATAGGCCTGCGTGGCCTCTTCCTTGGTGCCCAGAATGCCGGGCGCTTTGCCGGCAGCCCTGATCCGGGCCAAAGCGTCTGAGATCACCTCTCGCACCTCAGGTGCGGCGCTGTTGCCCTGATATCCCATATCGGTGGACAAGTCCGCGGGGCCAATGAACACACCATCAATCCCGTCTACCTGCAGGATTTCATCCAATGCAGCCATACCAGCGCGGTTTTCGACCTGAACCAGCAGACAAATCTCTTGATCAGCAGTTTGGATATAGTCGCTTGCAGTTCCATACATCGTGGCACGTGATGCGGTTGCGCCAACCCCGCGAACGCCTTCGGGCGGATAGCGGCAGGCCCGCACCAGTTCCCGTGCCTGCTCGGCACTTTCGACGATAGGCACCAGTACGGTCTGAGCGCCCGCATCCAGAACCATCTTGATCATCCAGGTTTCGCCAACTGGCACCCGGACAACCGGATGCGACGGGCTGTTCGACAAAGCCAGCAACTGGTCCCGGATCGAGCGGATGTCATTCGGGGCGTGTTCACCATCGATCACCAGCCAGTCGAAACCGGCCGTTCCCATGATTTCGGCAGTGACAGATTCCGCAAAGCTCATCCAGCAGCCAATCTGTCTTTCGCCGTTGGTTAGAGCCTGTTTGAAAGTGTTCTTTGGAGCAGGCATTCGTTCACCTCTCTGGGTCAGGGGGTCAGTTCACGGGCGATTTCAGTGATTACGTCAAACGCCATTTTGACGTCGTCCTCGGTTGTTTCAAATTGACCGGCCTGAAAACGTATGACCAGATCACCGTCCACGCGCGTCTGTGTCAGATAGATGCGGCCGTCATCATTGATGGCATTCACCAGCCGCAAATTCAGATCGTCGAGGTCAGAAGCTTCAGTCGGAACATACCGAAATGTCCACAAAGACCACATCGGCGGCGTAACGATTTCAAAGTCAGGCTCAGCCGCCAGACGATCGTGCAGGTCAACCGACCAATTGACGTGATTGCGCAGCCGCTCCCTGAGCCCTTCCAAACCATAGGCGCGGATGACGAACCACAGTTTCAGCGCCCGGAACCTGCGGCCTAGTGGAACTGACCATTCTGAATAGTTGATGATGCCGTCTTTACCGTGGGTCTTCAGGTATTCAGGGCTGATCGCCAGAGTCTGCACCAGATCGTCAGGATTTTTGAGGAAATGCGCACAGCAGTCGAACTGCACACCCAACCACTTGTGCGGATTGAACACGATACTGTCGGCCTGATCGATCCCGGGCCAGTAGTGCCGATAATCCGGACAGATCATCGCGGACCCGGCCCAGGCGGCGTCGACATGGGTGTAGAGCCCGTATTTTTGCGCAATCTCCAGACAGCGATCGACCGGATCCGTCGCACCGGTTCCGGTGCCACCTACACAAAGGATTACGCCTGCGGGTTGTAAGCCGGCCTCCAAATCTGCCTGAATCGCAGTTTCCAGAGCCTCTGGATCCATACCCCGCCAGTCGCCTTTGATCGGTATGCGCACCAAATTGTCCTGGCCGATACCGGCAACCCAGATTGCACGGTCGATCGACGTATGAACCTCGGACGAACAATAAATGCGCAGTGGTTTCTGTCCGAACAGTCCCTGTTGGTTGCCCTGCCAGTTCAAGGCCTTTTCCCGCATCGTCAGAACAGCCGCCAACGTTGCCGAAGAGGCAGAGTCCTGAATCACTCCGGCGAAGCCGTCTGGCAGGTCCAGTGCCTGACGCAGCCAGTCCATCATCCGGGTTTCTATCTCGGTCGCTGCCGGAGAGGTTTGCCACAGCATGCATTGCGGTGCGATCGCGCTGGCCAAGAACTCTGCCAGAACCGATGGCGCCGAGGCATTCGAGTTGAAATAGGCGAAGAACCTTGGGTGCTGCCAGTGTGTGATGCCGGGCATCACGATCTGCTCGAAGTCCTGAAAGATGTCTTCCATCATCTCAGGATCTTCGGGCGGCGAAACGGGTAGGGCGTTCAGAATGTCACCGGGTTCTGTCCGCGCACGAACAGGCTTGTCCCCGACGGTCTGATGATAAGCCTGCGTCCAGTCCGAGACTTTTTTGCCCCAATCTGAAAATTCATCCCAGTTCATCTTAGCCCCCATTTTGTCCGGCAGCTTGCCGAACGCGCGTTGTCATAATCTGAGTGTCAGTGATGGTCATTGGATTACAATGGTCAACGCTATTTGGCAATTAATTAACACGTTAATTTAATTGTTGCAGTAAAGATCACACAAACATCGCGCAAAAAAGAGTCTAACAAGGGAAGATTTCGGAAACTTCAAATCACGTAGAACTTTTGACCTGTTGCGACAACGCAGGAATTCGGCAAAGATTTCACATGACTGATGACATTCCGCTGACATCCCGTTCGCTTCCGATTGCATTGTTAAGGGCACGTGAGAAACTCATGGGACCAATCCGCCAGATTCTGGCGGATGCAGGCGTAACCGAGCAGCAGTGGCGCGTGCTACGTGTTCTTGACGAAGAAGGACCTCAGGAACCGACCCGGATTGCCAATCGGGCCTGTTTGCTGCTGCCAAGCCTCACACGTATTTTACAGAAGCTTGAGGAAAAAGGTCTGATTGCTCGACGCCCAGATCCGCGGGATGGGCGAAGACAGATTGTCGAGATTACGCGGGAGGGGCTGCAGATAATCAAAGACAACCTGCCTGCCAGCCTTGAAGCCACCGAGAGCATTCGTTCGCGTTTTGGTGCGGACAAACACGAAAAGCTGTTGGATTTGCTGAACGAATTGCACGAACTGGACGATTGAAGCACGCGCCTGCTGGTGGATACCCGTCAAAAACGGTGACCCCGCCGGAGAAAAAGGGGGGTATCTCCGACGGGGATGGCCAGACCCGGACTGATTTATGTGCCTGGCCCGCGACCGGTTGCGCCATGTGTTATCCGACGATCCGGCCCAAGCTTCGGAGTGTTGGTTGGACTGAAAATACAATCCTGCCTGGCCAAACCGTCCAGGGGGGCGGATTGTCTGGCCGGGATCTCCGAAACGTTAACTGTCAGTTGCCGACTGTCCCAACAGCCTGCAAGAGGTGCCCTCGAGTCACTATGGTGATTTATTGGTTGCCGCACATTTTGCTCTGGCGAGGCGTGGGTGGTGACTAACGAATGATTACTTTTCACTCTCGTCCGAACAGCATTGATGCTGATCCGGTGCATTGCACTTTCAGGTTGATAACTAGGACGATCACCACATTTTCCAAGTTGCGATTTCGTGAGGGTGCAGAAATCGCTCTCACAGCCGAAAACTGCAGGAAATTTCGATAATCCGACCATGAAAGGCTCCCTCTCAGGAGTTGGATAAGATTTTCAGCCGTGAGTCGTTCGCCATAAAGGCGGATCAGACACGCACTTGGAATGACTCAGTGAGCAGCCGAGATAATTGAGCAGGTTCGTGCCGAAACAATTTTCAGTTGTTGGCAGAAAACAGCGTGTATGAATGGCAAAAGTAACGGCTTGCCCACAGGGTCTACCCTCCTAAGATGCGCCGGAACGCAATACCTGAGGACTTGTCATGTCGGATAACCTGTTTTCTCTTCCTGAACCTATTGGAATCCCTGTTCAGGGCGAGACGGGAACCTATCCGGTTGGTCGTATATTCTGTGTTGGTCGCAACTATGCGGCGCATGCCGCGGAAATGGGAAATGAAGTCGACCGCGAGGCACCGTTCTACTTTACCAAAACACCCGAAAATGCAGTTTCGACGGGTGTGAGCGTTCCGTATCCGCCAGGAACCGAAAACTATCATCACGAGATGGAACTGGCTCTTGCGATCGGAAAACCTGTATTTCGGGCCACGTCGGCCGAAGCGTGGGATGCGGTTTACGCCTATGGATGCGCATTGGATATGACCCGTCGTGACTTGCAGATACGAGAGCGCAACAAGCAGAGACCATGGGATTTGGGTAAGGATGTCGAGAATGGAGCGGTATTTGCACCGCTGACCAAGGCAACGGACTGGGCACCTGATAGTCACAAGCGCATTCACCTGAGTGTAAACGGGGAAATCAGACAAGATGCGACGCTGGACGAACTGATCTGGAAAATCGATGAAATTGTCAGCCACCTGTCCGGGTTCTATCACCTACGCCCCGGAGATTTGATCCTGACCGGAACACCCGCCGGCGTTGGTCCGGTTGTCGCTGGGGACAAGATTACCGGCGGTATCGATGGGCTGGCGCCGATTGAGCTGGAGCTGACAGCAGCAGAATAGATACTAAACAAGGGAAATCTTATTGAATTTCAAGGGCGAGGCGACGCCACTTTTGCCATTTGCAAACAGCGTTGCCCGGTTTCATCGGCTGTTGTAAATTGTGCACTATTTCGCACGAACAACCAGATGGCATGACCGACTCTCAAAGAATACCCGAAGGGGATGCATCAACGGAAAAGGCCGCGCTTGACGGCTCATCACAGGATCTGAGCCGCCTTGTTGGTGCCCGTGTACGCAAGGCCCGCCAGATTCGAGGCATCTCAAGGCGAATTCTATCTGAAATGTCAGGTGTTTCGCCCAGATACCTTGCCCAGCTTGAGGCAGGTGAAGGAAATATCTCGATCGGGTTGCTGCAAAGGGTTGCCAATGCGCTGGATCACCGGATTGAGTGGCTGATCAGCGATGACGACCCGTGGGAGTCAGATACGCTGCGTGTAGCAGATATGTTCCGCTCGGCCAGTGATGAGGTAAAGGAATCTGTCCTGCGTGTACTTCGCCCTTATCCGGTCACCGGGCCGCGCGCTGCTCGTATCTGCATGGTTGGTCTCAGAGGGGCAGGTAAATCCACACTGGGCGCTTTGCTGGGAAAGGAACTTGGGCTGCCCTTTGTGGAATTGACGCGCATGATCGAAGACAAGGCGGGAATGCCTCTGTCTGAAATCATGGCGTTCTATGGTCAGGAAGGCTATCGGCAACTGGAAGCACAGGCTTTGGATCGTGTGATCGCCAGTCATGACCGGTTGGTTCTGGCTGTAGCAGGTGGCATCGTCGCCGAGCCTACGACTTATGACACGCTGCTCAACCGGTTTCACACAGTGTGGCTACGAGCGTCTCCGCAAGAGCATATGGACCGCGTTCGTGCGCAGGGGGACGAACGTCCAATGGCCGGAAATCCGGAGGCGATGGAGCAGCTCAAGTGCATCCTGGCCAGCCGCGAAGCCCTTTATGGGCGTGCCATGGCTGAACTCGATACCTCGGGGCAAACAGAAGAAACGTCTCTTCAGCAATTGCGCGAATTGGTAGAAACACAAGGATTCCTGGCAGAAAACTAGACCTTATTTCGGGTCTTTCAGCCAATCTCGGGCGAATACGACCCGATCCAGTTCGGCAAATCTGCGAACGCGGTCAAGTTCAGCTTCCAATCTGCGCGTGCGCGCGTCGGACCATTTAACCGATCGCTCGGGCCAGAGCGCTTTGATGCGCAACTCACTGCAATCACGATGTGCCTTCATATCGATCCGGCCCACCAACCGGTCGCCTTCCAGCAGTGGAAACACATAGTACCCATAGGTCCGCTTTGGTTCCGGAACAAATACCTCAATCCGATAATAGAATCCGAACAGCCGCTCTGCCCGTTGCCGATCACGCAGCATGGGATCAAACGGGCTCAGCACTCTCATCCGACCCGGTGCGGTGGGCACGGTATCGGCTTGTTCCAATAAACCCGGCCGCGCCAGAACTTTGCGCAAGCGCCCATCTGCGCATTCGACGCAGATTTCTTCCAACACACCCCTTGTTAGAGCCTGATTGCACCAGTCCTTAGCTTCCGCTGCGCTGACCGTGTCCCAGAACGCTGCCAGTTCACCCGACGTGGCAAACCCCAGCCGGTCAAGCGCCGCATTACACAACCAATCCACGGTTGCACTGGCGTCGCAGGGTGAATTGCCGGGGCACAAATGGGTTTCAATAACGCGCTCGGTCAGATCATAGCGTTTTTGAAAACCTTCGCGCCCGATCACGGTCAACGCACCGGATCTCCATAGATATTCCAACGCGGTTTTTGAGGGATGCCAGTCCCACCAACCGCCTGATCCCTTCTTTTCGTCTTTACCAACGTCCGAAGAGCCAACAGGACCATGATCCCGGATATGTTGCAGTACGGTTTCGAATTGTTGCTCAAATCCATCCCTGCGCCAGTTTTTCCAACGAGATTTCAGCAGGTCCGCATCGCGCTGAAAGCGTAAATGCCAGTGCTGATAAAAATCCATCGGAATAACGGCCGCGTCGTGAGTCCAATGTTCGAACAAGGCCTGATCCCGCTCATACAGCCGCTTGAGATTGCTTGAACGATAGGTCGGCCTGCGCGAAAACAGGATCATGTCATGCGCGCGGGCAACGGTATTGATGCTGTCCAGTTGAACGAAGCCGAGCCTGCGGATTAGGTCAAGAAGGTCGGCGCCTTTGGCATTACCGGCAGGCGGTTCAGCCAGAGCGTGGCGATCCATGAAGATGGCGCGCGCCGATCTGTTGTCCAGTTGTGGAAGGCTCACAAACTCAGCGCCGTTTCAGCGTATCGCCATAGCTGATCTTGGGGGTCAGCGTGACACGCGTTTCGATCTCTTCTGCGGGATTCTGCAGCTGCTCCGCGATAATCTCGGCCGCTTTACGGCCGATCTCAAGACGGCAGGCATCCATCGTGGCCAGCTTACGCGGCAATCCTTGCAGCAGTTCCACATTGTTAAAGCCAGCAAGGCCGATTTGGCCGGGCACGTCGATGCCCTGATCCAGCAAGTACAACAGCCCGCCCGCGCCGATCATGTCGTTGGAGTAATACAGGAAATCCAGATCGGGAGAGCGATCCAACATCGCTTTGGTCATTTCCCGCCCTTTGGCCAACGCCGACCCACCAGAATAAAACTCCCGGTCTTCAATTTCGATGCCTTGCTTGCCCAGAACTTCGGTGAAGCCTTCGAACCGTTTCCGGGCGCGATGGTCCAGCGGCATCTTTGTACCCATGAAACCAATATGCTGATATCCGGCTTTCAGGATCGCCTGCGCCATCTCGCGCCCGGCGCGGCGGTGCGAGATGCCGACCATCGCATCCACCGGCTTACCATCGGTATCCATGATCTCGACCACCGGGATGCCGGCCGAATCCAGCATGGCTCGGGCGGCGTCGGTATGTTCCAGCCCCGCGATGATCACGCCAGACGGGCGCCACGAGAGCATCTCGTACAGCACCTTTTCCTCTTTCTCGGGAAGATAGTCCGTGACACCGACCACAGGCTGCAATTCAGTATCTTCAAGCACCTGATTGATGCCGGTCAGCACTTCGGGAAAGACCATGTTCGACAGCGAAGGGATGATCACTGCCACAAGGTTCACCCGGCTTGAGGCCAGCGCTCCTGCGATTTTGTTGGGCACATATCCCAGCTCTTTGGCGGCAGCCAGAACGCGGGTGCGGGTGGCGTCTGAGACGTCGCCACGATTGCGCAAAACCCGGCTGACCGTCATTTCGGATACCCCCGACGCTTCCGAGACATCACGAAGGGTTAGCGGGCGTTTTGTTTCTGTGGTCACCGAGGATACCTGCGTCGTTGTTTTGTCCGATGGTAGCGTGAACAGGGCAAACTGTTCAACTGTTGTGCAAAGGCGATGACAAGGTCAAAAAAGCCGGATACAGAAGGCGAAGCGCGGCTCCGTGGCTCAACTGGATAGAGCAGCCCCCTCCTAAGGGGCAGGTTGCAGGTTCGAATCCTGCCGGGGTCGCCATTTTCTTGCCCAAGGATTCGCTTGCACTTCGCTACATGAAGCAGCCCGCGTATCATTGGCCCGAAACTGCGATCTGAGAGATACTTGGCCGTTCAAGTGCCCTTAGCGCAAAGTGGCAAGTTGATTATTCCGGCAATGCCCTCGTTTTTTTTGCGGGAAATTGTGACGCGCGGCGAATATATCTGCAGTTTGAATGACACATCTGCACGAGTGAGTCCCTATGCCCGAGATCAACACACCTCTGCTAGAGCAGATCCGCGATCACTTTGCCCAGATTGACCATTGCCCTCAACAGGGACCCCGAATCTTTTTCGAGAACGCCGGCGGTGCGCTGACGCTGAATTCGGTGGTGAAAACCTCGCAGGATTATGCGGCCATTCCCGATAATCAGGGCCGTGACAATCCGGGCAGTCACGAGCTGGTGCGCGTGATCAACAAGGCCAAGGAAGACATGGCCGTGTTTATGAATGCGCCTGGCGGGCAGTTTTTTGTGGGTGAAAGCGGCACAGAGTTGCTGTTCCGCCTGATCATGAACGCCTGTCTGGGCACCGGGGCCGGTAAGGTTCTGGGCACCACTCTGGAGCATCCCGCCACCCGCAGCGCCTGCGACCGCTGGGCACGCGTCGCCGGGCAAAGCCATGTTCTTGTCGAGCATGATGACGCCACCGGCACCGTGACTGCCGAAAGCTATGCGGCAAAGGTCACTCCTGACACCAAAGTGGCGACCATCGTTCACACCTCGCCCGTCACAGGCATGGGGGTCGACGTTGAGGCCGTGGCGGCCGCCATCCGGGCGGTTGCGCCCGAATGCTACATAATCGTCGACGGCATCCAGCACGCCGCTCATGGTCGGATCGACCTGACGGCCTATGACGTGGATGGCTATGTGATTTCGCCCTACAAGGTGTTCTCGCGCCATGGTTACGGAGTTGCCTGGATCTCGGACCGGCTGACCGCGCTGCCGCATAACAGCCTGCTTGATGGTCCTGCCGACAACTGGGAGATGGGGACTCGCGACACCGGCTCTTACGCCACCATGTCCGACGTGGTCAGCTATTTCGAATGGCTGGGCGAGCAGGTCAGCGACGCCACCGACCGCCGGGCCAAATTCGTTGCCGCGGGCGAGGCGATCCACGCGCAGGAAAAGGCGCTGACCGATGCGATGATCCACGGCACCGGCAACTTGCCGGGACTGGCCGAGATGGAGAAGGTGACCATCTTGGGCGGCGTCGACAACCCGGCGCGCGAAGGTCTGGTGTCGCTGCGGGTCGAGGGTGTGCCCTCGGTCGATGTTGTACGCCTGCTGAACGAGCAAGGCATCCGAACGCATTTGCGCAAGGCGGATCATTACTCTGGCAATATCCTGACACCGCTTGGCATGGACAGCTGTGTGCGGGTGTCGATGTGCCACTACAACAGCGTTGCTGAAGTCGCCCAGTTTCTGGGTGCCATGAAAACGATTGCCGCCTGAGGCATCTGTAGGGAAGGAATCCTCCATGAAAACGCATGCTCAGGCAGTGGTGATCGGCGGTGGTCTGGCCGGTTGTTCGATCCTGTACCATCTCGCCAAGCTCGGCTGGACAGATGTTGTCCTGTTGGAACGGGACGAACTGACCAGCGGTTCGACCTGGCACGCGGCAGCGAATATTCACGGGCTGCACGACAACAACAACATCACGCGCATCCAGCACTATACGATGAACCTGTATAAAGAGCTGGAGAAAGAAACCGACCAAAGCTGTGGCGTATTCCAGCCCGGTTCGCTGTATCTGGCGCAGACCGAAGAACGTGAGCATCAGCTGCGCCTGCAGGAAGCCAAGGCAAGATTTTACGGTCTGAACTTCTATGAGGTCAGCCGCGAAGAAGCCAAGGAACTGCACCCGCTAGCGCAGTTCGACGATATTCGCTGCATCATGTACGAACCCGACGGTGGCAATGTGGATCCATCGGGCGTGCCGCATGCCTATGCCGCAGGTGCGCGCGCGATGGGCGCGACGATCGAGCGGTTTTGCCCTGTGTTAGGCACAGATCAGCAACCTGATGGGTCCTGGATCGTGCGCACGGAGAAGGGTGACATCCACACGCAATGGGTTGTGAATGCTGCCGGTCTTTGGGGCCGCGAAGTGGCAGCGCTGGCGGGGCTGACGTTGCCGCTGCAGCCGACCGAGCACCAGTATTTCGTGACCGAATCCATTGATGAGGTGGCCAATCTGGGTCGTCGTCTGCCCTCGATTGCCGACCGGGATGGCGAATACTACTTCCGGCAGGAAGGCAACGGTCTGCTGATCGGCGCTTATGAAAAGGACATGAAGTTCTGGGCCGAAGAGGGCACGCCGCTGGACTTTGCCCATGACCTGTTCCCCGACGATCTGGACCGGATCATGGAGAACGTGATCCGCGCCACCGAACGTGTGCCGGTGGCCGCCACCGCCGGGGTCAAGCGGGTGATCAACGGACCGATGATCTGGTCTCCGGACTCCAGCGCCTTGTGGGGGCCGGTGCCTGAGCTGAAGAACTATTTCCTCTGCGGCGGTCTGATCCCCGGCTTCTCGCAATCGGGCGGTCTGGGCCTGCTTGCGGCGCAATGGATGATCGAGGGCGAGCCGCAATACGACATGTTCGCCTGGGATCTGGCCCGGTTTGGCGACTGGGCGGACAAAAAGTTCACCAAAGCGCGGGTCGAGGATCAGTATACCCATCGTTTCGCCATCCATTTCCCGAACGAGGAACGCAGCGCTGGCCGTCCGGCCCGCGTGCGTCCAGCCTATGAAATGCAAAAAGAAATGGGCTGCGTCTTTGGTCTGAACTGCGGCTGGGAACACCCGCTGTGGTTTGCAGATCAGCCGGGCACGGAAGAATCGATCGGCTTTACCCGTCAGAACTGGTGGGACCCGGTGGGCCGCGAAGTGAAGATGCTGCGCGAAAACGTGGGCGTGATCGATATCTCGAACTTTGCCAACTACGTGATCAAGGGGCCGGGCGCCTATGAGTGGCTGGACCAGCTGGTTGCCAACCGGGTACCGACCGAGGTCGGGCGATCCTGTCTGACACCGCTGATCTCAGTACGCGGCGGCGTGGCTGGTGACTTTACCATCACCAAGGTAGCTGATGATGAATACATGATGGTGGGCTCGGGCATGGCCGAGCGTTATCACCAGCGTTTTTTCAACATGATCGACCTGCCCGCAGGCACTACGTTCGAGGTCGCAACGAACCGCATCGCCGGGTTCAATATCGCAGGGCCAAAATCGCGAGATCTGTTGCAGCGGTTGACCAATACAGATTTGTCGAACGAAGCATTCCGTTTTATGCGATCGCAGACCATTGATGTGGCAGGCCTGTCCTGTCTGGCGATCCGGGTCAGCTTTACCGGCGATCTGGGATGGGAATTGCATTGCGCCGAAGAGGACCAGGTCAGGCTCTATTCAGCATTGCTGGAAGCGGCGAAAGAGCTTGGGGGCGGTCCGGTGGGCGGTCGTGCGCTGGGCTCGCTCAGAATCGAAAAGGGCTATGGGTCATGGGGCCGTGAGTATTCGCAGGAGTACTGGCCGCAAGAGGTCGGGCTGGCGGGCCTCATCAAGCTGGACAAAGACTTCCTGCACAAAGAGGCTTATCTGTCCGTCAAGGACAATGCCCCGCGTGAGATCCTCTCGATCTTCGAAGTTGAGGTGACCGAAGACGCTGACGCAACCGGGGGTGAGCCGATCTTTACGCCGGATGGCACTCCGGTAGGCCGGGTAACTTCAGGGGCTTACGGATATTCCGTCGGCAAGTCTCTGGCCATCGGCTATGCAAATCCCAACGTGGCCAAACCGGGCGATACCGTTGAGGTCTTTATCCTAGGCAAGCCACACAAGGCCACATTGCTGGCTGAACCGCCATTCGATCCGGCAGGTGCGCGGTTGCGGGGATAACTGAATTCGGCGCAGCGCTCTTTTAGGGGCGTTGCGCTGCATCCGTCCGGTCAGGTGTTCATCTCGGCGGCAGCCTGCATCAACCAATCCTGAAACAGTCGAACCGGTGGCGCGAGCGGTTTCTCTTTCACCTTGATGAAGTAGGCCCACGGGCTTTCCAGATCGAAATCAAAGGGTTCGATCACCAGTCCACGATCAACATAAGAACGCGCAAGCGATCGTGGCAATGCTACGCACCCCAGAGATTTTGCGGCCAGTTCCATGGCAAAGTTCGAGGCGTTCGTACGTGGTCCATCCTCAAGATTGAGGCCGGTCAGGCCGTAGTGGCGAGCAACGTATTCCCAATAGGCCGGTCGGCCCAGAATATGTATCAGCCGGGCCTGCTGCAGCTGCTCCGGCTCGGTCAGCGGTTCCCCTTCAACCAGAAACCCGGGTGCGCAGACGATCGACAGTTTCTCGACCCATAGTCGGGTCATGTCTGGTGTGACATCATCGACGTGGTTGATCGTCACCGAAATGTCCGAGACATTGGCTTCGACATCGCTCCAGACTGTACCATGTACCGTCAGATCGATATCCGGATGAACCGCGTTGAATCCCTGAATGACATCCGGCAACCAGTTCTCAGCCAAGCTGAACGGACAAGACACGACCACTTTACGCGTGTGCGTTCGGAGGATGACAGACTGGGTGGCGACGTTGATTTCCTGCAGGGCATGGCGCACCGACGGCAAGTAAGCTTCGCCCACGTCAGTCAACGACAACGAACGTGGATGTCGGACGAATAATGGCCGTTGAATGAACTCTTCAAGAGAACGCACGTGATTGCTGACTGCAGATTGGGTGCAGTTCAGCTCATCTGCCGCACTGGTAAAGCTCAGGTGCCGCGCAGCGGCTTCGAATGAGCGCAGGAAGGTTAGGTGGGGCAGATTCATCATGATCAGTGTTTCCCAGAGTGGCCATCGGCTAAAATAAGTGTGGTTCCGGATCGGTATCTTGCCCTGAAGCGACGCGCCTCCGGCCACGTTTGCGACACCTCCAAAGCAGCGGCCACAAAATTTCCAGTACCATTGCCCCAATATTGTTTTCGTGCCGCTCCGACCAAATACCCCTATTTTTCGATCGATATCCAGAGCCCGCCAAAGGTCAAAGCAGGATGCCCGTGACAGATACCTTCGACAAAGTCGCAAATTTTACCCTTGATTCCCGGGCGCAGGATTTTCCGGACAGCACGCTCAGGGCGGCGGCGTTGATGACGCTGGATACGCTGGGCATCGCGATCGGATCCGGTCCGATGGATGCCGGCAGGATTGCGCGCGAGAGTGCCCTGGCCCTGTACGGCGCAGGTGAGCCGAGTCTGAGCGCCCGGATGATGTTTGACGGCAGACGTGTCAGTGTTGCTGGCGCAGCCTATGCCGCCGCCACGCAAACCGACAATCTGGACGGTCATGACGGGTACAATCCCACCAAGGGGCACATTGGGGTGGCTGTCATTCCTGCACTTGCGGCGCTTGCGGAAACTGTAGGTGATTTTTCCGGACCTGAGGCGCTGGCCGCTGTCACAATTGGTTATGAGGTCGCCGGGCGCGCAGGGATTTCGCTGCACGACACGGTCAGCGATTATCATACATCCGGCGCATGGAACGCATTGGGCGTGGTCGCCGTCGCGGCCCGTCTGCGCGGGCTAAGCGCGGAACCGATGCGCCAAGCCATGGGCATCGCCGAATATCACGGCCCCCGTAGCCAGATGATGCGCGAGATTGCCAACCCAACCATGCTGCATGACGGCTCGGGCTGGGGCGCGTTGGTGGGGGTGTCTTCGACTGTATTGGCCGAGAAAGGTTTTACCGGCGCTCCGGCCATCACGATCGAGGCGGAGGATGTGGCGCAGCACTGGCAGGATCTGGGCCTGTTCTGGCAGATGGAACACCAGTATGTGAAACCCTATCCGATCTGTCGCTGGGCTCATGCCGCAATTGACGCGACGCGGGCTTTGATCCGAGAGCACAACCTGACCCACCAAGATATCTCCGCGATCCACGTCAACACATTCCGTGAAAGCGCCTGCCTGTTTCAGGGCATGCCGGATGACACATCCAAGGCGCAATACTCGCTGCCCTTCGCGGTCGCCACAATGGCAGCGCATGGCCGGATCGGTGTCGAACACATTACTGGCGCGGGTCTGTCCGATCCGTTGGTGGCCAGCATTGTCGAGCGTATCACCGTTGCCGAGACTGCCCGTCATTCCGACCGTTTCCCTGAATGTCGCATTGCCGATGTCAGCCTGACACTGGCCGATGGGCGGGTTTTGGACTCGGGCGACGTACATGCACGCGGCGGCCCCGAAGCGCCGATGGATCAGGACGAGGTTGTCGGCAAGTTCATGGAGTTTGCCACACCTTCACTGGGCGCAGACCGTGCCGGTGCCATTCGCGATGCAACTCTCGGGCTGACAGAAACCGGTTCAAAATTCTCGGATCTTGGCGCGTTGCTCTACGACGCCCCGGACCAGCCATAACGTCAGGATCACCACAATGCCGCTGAGGCTGCTGAAATATGGGCTTTCCGGCTCCTATCCCGTTACGGGCGACATTCCTGCCACCCCCGATCTCAAGCCCAGCTACGATGTTGTGATCGTGGGCGGTGGCGGGCATGGATTGGCCTGCGCCCACTATCTGTCAAAGTATCACGGCATCACCGATGTGGCGGTGCTGGAGAAAGGATATCTCGCCGGCGGCAATACTGCGCGAAACACGACGACCATCCGGTCTAACTACATCACCAAAGAGGGGATCGCTTTCTACAAGGAAGGCGTGCAGCTCTATGAAGAGATGAGCGAGGAGCTGGACTTCAACGTGATGTTCAGCCAGCGCGGTCAGCTGACCCTTGCGCATTCCGAGGCTACGTTGCGCTCGTTCCATCTGCGCGCCGAGATGGGTAAGCACGCGGGCACCAATATCGAGGTGGTGGATGCGCAGACCGTCAGGGAACTCAGCCCGCACCTGAACATGGATGAAGGCGGTCCGCTGGAAATCATCGGTGGGCTCTGGCATGCCGATGGTGGCACCGCGCGCCACGATGCGGTGGCTTGGGGCTATGCCGCGCAGGCCAGCAGGCGCGGTGTGGAAATTCATCAGCGCACCGAGGTCGAGGGCTTTGACGTCGAAGGTGGCAAGATCGCCCGTGTGCGGACCAATCGCGGCACGGTCACCGCCGGACAGGTGATGATCGCCGTGGGCGGCATGAACTACGACATAGCCATGAAGGCCGGGATCGAGTTGCCAATCCGGTGTTTTCCGTTGCAGGCAATGGTCACCCAACCGCTAAAGCCTTGGCTGCATACGCTGGTTAGTTCTGTCAGCTTGCACACCTACCTCGTACAATCCTCGCGTGGTGAGATCGTGATTGGCGGGGGGGCGGACCCTTACCAACTCTATTCCACCCGCTCGACGCTGGACATGAAGGAACATCTGGCTGAGGGCGCGGTGCACCTGTTCCCGTTCCTGCATGGCGTGCGCCTGTTGCGGCAATGGGCTGGGATCACCGACATGACGCCCGACTATTCGCCGATCATGGGGGCCAGCCCGCTGAATAACCTTTGGCTGGATTGCGGCTGGGGTACGTGGGGCTTCAAGGCCACTCCGGTTGCCGGAAAATACATGGCGCAGACCATCGCCAATCAAAAGGTCGCGCCGATCCTGGAGCCTTTCACGATGGAACGGTTCGCCACGTTCGATCTGCTGAACGAAATGGGCGCCACCGCAGCGAGTCACTGATATGAAGATCCTGACCTGCCCGATGAATGGGCCTCGCAACATCAACGAATTCCAGAGCTTTGGACCAATAAAAGCGAACCCCGACCCGGATGCGACCAGCGACGCGGACTGGGCCCGCCATCTGTTCCGCGCCAACAATTCACGTGGGACCATTGTGGAGTGGTGGCGGCACGTGCCCTCGAACTATTTCTTTCTGGCCGAGCGCAACGCCACCACCAACGAGGTGATCCGCACCTTTGATCCTTCAGAACTGGAACAGATGTGATGAGCCGACTTCCCGCACCCTGGGGCAACAGGATCAACCGCGACGCTCCGGTCACGTTCAGTTTCGAAGGCAGGACCTATCAGGGGTTTGCAGGCGATGTGATCGCCTCAGCTCTGGCTGCGAATGGTCAATGGATGCTGTCGCGTTCGTTCAAGTATCATCGTCCGCGCGGTCTGATGTCGATGGCGGGGGCCGAGGCCGATACGTTGGTGCAGCTGCCTGCGGATCCGAACGTGCAGGCTGATCGCCACCCGATCTCGCAGGGATTGCGGGTTAGCGCGCAGAACGTAAACGGCTCGCTGGCGCGAGATCGCGATGCCTATATGGACAAGCTGGGCCGGTTTCTGCCGGTTGGGTTCTATTACCGCACGTTCATAGGCCCCACCCGCAACAGCTGGCTGAAGATGTGGGAGCCGCTGATCCGCAAGAAGGCGGGACTGGGGATTGTCGATCTGAAGGCACCGCATGCCGATTACGAAAAGGCCAACCTGTTCTGCGACCTTCTGGTCGTGGGTGGTGGGCTGGCGGGTCTGACCGCCGCGATTGAGGCTGCCAAGGCCGGGGCCGATGTCCTTCTGGCGGAGATGGAGCCCGAATTGGGCGGCGCATTGACCTACGGCCGTGACAGTGCGGACAGGCTGCATAGCCTGCTGGAGAAATCCGCTGCGCTACCTAACCTGCGGATCATGACGGGCACTGTGGTCAACGGCTGGTTTGAAGATAACTGGCTGCCATTGATCTGCGGTAGCGAGCTGTTCAAGACCCGTGCGCGAGAAGTTCTGCTGGCCACCGGCGGCGTCGAGCAGCCCGCGGTATTTCGCAACAACGACCTGCCCGGCATCATGCTGGGCGGCGGCGCGCAACGTCTGATGCGCCACTACGCGGTCAAACCGGGACAACGGGCCGTTGTGATGGCCGCAAACATTGACGGCTATCGCGTCGCACTGGATCTGCTTGAGGCCGGTGTCGAACTGGCTGCGCTGGTCGACCCCCGACCGGGTGGCAGTGGCGGGGCGCTCGCGTCGGAACTGGCGGCCACGGGCACCAAGGTTATTCAGGGGGTTGTGGAAGAGGCGCGCGGCAAGACCCATGTGAAAGCTGTAAAGGTCGGAGACGATTGGCTGGACTGCGATCTGGCGGTGATCTCGGTGGGATATGCCCCGATGTGGCAATTGCCCTGCCATGCCGGTGCCAAGCTGGGCTATGACGAAGCCTCAGCACGCTTCTCGCTGACCTTGCCGGATGCGCCCTTGGGAATCGCGGGCGGTCTGGCGGGTGTCTTTGGCGCGGATGCCGTTGTGGCGGATGCTCAGCGGGCGGCTCAGGTCGCAGTGCAACGGCTGGGCCTGCCAACGCGTGAGGTCGCCCCGGTCGCGGATGACGAAGCCTCGCTGACCAATTTCGAACCGGTGATCGCAGCCCATCCCAAGGGCAAGGATTTTGTCGATCGGGACGAGGATATTCAGGTCAAGGACCTGCAAAACGCAGTCAAGGAAGGGTATCGCGAGCTTGAACTGATCAAGCGGTTCACCACCGTGGGTATGGGACCTAGTCAGGGAAGGCATTCCGCACTAGCCACGGCGCGGGTCGTGGCCAGGGCCACGGATCGCAGCGTGGATCAGATCGGCGTGACCACGGCGCGCCCGCCTTTTGGTCCGGAAACGCTGGGTGTTCTGTCCGGCCATCACCACCCAGCTGAACGACGCACAGCGCTGCACCGCGAACATATCCGGCTGGGGGCCGACATGCGCCCGGTCGGGGCCTGGCGACGTCCTTATTTCTATGGCCCCAAGGTGGATGCCAGACGTCTGATCGAAGAAGAGGTCCACGCCGTCCGCAACGGGGTTGGCATTCTTGACGTCTCGACCCTCGGCGGGCTCGAGGTGCGCGGGCCGGATGCGGGGGAATTCCTGAATCGTATTTACACAATGGCGTACAAGAAACAGCCTGTGGGCCGCTGCCGCTATTGCCTGATGACCAACGAGATGGGGACAGTCATCGATGATGGGGTGGCCTATCGTCTGGCCGAAGACCTCTATTACATCACTGCCACCACTGGGGCCGTGGCGCGGGTCTATGCCGACATGCTGTTCTGGAACGCACAGTGGCGGCTGGATGTTGATGTATTGAACGTGACCTCGGCCTTTTCGGGCTTTAACATCACCGGCCCGAAGGCTCGCGATGTGGTGGCAGCATTGGACGGCGACATCGACTTTTCGCGCGAGGGGTTTGCCTATCTCGACGGGCGTAGCGGGACCGTGGCCGGCGTGCCGGTGCGCGTCATGCGGATCGGTTTCACCGGTGAACTGAGCTATGAACTGCACTGTCCGTCGACCTATGCCAAAACACTGTGGGATGCGGTGATCAAGGCTGGTGAGCCGGTGGGTATGCGCCCTTACGGGCTCGAGACCAGCCGTATTCTCAGGCTGGAGAAAGGTCACATCCTGATCGGTCAGGATACCGACGCGCTGACCTCTCCGGACGAGCTTGGATTTGCATGGGCGATTTCGAAAACCAAACCGTTCTTTGTTGGCAAGCGCTCGATCGAGATGCGCCGGAACAAAGGATTGTCTCGCAAACTGGTCGGGCTGAGTTTCGATGCACCGCAGGGTGATCCCAACGTGCCAGGCGAAAGTTGTCTGGTTCTAAAGGATGATGTTCCGGTGGGTCACGTCACTTCGGTTCTGTGGTCACCCACGCTCAGCACTCATATTGCACTTGCCTATGTGCACGGTGACGACGCCGAAAAGGGCTCGGTTGTGACAGTGAAATGCCGCAATGGCGTGCGTTTGAACGTACCGGTGCGCGGCCATGCCTTCTTTGACCCTGAAAACAAACGGCAGGAGCTTTGATTCATGCGTATCTACCCGCTTGACCCTCAGGGCGCTGCCGAAGGCACACCGCTTGTCACTGGCGCCGTTAACTTGCGCGATCTCAGCCACACACCGCGCTTTGGGCTCAAGGGCAGGGGCACGGTGGCATTCCTGCAATCGCAGGGGGTTTCGGTTCCCGGGGTGAATGAAGTGGCGAACGGAGTGCTACGCCTCGGAAGTGAGGAAGTGGTCGTTTTGGATGGACCAACCGAGCTGCGCGCTAGTTGGGAAGCCGCGCAAGCCCCAAAGGGGTATTATGCGTGGCGCGAGGAAACCTGGGCCATGATGCATCTGAGCGGTGAGCACCTGTTCGATTTGATGGCCAAGATCTGTCCCGTCGATCTGTCTGTGTCAGCATTTGCTGTGGGGCGGATTGCGCAAACACGGGTGGGTTATGTCGAGGCGATCACCTGGCGGAACGATCGTGACGGTATTGGCTTTGATCTGCTATTCGACATTGCCGCAACTGCTTTCTTTGCTGACGCTGTGGCAACGGCAAGCGCTGAATTCAATCGAGAGGTAACACCATGACATCCCCTGTCGTGATCCTGCACACCGACAATCCCGACGCATCGCGTGAGGTACTGGCCAAGGGCCATCCTGATCTCGAAATTCACACCTGTAGCACCTATGATGGACTGCCTGATCTAATCGCACAAACAGGGGCCGAGGTGGTATATTCGGTGCGCTTTGCCAGCACACCCGGTTTTCCGCGAGAGGCTTTGACAGAGGCACCAACTGTGAAATGGGTATCGGTTGGCGGGTCCGGGACGGATCACATTATTCCGTGGAACCCCGAGGAGCTGACCGTCACCAACGCCGCCGGGGTCGCGGCCGATATGATGGCACAGTATGCGCTGGGCGCGATGCTGCATTTCTCGCTGGACTTGCCGGGTTTTCGCGCAGCACAGGCCCGGCGCGAATGGGTTTCAGGCAAGGTTGAACCGATTGACGGCAAGACCGTTTTGATCGTTGGTCTCGGAAAGACCGGAGAGGCGGTTGCCGCCCGCGCCAAAGCAATGGACATGAACACGATTGGCGTCCGGGCGCGCCCCAAAGCCACGCCCAACGTGGATGAGGTACATGGGATCGAGGCGCTGCCGGACCTCTGGTCGCGTGCTGATTTCATTGTTGTCTGTGTGCCCCTTCTGGATTCAACACTCGGCCTTGTGGGCGCGGACGCATTCGACGCCATGAAGAAAACTGCGGTGCTTGTCGATGTGTCGCGCGGTGGCGTGATTGAAGAGGCCCCGTTGATGGCCGCTCTGGCCGAGAACCGGATCAGGGGTGCTGCACTGGACGTGTTCGCGACCGAACCTCTGCCTGCTGAGCATGATGTCTGGGGGTTGGACAACGTGATCGTCACGCCCCATTGCAGCTCGGTCTACGACGGTTGGGATTTGAAATCGGTTGAGATGTTTTCCGAAAACCTGAAGCGCTATCGCAATGGCGAAGCGCTGAGCAATATCGTTAATCCAGAACGGGGATACTAGGACAATGGCACGAGAAAAACGCGCAGGTGGTCGTCGCGGAAAATCCGGACGCAGCGCGGCGGGAATCGAGCAGCTACCCTGGACGCAAGTGCGTAACGAATACCCGGCGTATGAGCTGCTGAACCCCGAGCAGATGGATCAGCTGCACGCCACCTCGATGCGGATTCTGTCCGAGGCGGGCATTCGCGTGATGGGCGACAATGTCATGGACATTTTCGAGCGCGCCGGGGCCATCGTCGACCGCGACACCAAGACCATCCGCATGGATGAGAGCATCGTTGCCGAGGCGCTGAAAACGGTTCCGCGCGAATTCACTCTGACCTCGCGCAATCGCGCCAAGCAGATCACGCTGGGCGGCAATCACGTGAATTTCGGCCTGGTGGCGGGGCCGCCAAACGTCCATGACCGCATCAACGGGCGTCGGCAGGGCAATTACGAGGATTACTGCAACTTCATCCGTCTGGCGCATCATTTCAACGCGATCCACCTGATCGGCAATCAGGTGATGGCCCCGATCGAGATGCCCGCGAACAACCGCCACCTAGATACTTATAACGCCAACCTGACCTATAGCGACCTGAGCTTTCACTGCACCGCCATCGGGCGCGGTCGGGCGATGGACGGCATAAATATGATGGCGATTTCGCGCGGGCAAACGCCCGAGGATATGCGCGGCGATCCGGGCGTGATCACCATCATCTCGGTCAACTCGCCGCGTCTGTTCGACGATGCGATGGGGGATGGCCTGATTGCGATGGCGGAGTACGGCCAGCCGGTGACGGTGACGCCGTTCACTCTGATGGGGGCGATGACGCCGGTCACTTTGCCAGCTGCGCTGGCGCAGCAGAATGCCGAGGCGTTGTTTGGTGTTGTTCTGACGCAGCTGGTCAGTCCTGGTGCGCCCGTCATGTATGGCTCATTCACGTCCAATGTGGATATGAAATCCGGCGCCCCGGTCTTTGGTACGCCCGAAAATGCCAAGGCCAACATCGTGGGTGGCCAGTTGGCGCGGCGCTATGGCATTCCGTATCGGACATCAAACGCCAACGCCTCGAACGTGGTGGATTTGCAGGCGGCTTATGAAACGATGATGGCGACCTGGGGCGCGGTTCTGGGTGGGGCAAACATCGTGTATCACGCCGCTGGATGGCTTGAGGGCGGTCTGACTGCCTCGTACGAGAAATTCATCATGGATGTCGAGATCATCCAGAACATGATGGAATTCCTCAAGCCGATGAAGTTCGACACCGATGAACTTGGTTTTGACACGATCAGTTCCGTGCCGACCGGTGGCCATTTTTTTGGTACCGAGCACACGATGGCCCGCTATGAGACCGCGTTCTACAAGCCGATGCTGTCAGATTGGCAGAACTATGAAAACTGGGAGGCTGCGGGGGCAAAAGACGCGCTGCAACGGTCGACAGACACTTGGCAGCAGGCCTTGCGCGAATATCAGGCACCAGAAATGGACCCGGCTGTGCGAGAAGAGCTGGACGCCTATATCGCCAAACGGCGCGAGGAAATCGGCAGCGGCGAACCCTAGGATAGATCGAGGCAGGGAGCGTTCCTTGCCCCGCTGATTTTCAGAGATTGTCGAACAGACGTCCCGGAAGCGCGTCGTGTTGCGGCAAGTTCAGGGCTTTCATCAGACCGAACATCATGGCCTGATTTGATGTGACCACCGGTTTGTCCAATGCCGCCTCGATGCATTCTATGGCCTCGACCGATCGCATGTCAGTGCAGCTGAGCACGATGGCCTGCGCATCCGGATGATCAGCCTGACACGCCAAGTCGAACACTTCACCCGGAGTAAGTTCCCCTTGTCCGTAATTTCCAAGCTCACGACCCACATCCGCGCGCTTGACGGTTTCAATGCCGTTTTGGGCCATGAAATCGATGGCCTGTGCGTTGATCTCACCCAGATAAGGGGAGGAGAAGCCAACCTTCGTTGCGCCAAGCGCCTTGATACCGGCGATTAGCGCCCCGGCTGCGGTTAGGGACGCAGCACCAGATCCTGCTTTGATCTGTTGCGCCAGATCAGCGTCAAAGGATGGACCGTGAGTCAGTGTTGCAGAGGTACATCCGTACAGCACCACATCAGGACGCACGCCCGAAATCATTCGCAGGTCGTGGCTGATATCGGATGCACCTAACCCGGCCATCTGGTCTGATCCGGGGATTTCATCCACATCATAGCCCCCCATACGCTGGAAATGGACCGTGGTGTTCGGTGGGCGCAGCAGCTCCATGTCCGGTTCCAGATTGGTGTTGGTAAAGGGCACCAGAACACCGATCTTGGCAGCGGTTCGGGTCTCGGTCATGTCAGAACCCCTTTCAGGACCGTCAGGCAGCGGTCCATTACGGATGCTTCGCAGATGGTGGCGCGCAGGCAGTCACTCAGGCCATAGCCACCCATGCCACGCATCAGCAGGTTTTCAGCACGCAGGGCCGCGTCCGCGCGTTGCGCATCCTCGACCGAGGCAAAGCGCAACAGCACGAAATTCGTATGGCTCTCGGGAGCCGTCAAACCCAAGGCTCGGCAGTCTTCAGCAAACCGGTCGCGAATATGGGCAGTTCGAGCAACCACATCCTGCATATGCGCCTGATCCCGCATGGCGGCTGCGGCGGCTGCCTGCGAAGCGATCGAGATGTTGTTGGGGTTGAGCAGCTTGCGTAGCTCACCAGCAATTTCGGGCGGGAAGTAACCCCATCCGGCGCGCGCACCTGCCAAGCCGTAGGCCTTTGAGAATGTACGCATGACGACGGTATCCCCCCTGTCTGTCAGGGCAAATATCTCGGTGGGATCATTGGCTTCATCAGAAAATTCGGCATAGGCTTGATCGACAACCAACAGAACATCTGCTGGCAGCCCCTCCCGAAGACGGATGATCTCGGAGTTCGGAATAAGTGTTCCGGTCGGGTTACCGGGATTACACACAAAAACGATCCGAGTGTCGGGCGTCATCGCAGCAAGGATGTCGTCGACGGAAACGGTCAGGTCGACCTCGTGCGCTTTGACATAGTCGGCTTGCACCTGCGCTGCGGCAGACGAGACAAATGCGTACCCGTAGTCTGTACCCAGAACCCGGTCACCGGGTCCGGCATAAGCTCGGATCAGGCAACCGATCAGTTCCATCGAACCTGCGCCGCATAACACCCGTGCCTGGTCGAGCCCATGCACATCAGCAATTGCGGCGCGCAGTTCGGGCCATTCCGGATCGGGATAGAGCGGCAGATCGCCCATAGCCGCCTGTCCTGCTGCGATGGCAGAAGGGCTTGCGGCAAAGGCGCTTTCATTCTGGGCCAGAGAGATGGTGCTTTCGCCGCCAAGATCGGCCAGCGCATAAGCCGCCATCGCGCCTACATGGGGAACCGGACGGATCATGACTCGACTCCGTAAGTTTTAGCGCCGTCCTCGCTGATCAATCCGCGCTTCAGATCCAGCGCAAGTGCCTGTGCGTCGCGTTCGGACGGATCGCCGAAACCACCTCCGCCGGGCGTTTCGAAGATCAGGTAATCGCCACCTTCAACCCGCAGTTCGCCTTTGCCCGGAATGTCGCTTTCACCATCGCGGAAACGGATACGGCCCGGCGCACCGGGTTGCCCGCCCATTCGCCCGAGGGCGGGGAATTTCAGACGTTCAACCGACAGGAATACAATGAAGGGTGCATCATTGGCCGAGGTCATCTCGATCCTCTGGCCCAGCCCACCGCGATACTTGCCCGCACCACCGGAATCAGGCCGCAACTCTCGTTTCCATATGGTGACGGGTGCAACGCTTTCGGTGATCTCTACCTGTGATCCAAACACGCCGGACGGGTAAGCAGTGGCAGACAGACCATCCGCATAAGGCCGCGCACCCGTTCCTCCGTTGTGTACCGGTTCGACGGCGAATTCCCGACCGCCATCGCGGGCCACTTCGGGTGCATGCCGCATCGGCAGATCGAACATGCAGGATGCACCCTCTGCCGGAACCTGTTCCGGCAGTGCCTGATGCAGGCAGCCCAGAACCAGATCTGGTGTGACCTGTCCCAGTGTATGCCGCATCGCAACCGGAACCGGGCGCTGGGCATTTAGGATACAGCCCTTTGGTCCGTCCACTGTGAAGGGCTCCAGCGAACCGGCATTGTTGGGAATATCGGGACCCACGATGCAGCGCAGTGCAAACACGGTATAGGCCGTCGCATAGTTGAGCGGCACGTTGATACCCTTGCGCGAACAGCCAGAAGTGCCGGTGAAATCCACATGCATGCCCGATTTGCTGACAGTCAGGGTCGCGTGCAGTTCCAACTCGTTTTCATAGCCATCCATTTTCAGGGCGTTCTTGTAGACCCCTTCCGGCACCTCAGAGATTGCCTCGAGTGTGCCGCGGCGCGAGGTGTCGATAATGTAGCTGCCCAGCCTGTCCAGATCGTCAATTCCGAACTCGTCCATCATGTCGACCAGACGGGTCACGCCTGCTTCGCAACAGGCGATCAGCGCATATATGTCACCCTCATTTGCAATGGGCTCGCGGCTGTTGGCGCGGACAATGTCGAGCAGCAGCGCGTTCGGCACGCCTTCTTCGACCAGTTTGCAGGGTGGGATCAGCAGACCTTCGTCATAGATGTCCGAGCCCTCTGGCCCCATGCCGAGGCCACCCAGATCGACAAGATGCGAAGTGCATGAGGTAAAGCCCACAACCTTACCGTTCTTGAACGCAGGCATCATCAGCAGAAAATCGTTCAGATGCCCCGAGGCGAGCCAGGGATCATTGGTCATATAGATGTCGCCGGGCTTCATGTTCTGCACAGGGAAACGGTCGCGCAGATGCATCACCGCTTCGGCCATGGTGTTGATATGGCCCGGTGTGCCGGTGACGGCCTGTGCCAACATCCGACCATGTACATCGAAAATCCCGGCAGAGATGTCGCCACATTCTCGCACGATGGGGGAAAATGCTGCGCGGATCAGGGTCTGGCCCTGCTCTTCAACCACAGCCAACAGGCGGTTCCACATCACTTGCAAGCGGGCAGGGGACAGATCGGCGGTCATCATGCGCCTCCTTTCTGGTCCTGGATCAGGACAAGGTTTCCAATGGCGTCCACATGCGCCGAGAAATCAGCCGAGACCAGTGTTGTGGTTTGCGGTTCGGTGATCAGTGCCGGGCCGTGTATCCGGTCGCCGGGTTTCAGGCTGTCGCGGGGGACAAAGCCTGCCTGCTTTTTCTGCCCGTCAACATCGCAGGTGATGGGTCGTGTCTCGGAAGGGGTGATCGTGGTCAGATCAGGGGTTGTCGGTATATCCGGCACCTCGGCATCCGGCGTGGCAACGCGCACGGCCCAGTTCAGGATCTCGATCTGCATCCCCGGCACCGGGCGCGAGAACTGTTTGCGGTATTCTGTCTCGAACGCCGTTGTCAGCGGGCCAATGTCATCCGCGGTCAGGGCGCGGTCGGGCAGGGGAATTTCGATCTCGTGACCCTGACCGTTGTAACGCATAAAGGCAGTGCGTTGCGTTTCGGTGGGGGCATCGCCCGCACCTTGCGCGACAACACCACTGGCCTCGGCAATCATGTCAGCGAACAGACTGTTGATCCCGTCAAGGTCCAGCGTCTCCAGCAGCGAGTAGCGCGAGCGCACGATTTCGAAGCTGACCGGTGCGAACAGGAAACCCACCGCCGAGCCGACGCCCGGGTTGGGCGGGATCACGATCCTGCTAACCCCGGCCGAACGCGCCACACGGCTGGCATGCAGCGGGCCGTTGCCACCAAAGGCGATCATAGTGCGTGGACCGAGGTCTTTGCCCGATTCCACGGCATGCATCCGGCCAGCGCTGGCCATGCTTTCATCGACGATCCGGCTGACCCCATCGGCCGATCCCGTCGCACCGGTGTCCAGACGTGATCCGATCACACGGGTCAGGGCCTCTTTTGAGGCTTCGGGATCGAGCTTGATATACCCTTCGGCAAACGTGTCCGGCACGATGTAACCCAGCGTGATATCACTGTCGGTCACGGTTGGTTCTGTGCCGCCCCGACCAAACGCTACGGGACCGGGTTCCGATCCCGCCGATTTCGGGCCAACGGTTAACCGACCCAGACGATCGACACCGGCGATAGAACCACCGCCCGCGCCAATCTCAATCATCTCGATCACCGGAATGCGCACGGGCATACCCGATCCCTTGATGAACCGTGCTGCGCGCGCGATTTCGAACTGGCGCGAGGTTTGGGGCCTGGCATTGTCAATCAGACACAGCTTGGCGGTCGTGCCGCCCACATCAAAGGACAGAACATCACCGATCCCGGCCCGCGCCGCGATTCGCGCGGCAAGGATGGCACCGCCCGCAGGTCCGCTTTCCACCAGTCGGATCGGGAAACGTGCAGCGGTTCGGACCGTGCACATGCCACCCCCTGCAGTCATCATCAGGATCGGACAAGTCACGCCCGAAGCCTCGAACCGGGTGACGAACCGCCTTAGATAGCTTTCCATCAGCGGTTGGATATAGGCGTTTGCAACGGTGGTGCAGAGCCGGTCGAACTCACGTGCTTCGGGGCTGACCTCGGACGAAATCGAAACGGTCAGCTCTGGCCGTTTCTCTGCCAACGCGTCGCGCAGCCTGCGCTCATGTTCGGGGTTGGCATACGCGTGCATCAGACAGATGGCGACGGCTTCGGCACCGCTGGCGTCGATATCAGCCAGCAGCGCATCGATCGCGTTGTCCTCAAGCGCAATCAGCACGCTGCCATCTGCAGACATACGCTCGCGTACGGTCAGCGCACGTTCACGCGGAACCAAAAGATCAGGTTTTTCCAGCGTGATGTCATATTGTGAATAGCGCCGCTCATAGGCGATTTCCAGAATGTCGCGGAACCCTTCGGTGGTGACCGTTGCGACTACTGCACCGCGCCGTTCGATCAGTGCGTTGGTTGCAAGCGTGGTCCCATGAATGAACCCGGTCACTTCGCTCAGCGAATGGCCGGACTGCTCCATGACGCGGATCGCGCCTTCCATGGCACCATCGGCGGGGTTCTGATGGGTGGTGAGGGTCTTGGTCGAGGCGAGAATGGTCTCTTCGCCGGACACAAGAACGGTGTCGGTAAAGGTGCCACCGATATCGATGGCCAAACGCAAAGGCTGAGCGGTTGTCATAGGTATTCCAAATGTCGTCTGAAGTCGTGCAGGCAGAGCGCCCTAAAAGGCGATTACGCTCGTTGCGGCACGAGATTGCAGCCGGTTGCGCGGCGATCCAGACGTTTTGCAATACGATTACGATCCATGGCTCACTACTTCTACAGCTTTTCGGAACGCACAAGCGCGTTCGCGACAAAAAGGCCTGCAAGCGACAAGTTTCATCGTTGAGGTTCGAAATCTGCCGGTTGCCTATTTATCAGGGGCGTATTCTGCGCAGTTTAACCTACTAGGGCCACGATGACAGTCTGATAGCTTTATCTTATCAATTTCATCAACAAACAAAATTTTTTCGCATGGCTTTGTTCTGCTAAACCTTGTTTCAGGCAAGACAGAATAGCCGCCAATACCATGCTGCCGCGTGACATCTTCAAAGTTACGGCACCTGTAACCATTTTGTTCAGGGTAAGCAGGCATTGACGACATTTTCCTGTCATCTTGCTCACCTCAAAATAGACCTGCCTAGCAGACGGGCCTCAGCCAGGATTGGAGAATAAAATGGATGGAAGCGACAACCCGAACATGGGCGGATGCCCGGTAATGCATGGCGCGGGTTCCCGGTCGAACCGGGACTGGTGGCCAAACCAACTGAACCTGTCCATCCTGCATCAGCATGGGCCCGCGTCGAACCCAATGGGCGAAGCGTTCAACTATGCAGAAGAGTTCAAGAAGCTGGATCTTGAGGCCCTCAAGCAGGATCTGTACGCGCTGATGACGGATTCGCAGGACTGGTGGCCTGCAGACTATGGTCACTATGGCGGTCTGTTCATTCGCATGGCCTGGCACAGCGCCGGCACCTATCGTACAGCCGATGGGCGCGGTGGCGGATCTACCGGAACACAGCGTTTTGCTCCGCTCAACAGTTGGCCGGATAATGGCAACCTCGACAAGGCGCGTCGCCTGCTGTGGCCGATCAAGCAGAAATACGGGAACCAGATTTCCTGGGCCGACCTGATGATCCTGGCCGGCAACTGCGCGATCGAATCCATGGGCGGCAAGACATTTGGATTTGCCGGAGGCCGCGAAGACGTCTGGGCACCAGAAGAAGACATCTACTGGGGTGCCGAAACAGACTGGCTGGCACCGACTGATAACCCGCACAGCAGATATTCAGGCGAACGCGATCTGGAAAACCCACTGGCTGCGGTTCAGATGGGACTGATCTACGTGAACCCGGAAGGTCCTGATGGTGAACCGAACGTGCTGGCGTCTGGCCGGGACATTCGCGATACCTTTGGCCGGATGGCGATGAATGATGAGGAAACGGTCGCTCTGGTCGCAGGCGGGCACACTTTTGGTAAGGCGCACGGTGCGGGCGACCCTGAGCTGGTCGGACCCGAGCCCGAGGCAGCGCCCATCGAAGACATGGGACTGGGCTGGATCAACGAGTTCGGCAGCGGCAAAGGTGACGACACCACCACCAGCGGTATCGAGGGTGCATGGACCGCCAATCCGACCAAATGGGACAATGGCTATTTCGACCTGCTGTTCGGATATGACTGGAACCTGACCAAAAGCCCGTCGGGCGCGTGGATATGGGAGCCGATCGGCGTTAAGGAAGAAGATATGGCACCGGCGGCACATGATCCGTCGAAGAAGGTCAAAACCATGATGACCACCGCCGACATGGCGATGCGGATGGATCCGATCTACGGCCCGATCTCGAAACGGTTCCACGAGAACCCCGAAGAGCTGGCCGATGCCTTTGCCCGCGCGTGGTTCAAGCTGACACACCGCGACATGGGTCCGCGCTCGCGTTATCTGGGTTCGGAAGTTCCGACTGAAGAGCTGATCTGGCAGGATAATGTTCCGGCTGTTGATCATGACCTGATCGATGAAGCGGATACTGCAGACCTGAAGTCCAAAATCCTGGCGACCGGACTGTCTGTTTCGGAACTGGTTTCCACGGCGTGGGCCTCGGCCTCGACATTCCGCGGCTCGGATATGCGTGGCGGCGCCAACGGTGCCCGTGTTCGCCTTGCGCCGCAAAAGGACTGGGATGTTAACGAACCGCTGAAACTGTCCAAGGCGCTCGCTGCGCTCGAGGGTGTACAGAAGGCCTTTAACGATGCGCAATCCGGCAACAAGAAAGTCTCGCTTGCGGATGTGATCGTTCTGGGTGGTGCTGCAGCCATCGAACAAGCGGCCAAAGCTGCCGGGCACGACGTAGAGGTTCCATTTGCCCCTGGGCGCACTGATGCGTCGCAGGACCAGACGGATGTGGACTCTGTCGCCGTGCTGGAGCCGATCGCAGATGGCTTCCGGAACTACCAGCGCAAAGAATACAGTGTTTCGCCGGAAGAGTTGTTGGTCGACAAAGCGCAGTTGCTGACACTGTCCGCGCCTGAGATGACTGTGCTTGTCGGTGGTATGCGTGTATTGGGTGGTAACTTTGGTGACAGCAATCATGGCGTGTTCACGGATCGTGTCGGAGCATTGAGCAACGACTTCTTCCTGAACCTGCTTGATATGGGTACCGAGTGGAAACCGTCTGCAGATGGCAATGGAGTATACGAAGGTCGGGATCGTGCGACCGGTGACGTCAAGTGGACCGGAACGCGTGTTGATCTGGTTTTTGGATCAAACTCGCAGCTGCGGGCTCTGGCTGAAGTCTATGGTCAGAACGATGCGGGTGGTAAATTCGTCTGCGACTTTGTCAGTGCCTGGAACAAGGTGATGAACGCTGATCGATTTGACCTGAGCTGATCGGTTAAAAGAAACTGAAGCTTCTTAGCCGCCCCGAAGTGAATCTCGGGGCGGTTTCTGTCTAAGGATTCTGTCTGAAAACCGAGTTCGGGGCCATCTTCCGTATCCGATTCCGATAATAAGCCGAGTATATGGCTTGAAAGCAGTGGTATGAGCCCGGCGCTACAGCCTTAATGAATTGCTAATCATAACTTAATGCATTGTATTTGTTGGGTAATGTCAAAATATGGCAGGAAATGTGAAGTTTTTTCAAAATGGGGGTTGCAGGTCCCGAACCTAATCCGTAAATACCCCTTCACCGGCGCTGCTGAGGCGGTGCTGACGGGTCGGAGAGACGGCCTGACGGACTGGAAAGACGGTTGAGACGCTCGGGAGAGACCG
>NZ_JBQFRS010000014.1:0-77453 GCF_056537525.1 Ruegeria sp. CE12 | reverse complement strand
ATCTTGCTGATCACCGTCACATTAATACTGAACCCCCGATAAAAACCGTTGTCAGCGGTCTTGATCGGAAGTTCCGAAAGAGGTGGCTTTATTGACATTTGTTACTCCTCCCATTGGATTTCCACTTCACGCGTCGAGTGCGACGGGTCCCTTAGGCCAGCTGCAACAGGCCAATACATATCCCTCTTCGACATCGCCGGGCAGCAATCCACCCATGTCTTGCATTTCGACTTCGCCCTGAGTGAGACGAACCTTGCAATTACCGCAGACGCCCTGCTGACAGGCGGAATCGATCCAAACGCCAGCATTCAAAGCAGTCTCGAGCAGGGTGTCGCCTTCGTTCGCATGCCCATGCAAACCGCTGAGCGAGAAATAAACTTCTCCCCCGGTTCCGACGCTTTCCTCGATTGTAATTTTCTCGCCAAAGCTCTCTTCGTGGACTGCGGCAAATGGGATGATTGAGGCCACGTCGCGTGCCGCCTTCATGAAGCCTTCGGGACCACACATGAAAATGCTGCGCTCAGCATGATCGGGCACAAGACGCTGCAGCAGATCAGATGATATCTGACCGGTTTCTCCCAAGAACCCATCTTCGGCCTCATCCACGATCATATGGACGGTCACATTGGCAAAGCGCCGATTCAGAAACTCGAGTTGGTCGCGGAATATGATGTCTTTCGGAGAGCGCGCGAAATGCACAAAGACGATGTCTTTGGGCAAGGTCACGTCGGTGACATATTGCAGCATCGACATGACTGGGGTAACACCCGAGCCACCAGACAGGAACAATGGTTTGTCGCTGGGGATATCAACCCAGTTAAAACCGCCGGTGATATCCGCAATCTCGATCTCTGTCCCGGGTACCATCTGATCGTTCAGATAGTTGGATACAATGCCACCTGGTACTCGCTTGACGGTAACCTGAATATTGTGGGGCCGGGTCGGCGTGGACGAGATCGAATAGGCACGCACGTGCTGCTTGCCTTCGATCTCGAAACAGAAGGTCACGTATTGGCCTGGCTTGAAGTCGAAACTGCGGCTTTGCGAGTCTTCGAAAACGAATGTCTTGCTGTCATGCGTTTCATCGATCACCGCCTTGCACGTCAAAGTGGCAGGCCCACCCGCATAGCAGGGTTGGTTATTGGCTGAACTCAGGGAAAACGGACTGTCCGTCGCAACGAGCATCTTGCGGAAACCTCCAGAATAGGGTTCGCGCGAGGATAGTGGTGCAGGGGATCTGAAAAACGGTGCAGAATTGTTGTATCAATCGGTTAAATCGATTGATCTGTGCTGGATCAGTTCTTTGAACAGGGTGACTGCTTGTGCCACCAGAGTATCATGACGTTTTCGTACGTGCACGATGGAATAGATGGGCTGTGGAATCACCGGTGCTTCCGTTACCTGTTGCAATTTCGGATACTCGGCACACAGACCCGGTGCGGCAAACCCGGGGAAATATGCCGTTCCGCCGTTGGCTTTTAGGAAATCCAAAGCCAGATCATTACTGCCCACCAGGATCGAGCTTTGCGGCTGATCCGAAAACGCCTCATCGTGCTGGCGATCAAAATAGGATGTGTAGGCGACCTGAATGTAGCGTGACCATTGGACATCCTCGATCCGGTCACAATCGGTGGACAGCATCACATAGCTTTCGCTGCCCAATTCGCTAACAAACATGTCCGGCGCTCGTTGCGGGACAAAAACAATACCGATATCCGTCTCGCCGGTCAGAACATCCCGCTGTATCTGTTCCGAAAAATTGGCCTCGAGATACAGGTCCAGATGCGGGTTTCTTTCCCGGATTGCCTTCGTCCAGTCAATCAGCACAGATCGGGCCAGACTGAACTGAACCGATATACGCAAGCGTTGCCTGTTGCCACCGCCACCCGCCTCAACATCGCGCCGCGCCAGGCTCCAGGCGGCCAGCAGCGACCGGCAATGGGTTTCAAAGCGCCGCCCGGCGGCTGTGGGTTCAGCCCCGCCGCGCCCTCGTTCGAACAGGCGCGTGTCCAGTTCCTGCTCCAACTGTCGGATGCGAGCGCTGACCGTGGATTGGGTCACATTCAGACGCTCGGCGGTGCGGTTGAAGTTCCGCGTTTCCAGAACATCCATATAGGTAACTAATAGCTGGCGGTTCATTTAATCGGTAATCCCGATTGATAGGTGCGTTTCAATTGCATTTATTTGCCAAAGTTTCGCAGATATCAAGCGTCGTTGAACAAGATGTAAGCCCGCCCTTTTGGCGCCAGCAACAGGAGAAGTTCATGTTCATCGTCGATTGCGACTGCCACAACTATTGGTGCAGCGCCACGGTTCTGGAACCCTACATGGAAGGTCTTTTCAAGGACATGTTCGTCCGGGGTGAACGCACCGGCCCGCGTGGTGCATTTCCCCATGGCCACCGTCCCTGGTTCCATCCCGAAGGCTTTGCACGCCATGATGTAAACCCGGTTGAGGAAAACGACAACTACTTGATCATGAAGGAAAAGCACCTTGATAAATACAATATCGACGTTGCGATCCTGACCGGCGACGAACCGATCGAAGCCTCAACGCTGGCCAACCCTTATTACGCCAATGCGCTGTGCAAAGCCTATAACGACTACATGATCGACTACTGGCTGCCCAAGGACGAGCGGTTCTGGGGCTCGATCGTGGTGGCACCGCAGGACCCGCATCTGGCTGCTGCTGAAATCCGCCGGGTTGGCGGTCACCCCCGTGTCGTTCAAGTTTTGGTGAGCCACGGTGCTGCGCGCCCTTATGGCGACCCGTTCTACCACCCGATTTATGAAGCCTGTGCCGAAATGGGCCTGCCATTCGCCATGCACCTTGGTGGACAGGGCGGTATCAACTCGACCCCCATCGGGGCCGGGCCTTCGACCTTCTTTTGGGAAACCCATGCGATCCTGCCACAGACGGCCATGACCCACATGGCCAGCTTGATCGCCCACGGCGTGTTTGAGAAATGGCCCGAGTTGAAGGTGGTGATCATCGAATGCGGCGTGGCCTGGGTGCCGTCGGTTCTGTGGCGTCTGGACGCGAACTATAAGGCACTGCGCAAGGAAACACCGTGGCTCAAGCGTCTGCCTTCCGAGTATTTCAAGTCGAACATCCGCATGTCGACTCAGCCACTGGAGCAGCCCGAGAATATCCAGCACCTGTGGGCCACTCTTGAAGCGATGGATGGCGAGAACACACTGATGTTCGCGTCCGACTATCCGCACTGGGACTATGACGACGTCAACAAGTTGCACGTCCCGCCCGCATGGCGCGAAAAGATTTTTGGGCTCAATGCGCTGGACGTCTATACCCGCCTACCGCGCCCGATGGCGCATGCTGCTGAATAAAGAAGGAGACTTCGACAATGGCAAACAAGCATTTCGCCTGCAAAATCGATGAAGTTCCCGCCGACGCGGCCAAGATCGTCACAGTTTCGAACTTGCCCATCGGCGTTTTCAAACTCGATGACGGTTATCACGCTTTGCTCAATATCTGTCCTCACAAAGGCGCGGCCCTCTGCGAAGGCCCGGTCTGCGGTACGACCCGCCAAACGGACTCAACCGAGTTTGTCTATGACCGCGCCGGTGAAATCGTCCGCTGCGCCTGGCACGGTTGGGAATTCGACATTCGCAGCGGTGAGTTTCTTGTGGATTCATCCATTAAAACGAGACGCTTCGATGTATCAGTAGAGGGTGGTGATCTATTCGTGCATCTGTAAGTTACAGGTCTCACGACGAAGCTCAGAAACATTAGGCAGTTTAAATTCTCTTCCCAACTGCCTGTGCTGGCATTGTCTACAAATAGGCAATGCCAGTTTGCAAAACTGGCTCAACGGGTTTGCCCAACGTCAGATGAGCATCAAAGTCGGATGAGCTGGTGAAAACAGTCGAAACATTAAGCCGTTGATTTCAAGGGGAGACTAGCCTCAAAGATTCAGTCCCCATATTTACGTTTTCCGACAATGTTTATCGGATCACCTTAATGGTGAGACTGCGGTTACAATAAAATTAGCTGCTAAGAGTTTTATGTTTTGAGACTCTAAAATCATGATTTCTTAACCGAACAAAACAGTCCTTCCTTTAACACGCAGAGAATCGCCGGAAAGTCCCCCAAAACACCAATACCGCGAATTGTACGAACAACAGCTTTTGGGCGTGTTGCCGACAATCCCATTTAATGAGCTGTATCGTAATCCAAGCTAACTACTGCGCTTTGCCGACCGGATTGCCGTCACCATCAAACTTATTCTGCAGCAAGTTCTAACTTGCTATTCGGTGGTTTGTTCATCGATGTTGTGGACTTAGCAGTATCGCGCGGAGTGAAGAGTAGGAAAATCGATGGCAGGGCAATCAACGTGAAGAGCGTGCCAATGCTCATCCCTGCTACAATGATAATGCCGATACTGCCACGCGCCTCTGCTCCCGGCCCTTCGACAAGTAACAGCGGGATATGCCCGATGATGGTTGCGATAGTGGTCATCAGAATTGCTTGTAGCCGAGATTGCGCTCCTTCGATGATCGCAGTCACGGAATCCCTGCCCTGATCCATCAATTGATTGGCAAACTCTGTAATCAGAATCCCGTTTTTGGCGACCAGCCCGACCAACGTGATGATTCCAATTTGTGAATAGATGTTGATCGAAGTGAACCCAAGAAAAGAGATCATTACTGCACCCGAGAGTGCCAGAGGAACTGAGCCCAAGAGAATGATCAGCGGTGAACGAAAGCTGTTAAATTGAACCACGAGCGCGAGGTAGACGATTGCAAGTGACATCGCCATGGTCGCCAAAAGGCTGTTCGCCTCTTGCTTGATCTGGCGTGAAACTCCCGCGTAATCAATGGTGTATCCGGGTGGTAAGATCGCATCTGCAGCCTTCTCCAATACTGCTAGCGCTTCGGCCTTGGTTGTACCTGGGACTACGCCCCCGGTCACTCGAAAGGCGCGCTGTTGGTCAAATTTACCAAGCGCACGCGGTTGCGCCACAACGCGGATTTCTGCCAGCGTACTCAGTGGCACTATGGTGCCATCGCTGAGCCTGATCCCCAGTTCACTGAGCGCTGCAGGTTCCGCGCGAAATTTCTCCTCAGCCATTGGAATGACCTGATAGGCGCGACCTCCTGCATCAAATCGGTTCACGTATCGATCTGATAGCAAGGCCGAAAGCTGCGCGGTCACGGACCGGCTGGTAAGGCCGAGATCTGCCAACCTTTGGTGATTGTAATCCAGCTTGACTACAGGCAGGTCGGTCTTCAGGTCAGTATCCACATAAAGGAACTTACCGCTTTCAAAGCCCACCCCTAAGAAGGCATAGGCAAGCCCCTGCATCTCCTGATACGTACCCGGGCCTTTGACCACCATTTCCACGTCAAACTGGCCTGCGGTGGGCAGAGCCGCGCCGAGGAAAGGTAGAACCTTCAATTCGCTCAATTGTGCCAAGGCGCCGTATAGTTGCGGCAGGATATCTTTGATGTTCTGTTCACGTTCAAAGAAGTCTTTGAACACTATCCCGCCAAAGCCACCTTCTTTGGTCACAATCTGCCAGAAGCTTTCCGAACCAGGCAGCGACAAGCCAAGATCAACCAACTTGTCCATACCCGCATTGGTCGCATCAAGTGAACTTCCCGGCGCAGCCTGGATTACCACGCTGATCATGCCCTGATCTTCAACTGGCGCCAGTTCCTTGGCTGAGAAAAGGTAAAACGGAACGACAAGAAGCGAAAACACAAGCGAAAACACAAGAATTTGCGCACGCCAATTAAGCAATCGGCGTAACAGAGCGCCATAGACCCGCGCCAGTGTATCGAAAACGCTATTCACTTTTTGCGTAAGCCAGGCTTCGTGCCCTTTGTCTCCAGTCAAATATGCGCTCATCAATGGCGATAAGGTCACCGCAACAACGCCTGACAGGACAATCGCAGTAGCCATGGTGAAAGCAAATTCTCGGAACAAGGCCCCTGAAAGGCCGGCTGTGAAACCGATTGGAATAAACACGGCAGCAAGCGTGAATGTCATCGCCACAATCGGTTTGAACAACACTTGAGAGCTTAGCAGCGCGGCTTCAATCCCCGATTTACCCTCGCGTTTGTAGCGGGCCACGTTTTCCACAACCACAATCGCGTCATCCACCACAAGGCCGACCGAGAGTACAATAGCCAGAATAGTCAAAAGGTTCAGAGTGAACCCCATCGCAAACATGCCGATCATCGCTCCAAGGATCGACAAGGGAATGGCCACCAGTGGCACGATCGCCACACGGACTGACCCCATCATGAACAAGATTACAGCACCGACCAACACCACGGTTTCCGCAAGTGTCTTGAATATTTCGGTCAGCGCCGCGCGCATGTATTCCGTGCTGTCATAGACGATTTCGATCTCCAGCCCCGCCGGCAAACCTGCGATAATCTCGTCCAACAACAGGTATAGCTCGTTACCGATGGCGATTTCGTTGGCTCCGGGCAGAGGCCAGATCGAAAGGAACACCAGCTTGTTACGCCCATCACGTGCATCCACGGGCGCCGTATCTTCACCCATTTCCACACGCGCGATGTCTGAAAGCTTCAACTGATAGCCATCCAGATCGCGCAGCACGAGTTCTTGAAAGTCCTCGACAGTCTGCAGACTGGCATTTGTCAGGATGTTTAGTTTTTGATGTGTCCCTTCCAAATTTCCCACTGCTGCCACGAGGTTGTTGTTCTGAAGTGCGTTCAAAACTTCGTCCACCGACATGTTGACTGCTGCCAGGCGTGAAAGGTTCAGCCAAATACGCAACGCCGGTTGGCGGCCACCATCCAGACCTACCCGTTGCACACCATCAATAGAGGAAAGGATCGGAACCACGTTGCGGTCTAAGTAATCCGTGACCTCGTGGCGCGCCCAAAACTCAGAAGATGCCGACAGATAAAACGCTCCTGCGACCCGATCAGCGCGTTTGACCGAAACCGCTGGATCGTCGGCACCCAGCGGCAATTCGGACCGTACCTTGTTCAATTCTGCTGAAAGCTGCGCCAGAGCAGTTGAACTGTCTTCGCCCAGCTTCAACCAGGCGGTCACGGTGCTCTGTCCAGCAACTGTTGAACTGTCGACAAAGTCCAAGCCTTCGATGGCGTTTGTCGCCTTTTCAATCCGATCGGTAATAAAGCCCTGCACAACCTCCGCGGACGCCCCGGTGAAATGGGTTTTGACTTCAATGGCCGAGCTTTCCAATACAGGGAACTGCACGATCGGCACGCGGGCGATGGCATATAGCCCGCCCAGTGCCACGACCAATGCCAGAACAATTGACAGAACCGGTCTGCGAACAAAGATCTCCATAGCCCTGCCTCCCTTTACCAGCCGCTACCGGATTGTGGGTCCTGCGGCAGATCCTCCACCACATTGGTCAGCACGCCCGGGTAAAGCTTGAACGCCCCATCTGTGGCCACCAATAATCCGGCTTCCAAACCGCCGCTGATCAGCACCCGTTCTCCGTGGTATTGAACCCCTGTCACATCCCGGCGGTTCGCTCGGAACGTGCCTTCTTGTTCTCCCGGGACCAGCAGATTCACAAACTGTCCATAGGCATCCGATTGCAGCGCGGATGAAGGAAGTTCGACCACTGGGATAGGGGCGTCTAACGCCACTTCAACTTCAACAAAACTGCCATGAGATAACGCGGCCTCTAATCCGCGCAGTTCGACTCGGTAAAGACGCGTGCGAGTATCTGATGAAACTCCCGCGTCGCGAGAGATTATCGACCCAGTCCAATTCTCGTTGGATCTTGCTATCACCCCGATTGCTGCGCCTACAGGCGGGTCTCCCAGAAACTGTGGAAGCCGAAAATCTATCCAGATTATCTCGTGCTGATCCGTGATCCGTGCGACCTCGCTACCGCTGGTCAAGTATTGCCCGACTGTCAGCTGACCGGGTCGGGTTTGCCCAGAGAATGGCGCGCGGATGGTTTTCTGCTCAATCGTCTGCTCGATCACCTCAACATTCGAACGGGCGATGTCATAGGTGGCCCGCGCCTGGTCAAGCCGAGCTTGATTGGCACTGCCGCTTTCTAAGAGTTTCTCGGCCCGTTCCAGTCCAAGCCGCGCAAGAGCCACCTCGGCCCGCGCACCAATCAACTGCGCGTTTTCCATGCCGATGTCGAGTTGTACAAGAAGCTGCCCCGACTCAACGACGTCTCCCGGCTGAAAACCAAGCCGTACGATCTGACCGGCGTGCTGACTGTGAAGGACGACGTGATCTCGCAACACAACTTCGCCCGGCAGGCGAAGCTTACGGGAAAATGATGAGAATTCGGTTGTGACAGCTTCGACAGATTCCGAATGCTCCGGATAGGCTTCTCCGGCTGCGATCGCATCTGAAATTTGCGTGTACTTAACGAAACCCAGGCTACCGACAATAGCAGCAAGCAAGATAAAGAGAACAGCAGTGCGTAAGACGAACATCAGTTTCACCTGGTTAGTAAGAGCCGAATTTTGTTTTACGATTGGGGCGCCAGACCAAAGCGCTCATTCCACCTTCGACCCCCAAACTAGGCCCTTGACGACGGAGACCAGCCAGAAAGCAGCGCTCATCACTTGCAGCAGCGCCAACAGGATGAAGGGCATAGGGTTGCCTCGTGGTAGGTGGTCTCAAAAATGCCGGAATACCATCGTTGCCAGGATTGCGATCCAAAGCAGCTGAACGACGCGATACCAAAGGCCGATACGTCGGGCGATAACTTCAAGTATCCCCGGATCTGTGCCAAGCTCTCTTTCCTTGGCCAGCTTTCTCCAGCCATTACCAATGGGCCAGATACCAATCACGAAGATCACGATTGCAAGGCTGGCACCTACATGAATGAGTGTTGGCATTTCCTCCCAGCCCCCTAGTTGCATCATCAGCCATTGGCCTAATGCAATTGTTGCTAGTCCGGTAAAGGTCCCAATGACGGCAGCTCTTTTAAGATAGTCGCTTGCTGGTGCTTCTTTGCTGGGGTCTTCACGGGCGAACCAAAGAGCCTTTTGCCCGCCACCAAACGTCAAGCCAAACCAGATAGTGGCAAACAAAATGTGCAGGAAACGGGCGGTAAGATAAGGGTCCATTTCATTCTCCGACTGTGAGCGGGCCCGAGTCGCCTCGGTTCATTTCAGGCAGACTTATTAGCGATGTTCAAAATTCAGCGTAATATCTATAAAATGGATAGCTGATGAAAAATAATTGGACAGGTGATGAATAGATTTCCAAGCGCGGATCGCCTTTTAGAGTTTAAGGCAGTGGTCGAAGCAGGCAGTATTTCAAAGGCGGCTGATCAACTGTATTTAACCCGCCCTACGTTGAGCCGTCGCCTAAACGAGTTGGAAGCATCGCTGGGACTACGACTGCTTCAACGTACAACGCGTGATCTCTTCCTTACGCCAGCCGGTAAAGAACTCTATATCCGAGCGGAACGTATTGCCGCTGATGTCGACGCGACTTGGAAGGCCCTGAAGCTACATGACGATGAACCACGTGGACCTCTGAGAATTTCTGTGCCGGAAAGCGAATTTGCCGCCGCATCACTATTTACAGAGTTTGCTACTGAGTTTCCTAAAGTCGAGTTGGACATAGTCGTTACCAATCGCCGTACCGATCTGCGCGCAGCTGGTATCGACGTCGCTCTGGTATTTGGGAAAATTAACGATCCCTCGCTAATCACAAAAAGCATCTTCAGCAATCGAACTCTTGCGATGGCCACCGGCAGCTTTCTGGCGGAGCACGGCATGCCGGATAGCCCAGAAGCGATACAGAACTTTGATTGCATTGTTCTCCGAAATTCTGAAGGGCTTCCAGAAGTCCAATGGCCACTGGCATCGGGTAAAACTCTCAAGGTTCGTCCTCGCATGCTGACCGCTGGTTTCAGGTTAATGGTTCAGGCGGTTTATGCCGGGCTCGGAATAGGGATGTTGCCCGAAAGTGCGCTTAGCAAGAACTCCGATCTAGTCGCGCTTTTCCCAGACGATGTGGTTCGGGAAGATCACCTGCGATTGGTTTATGTCGAAAGGGATTTCCAGCTTCCCCATGTCCGCGCCTTCATAGAGCGATCTGATAAGTATTGGAAAAAATGGCTTGAGAACTGGTGAGCGAGCAGCGGTTTTTCCCTAAACACTCTTTTGGTGGAGAATAACTAAAGTCCGTTTTGGCTCAATAGTGGTGCTCGACTCTAAACTTCCAAGCGGCGACTTTGTTGCACATTACGATGATCTCATCAGCAGGCATCAAACGGTATGTTTCCAGTTTTCCGCAACCCGCGGATATTCGGCGCCGCCGCGATAAACCGCGAACGCTGCTGAGGGACATTATGTCAAGCGATCTCTGGTTGAGTGGGTTCCTCATCTGCGAACCAACCAAATCTTCGTAGCATTACCTCAATGAAACGACCTTACCGCGCTTCTTCGATCGCCGTACTTCGAAAAACCACGGTCTGATCGCAACCATTCTAAAGCGCCGAACGAACCCGTTTTCGATCAAAGACGTGCACAAGAAGCGTTAGGGCAGGGCGCCTGCGATGCAAGAACTAAGATCCAAGCTCGAGCCAGAAGCTTATTTTCACAGCGGATGTGATATGATGGCCGACACTTCGTGAGAGCAGACTTTGTTCACTGTATCTGGGATACAGACACGGAAGACAGTCAACAAATGGAAGCCTCTGCCGATGGCAGAGGCTTATTAGTAACGCTTGAAGCCTGTAGGTTATACGCGGCCTTTCCAAGGGATCAGCCAACTTTCCAACTTGCGCATTCCGACTTCAATGGCGAAGCCAATGATTCCGATCACGATAATCCCTACGATGATGATATCGGTCAGCTGAAACTTTGAGGCGGTCACGATCATCTTGCCGAGGCCAACGTTAGCCGCAACCAGTTCAGCCGCGACAACCGTCCCCCAACAGACCCCCATCGCCACCCGTGCTCCGGTAAAGATGTCAGGGAGCGAGTTGGGTACAATCACCCGGCTCAGGATCTGCCATTTGGATGCGCCCAGTGAATAGGCTGCGTGTACCTTGGTGATAGCTACGCCTGACACACCAGATCGCGCCGCAATTATCATGATCCACAAGGCTGCCAGAAACAGCAGGACAACCTTGCCGAGCTCTCCGATTCCGAACCAGATGATGATCAACGGGATCAACGCCAAAGGTGGAATGGGACGCATGAATTCAACAATCGGATCAAACCACCCGCGTGCCCAGCCCGTTAGACCCATTGCATAACCAATCGGAATGCCCACTAAGGCACCGATCAGAAAGCCCAACAGAACCCTCTGCAGCGAGTAGCGCGTATGCTGTAGCAGAGTGTAGCCTTGATAGCCCTCTTTGTTCAGCTCGATGAAACGCTGGAACACAACCTCAGGGGAAGGCAAATAGAGTCGCGCCATACGTAGGCCCGTAGCCGGAGCGAAAGTAGGCGTGCCCTTATCGGTCAGGCTAATCTCACCTTCTGGCGTTGAAATTTTGCCGCCCGGCTCAATGGGAGTGCCGTTGATGGCAATGATCTTGGACCCATCACTTTTGGATACGTCGTCATTCTGCCAGACGTTGATCACCTTAAAACCATACCGGGCCACAGTGAGTGTGTCATTCTTAGCAAAACCGTCACCCAGTTCGACTTCGACGGCGGCGGGCTCACGACCCGGTTCGCCGTTTTCATCAACTGTCTGCTGGATATCCTCACGATAGACACGCACTGTCACAGTGGCGTCGTCAGTACTGCCGTCCTCTAACTGTGCGGTGTAGGTAAACGTAGTATCGCCGGAAAACGGCCCAGGCAACTTTGGCAATGGGATGGTCGAGTTGGTGAAGGCGACCCACAGCCAGAATATGGTGATTACCGAGATGACTGAGGCAATCCGATTGGCTTTAATGGCGCTTTCATCGCCAAAGGTCACCGTCTTGACAGAGTTGAAACCCTGCGGCTCGAATTGCTTCGGCAGCAGGCGCTTGACAATGAACAGCGATCCGAAGAACGCCAGTACGTAAAGGAATAAGACTAGCAGGCCAATCATGCGCTTTCCTCCGCCCGGCCCATGATTTCTTCTTCCATGTTCCAGATCATTTCCAGAATTTCCTCGCGCGTGACAGAGTAATCCTTGTGTTTCTTTACTTCGCGTAGGTCATTGCCAGCGCCAAGGTCGGCAAATGGCAGGCGATATTCCTTGTGCACCCGACCAGGACGCGGAGCCATCACCAGCAAGCGCTCGCCCAAAAGCAACGCCTCCTCAACCGAGTGGGTGATCAGGATAATCGTCTTGCCGGTATCCTTCCAAAGGTCCAACACCAGTGATTGCATCTTTTCACGGGTCAACGCATCCAGCGCGCCCAAAGGTTCATCCATCAAGATCACGTCGGGCTCATTGGCCAGGCAGCGCGCCAAGGCTACGCGTTGCTGCATACCACCCGACAGTTCATAAACGGCCTTCTCTTTGAAGTCGGCGAGGCCAACGATATCTAAAAGGTGATCTACCTTCTCTTTGCTCTCGGCGCGGCTGACTCCTTTCATATCCGGACCGAAACTTACGTTTTGGCGGACGTTCATCCATTCAAACAGTGCGCCCTGTTGGAACACCATACCGCGTTCGGGGCCAGGGCCGGTTGCAGGTTTGTCGTTGAGCAGTATCTGTCCATCGGTCGGGGCCAGAAAGCCCGCAACAATGTTCAGCAAGGTCGTCTTGCCGCAGCCCGACGGGCCTAGAACGCTCATCAATTCGCCCGACTTGATGTCTAACGTCACGTTCTTGAGCGCCTGCACGTGACCGCCATTGGGCAGGCTGAAACGCATCGAAATATTGTCTATGAGAAGTCCCGACACCTGGTCCCCCATTGCCTTCAGTGGGGCACGTTTTCACCCGGTGAAAAACGCGCAAATAGGTGGACGCTTTTGTCACGTCCACCCAGATTCAAGCCAGGATTATTCTGACAGAGGGCCTGTGTTTACGTTGTCGGTATAAGAAGCCTTGGCCGCGTCAATCGAACCAGCACCAACAAAGACGTCTGCTACACCCTTCATGAAGGTCTGTGCGCCGCCACCCAGCCATTTGTCCGACAGCTGTTCTTCGACAGTCGGGAACTTAAAGGTTGAGATGGTCGCCATCGCGTCCGCTTCAGACATACCTGCATCTTTCGCGATGACAGGAAGCATTTCCGCGTGGTTGGCCTCATCGGCCCATTTGGCATTTGCCTCGGCAGTTACTGCCAAGAACTTAGCAACCAGGTCGGAATTTTCGGCCACATAGGAAGTGGGCGCTGAGGTAACATCAAAGACAAGGATACCCAGCTCTTCCTTTTCGTCGCCAGTCAGCAATACGTTGCCACTGTCCATCATGCGGCGCAGCGCACCACCCCAACCACAGGCCATATCAATCGACCCCTGGCTCAAAGCCGCTTCACCTTCAGCCGGAGCCATATCGACGATTTCCAAGCTGTCCAGATCCACACCGAAATGTGCCATTTGCGACAAGAAGCCATAGTGCGCGGCGGTGCCTAGGGGAACAGCAACCTTCTTGCCAGCCAGTTCCCCAGCGCTGTCCTTGTCGATCTCCAAGTCCGAACGTACAACGCAATTGTCGTTTTCCGAGTAAGACACGGCCACGTCAACGATCTGCAGGTCCTGGCCAGCCGAGGTCGCTACGACAAAGGGTGGTACGCCCTGGCTCACGCTGAGCTGCACATCGCCTGCCGCCATTGCCGCCGACATTGCAGTACCGGTATCAAAGCTGACCCAGTTAACTTTAACGCCCATCGCCTCATCGTAGGCACCGGTCTCCTTGGCGTATTGGAACGGCATCGGCCACTCCAAAAAGTAGGCCACGGTAATTTCATCTGCCGCTATTGCCTGGCCACCGCTAAGCATTGCCACTCCGGCTACGGCGGACATAAGTTTGGTTTTGATAGTCATCTCAGTATTTCTCCCATTGGTCTGGTTGGGCCTCCTGACACCCGCGTTACCATCAAACGGGCAATCACTTTAGATGCTGGAAACCTCTGCTTATGAACCAACATCGGAGCGGAAATGGCTTTTAAGATCAATTATTTTGTGGGGCAGAAGCCAGAAGTCTGTTCTCTGCTTTGTGTAGACTCCAACGTCCCTTCAATCTAAATCATTACTTAACAAACACTTAGTGGGCTTCACGGTTTTGTGTCTGTGAAATTTGGATATAAGCATCCCTCGATCTGGCTCCATTGGCGGTCACGAATTCCCGGGAGTCCGCCCAAAGTTACACCCGGACTATGTCTCATCTTAAGACGTTAACCGACACCTCGGCGAATGCTGCCGTTCAAGCGATTTTCTTGAAGCCAACTGCTTAGTGCGCAGCGATGTTGTTGAACTTGTTCTTGCCCAAGGATTTGGTTGCCGGGTCCGAGATGCAATTTTCAAGTTTAGGCACCCATTTGCTGAAGGGAGTGCCAAGTGAATGGGCGGTTTGCGAAGAAACTCATTAGCTTTCTGTTTAACGTTGAATTGAAGAGCGCGAACCTTCGAAACATTCAAAAAACGCAAAAAATCATAAGGTGTAGAACTCAATGGGAGGCGATTCTCAATAATTTAGCCCCATTATTTACGCACTCCGACAAATGGTTGTCGGATCACTTTAGTGGTGAGATCGCGGTTACAATAAAATCTGCTACTTAGAGGTTTGCATATTTTGAGATTCTAGAAACCATGATTGTTCTAAGCGAACAAACAACAAGGGCAGTCCTTAATTCAATGCACATAAAATGGCCAGAAAGTACCCGAAGCTGCCCTTGAACCCACTTTCGCCTTTCGCTCATGCAGCAAGTCGCGAACCGTACACGCCGTACATTCAAAACCGGATCGCAAATGGCGGGTGAGCGGACAAAATGTGAATTAGCAGCAGGCGCACTGACGACCGCTTACCTCCTAAGCCACACGGAAGCAATTCGCTCTATGCACCGAGCTTCTTGTTTTCGCGCTCGATGGACCATTCGATCAGTTCTGTCCAGATTTCGCGCACAAGGACCGGGTCCATCTATCAGGTTCCAATTGCGCTTGTTGTGAAGGGGCTTAGGCCAGAAGCTGGCGGAGATAGTTCACGGCCCGTTGCGCGCGGCCCTCGCATACGGATGCCGATGGGATAGGAAGGCGCCCGATGACGCGTCTGATCTGCTGATCGCCGATGAGCAGATCAAGGTAAAGTCCTACAGCTTCCCCCGTATTATCAAAGTTCAATTGGCCTTCGTCTCTGGCGCGCACCAATACTTGCTCCAGAAGAGGGATAACTGCCTCGCGCCCTGCCTTTGATAATGTGGCGCCAAGCTCACCACTGCTGTCTGCGGCGGCGGCACGGTTAAGGGCGACGGCTCTCTCGCCGGTGAGTAGGTTCAGAAGTTTCGGCCCAAACGTTTCCAAAATAGACAGTGCATCGTGACCGGTTTCCAGTTCGGATTCCAGATGGGTTTTCACTTCTTCTGCGTTTCGCGTGACGAGCGCCTGAAACAGGCCCTGCTTGTCGCCATACCAGTTGTAAAGAGTTTCATTCGAGGCGCGTGCTTGCTTGGCGATGCCCAGCATCGACGTGCCGCCATATCCTTTCGCCTCCAGCACCTCATAGGCCGCCGCCTCGATCTGCTGCTGGCGCAGTGATCTTTTCTCTTCGCGCATATTTTTTCTCCTGCACATTGACAACAGCCGTAATTAAAAATACGGATATCTTCAACCGTAATATCAATTACGCTTTTTGGAGAGTGAAATGAACCAACACGACCGGCAGACCCTGGCAGCTCTTACAACGTTAGTCCTGCTACAGCTGATCATGCTCTCAGCACTTTATGCGGGGATCAGGCCACACCCGCCGGTGTCTACGCCACTGTTCGGCATTGCTCCGTTCCTAGGTGCTTCGGTGTCCGTCGCCTTGTCCGCAATAGTCCTGCAACCTCTTACAAATGCAGCAGGGCGGAGCCTCAGCATCCTGGCCGCGTTGATGGCGCTGGTGTCCTTTGGACCGCAGAAATACTTCGATGCGCAGCTAGCCCTGATCTGGCCTGCTGTTTTTTTGGGTCAGCTCGCCGCTCTAGTCATCTTTGTCAGGGTCATAGTTGCGGCCCAGCAAAAGCATGAAGTCGGTCAGATGAACGCATCCTCTACGGAGCGAGCCTGATAGCACAGCCATTCGCCAATCTGGCAGTACTGGAGCACGTACTGAACATTAGCTAGCAGCGTGGTGGTGCTTTTGACGGGCTTGGCTCTCTCTTCCACCTCAACTCGGAGATTAACCGATGGAAATTTCGCTTTTTTCCTTTGGCTTGCTCGCACTGATTATCGTGATGACGCCCGGACCCACCGTACTATTAGCCCTGTCCAACGGGTCACGTTTTGGAATGGCATATGCCAGTTACGGGATCGCAGGCGCTGCGATTTCCGATGGAGTGCTAATCGCGGCGGCGGCGTTAGGTTTGGGTGCCGTTCTGGTCACTTCGGCGGTTCTGTTCAACTTCGTGAAATGGATCGGTGTCGCCTATCTAGTGTGGCTGGGCATTCAGATGCTACGGTCTTCGGGGGAACTGGGATTGGAAACGAACCGGGCAAATGTGCGTTGTGCTATCCCGAGCCGTCGCGCTCTGGCGATATTCAGAAAGAGCTTCTTCGTGGCTGTGACGAACCCCAAGGGATACTTGTTCTTTACCGCTTTTCTGCCTCAGTTTCTGAACCCAATGGAACCGCTGCTGACGCAATATGCCACGCTCGCGGGTATCTTTATTGCGATCGATGTGATGGTGATGACAGCTTATGCCGGACTGGGTACCAAGGCGATGCAGTTGCTGCACGACAGCGGAGCACTCTGGATCGATCGCACTTGTGGTGCTCTGCTTGTCTCCCTCGGCTGTGCCTTGGCACTTGTAAGACGCAGCGACGTGTAACGCGACATGCGGACATTCAGCGTGGCTTAGTTAGACGCAGAGAAGCGCACGGCCGCCATGCGGAACTTTAACACTGATCTCACAGTTCATCTAAGTTACTCCAAAACACTCTAAGGCAAGGATTGGCATCATGATCAAAATAAGCCTTCGTTACCGTCCTTAAATGTAAAGCCTGTTCCTTTTGGTTTTCCGGGTGGTGAGCTCGTCGTGTCATCACTGTTTGATGAATTCATATTCAGCAGTTATTGAATAAGTGAAGAGCATCGAAAGAACCCTGCTTTCTGTCGGTTGGAGGGCTAGTCGGACCGATGTAGTCAGCACTCATGCAACGCCTCTGTTTTGACAAGTTTGACCCACTTCAAGCCAGCTGTTTAGAAACTGGGCAAGCAGCAAAAAAACCGAAAGATTTCCATCTACTCATTTGTTAGAGCTTCGATCAAATCGGCAAGAATACCAGCCATGCGATCAAGATCATTCAGAGTTCAGAATTTAGTACAATTGCACACCATATATTCGATTAACTTAATGATTAAATGGTCTAGGCTACCCACTGGATGAATCGGAAATTTAGGAGAAGTGCGTGCGATACGTTGCAAAAGGTATATTGATTTGTTTCGCTGTCGCGTGTGTCGCTATGTTGACAGCTTGGCTTTTTCTGTCTTCTGCGTTGTTTTCTTCGGTCAGGACTACCTTCGTCGAAAATCTGATCTCTAAGAAGCTTGGTCAGGACGTTAGAATTGAAGATGAAGTGCGACTGGGTCTTGGTCGGCAATTGCATGTATCAGCAGCAGGGTTGGAACTACCCGGTTCTCCGAATGCTGAAGTGAACCTTGCAGCAATCGATGAGATAGAGTTTGAAGTGTCCGCGCGCGACCTTTGGAACAGTAAACTGTCACTGAGTGGTCTTTCTCTCTCGGGCGTTCACCTGAACCTGATCACGGACAAAGACGGCTTCGGAAACTGGCAGTCCATTTCCCGAGCGGATGTTGAAGCTGGAAAGCCTGCTGATCCTCCAAATTTGCCTTTGGCCGGAATTTTAACGGACCACGAAATCGATCTGACCGATATCTCTGTTCTTTATCAAAGTGATCAAAACGGGCTTGAGCTGGATCTGAAACTTCCTGAGTTGCTATTGAAGCGCGATACGGGAACCGACATCGCGACGGCAGTTGGGACCGGTTCACTAAACGGAGAGAAGTTTGATCTGAACGCGACATTTCCTGCGGAAGACCCGTTTCAAGTGGCGGTGAACTTTGAACAGATTTCGATTGTCGCCGAGGAAGTCCCTCAAGAGAACGGTCTGCAAGTGGCAACGACCGTAGAGATTGCCGAACTTGGCCAGCTTCTCGATATCCTGAAGCTGAGCCGCGTTTTGGAAGGTACAGGGAACATTGGCGCAACGTTCACATCAGTCGACAGCCTAGCACGGATTGATGATCTATCTGTATTGGCTGAATTAGATGGCGGGCAAAGCCTTTCGCTGACGGGGCAGATCGGAGAATTGGGGAACCCGGAAGACGTATCGCTAACAACCCGAATTAGGCTGTACCCAGAAGATGCGGAACCAGCCCCAGCCGCCTCGCGATATGATCTTAAACTTATCGCTGTCGACATGGTTATCGACAGCGTACCCGGGCAGGTGCCGCAGCGACAAATGGTCATTAAGACCAACGGTTTCACGTTGGACACGTCCGGCGAAGGCCCGCCACCGATTAAGTTCTCCGAGCTTTCCAGAACACCAGAAGGCGCTTTAAAAGTCGGAAACATCAACCTTAGAATTGGGAACCCAGCCGATCCGTTTATCATTTTGAACGGTTCGGTCGATGACGCGCTTCAGTTGCAAGGCATATCAGCAGAAGGCCTAATGGACATACCGGCTAGCAGTTTGATCTCGCCAGAATTGTTGGGACCAGACGACCAGCTTGGCAGGTTTTCCGGTGACTTCCATTTGAACGGCGACATCAACCAGCTTTCGCTGACGAATTTGGATGGAAAGACAAGCGATACGGACGTCTGGAACCTTGAGGTGCATGGCACTGTCAAGAATGTACTCAAATTCGAGGACCTGGATTTGGCAATTGATGTCTCAGTCCCATCCGGAGCGGACCTTTTGGAGGCACTATCGCTTGAACGTGTGGAAACAGGGCAGGCTCGCCTTAAAATCAACCTCGTTAGCGAAGGCACTGATTGGAACGCGAGTGCCAATGTTGAGGTCGCCGACTCTATCTTGCAGATTATGGCCGATCTTGATGATGCAACAAGTGACCCGGTGCTGCAGGGTTCCATTGAGAGCGACCTGATAAAGATAGATCAGATCCGAACTATCGTTCAGGCTGCCGCACAGTTGCGGAAACTAGGCGGCCCAGAGCCGGAAGAGAAAGAAACTAAGAAAGAAGACGAGGGCGACCAAGGCGCGTTAAGAGATGTAACGCTTAAACCTATCGGGCGCTCAATTCTCTTGTCCGGTATGGATATGGATGTCGACGTTGACCTTCGGCACATCGAAGGTGCCAAGGGCATCAGCAGTTTGCAGAGCGAAGTGACGCTCAACAAAAACGAGCTTAAGGCAGGACCACTGAAGTTTGAATACGGAGGCGCTCATTTCGACGTCAGTGGGCAAATGGATTTGTCGAACGACGCGCATCTGCTCACGTTGACCGGCAAGGCAGGTGGCTGGCAGCTGGATGAAATTCTTCACAGCCTGAACTTCAAAAAGGGCGCAAGCGGCACGATCTATGCAGATTTTTTGGTGACCGGAGGAACAGATTCAGCCAAGCATTTTGCCAATAGCATGAGCGGCAATGCCACAGTTTCAATGCGTGATGGCTCGATCGAGACCCAGCTTCTAGATCTGGCAGGGTTGGGGGTGCTCCCATGGGTATTTACCAAGAAGAAACAAAAGGTCGCGCCAATCGTGTGTTTGCGCGCACCTATCAGTATTTCCAATGGAAAAATTTCGACGAAACAAACCACATTGGAGACAGACCATGTCCAAGTTGTCGTCTTCGGCGGCGTTGATGTGGCGGGTAAGGTTTTGGACCTGAGTCTACAGCCCCGCAAGATTGGCGAGCCTCTTTCGAAAAGCCCCTGGCCAGTGACCTTAAAGGGCCCGCTAGCCAAACCGAAGATTAAGGTCAAAGACGGTCCGAAACGACTGAAACGATCGGATGGTGCGGACAAAATGCCGGAACAAAGAAAACTATGCGTTCCGGATATATTACAACTGCAGTAGTTGCGTAGGCGATCAGTTAGAGTTCAAATCTAGAGTTCATAAAGACAGATTAGGCTTCGGAAAAGCAAATTCTGCTTTGGGCTCACAGCTGATCTTCACAGCGGAGGGCATCGGTTGGAGGTAAGAGCCCATATTCTATACTGCGGCAATTTACGAACCGCGCATCCCAGACATTCAATACATGGCGGTAACTGACAGTTGAGCGCAACAAAGTAAGCTCACGCTACGACACCACAAAAGTCTGTTATTCAGTCAGATTGCGTCGTACTTAAATACCCGCTCATCTTCTGGAAACAACTCCGAATAGCTGAAGACACTGCGTAGATCGCAGAAGAGTGCAGCAAGAAGCGATGCCCTCTAAGTGAACCGGGTCTTCGTGCAAAGAGCGGCCAAATCAGCCAAGAGTCCCGCAATGTTAGGCACATGATAAGGGGCGGTAGACTGAATTACATAGCTGTCTTACAAAGCCAGGCTTCAAATGTCGCGAGGGCAGTGGTTGGCTCCTTGTTGGAGAGCCGCGTGCTCCAATACCTCCCCGTTGTGACTTCCGTATCGAAAGGGAGCACCAACCGCCCTTCGGAAACCTGATCCTGAAACATGGCATGGGGCAAAAGTGCCACGCCAAAGCCTCTTGCCGCCAGCTCCGCCATGGCGACAGAAGAATCGTAGATTGGACCTTCGATATAGGGGGACACCATACCGGCTTCTCTAAACCAGATGGGCCATTCATCAGCGCGATAAGATCTTAGCAAACTTTGATTCAGCAAGTCTGCGGGGTCTTTGAGTGTTGACGCCACCGAGGGGGCACACATCGGTGTCAGCGGAGTTTCCATCAAAGGACGCGAGGTCAGTCCGGGCCAGCGACCAGCACCGAAACGGATCGCCAGTTCGAGGCCCTCGCGGGCAATGTCGACTCGATTGTTGTTCGTAAAAAGGCGAACACTAATGCCTGGGTGGGCTGTTTCAAACTCAATCAAGCGTTCTGTGAGCCATCCGACGGCAAACGTCGTTACCACACCCACATTCAGCGTTTCATGATAACGACCATCCGCGAACCGATCCAAAACGCCACTGATGCGATCAAGACTCGTGGTCAGAACTGGCAGTAATGCCTCACCTTCCGGGGTGAGCAGCAGCCCCTTGGATGTCCTGTGAAACAGCTTTGCGCCGAGCTGCTCTTCCAAGCGTAAAATCTGATGGCTGACAGCCGCTTGGGTCACGCAAAGCTCCACGGCGGCATTGGTGAAACTGCCCTGTCGCGCAGCGGCCTCAAAGCTGCGCAGCGCATTGAGAGGGATGTTGGGGCGATCCATAGGCATTACTTTTTCTTATGCGGAGTTTGACAATTAGTCGTTTGTGCGCCGAATGAAAAGATTTTAGCACGATCTTCATGAATTGTATCAATGGCAGTTCAGTGATTTTCGAACGACGTATCATCGCAGAAACCTTCGTGGTTTGCCTTTTCAGCGTATTTGAAGAGACAAGAATTTACGTCTTCAAGAAGGAAGAAGGGAAGACCTATGAAGGCCTATATTTGGGCAATTCTGAGTGCCGCTTTGATCGCTGTGACTGCGGCTCCGTCGTGGGCGCAGCACCTACAACAGACTGTCACCACCTGGGAAAACCGTCTTGATGCGCGCATCGGGGTTGTGCTGCGCGACGCCTCTTCAGATTGGGAAATTTCCATGCGTGCAAAAGAGCGGTTTCCGATGTCGAGCACGTTCAAGTCCCTCCTGTGCGGCGCGGTTCTGGCGCGTGTGGATGCGGGGCAGGAAGATCTGAGCCGTCGCGTGACCTATTCGGCAGATGATCTGGTGACCTATTCCCCGGTGACCGAAAACCACCTGCAAAATGGGCTGACAGTTGGCGAACTCTGTGAGGCAACAGTGGCGCTGAGCGACAACACGGCAGGCAACTTATTGCTTGATACCGTGGGCGGTCCGGAGGGGCTGACCGCCTTCCTTCGCTATATCGGCGATCAGACCACACGTTTGGACCGCTGGGAAACAACTTTGAATGAGGCGGTCCCCGGAGATCCTCGGGACACCTCTACTCCTTCGGCGATCCTAACCACATTGGAAGCGTTGCTTTTGGGCGATGTTCTGGAACCTTCGTCTGCGGCGCAGCTACGCCAGTGGATGATTGAAGATCAGGTAGCCGATGCGTTGATCCGAGCTCATCTTCCCGAAGGCTGGGTGATTGGCGATAAGACCGGGGCAGGTGGCAACGGCTCCCGCGCGATCATTGCATTCATCGAGCCGGAGGAGGATGTTCACTACTTTGCAGCGATCTATCTCACCGAAAGTGATGCTGATTTCGCGCTTCGCAATCAGGTGGTTTCGGCGATTGGTCAGGCTATGATTGCCGAGATAAACGCCCGATAAATACATGCATTGCGCTCTTGCGGCAAATAGTGCGAAGCCAAACGTCCCATGGCAGCAAGTCCGCCATCTCCCAGAAAATTGCGGGGGCAGCATTTATCGGCGGGGGCCACTGGATCGCTTTCCGCGAAAGCTGACATTCATCCGCCGAGCATTTTTAGAACTGGGCTGGTAATCGACGGTCGCTGCGGCAAACATAGACAGGTAGGCTCACGCCAAGAACAGAGCAGGACAACTGTTCGATAAGACAAGTGCTGCAACAAACGCCACAATCGGATTTAGATCATGTTTTGCAGAACCCAAACGCCACGGTGGAAACGTTCAAATGCAAAAGCTTACTATGCAACTTCGAACTGAATTGAAACCGTGAATCCAGGTGAATTGTTTGAAGCCGATAAGAGCGCTGAATGATGATCTGCAATAGCTTTCACCAGCGCCAAACCCAAACCGTTCCCAATACTGTTCCGTTCAGTGTCAAGCTTATAGAAAGGAACAAAAAGCTTACTCAGTGAGTTTTCGGGAACGCCAGGGCCATTGTCAATTACCGAGAGCGTAATGGTACTTTCTTCTTGCTCAACAGTCAGTAGAATCCTGGAATGCTCCGGGCAATGATCAATTGAGTTCTGCAAGAGGTTTGCACAGAGCTGTTTCAACATACCCTCATCGCCTTCGATTAGTGTACGCCCCGATTGGTTATCCACAAAAGCGAGACTTTGGCTCTTCACTTCCGCAAGCGGGACCATATTCTCAACAGCTTCTCGACCCAATCTACTCAAATCCAGATAGCTGAACGCCTTGGAATTGTTTCCTTCTTCAATGCGGTTGATCCGCAAAACTGTTTCGAATGTCCATTTTAGACGATCAAGTTCAGATTGAATTTGGTTGATCGGTTCTATGGATTGACCATCCGAACGCAATGAATCCTTCGCTTCCTGAAGCGCGATATAAGCGTGGGTGAGCGGGTTTTTCAGATCATGTGCGATGGCGGCAGCGGCCGATCGCGTCGTGGACATCAAAACTGTCAGGTTGTCCAGGTGGCCGTTCATTAGCCGAGCAATCCGGTCTATCTGATCATTGTTCTTCCCGACTGGGAGTCTCGCTTTGACTTCCCCTCTTGACACCTTATTGAGCGTTTTCGCCATTTGATCGAGTTTACGATATGTTCTTATGCTGGAGATATAGCCGACCAACAGCGTGCACAAAGTCGCTCCCAACCCGATCGCTACCAAAGACCAGGCCAACGATCGAAGTGTGCTTTTTACAAATGCAAGATCGCGACCAACCACAATCACAAAGCCGCGGTAGGTTTGCACATTTACCCTATGGATACGTTTTTTACCTCCCAGAATAATCCCATCATCTTCGATTTCACCCCAACCCCGAAAGGACGGGTATTCATCGATGTTTCCAGCCAAACGCTTCCCTTGACTGTCGAAAAGGCCAATCAAACTGGTGTCAAACGGCAACCAGAGAGTCGCGTCATCAATCGCTTGCACGACATCGGAATCGTTGTCGTTATCGTCCAGAATCTCCTGAATGAAGCGCATTTCATCAATCAACAACGAGTCCATTTCCCGCTGCAAATCGCCACGAATTCTCTCAAATGTTAAAAATGCCAGTGCAGTTACTGATAGGAGGATTACCACCGCTGCATACAAAGCCGTAGTAAAGGCAGATCCAGATACAATATTTGAGCGTATCATTAGTCTTTCATCCGGTTTATGTGGCGACCCCATATGGTTTGGCTAACGGTAAACCTGTTCTGGCCGGTCAAGTGTGTGATCCGAAGGTTTTAGCCGCTATTTTTGTGGAAAAATGGGGAATTTGGCTGGATGTGTTGCAACACTGGTGATGCAGTCCGGGCCAAGTTTGAAAAGTTCAACGCCCTAGCATTCGCGTAAGATGCACTTGTTGGCGCACATCGGTCCACTTTTGACAACCAACATACAAGATGTTCTTCGCCCATTTCATGAAGCAAAGGAAAGTGGGTTTCGATGAGTTTGCAACGCGCCCCTCCGAGGGGGAGGAAGGGCGCGCTGTTTTGACTGAGGGAAGCTTGTTTACGAGTGAGTGGCCGTGCCCACACGGCACCGGTAACACCCTTCAGGAGGGTTACGAGTGCTTCCTCAGTCGAGTATTCGGTTTCGAACCTGATGGCATCTTCTGTAACTTGAACTTGCCAACGAGTTTTCATCAACCTTACTATTTTGAAAGGCTTTTGCGGTATGCACTGATGAACATCGAGCGATTTAACTTGATCATCCACCCTTTGTGCAATGCCCGTGATCTTCGAACGATTTGGCACCATGCGTGGACAACTCATAAGTCATAGTTGGAAAGTGCAGCACCAACGTCCAGACTTCGTCAGGCTTTATGTGGATGAATGTAACACCGTCCAGGCCGTGCGCGACGGAAGCCATACCTTCTATATTCTGTACTATCAGTCGCGCCTCTGAGAGATCGGTATCTTGAAAGACCTGAATTACTTCTCCGTTTGTTTCTGACTTGCATTGGAATTCCGTCTCGTCCGCCAACGCCGCGCTCGCAGGTAAAAGTGCAATTAGGAATATTGTATTTTTCATCATTGTGTTTCCGATCAAAAGGTTAAGCTTTCAGGTTTGAGTGGTCCGGGTGATGGTTAGAATTCTAGGCTGTACAATTTTTCGGCCTGTTTCATGCTGCAATCGGAGACCTCCCAAAGCTCACACAAATTCGCAGTCCTGGCCTTTTGTTTTCTGCGGTGATTGTTGCCCCGTGTCGCATTGCGACGGCCTTCACAAGCGATAGGCCAAGCCCATTTCCGGCGTCGTTTCTTGGATGGTCAGATCGAAAAAACGCGTCAAAAATCTTGTCGATTTGTGGTTCCGGGACCCCAGGTCCGTTGTCTTCAACGACCAGCTGTATCGCCTCAGACGTGGCCACTAGGGAAATCCTGATCCAAGATCCAGCAGGGCAATATCGGAGGGAATTGTTTACAAGATTGACGAGCAGCTGTTTCAGCAGGTTTTCGTCGCCTCGTACCAAAATCGTATCGGCGTTGTAGTCAGCCGTAATGTGTTTTCCAACGTCGACCGCAACGGGATAGAGCGCCTCTGCAACACTCTCAACGAGCGCACTCAGATTGACTGTTTTGAAGTTATTCTCATGCGTACCTGCCTCAATTTGAGATACTTTGAGCACTGTATCGAAGACAGTTCCAATGCGTTTAAGGTGGAACTCTAAATCGTTGAGGCTTGGTCTCGGATCGCCACCATACTCAATTTCGCTATGTACCTGCTGCAAAGCAATGAACCCGTTCGTCAAAGGCACCTTCAAATCACGGGCAATTTTGACCGCGTTGGATTGAGTGCTGTTGAGCAAACTCAAAACCCAGTCGAGACGTCTGTTAACAAGTTGGAAAATACGATCGAAATGGTCGCCCTTATCTGTGACGGGAAGACGAACAACGGCGCTTTCCTCAATAGTCTGGTTGAGAGTTTTCTCAATCCAAGCGAGTCTCTGGAAACTCTGAAAACTGAAGTAATAACCGAGGCCCAGAACAGAGGCGGTTGTCGCAAGCGTCAGCAAGAGCAACCCTTCCCACAGCGTTGTCAATGCCTGATTGAGTGATGTTAGACTTCGGGCAACCACCGTGCGATAGCCAAGAAATTCAGACGTGTGGAGCATATAAACAGGGGGTGCTCCGCCGATTTTGACGAAATCCGGATCAACTTCGTGCCAACCAATCTCGTCGGGCGGTTTCGCGATTGATCCTGCTAAAGCGGAACCGCTCTGGTCGAACAGCGCGATCATGTGAAGCCCAGTTCGATTGGGATTATTTAAGTGTTCAATTGCTCGCTGAACTGCTTCAGAGCCTCCATCCAGCAAAATCTCATGAAACAGGAGTTCTTCGTCGAGGATTTGTTGCTGGAGATCAACGCGGAGCCTGTCTGCAAGGGCTAAGTAGGCAGCGTATCCAAAGACAGCAGTTATAATCCAGACTATTAATGCCGCGAAACAAGCCGTCCGGAACGGGGCGCCAGAGAGAATGCTAGAGCGGCCCATGAATGCTGTACCCAACGTTTCGAGACGTGTGCAAAAGTGGCATCCCGAAAGGTTTGTCGATCTTCGATCGTAAGCGACTGATATACGTTTCGATTACTGTAGAGCTTGGATCAAAATTGTAATCCCATACTTGTTCCAACAGCATGTTACGTGTCACAATCCGCCCTGCATTTCTCATCAAAACTTCCAAAAGTGCAAATTCACGGGGCAGCAAGTCAATTGTAACATCTTGCCTTTTCACCACTCTGCTGAGCAGATCCATCGAAAGATCGTGGACTTGAAGCTTAGTTGTAGCAATGCTGGACGGTTGTCGTCGGATAATGCTGTTTAAGCGCGCCAGGAGTTCCGAAAAATGAAAAGGCTTAACCAGGTAGTCATCTGCACCTTCGGTCAAGCCCTCAACTCTGTCCTGAACGTCTCCTATTGATGTGAGGAACAGAACCGGGGTCTGTTTTTTCGCGGCCCTCAGGGCCTTGAGAACAGAAAGGCCGTCCATTCCCGGCAACATGCGATCTAAGACTATGGCGTCACATTCATTGTACAAACAATATGAGAGCGCATCCCGACCATCATCGTACCACTCCACACTGAAACCGTTCGACCTCAACCCCGAATTTACAAAGTCGGCGGTCTTTTTGTCGTCTTCTGCAACGAGTATTTTCATTAGAAGACCTCTGATTGAGCCGCTGGATCCGCTTGTCCCATTAACAAATACGAAGTTAAGTAAACTCAGCCATAACGGGATGGCTAAGTCCATTTGGCAAATCGTTGCAGACTAGAGGCTCAAGGTTTCTTCAACAGCTTTCACTTGTAACCGGGCCAGACCCAGATTGGCGGTCTTCTTGTCTAACGCGACATACACAAAAATGTTTGGGTTTTTGTCCAGTGGGCGGACCAGATGAAACTGCTTGCCAAGCGTGATCAGAATGTCCTCGATGGTATCGTTAAGCTTTAAAGCTTCGATCGCATGAAGTTTGGCGCGGACGACTTCAACATTCGCTGCGCCCGCAGTATCAAGGTCAAACTTGGAACCACCTTCTGCGCCTAGAGTAAGGCCTGTATCACAGTCGACGAGACAGGCCCCCAAAAGTCCCTTGATTTCACTTAGTTTAGAAATGTCCAATGACATGTTTGGCTCCTTTTTGGCCTTGAGATCGTTGGTTTGAACCACACCGGACGCGTGATTGGCGGGACGAGCTCTGTTGTTTGCAGGTGGAATAGTAATGACGAGCCTCTGAACTAAGCCAAATCTCTCGTTAAATCTGGCCAGCACAGAGGTGGGCTCACCTTTGGGTTTCGACATTTGCTATCCAATTCTCGCTGAGTTCGCGGAATTCGAATGTCGAATTAGGGGCCTGTCACTTCGCACCAATTGGGCATGAAGAAACAGTTCATCAACCAATCTGTCATCCAAACGAGGGAGGTCAGCTGTCCTCCGAAGGGCGGAACATTTGAGATCTGAAGTCACTTTCACAGCTTTTGCGCTTGTGTCAGGAGAATGATTGTCGCCTCTATGCAAGAAATTCAGTGCGGCAACACAGGCGAGGGCCAAGTATTGGGCAGTGTTCGTTGAAATGGCCCATACACTCTCCGAACCCAGAAAGAATGCGGGCCACAAGTGTCCTAGTTCGAAAAGAACGCCAGCCAAAACGGGTAAAACAGAACTTAGCATAGAACTCTCGCCTCGTTACCAAACGACTAAGTGGCCCGTAAAATGCTAAGAGTTTTAACCGTCCTTTCAGACAGCTTAAAAATATGAAAGGTTTTGGTTGTTTATGTTGATGTTAGATGGAAGCCTGGGCGCAAACGGCTCATTTAATGTAACTACCAATGTTGAATGCATCACTAGGCGCGTGCGGGATGCGGCCTTCCCTTCATCTTAGGCGTACTAGGTGGTGTGCATGGACTGGCGGTAAGAGCCCCAAGCTGCCGTTGATCCCCTTTCCGCCTTTCGCACATGCAGCGGATCGCAAACGCGCGAAAGCGGACGTTCAAAACCAGATTGCTAATAGCGCGTGAGCGGACAAAGCCGTCGTTCGGTCTGACTTCTTCAAGGTCTGGGATTGCGCGATTGCTGCCATTCGGTGAGCGACGTTGCTGAGCAGCCTCATCTGACTGGTCCAAGTTGATTGTTAGTGCGTGATTTGCCTCTGGTCCATCCGGACGATGGTTTCCGGGGCTGGTGTCGCTCACCAAAGGTCAGCAGAGCGATCACAAAGGCGCGGCAACCCTCCTGCCTGATCTGCCAGACGCCTCAGAACTGATCGGTGACAAAGGATTCGACAGTGATGCCTATCGCTCGGCCCTGAAAGAGTGAGGGATCATCCCGTACATTCCTCCAAGAGCAAAGCGGAAGCATCCCGCAAGCTACTGTAAAACACTATACAAACAACGTCACAAGGTAGAGAACCTGTTCGCCAAGATCAAAGATTGGCGCAGGGTCGCAACCCGCTATGACCGCTGCGCCCGCACCTCCTTCTCAGCTATCTGCATTGCCGCAATAATCATATTCTGGATCAATCAATGAGTCCTGAGCCTAGAAACCAGTCCCGCACGGAACGCTAGGGCCGGACGGTTCGACAAGGCGAATAACACCCGCATTTTTGCACTTGAAGTCTACAGTTGTTGCCAATGTTCCGCCGAGGCCAGCGGGACCATCTTCGCGGGTTGAGCCGAGTTCCGATTGAGAGCCGGATGCGGAGGTTCCCACGCTCTGCGGCGCACCACGCGGCGAGAAGTCTGCAATTCGGTCGGAGTGGCTGATTGCTTGCGAAATCGTTGAGCGAGCATCATGTACAGTCCCGCGTTGGCCGTGGTCACGCAATGGGCCGGCCATGGACATTCCAGCACTCAGAACAATGGCGAAAGCGGTGGCGGATGTGATCAGTGTCTTTTTCATAACTTGGTCCCTTTCGGTTGAGCGTGTTGTTACGCTGTGTGTGAGACCAAGTTGGCAATCTGCGGTTCAGATTTATTGCGCTGGCACGTCAAGGTTTTGAGAAATGCCATCAGATTGGTGCCCGTTCGCGGCACCTGCCGTAGTACGGCGGCCCAAGTTAGGTAAACATTGGTTTTGCTACATCAGTCCGCGAAACTGAATAGGTGGAAATCAACACTGAGCAGATAGCTGCCATTTGAGCAAAGTGCAGCGTCGGTCCAAATGGGCTCTTAGTCGACATTCGCCGCGGCAAGCTTAGACAGGCAGGATGAGCCCTAAGACTCACAGTTAGATGTAACATCAACGGTGGTCGATGCATGTCATGAGAAAATGAGAACAAACCTCTACAGTTCAATCAGAACCGAACGCTAAGGTTTGCACCCAAGCCATGCTCTTGGCCGTTGGAACGTACCGAGTAGCCGTACCCTGCTGTTAGTCTTGCTTGCTCGGAAATTTGATACCCTAGCCCCAGACCAAGAACGAACCCGTTAGCGCCTCGGTTCTGCCCGACTTGCGTGAATGTCCCAAATATCGGGCTGGTAACATTGATTTCATGCTCACTATCCTTGTTGGCAAAGAAGTCGTATTCGTAACGGGCAAAAGCTATAGGGGTGAGTAGTCCATTGTCAGTCAAAAAGTCCTGTTGATAATCGAAGCCAATGGAAGCGACTAGGGACTCTGCATCCGCCTTATCAATTGAATAGTTGAAGTCGCCACCTCCGGTCTCTGTTCCAGACCCTTGTTGAATGCGTCCGTAGTTCAATCCAAAAACTGCAGAAACTCTTGCGCCGCTGTCCAGGTTAAACAACCTGCGTGCTTGGAGGCCGGCGTGAATACCTTCTTGGTCCAAATCTGACTTTGCCTCGCCTCCAGTAAAGCCATCAACGGAAGGGTTGTTCCGCTTGGCGTCGGTGTCACCGAACATGTAACCGATCAGCCCGGAAAACTCCCAGGTTCCGGTTGTTGTACGCCCATAGACGCCCACGTGATAGCTGTCGGTCGAAAAGTCCTGATCGACTTGATCGTGCTCATCCATGGAGGATGTCCCGAAGCCTGCGTACAAGCCGACCACACCTCTATCGGTACTTGCGACATCCGCTCCGACCAAAATGGTCCCGAGCGAATAGTCAAATGTCCCAAGACCGTTATTTCCATCAACGTCACCGCTCACATAGGCTGTGTCGATCCACCAGCGTCGATCAGAGCAGTCTATCGCGCCACTAGGACTCTGGACCGGGTCGATGCCACCTGAGGCAACGGGTCTGTCCTGATTGTTGAAACCTACCGATTGATACTTGCGGCAGTCAGCGTGGCTCAGCACAGTGTTGGTTATAAGGTCTAGTTGCTCGAGCCCAATGGTCAGGTTGGAGGAGTAAGGTTCAGCGTGCACACGATTAAACCCAGCTAAGCCTGAATTGGTGAGAGTATTGACAGCGGTACCTATTGTTGAGCCATTAGTAAGCCCCGTACCAGGCGACGTGTTTGTGGTGTTGGCAACCGCACCAGCAAGGTTGCTGGCATTTGGCGAACTGGTAACTACCGGGTTCTGCGGTAAGCTTGAGACTGGCAACGCGGTAAAAGCAATATCAATCTGACCATCTGCAGAGGGCGTATTCGCTATCGTCAGATGGGACAAAGCCGGAAGAGAGCCACCTGCAACAAGTGTTGGCGAATCTCCATCAAAACTCGAGGCTTGAAAAACCGTGTAGTTGTTGCCAGCAGCATAGTCCTGCGCAGTCAGACCGGGACGAGCGGCTTCGACTTGTATGGTAGCGCGGTTAATTCCTGTCACCGGCCCACTGGATGACACCAAGTCAGCTTTCTGACCGGCCGTCGGATCGACTTCACTTAAAAGCCTTGACCCAGTTTCAAAAGCGATTCCGCCACTATTGTTGAGCGTACCAATTGAAAAGCCCGGCGAAAGCACCCCTCCGTTCTTAACTGTGAAGTTGAATGCATTCACGGTTCCAGTTCCGGCCAGCGTGCCAAAATTCTCAAAATTTACGGTGTTCAAACTGCTTGACGCATCAAGCCGAACAGTCGTGCCTGCCGCTATCGCAATATCGCTGGTTGAAGAAATCGAACTATTCGTAAGTGTGAAATCGGAGGCCTCAGCGACCCGAGTTTGGATATAGTACGCCCCGAAAACTACTTCGGTAGCTCCAATAACGGTCAGGTTGTCATAGGTTAACGGTCGGTCTGACTGGAAGTAGACTTCAGTGGGGTCGATATTCGCGCCATTGAACGGAGCGAACGTCATTGATCTGCCGGAACCAATCGAAGTTCCAATGAGGTTCACTCTGAGCTTCCCGTTGATGTTTGTTGCCAGGGCTTCCCGGGAAATAAAGTCTCCGCTTCCCGCCGCGACATCAATATTCAGAAGGGTTAAAACCGAAGCATTACTCGGAACGGTATTTTGGCCAGGAACATACAACTCTATTTCACCAGAGGACGTGATGGTGGAGTTTCCAATTGTTAATCCTGTTATGGGTCCATTTGGGATTGGAAGGCAGGTTCGCTCGGTCGTCGAGATTGTTTGGTTAACTAGAGTGCTTTCAGAACCTGATGAATACTCAATCCGGGGAGAACCTAACTCCACGCACGCCTGTGAGCTTTGAGCGTGTGCGCTGACTGGCACAAAAAAACAAACCAAGTTGCCCAATATGAACTTAATGAAAAAACCGTTCTGTTTGCTTCGTATTACACTTGCCTGGCCGCTGGCCTCCATCAGTCATCTCCTCTAGTGCTACAACGAGGCTATACCTTTGATAGTATACAGAGGTTTTGCGGGGATAGTTCATAAAAATCGAAGGTTTGAATGTTTATTCACCCACGACCTTTGTCGATATATGCAAGAATTTCCACCTAGGGTGCTCGCTAAGAACGGGAAAGCATAATTTTTCGCATTTCTGCCATTCATGATGCTCGATACTGCCAACGCAGCGAACTGCACATTCCAGACATTCAATTCTAGGCGGCAAATGGCGGGAGAAAGGCCTCTCGCTGCATCTACTTAAAAAGTCGCTACTGCTTAGTCAGACAAGACCAAGTGCCATTGACCCAAATCAAGAAACCAACCGGTTGAATGGTGTAGTGCTAAGCAATGCCCGCAGCAACGAACAAGACCGATTTGCTTGCCGCCTTCGACAAGGAGTTGGCAAATCTACGCAAGACGCTCGATGGCGTCGATGAAGCGCATTCCTGTTTGTCGACCCCCGAAGACGAAACCACGATCAAAGGTGTCATCGCTCACCGAACCCATTGGATGAGCATGTTCCACGGTTGGTACGAAGATGGCGTTGCGGGGCGCGAGGTTCATGTGCCAGCCAGGGGCTACAAATGGAACCAACTCAAAGAATACAACGCGTCACTGTATGCGAGAGGCAACGAGACACCTTGGGCTGGTCTGCTCTCGGAATTCGAGTCCGCCTGCACTAAATTGCGTCGTTTTATCGAAGCTCAAGACGATGTCACGCTTTACTCAAGTGGTGTGCACGCATGGACCGGTAAATGGTCCTTAGGTCGGTTTGCCGAGGCATCTGGTCCATCACATTTTCGGTCCGCCAACACCTACATCCGTAAGGCGCTGCGTAGCGCCAGCACAGGCTAGTTCAGCTGTTCGCAAAGCTGACTATCAAGATTTCAAGACAAACGTGTGCTCACTCCAGTCATTGTCTAAGACATGGCCCAACTGCTCGTTTGAGCCCGTTCCTGTCGTTTAGCAAGGATCGATCTTTCGCATGTGAAGCACGTCGAAAAACGCATATTTCGGACGTTCAGAGTCCGGTGTCGGATGGCAGATAAGCGGACTTTGCCGACTTTGACAAAGTTGTAATTTTATCGTTAGCAGAACCGAAACAACGCTCAGCAAAAGAGGGCTTGGCCTATTCTATGGCGCAATTCGAAGTTCGACTAATGTTTGAGTGGGGAGGGCCGTGTTTGTGGGGCATGAATGAAGCGACTCAATCCGCATTTGGGGGTTATTCAGACTTGGAGAGTTCCTTGCCTTTATCAAACGGGACAAAGGCGAAGCTAATTGAACTCAAAACTGCTCACGATACAGCTCTAGATTGGGCAGATCCGGGTGGGCCTAGTCCTTGGTCAAAGAATGACTTTGACAAGTTCGAGGTCGAAGCGCACGCTATTCTCAAAACAATTCAAACCGAACTCGGTGACCAGTTCTTAGTTTGGTACGATCCGGTTGGAACAGCAGACCAAGGGTAACTTTGGGCTCACTGCCGCCTTTCTATGCGGTGGGCATCGATGGGAGATAAGAACCCCAACCTGCCGTTGATCCCTTTTCCGTGTTTCGCACATGCAGCAGACCGCAAACCGGACGTTCCGGACGTTCAAAACCAAATTTCTGATGGCCGCTATGCGGACGAAACTTCCTTTCGCTGCGGCTGGTTCAAAGTCTGCTTTTGGAAATCCTTCCTAGAAGTACTGGTCAACTCCGCATGCGTTCGAAATTGGGATCATAAGGTGAGTTATCGATCACATGCGCTGCAATGTCTTCTCCGCATAGGTCAAGCAGTAGTGTTGATCCGGAGGTGGCGCAATCGGGTTTTACGAACGCGTATGCGAGGTTCATTCCGACACGGTGGCCGTATTCGCCGGACGTGATGGTGCCAACCACCGCGTTGTCTTGCATCAGTGATGAGCCCGGATGTGCTGGGGCTTGAGTGGTGTCGATCTTCAGCGTGACTAGCTTTCTTTTCGGTCCAGCGGACTGCCGTTCCAGCAGGGCTTCTTTGCCGACAAAGTCATGTTTTTCCAGCTTCACGAACCGTGAAAGACCCGTCTCGAACGGGTCAAATTCGGTAATCAGGTCGGCTTTCCAATGTAGGAACCCCTTCTCCATGCGCATGGATTCAATGGCGCGCGCGCCGAAGAGTTCCAAACCATGCGCCCGCCCGGCCTCGCGCAAAGCGAGGTAGGCTGCATAAAGCGATGCATTCGGCACATGGATTTCATATGCCAGTTCCCCTGAAAAGCTCACCCCCATCACCACTGCAGGTGCGAACCCGATGCAGCATTCACGGACCGACAACCACGGGAATGCGTCCGAAGACCAGTTCCCGCGCGCGCAGTCAGACAGGACCGCCCGTGCCTTTGGCCCGGCGAGGACCAGTATTGTATGATCGTTGGTCAGGCTGCGCAGCTGCACGTCCTCGTCTTGCCTTAAATGCAAAGTGAGCCAATCCATGTCGTGGTATTCAGACGCGGCAGCTGAGCCATACCAGACCCTGTCTGGTCCGCGCTCTGAGGCAGGTAGATTGGCAACCGTAGCCTCGCCCTTGATGCACCCGTGTTCGTTCAACAGATACCCTAGCCCAACGCGGCCATCTCGTTTAGTGACGTTCCCGCAGATCATGCGGTCAAGGAAAGCGTGACGATCCTTTCCGGTGATCTCGATACGGTTGAAACCATTCACTTCTGCCAAGCCTACATTCGTTGCAACATTGGCGACCTCGGCAGCAATGACATCGAACGTCTCGTCAAAATTGAAGCTTAGCGATGGGTGAAACGCAGGCGAAGGCTTGATGTAGTCCACACGCTCCCAGCCATTCACAACCGTGAATTCCGCGCCTTCGGCTGCTAGCACAGGCGTCAGGGGTGTTGTTTTCGCATTACGTCCTGCGGGGCGATGCTCGTGCGGGAGATGGAAACGAAACTCGTTCTGGTAATCCTCTATCGCTTTGAGCGCAGTCAATTCGACGGTTGCATGGCCGGTGAAGCGACGCGGATCGATAACCCACGTGTCATAGCACGCCTCGCCGTGCACAATCTGCTGCGCTAGAAGCCAGCCGTGGCCGCCCCCTTCGCCCAGCCCAGCACGCAGTCCGATGATACAGTAGGCGTTGCGCTTTCCAGGGATCGGCCCAACCAAGGGCGCACCATCGATTGTGTAGGTGATCGGGCCATTCACGATCCGCTTGATCCCGACTTCAGCCAAGGCAGGCATGCGTTTGAACGCGCCTTCCAGCACATCCATCACACGATCCAGATCATCGGGACATAGATCGTTCGAAAAGCTTGGGCTGATCCCGTCCATCCCCCAGGTTTTGCAATCCTGTTCGTAGAACCCGACCAGCAAACCGTCCTTTTCCTGGCGGGAATAATAGTCTGAGATCGGGCAGCGTAGGAGCGGCATACGGTGCCCGGCCTCTGCAATCGCTGGGATATCCTCGGTTATGAAATACTGATGTTCCATCGACGCTACGGGATGCTCCACCCCCATCATCCGGCCAATCTCGTTCACGCGGTATCCGCCTGCATTGACCACGATGTCGCAATCGATGTCACCATGCTCGGTGTGGACGGTCCACGTATCATCCCTTTGCTGGGTCAGCGCGGTGACCGGTGTATTGCGATAGACTTCTGCACCGGCTTTGCGCGCATGAAACGCGAGCGCTTGGCATAGCTGGGCAGGGTCAATGTCACCGTCCTCGCCATCCCAAAGGCCGCCCAAAAGGTTTTCAGTCGAAATGAGCGGGTGGCGGCGGGCGCATTCCTCGGCATCGATAACTTCATACTCAATACCCATCCCGCGCGCCATTGACGCAAAGTGGCGATACCCCTGCATCTGTTCTTCTGTATTAGCCAGGCGAATGCCGCCATCACCGTGGTGATAACCAACCGGATAGTCGGGATCGTCCCGTAGTTTCTTGTAAAGGGCAATGGAGTGGGACTTGAGACCAACCATCGTCTGGGTCAAGCCGAAATTCGTGACCTGAGCCGCCGAATGCCAGGTGGTGCCCGACGTCAGCTCATCACGTTCAACCAGGACCACATCAGACCATCCCTCTTGCGTGAGATGATACAAGGTCGAGCAGCCCGCAATGCCGCCACCAATGACGACAACTTTGGTCCGGGTTTTCATGTCAGACTCCTTTGTGTTTCTGGCTGGCACTCTGCCAAATGTTCTAATCTCCGAAAAATAGTTTTATGCTAGGAATATCCTCAAAAAGCGTGAGGTATTGGTATGACACTCTCAATCCGTGCGATGCGCTACGTGCAGGCCGCATTGAAGCATTGCAGCATCACGGGAGCGGCCCAGGCCACCAACGTGACACCCTCGGCAATCGCCGCTGCGTTGGATCAGGCCGAAGCCGTTTTCGGCATGGCCCTTGTCACGCGAGCGCGGGCCAAGGGCGTCTTTCCGACCGCCGCGGGCCGCGATGTCGGACGGCATATTGATGATTTACTGGAACGGTACGATACTTTGCTCACAAGCATTTCCGATCTCCAATCAAACCTTTCTGGAAATCTCAGCATCGGATACAACGCACCGATTGCTCCAGCATTTTTACCCATGCTTGCAGCACAAATGCAGCAGTCCAATCCTGGCGTGACATTCACGCTGACTGAGGGCGACAACAACTTTGTCCAGACCGGTTTGGCGGACGGACAGTTCGATGTGATCCTGTTCGTTGAAGAACTGCCCAATCCGCAAATCGCAACGCAACCGATTTTCCATGCCCCTACGTATTGCCTGTGCCCAACGGACCATGCGCTCGCTCAGCAAAACACAGTGAGCGTGCCCCAAATCGTGGCCGAGCCCTTGATCCTTTTGGACCGACCCGCTGCACGTGGGTATTATCTGGATCTTCTTGAACAAGGCGGAGGAGCCCCTCGCGTCGTGGCAACCGCCAATTCGACTGAAATGGTCCGATCGCTTGTCGCCTCAAAGATTGGGATTTCCTTGTTGAACATGAAACCACGTGACGTGCCGACCTATGCAGGGAACGACGTACGCTGCCTGCCAATCCGGGACAGCAACAGCGGTGTCACCCTCTCGCTCGGGTTTGCACCAGGACCGAAACGAAAACTGGTTCAGACCTTCGTTGAAAGCTGCGTCGTATTTTGTGGCGGACCGTCGGGCGCGAATTTGACAGTATCCATAGCCTAGAGCGCCGGAAAAGAGCAGGACCGCACTTGCAAAAAGATGTCATCGCAGACATTCGTTCATCGCTCGGCACGAGGTAGATTGAGCTCGAACCAGACCTTCGATGCGGCTGGCGCAAATGGCCGCTTTGGGCCATGTGCTGAGGCAGGGTATTCTGCCGATCAACCAAGTCCCAGCAAGACACACAGCGCCTGTTTCCAGATCGTGAAGAGGCTCATTAGTTTTCTGTTTAACGTCGATTTGAAGCGCTTGAACCGTCGAAACACTCAAAAAGCGCAAAAATCTCTAGGTGTTGAATTCGTTGGGAAGCGAGTCTCAATAATTCGGTCCCATTATTTACGTACTCCGACAATGGTTGTCGGATCACCTTAATGGTGAGACTGCGGTTAGAATAAAATTGATTGCTTAGAGGTTTGAATTTTTGAGACTCTAGAATCCTCGATTTTCTAACCGAACAATTAGGAAGCAGCCTTTCACTTAACGCCCAGAGAATGGCTGGAAACAGCCCTTACCTGGTCAACTCCGAAAACTAGAGCAGGCAAGTTGATCACAAACCTAGCCTTTCGGCTGGATCGGCTTGTGGTCAACTTGGCAAGTTTTTTTGCGCTCTCGTTCAGATGATCTCAAGCCGCACTTATTAGTAATTATTGTAGTCATGACTCCATTGATAGCTGCCGCTAGGTGGCGTTGACGAAAGAGAAATTGACTGTTCTCTGGTGGCTGCATCAGTAGACATTTTTGTGGTTTGGTTGTTGTCAGAATTTACGTCGGTGTGGTCGCGTGTTTGCGATGCGGCTGAGTTGAGATCCTGAGCATGCTCGTGGTGGCCGTGACCACCCGACGGGTGCGCCATCGCCATCCCAGCACTCAAAACAATTGCGAAGGCGGTGACGGATGAGATCAGTGTCTTTTTCATTTCTTGGTCCCTTTCAGTTGAGCGTGTTTGATACGCTGTGTGTGAAACCAACTTGGCAATCTGCGCCTCAGAATTATTGCGCTAGCACGTCAACGTTTTGCGGAAAGCCATCAAGTTAATGGCTGCTTGCGATGCCGGTCGCGACCCTCCCTAATCCCTGCGACGAGGTTTGACGTCTTTTATGCGAGTCAAAGAGGAAGGTCGGCCAGGGCAAACGCCACTTAAGCTAAATTCCATGAAGCGTTTCTTAACGGTTTAACCAGCACCGGTATGAGTGGCAGCGTCACAATGGTTGCTATGGTCGATACGAACGCTTCTACCTAAGCACATGCAGCAGACCGCAAACAGCACATTCCGGACATTCGGTGCCAGCTGACGAATAGTGGATGAGCGGACATAGCAGTCCGTAGTAGGTTGGTCTCAATATTTGAAGCCTTGTGCTAGACGGTTTTTTAACGTTTTGTTTGGACTGATGATGTCAACGGTGCAGCTTGGCGTTGAAAGGCCTTCACACCTCCAAATCGATTGGACACGAATTGTCAGCTATGGGCGTGAATTAAGCGATGAGGGTATTTCGATTTCTCGTGATCCTTTTTGCATTCATCGGAGTGTGGAATCTGGGAGCTGCGGTCGTTGCCTATCGGAGCTACGAGCCTCCATCGAACAAAGCGTATTTGAGAAACGATTCCGAACCAGTACCATTGGAAAATTTGTTCTGCGGTTCAGGTCAACGTAAAGGTCAAGCGCTAGTAGATCGTGCAATCATGGCAGCCCTGGCCTATGCGAGCGAAGGACTAACGCTCAGGGCGTATTTGTCGCCGCAATGGCAGAAAGTTGAACTATCCGAAGCCGTTCACAAGAATATCCTCGGTGTCCATAGCTCTCGCGGGTTAGCTTTTGACATCTGGTATCATGGTGATGACCAGATTGCGGTAATCTCTTTTCGCGGAACTGATACCGGCAATCTCCAGGAAAGCCTGAAAGACTGGACGTCGAATTTGCACTGGCTGGTGGGCCGTACCCCGATTGTTACCCAATATGACGTTTTGTACGATGCGTTGCCGCGAATAATGGAGTTCATGGATCAGGCGATAGGTAACGTTTCCGAAGTCCACACAGTTGGTCATTCGCTTGGAGGTGGCCTGGCGCAGTATTCCTTGTACAGGGATGCAGACCTTAACAATCGAAGAGTGAAACATGCTTTCGTTTTTAACTCTTCTCCTGTGACAGGATGGTCAGATTTCGAATTGCAGCAAGGCGACCTGCCCGGAACAACCGTGACACGCATCAACGAATACAAGGAAATTCTTGAATTCCCGCGCCTGCTAATGAAGCCGGGCTATACTTTGAACCCGCGTTTAAACATAGACCCACGTTTCGACGAATACCGACTGGACCTCAATTCGGAAACGGGCACGGCCGCACATGAAATGACGGGGCTTGCTAAGAAGATCGTTTCTCTCACCGAGAGTTTGTGTGCTGAGCGCTCAGAATAACCGCATCGTCACGGTTTTTCCCAATCGGAGTTGATCCACTTTGGTATCCAATTTTTGCATCGAAAGGGTACCAAACCGGCCGTCCTATAGCCGGAAATTCGCCACACCACATCTTAGGGTGAGAATGGGCTCGACGCTGTCTTTTTCTGCTGGGGGTGTCGATAGAAGGTTTAGCCCCAACCTGCCATTGACCCCTTTTCCGCCTTTTGCGTATGCAGTGGACCGCCAACGGTACGTTCCGGACGTTCAAAACCAGATTGCTAGTAGCGCGAGAGCGGACAGAGTCAGCACACAGACCGACAATCCCAATGTCCGGTCTCAATTCAGCGCTGCTGTCAGGCCCGTGTTATGAAACGGCTCGCATAGGGGCCCTTCCCAGTTTTTCTACCAGAAAGTCGGCCGCGAAGGACACGTGCGCTTCACAGGAGTTCGATTGGTGAACGGATATCACCACCTCGTGCAGCGAGGGCAAACCGGCCTGTCCGTCAATGATCCTGAGACCAGGTGGTATGACAGAGGCCTCCATCACGGACACCGACGATCCGTCAAGAAGGGCTTTCTCGATCAACCCTATGCTGCGCGTGGAATATGCAACGCGCCATCGGCGGTCGATGTGCTTTAATACATCCAAGGCAATTTCCCTGCACACACAACCAGATGGGAACAGAGCGAGCGAAAGAGGTTGATCGTGGTCGTCGATGAAATCGGGCGAGGCAACCCAATGAAGCGGCTCATGCCTCGCGACCTGTCCCGCGACAGAATCTGGACGGTGCGTTGCAACGACCACATCCAGTTGGCCCTGCTTCAACATGGGCAGCAGATCGCTGGCGTTGTCGCATGTCACTTCGAACTGCAATCTGGGATGCGCTTTCACCAGGGCGGACAGAATTGGAGGCAGCAGGAAAGTCGCGTAGTCATCAGGCGCTCCGACCCGGATCAATCCTTCCGCCTCTGGGCGTTGCAGATGTGACAGCGCAGCATCGTTTGCAGCCAGAATGCGGTTTGCATAGACCAACAACGCTTCGCCGGCCTGTGTGATCGACACGGACTGACGGCTCCGCTCAAAGAGGCGTTTCTCCACGATCGTTTCAAGCCGTTTGATCTGAAGACTGACAGCTGATTGCGTGCGCCCAATGGCCTGTGCAGCATGCGTGAAGTTTCGATGCGCCGCGACGGCGACGAAGGACCGCAGCAGGTCGATTTCGAGATCACGTTTCATAAAGTAAGATTTCCATATCTCATCACAGTTAGCAATATTATTCGTTTCAGAAATAACCTGCTCAAGCCTAGTGTCGCCGAAGGAGGCCCGTTCAATGCTTGGTTTGATCGCACAATCGATCTTCGTGGCGACACGCATATCATCACCGCGCAGGTCGGCTTCAGGTTGTGACTGGAGCTCAGCAACAGGCCCAAGGGGCCATGGCACAAAGAAGGGAACGGACAAGGAAAATGCAAAGCATCGACATCAGCAAACTCAAGACACGAACTGGCACAGTGGAACGCGTCTGGCAAATCGAGATTCAGGCGACACCTGAAGACGCGGACAAGATCATAGACAATGTGATGGAGGTCGATCCACTGATCTATGGCCGGTACAGGCGCAACGCATTTGTCAGTGCTGTAGGCAGCGAGACTTACTTGCCGGAAGACAACTCAACCAGTGCTGTGCATCTGGGGGCCGCCAACAAGGTTCAGACCTTCCCAAGCGTCCTTATAGTCATTTCGGTCTCGCAAGACTCTGAAACGCTGGGGCGCGTTCTGGATGCGATACGCGATGTACATCATTACGAAGAACCTTTGATCTTCATCAAGGATTGTTGGGCCAGCCGCGCCGACTACGACCCGCACAATTCCAATCCCAATCGTTGGTGGAACCGCGACAAGGCAAACGCGGAAAACTGATCTCGCAACGATTGCGGTGGGTTGTCACAACCGATGACTATCCGTCCTTGGCAGCCGGTGCGCAGCCATTCGTGCCCATGCATCATTCGGCGGAGTGAGCTCGGAGCAGCCATTCTCTGCAGTGGATTCAAATAGTGGTTTAGGCCCTTAGCGGTCATTGCCTCGCAACTGAGCTGCTGCAGTTGCATTGGGCAGTTCGCAGCTCAAACCAGACATTGACGATCTTGCTTTGCAAATCCGGAAAGTGGACAAAGCACCATTTCGCTGCGGCCGCACTTGGGTCAGGTTTTGCAACGTTTTGTCCCCAGATTTCGTCGCACACACAATCAGATAATCATTTCAAGAGAACTTACGCGTGCCAGTTTTCAAGTCCTGGCTTGTCCAGCTCCCACAAGTATTTGTCCAAGTGTCAAAAGAAACCCGCCCCCTGTCCGCCCAATTCCTAAGGACAGTCGACCCGCTGGGTCGTCTCTTCGTTAACAACAATCGGGGGCTCTTGTGCTTTCTCGTCCAAACAACCTGTCAGTGCACTGGATTCAGATTGTTCCTGAAACGCTCTCGGCGCTCAATGAACAAAACCAGAGACACAACCGTTCGCCAGGCCGATTACTAAGGTTATCTGCCGGGCTCCTGTCCGCCGGACTTGTGACCTTGGTTCTGTTGCCCTTCACGTCGGCCTTGCCTGGTGCCTTTACGAATGACCTCACGCCACTTTTGGATGTGTGTTTAGTGTTTTTCACGGCGCTTGTCGTATTCTCCGCCGCAGCGGCAATTATACTGAGAGGATCGACTTGGAGGGCCGTTATTGGGCGAGGATTGGCCTGTCTTAGCACCGCGCTCATTGTGTCACCCGTAGGCCTGTCTGTCCTGTTCGCATTGTATCTTCAAGACTGGGTATCACTCGCTGACGGAATGGTCATTGAACAGGTCGGAAGCACAGCTGCGACTTTAGTTGGCGGTATCTTTTTCGCCAATGCTGTCGCTTTGGGGTTGGCCCTTGGCTGCGTGTTCTTGCTGGTTCGATGGCGGCTTTTGCAAGCCCGTCCGAAACCTTCAATCTCGCCCTATGCAATTCAAACAGCAGTCCAGTTTCGGGAAGGACCGACACTTGGAGTGTCTTGGGAGCAACTAAAATGAACATGCCCGTCACCGACATCTCGCACAGCGTTGAAAGAAAACTCGAACCCATGACCCCAATTCGTGCCGTAATTGTTGCACCGGATGAGGCGCGAACAACCATTCAAGAACTTGCGTCGCAGCTCAAAGGAATTGAAATCGTTGGCGTCGCGTACAATTTGAGAACAGCCAAGCAGATCCTTGACCGCACACAGCCCGACTTACTTCTGGTGGATGTCATGCTTCAAGGACTTCGGAGTATCGACGCGATTTCTTACGCCTCCACAACGCTGCCAGATCTCAAGATACTCGCGCTTAGTCCGGCTGATCCACCTCATGATCGTGTCATATTAGCCATTCAAGCAGGTGCTCTTGGGTATGTGTGTAGGAATGCTGAAGCCGATGAAATTCAAAAGGCCGTGGCTGAAGTGCTCAAAGGCGAGCCTTATCTTCCCACCGATACCACAATAGATGTTTTTAAGGACGTTGCTCCCGAGCTCGCGGCTTCCGCCAAAGAGCGATTGAACTTCATGTTCCAGGCGTTGCTCGGGTTCATTCCCGCCGCAGGGCTTATCGCGGCAGTTACCGGTTTCCTGTGGCGCGAGTATTGGGGGCAGATCGGTGTTCGTGTGGTGGACATCGGTGTGGATGCCAGCACCCGCGTAACCGAGTTTGTACTCACATTTCTCGTACTACTGGGAATCCTCGGGCCGCTCCATTTTGTCAACAACTGGAAAGATGCATTAAGTTCATGGGCAAACCGTCGCGCTCGACTTCGTAAGTTGGGCAAAGATCTGAAGCCCATAAAGATTGGTCGAACGACGATCGGAAGCATCGCTGCGAACGAAAGAGTCCAGTGGTTGGCGATTGCTGCCGTGGTTGTTGCAATCACAATTCCACTGGATTTTTCTGGCGGTAGAATCCTGACCATCATCATTGGTGCAGTCGTTGCGCTGGTGTTGCTCGCAAATCTATTCTCGCTGGACGACTATCTACCTGATTGGCTGCGCCCATCCAAACAACATATCGGTAAGGCACTGTTTATCGACGGTATGTTATTCCTAGTTTTGTTGCTCATATTGAGCGCCGAAGTCTTTCTTTTGGGCCCAGATCTGCGGCAGGATGGATTGCACGGGTTTCTTGCTCCGAAAGTGCTTGATCTTTCCGCACGACCGGTCGTTTTGACGGACTTGAATGGGACATTTGACCCGATGGAGGCGCTATATCTTGACGGCAACGCGGATTTGTATGTTTTGTATGACCCCTGTGACGAGGTCGTGCGAATGGTTCCCGTTGGCTCTTCACGGGTGGAACATATTCCGCAAGTTCAGTGCAGCCCCAAATGAAACTGAGCATTAGGTCTGAATACCGTTCGCAAGTGACTCATTGTAGGTTGTCTACGGTGCTGAGAAAGACGAAAAGTTCTCGAAAAATCTTGGTGAACAAGGGGCTGCTAGGGGCTCTATCCTTCTATCGACACCTCCAATGGCAGCGCCGAGCCCTTACCTGACCTTTGACAGCACCCAAAGTCTCGCTCGTGCAGCAAGTCGCCAACCGCTCATTCCGGATGTTCAAACCAAGTTTCAGATGGCTGGTGAGCGGACGAAGTGCCAATTGGCTGGGGATGCGCCGAGGTCTACTATTCCCGCTTAGTCGTCCATACCGAGGGTAAAATCGCAGAATTGCGTATATTGCAGGGTCACATTGCCGTTCGATATTTCAAGCACTCCGTATTGTGGTGCTTCTTTGGGAGGCTTGAAGCTATCCCAATCCCAAGGAGGACGCGGTGCTGGCGCTTGAAACGACAACGCACCCAACGTCGCAAAAGGAATACCACGAACTGTCCCACAGGTAGGCCTATGAACATGCCCCATGAATAAGTGCTTCACGTTTGTATGGCGGCAAACGACGTTCAAAAAAGCTTCTTCGTCCTCAAGTCTGATTTCATCTTGTTTAGGCAATCCAAGCGCGAACGGCGGGTGATGCATGAAGATGTAAGCGGGGCGATCGTCATTCCTGCTCAACAGGCTATCCAACCAGTCTCGCCGCACTTCGCAAAATTGGCCTGCGTGGGAGCCAACTTTATGGGTGTCCAAACAAACCACTGTACCGTCAGTGGTCTTTAGGGCGAATTGGATAAAATCCGGCATCGTGTCTTCGGGCAAAGGAAGACGGGATCGAAGTCCGCCCCTGTCATCGTTGTTTCCCATCATCGGATAGATATGCAACACAGACTTGGCGAGGTATCCCGCCAATGCAGTATAGTCACCCTCGATATCATCCCCAACCAAATCTCCGGACAGTATCGCGAAATCAGCGTCAGCGTGATGGGTGTTTGCATGATTGATGGCAGTAGCGAGCCGCACTCGTGGGTCTAGCCCGTCGATTGTACCTTCATTCTGGAAATGAGGATCGGACATCCAAATGATTTTGGTCATTCTAATCCCTTCAAATTGGGTCAAATAATTGTCGCCAGCTTCGGGTACGCTAACCGCAATAGCGAAGAGCTGCCAGTCTTGTATGGAGATTCCAGCCAGTCCGCCGCGACGGCAGCTTAGCGCGGAATTGGTGCTGTTTGCTCAGTATGCAGCATCGGTGACTTTAGGCTCACGGCGGGCATTAGCTGCGACGTGCATCAATTGGAGATAAGAGCCCCGATCTGCCGTTTTTTTCGGGCATTGGCCGTCGTGGCCCAAGCTTCGCCCTTTACGTCAAGTACGACGGCCGGACCCTGCCAGGCGAGAAGAGCTGGTATGAGGTGACTAGCCCCCTTGCCGGATCCGGTTGGAGCCACTGAGATGATATGGCCTTCACAGTCAGGCGTGACCCATTCTGGGGGATCCGGCGCATCCTTGTCTCCGGGGTAAAGAAATCCAGCGGGTTTGCCGGGTGTTTTGAGTACCATCCGACCCATGGGAAGCTCTGGTAGGCCCGGCGGAGAGTTTCCTTCATGTAGTGATTTGGAGACACGCATCACAGTTGTTTTCCCTTCATTGAAGAAGCTTTTATGTATTCATGCGTGGCAGGGAATGCTTTCAAATTTGGAGGCAGGATTTTGAAGGTTGCCCATATTGGCCGTGATTAATTCAAGCAGCGTCTAAGCGGGCCTGGGTTTTCGTTTGAATGTGGCAAGAGTGCTTTACCGGGGTCACAAAGTCAAAAGCCGATCCCGTTCAACTATTTAAGGCTGAACGAGTTTTTGAGGGCTGAAAAAATCTCTTTCTGTAATGACTTCTGCTGACTACAGTATCTGACAAAGGCCTTTTCTTCGCCTGATGACCTGTGTGATTTTGTGTGGTGTGATTGTGAGTTATTCCCAGCTGTTTGCGTTAATCTTTAGTTCTTTTCTTTTAGCAAAACCGGCATCTGCAAACCTCTTCAAGTGGCACCAACCTGAAACGGATCCCGGCGGCCTTGCTGCTGAAATTTGCACGAATGGTGCAGAGAAACGGATCTGCCTGCGGGTTGAATGCGTTTCTTTCGAAAGTGTCGAAGTAGTACTGAGCAGTGCTGATTTAAGCCCGGTGGATATGAGCGGAAGCCACCTTGAAGTGGATGTGACTGGCAACAGCCCATATGCGGCTCGGGTGGATGACGAAACGGGTCGCCTCAGTTATGCCACCAAAACGTCCGGACCCCTGTTGGATGGTTTGAAATCTGGTCGATACGCATGGGTCACGTTTCAAAAGCCGTCCGTTCAAGACGCGCCACTCGTCTTTACGCTGAATGGGTCACGACAGGAAATCGACCGTGTCCAACAGATCTGTTCGGTTCCTGAAAACTGGACTGGCGAGGGGAATAACATCTGGGTTGGAGACCAGGCGCAAGCTTCTGGCAAAACGGGGCCAAGTTTAAATCCTCGCTATGATAACGAGGTCGATCTGGCGCTTGAGCCAGCGTTGCATCAGGTGGAACGCTTAGAAAACACTGACTACTGGGGAGGTGATATTCGCGACGGCTTATCCGACCCGGAACTTCAGGACCTATCATTAAATCAGTGCGAAGCCCTATGCATCGCGACCCTGGGTTGCTCTCACTTCACCCATAACGGACGAACTGACACGTGCTTTCTGAAAGGAATTCCGGACGAGTCCAAGCCCTTTCAGGGAGCAACGAGCGGCGTCATCAACGGTAAGGCGGGGCGGTTTTTACCCGCGCCTACGAGCGGCGCGGACATCGCTGTCCAAAGTGATCTTTCGGCGAATATCGAAGACTCTTTGGAGTGGATTGCCGGTTTGAAGAATACTTCGAGACCACTCGCAGATACATGCGAAGCAGAACGGGCCGCATTCGACGCGTTGGCAAGAGATTTTCGTGTCGGTTTAACAGGCAGCCGCGATATCTCGTTCGGTCAACATCTCAATATCGAATGGGAAGGCAACACACTTCAAAAACGCGCCCCGATCTGGTTGATGGTAAGTTCTTGGAGACCGGTTAGATTTGAAGGGAAAGGGTTTGTCGCCCTTGGGCCAATGGCGCCGAACCCATTTGGCCTGGCACAAGGCGTAGGAAGAACAAGAGCCCTTGTTGCATTGCACGCCCGGGGGGCAGGGCCGCAAGGTGATTTGTCTGTTATTCCTTTGCATCTTGAATCTGATGATCTGGAATATCACCTGGTGGGCTATAACCGGGCTTGCGAAGAAGAAATGGTTGCCAAAGTCGCTGCAGGGCTTTTGTCCCTATTCGGCGGCGCAGGAACAGCATCTGCAGGACATTCGCTATATAATGTCAGGCCTGGACCAGCGCAGCTTGTTCTGAATTCAGAACTTGGGCGTCGTGCTTTCACACACCGGATTGATCTGAAATCCGATCACTATGTCTTGCTCAATGACCGCCGCATTCTCCTTATGAAGAAAACGCCGGTTATGGGGCTGAACGGTGCGAAAGGCCCAAGAGAAACCGAAATCGTCCAAAAAGCAGGCACCAATCTGCAGATATCTCCTACGCATCGATTTCTGGCCCTTGATCACGATGGCAGAACCGAGATTGTCGACGTTACAGACGGACGTACTGTGACGACAATAGACAGCGGGCATACCTATTGGATGTTGGGCGACAGCTACGTGATGACAACCAAAGCCCCATGGGCCGAGGTCAATTTGCATTCACTGTTCTCGGACGGACTTCGGATTAACCAGCAAGTGACTGGCCCGGCCTGTTGCACAGCCACGGTCGATCAAACCCATATCGGCGTCAGTCTGGAAAACAGTTTGGTTACAATATGGGGCATGTTCGGACACTTCGTGGGTTCATTGCAAAACCCGGCCTACGCCAGCACTGAATCCCCTCGCAGTGGCTACTCGTCCGATAAGCGGGGCAGCGCCGCTTTGTTCAAGCTGATGATGTCTTCGATTGGTCCGGTTGCGCCGGCTACACTGGATAATGGGTTTCATGTGGTCGGGGGAATGGACGCGACCCGTACGGAGGCTGATGAATTTAAGGTCACTGACGGGGTCTGGCAAAAACTGGACAGCGTTTCGGCTTTGTCGCGGCGACTGGCTCATGTTGGGATTTCTCTGACCCCATTGGATCAGCCGCAGTACAAATCTGAATTCACCGTAAGAACCGCAGAAAACCAGCTGGAACGTTTGGGAGTTCGTCTTGCGGATATGCAGGAAGGAGAAGTTGTCCTCAAGCCAATGAGCGAGGATGAAAGGGAGGCCGCCTCATATTCAAAAACGGGTGCCTATGTCAAACCATACCGGGTTCGCATGAATTGGTCCGAAGACGCTGCTAAGCGCTTGGAGGCTGATGCGCGGGCCAGCGGTTTGCAACTGGAATGGAAGATACCAGCAGATGAAGCAATGGAATCCGAGTGCGACCACACCGTTTTGGATATGGACCGTGGTTTTGACCCGTCAAACGGCTTGCCTACAGTAAGAGACTTTGTTTCGGCGTCGCGTCTTGAAACCGAGACCGGACCCGTCTGGATTACACGTGCATCATGCGTTGCGGGTGCGACTTTAGGCTCGCTCCGCAGCTTTTCGTCAGCCTATATTCTGGACTTGGCAACAGCCAAGCCAGAGAATCCAGGCACCACAATTCTGGGTGAAGTGTTCTTTTTTGAGAATGATCCAGCACCGCTGTGGTTTGACCATGATCTCCATCTACGGAATGCTGGTCAGAAGCTGGTTTTGTTTTCACCGGGAAATGGCGTGGCGGCAGTCTACGATCGAACGCAACAAAAAATGGTGTTTTTGGAAGAGGGCCTGCCGGACGGAGACCTTCTGATTGACGCTGGATTAACCGAAGACCACAAGCATCTTGTGCAAGTCAACTCTGATGGCGGGCTACACATCTACCAGATCCAAAATGGCAAGAAAGTAATCTCTGGCCGTATCGTCGAAGATGAAATTGTCACATGGCTGGACGATTTTCGGTTTGATGCGACTGCAGAAGCTGCCGCCCAGATCGACTTGCGCTTTGACGGTCTGGATGGCCAGTACAGTCTGGATCGCTTTGGTGAGGCGCAACGCGTTCAGGGCCTGACGAAACTGGTATTGGAGCAAGAGCCGATCCCAACGGCGACAATTGCAGGAATTCCTCCGCAATTCATGGCTGGCGAGGTTCGCTTGACGAACAATGGCGATGTTGGTTTGTTCCTTATGCCAGATGACACTGATGCAATTGAATATCTGGTTTTTCAGGATGGCGTGATCACGGAACGTGTGGAAGCAAACCCGCGGATGACTGCAAACTCGATCCCACCTGAAATGAAAGAACAGTTGGGTGCCGGGTCCACCATGGCCTTGAAAATGCTTATGGCGATGGACAGAGGTGGCGATGGGTACGGTATGGATATACTTGTGCCGCAACAGTTTAGTGTGTCTCGATTGAAAGGCGCGCGGTGGGCCAGCGTTGTTGCTGTCAACAAAGCAGGTTTGGCCAGTCTTCCGATTAGCGGGGATCTTGGGCCGCAGCCGCAGGCAGAGGTTAAAAACCGTGCTCTCATCATAGGTATCAACACATATGACGACCCGTCGATCCCATCGTTGAACTACGCGCTAAGAGACGGCGGTAGATTTTCGGAAACTCTTGCAGGCGGGCTGGAGGACGCTCCTGACTTTGATGAGATCAATTATCTGAAGGATACTCGGGCAACGCCGGAGGCTATTCTGGCGGGTGTCGAAACATTGCTGATGGATATGGAAAAAGGAGATCACGCGGTTCTCTATTTCGCGGGACATGGGCTGCGTTCTGAAAGCGGCGATTTCTATTTTGGTACGTCGGGAACTCGACTGGAGGATGTGAGCGCGACCGCCCTGGCATTTGGGCGCTTGTCAAAATTGCTGGAGGGCACAGAGGCTAGAATTACGATCATCTTGGATGCATGCCATTCTGGTGCAACTGGAACGGGTCCTTTTGCGACGAATGATGATGCGGTTGCCGACTTGTTCCAGCTAAACACAAACATCACTATCCTCGCGGCATCCAAAGGACGAGAATATAGTGAGGAAACGCCTGAGCTAGGCGGAGGCGTGTTCACGTGGGCGCTTCAACAGGTCTTGCAGACCGACCGGAAGTCGTATGATCTGGATGCTAACGGACGAATTGAAGCATCAGAATTGTATCTAGGCGTAAAGTCCCTTGTTGTTCAAAAACAGCAGGGTCGTCAGACACCCTGGATGGTAAGACATCGAATGGTGGGTGACTATGCACTGTTTTAAAGAATTTTTGGCTCGCCGTGCTTTGTTCGCTACGTTGTTGTTTTTTCCGCTAAGCGCACAGGCTTGTTTCGTTTGTGATGAGATTGTCGAATTGGACAACGTCAGGGCGGCCTGTTTTCTGGAACAATACCCAGAATTCGAAAAACGGATTTCCGAAACAGGCGATGGGCGCGGAGAAGTTGATCTCACGGAATGTGCCAATGATGTTGCTGATGGAACGCGCGGTATTGATTGGTTCACAAAGCTTCCTAATCCAACCGGGTCCACCGATCCAAACCTCGAACCTATTCAAGAGTTAAGGTCGGTTTTCATTTTGGATGCGACCGATGCAAGGTGTTTGAAAGCGTTTCTTGAGGGGCTTGATCGCCCTATTGATCCGACCGTCCGCGTGGATCTTACCGAAATGTGTGACAGCAAATGAAGAATAACCCCAGTAGCACATTTTTGTGGAAAACCTCAGAGTGGTGGGACAGTTTCGGCCAATTCATGATGGCAATTGGGGCCCTGATCGCCTCTATCGGTGTGCTTATCGGGGTGATTCAGTACACACAGCAAGTTGAGGCAGCTCGGGCTAAAGAAACGCTTGCATTGATCGAAAAATGGGAATCCGGAGGATACAGAGACAGCTTCGCCGTTTTGCGAGACGCGACAGACAGATTTCAGGAAACGGTGCCCAGAAATGAACTGGAACTTGTACGATCAAGCACAACTGCGCGTGAGAACTTCCAGAGGAAACTTTACGATAGCGTTTTTGCGGACGGAGACCATTTCGAAGATTTTGACCACATCGTTTCCTTCTTTGATCGCTTAGGCCTTTGTATTCAGGCCAAACTTTGTTCCGAAAAAACTGCTGAAGTATATTTCAGAACAACACTTGGTGCATTTTTGTTTTATTATGACGGCTTAGTTCTCGAGCGCGGATTACAATATGCGGGCTATGTTGAAGGCCTTCAATTTTTGAAGAATGAGTTCTCCATAAACGCAAACTGATGTTTGTGGCGGGTCTGTTGGTTCAATCATCTCTGGATCTTGCCCCTATAGTTAATGTCCGGAATGCAGGCCGCAACTGCAGCAAGCAACGGCAATGCAATGGGTCGGTTTTGGGCCCTCTTCAACCCAACCGTTTCTTGAATCTTAGAGTGGCCGCCAACAATCCGAATACCGCAAACCCGGTCATCCATAGAATCCCCCAGCGTACCTCGTAGAGAGAAGCATCGCGCAAAACCACGCCGCGGATCATGTCCATAAAATGGGTTGCCGGCAGGACCTGAGCAATCACCTGGACGGGTTTTGGCATACCGTCAAAAGGGAACATGAATCCCGACATCAGGATCGAGGGGAGTAGGACGAAGATGGTCATCTGCATCGACTGCAATTGATTTTGCGCAAGTGTAGAGATCACCAGCCCAAGTGACAGGCTGGCAATGATGAACAGCAATGTCACCACCAGCAAAACGCCCAGCCCGCCATTGATCGGAACATCGAACAGGAAGTGACCAAGGCCAAGGATAATTGCGACCTGTATCAAACCCATAAAGATGTAAGGGATGATTTTGCCGACCATCAGCTCGATCGATTTGATCGGGGTGTTGATCAGCATCTCCATATTACCGCGCTCGCGCTCGCGGACAATGGCGGCCGAGGTGAATAGGATCATCGTCATAGTCAGTATGACTCCGACAAGGCCCGGCACGATATTCACCGCCGATCGCTGTTCAGGGTTGAAGTAGAGCGTGACTTCGAACGTGGGTACTTGCCGGTTTGGAGGCTGTTTCAGCAATTCGGTCAAAGGCATCGTTCGCAGAGATTTAATTGCGCTGGCGACCATCGTGTCTGAACCATCTACGATCCAATGGGCAACAGGCCGGCTGCTGGTCTGATCCGTTGCGTTGGGCAGACTCAGCCCTACGGACGGGCTGCGGGCAAGGCGTTGGCTGACGTCTTGAGGTATGATCAGCGCGGCACGCACGCGGGATTCGGTGATCGCGCGCTCGGCTTCTTGCGGGGTTGTTAGCTGTTCGGTGATGGTCACGACCTGCGTGGCCTGAATGATCTGCGCCAGCGTACGCGACAGCTCGGTTCTGGACTGATCCACCAGCGCGACGGGGACGTGTCGCAGATTTGTGTTGATCGCGTAGCCAAACAGCAGCAGCTGGATCAGCGGGATCATTATGACCATGGCAAAGGTCATCCTGTCCCGCCGCAGTTGGAGCAGCTCTTTCTTCAGGACAGCGGCGATGCGGCGTGGCGAGATCACTGTTCTGGCCCCCGTGTGGCGCTGACGAATACATCTTCCAGATTTGGTCGCTGCGGGGTCAGGGACAGGTCGGGAAACGCAGCAATTAGGCCGCGCAACATGTCCACCGGCTGAGGTTCGGATTTATCCACCAGTACACGCAGCCGCGACCCGACTTGCGCGGTCGACAGGATCTTGGGCTGGCCGTCCAACGCGTGTTTGACCTTACGCAGGTCCGGCCCTTCAACCTCGACAACATCGGCCTGCAGATCATCCATCAACTGGCGCGGAGAGCCATCGGCCTTTTTCACCCCATGCTGCAGGATCGCCAGCCGGTGGCAACGCTCGGCCTCGTCCATGAAATGGGTCGACACGATCATCGTCGCGCCCTGATCGACCAGATCGAACAGTTGTTCCCAGAAGGTGCGGCGGGTTTCGGGATCAACAGCCGAGGTCGGCTCGTCCAGAAACAGCAGTTTTGGCCGGTGCATGACGGTCGCGGCAAGGGCCAGTTTCTGTCGTTGCCCACCGCTCATGCTGCCACTGAGCTGATGGATGTTTGATGTCAGGTCATAGGTGTGCAGCAATTCGTCAATCCGGTCCTTGGCCGACTTCACCGGGATGCCATAAATTTCCGCTGCGAACCGAAGGTTCTCCAGTACTGTCAGATCGCGGTAATATGAGAAGATCTGGGTCATATACCCGATCTCATTCTTTAGCGGTTCCGCGGCCTCAGGCATGGATTGACCCAAAACCGAGATCGCCCCGCTGCTGGGGGTGAGCAGCCCGGTCAGCATCCGCATAGTCGTGGTCTTGCCACAGCCATTTGGGCCGAGAAATCCGTAAATCTGGCCGGTTCGGATCTCAAGGTCCAGATTGTTGACTGCGGTGTTTTCCCCAAACCGACGGGTCAGACCTTTCGTCGAGACGACGACATCACTCATGGCATGGGGACCTGCACTGGCACACCGGCGGGCAGGTCCGGTGTTGCAGTGGGCAGGTCAATCTCGGCCAGATAGACAAGTCGGGTTCGGTCATCCTGGTTCAACCCGTAATAAGGCGTGAACGACGCGTCGTCGCTGATCCAGCGGATCACGCCGCCCAACGGATCGGCCAGCCCGTCAACGCGCACTTCCAGCGTATCGCCGGGTTTCAGATTGACGCGATGTGGCTCGGGAACGTAGACGCGCGCATAGGGGATTTGGCCCGTGACCATCACGGCCACCGGGCTACCGGATGTTACTCGTTCACCCAAATTCCACGGCAGGGAATCCAGCACGCCGTCTCGGGTGGCTGTAACCGTCAAGTCGTCCAGAACGGTTTGTTCGGCGGAAACCAACGCTTCGGCGGCTCGTACGTTGGCTTCGGCAACCGCCAGGTCTTCGGGCCTGGTGCCGTTCTGCAGCTCTTTCAGCGATTCTTGAGCGCTGGCGAGTTCAGCCCGCGCGGAGTCGCGCAGTGCCAGATCATTTGCTACCTGCGCTTCGGTAACGACCAAGTTTTCGACCAGTCTGGCGTTTCGGTCATAGATGGCTTCGGCGTCAGCCAGCCGGGCAACAGCACCTGCGACTTTGGCTTCGGCAATCGCAATCTCTTCCTCGCGCGGCCCCACCTGCAGTTTCAAAAGCGTGGCCTGCGCCTTTTCGAGTTCAGCCTGCGCCAGTGCTAACTTTGCGCTTTGCAATGTTGGATCAAGCTGAACCAGCGTGTCGCCTGCCTTGACCACAGCACCCTCTGCAACCGGTAAATCGACGACGATTTCGCTGGCCGTCGCGGTCAAGGCCACCCGGTCGCGCGCCAACACGCCCAAAGCAACGCTGGTATCGGACCCGGAGCACCGGTCCAGAAAGGCGGGCAGTACAGCCGCCAGTATCAAGGGTATCGGGATCATCAGATTCAACAGTGTTTCCCTCCGGTGATTGGCCTTTGAACGCGTTGGATAATAGTCAAAGCATACAATCAGAAAATCTGATTTATGTATACGGCTCAACCGCTACACGTGGCAGCACTGGTTTATGCGGGCAGTCGTGCCAACCACTCCTCCAGTTTTTCTCCGATCAGATGGGGGTTATCCTCCTGCAGGAAATGAATACCTTTCCCGATATCCACCACGTCTAGATTCTGGATGGTCTGACGGCACCATTCGACTTCTTTAGGCCCGATGGTGCCTCCGGGCGTGGCGTGGAACATCAGCATCGGGGTTCGCGTTTCTCCCAGCCAATGGCTGTAGGCGCAGACGACCTCATGAACGTCCGAAGGTGCGTCGCCTATCGGTATTTCACAAGGCCACACCCGAACTGGCTTGCGACTTCGTGCTGTGGGAAAAGGCGCACGATATTGCGACATTTCTTGCGGGGTCAAATCACGCACGATGGCGTTTGGCAGAATTTTTTCGACGAACATATTCAGCCCCGAGATCATCATCCAGACCGGGCGTCCGCATCATGCGAAACCCGGCGCGGAAATCTGGCGGAAATCCGGCCCAGGTCATTGGACGCACGACGCCTTCCATGAAGGCGATGCCGCGTATGTTCTCAGGATGCCGGTGCGCATGGTGGAACCCCAAATGCGGAGCCCCAATCATGAATGACGAGCGTCACGCCCTTCAGTCCCAACGCCTTGATGAATCCGTCAACATAGGGAACGTGGTCGACAAAGCGGTAGGGAATATCCGGCTTATCCGACTTGCCCATACCGATCAGATCCATTGCGATAGCACGGTTCTGCCGGGCGGAATAGGGGATGATGTTGCGCCAAAGATAGGATGAGGTCGGATTGCCGTGCAGAAATAGAACCGGCGCGCCGTCGCCTTCGTCGACATAGTGGATGCGCTGCCCATCCACCTCGACATGCTTCGGTTCAAACGGGAAGTCGGGTGAGATCTCTTGTTCGGTACTCATTGAGTCGCCCTTTCAGCATTGTGCGTTTCTTCGATCAAACCCAGCGCCTCATCATACCATGCGGGGTGGGACGCCCAGCCGACAATCGCGTTAACGGGTTGGGACGGCGGGCGTGATAGGCTGCCAACGAGGACAACCAGAAACTTGCCGTTCCGTATCTCGAATGGCAGCGTCGTCCCGCCGTTTCGGCAAAACACCCGACGAACTTGGGAATTGGGCACGTCAAAGGTGGTCAGCATGTCTTTCCCTTCCAGCCACTCGATCTGATCGGACGTGGTGAACGCATTCGCAACATGGGCCGAGCCCGAGGCCCCTTGCCAAAAGCTGCAATAGCAGAGTTTGAAAGCGGCCATATTGTCCTGCACTCGATAGCGCACTGCGCCGCAGATACATTGCCCCTCGATCTTGCTCGGGTGAATTATCGGAGCGCTCGTCTTAGCTGCGATGCGCAAAATACGCGCGAGAAGATGCGGTGAAGGTCAGGCCCATGCTGATGATCGTGATGGCAAAGCCGATGACCGCAGTGGCCGGGATCGACACCAGAAAATCAATGGCAATCGCAGCGCGGATACCGATCAGGCTGCGTTTGAGGATGGACGCAACGATGCAGAAAAATGTCACCATGTACCCCAGCATCGTATAGAACATCAGGTTGGCGGCTTGGGGGCCAGCCAGCTCTCCAACCTGTAGCCCGTAGAACTTGAACGCGGCGAAGAAGCCAAAGGCCAGCAGGATTTTCAACGCGTTCAGAATGAAGATCACGCGCAGAGTGATGGGCTTTGAGGCCCCGGTTGTTGGGTCTATGGCGGTCATATCAGGTCTCCGTTTCAGTTGGGCCAAACGGCGTTTGCAGCCGCGCGCCGACAATGCTATCCATGTGGATAGGAATGAATTACTATCCACATGGATAGAAAATGTAAGGAGAAATCTGTGGCGCGAAAACGCAAGACGGATCACGACAGTGTCGTGGCAGGTGCGCGGGACCTGTTCTGGCGGCGCGGATACCACGGTGCCAGCACGCGGGAGCTTGAGCAGGAGACGGGGCTGACCCGGTTTACATTACAAACCACCTATGGCGGGAAAGAAAAGTTTTTCCTAAAGACTTTGGATACTTATCTGGACAATGCCGAGGCCCGACACTTTCCCGACCCCGACACCTATTCGCTGGATGATCTGGCTGGTTGGTTCCGGGGCATCGCGTCAACGGAGCGGATGCCAAAGATTGAGGATGCCGGGTGTCTTGCCTTTAATTCGATTAGTTCATTCGACCGCTCTGATCCCGAGGTTAACGCGCGTATCGAGCGGTACCTGACCGCACTGGAGGGGCGGTTTGTGGCGATACTGAGCCGGGCAAAGGCTGACGGGGCCATCCGTTCCGAGGTCAATCCAGACGAGGCCACACGGGTGCTGATCGGTCTTTTGCTGGGCCTTCATACGATCATGAAAGCCCGTACCTCGGATCAGTTTCCGCAGAGCTACGCCGATGCGGCGGTAGGGCTGATTGAAGCATGGAAAAATCAGTAAGTTATCAATCATCCAGGCGCGACTGTCGTCTTGCGGCGTAAGAACTGCGCGCCTGCAGCGAATGTCTGGATTGTGGACTGCCACTGCAGCATTTCGGTTGACTATTGGGTGACTGCTTTGGGCCGTGTGCTGGGGCAGGGCATTTTTGCTGATCAACCAAATTCAAGTAAGATACACTGTGCCGGTTTCCAGGTTGCGAAGAGGCTCATTAGCTTTCTGTTAAACGTCGACTTGAAGCGCTTGAACCGTCGAAACATCAATTAAGCGCAAGAATCTTAAAGTGTTGAATTCAATGGGAGACGAGTCTCAAAAATTCGGTCCCATTATTTACGTACTCCGACAATGGTTGTCGGAGCACCTTAATGATGGAACTGCGGTTATAATAAAATCAACCACTTAGAGGTTTGAATTTTTGAGACTCTAAAATCCACGATTTTCTAACCAAATAGTTAGCAGCAGCCTTTCACTTAACGCGCAGAGAGTAGCTGGAAAGAGCCCTTAGCTGGTCAACCCCGAAAACTAGAGCAGGCAAGTTGATCACAAACCTAGCCTTTCGGCTGGATCGGCTTGTGGTCAACTTGGCTAGTTTTTTGCGCTCTCGTTCAGATGATCTCAAGCCGCACTTATTAATAATTATTGTAGTCATGGCTCCATTGATAGCTGCCGCTAGGTGGCGTTGACGAAAGAGAAATTGACTGTTCTCTGGTGGCTGCATCAGTAGACATTTTTGTGGTTTGGTTGTTGTCAGATTTTACGTCGGTGTGGTCGCGTGTTTGCGATGCGGCTGAGTTGAGATCCTGAGCATGCTCGTAGTGGCCGTGACCACCCGACGGGTGCGCCATCGCCATTCCAGCACTCAAAACAATTGCGAAGGCGGTGACGGATGAGATCAGTGTCTTTTTCATTTCTTGGTCCCTTTCAGTTGAGCGTGTTTGATACGCTGTGTGTGAAACCAACTTGGCAATCTGCGCCTCAGAATTATTGCGCTAGCACGTCAACGTTTTGCGGAAAGCCATCAAGTTAATGGCTGCTTGCGATGCCGGTCGCGACCCTCACTAATCCCTGCGACGAGGTTTGACGTCTTTTATGCGAGTCAAAGAGGAAGGTCGGCCGGGGCAAACGCCATTTAAGCTAAATTCCATGAAGCGTTTCTTAACGGTTCAGCTAGCACCGGTATGAGTGACATCGCCGTAAAGGTGGCTCTGATCGACACGAACGCTTCTAACTAAGCACATGCACTCTTGGTCGAAAGTAGTACAACACGACCATCCGAAACGACTAGCGCCGTTACAAACGTCTAAACCGCATTGAAATCATGATCGGGCGGCTCAAAGACTTCTCGCCTGGAAAGAGAAGGCTAGATCGGAAAAAGTCTGCGCAATAGTGCTAATTTTAGGTATAATAGCGCAATTTAAGCCATTTTATTGATTGAGATAATCGACATGACACAGAACGATAAGAACTCTCCCGACAACATCGGCATATCCGTTGCGGACCTCAGATCACACACTGAAAGCGTTGTTACTCAAATTTCGCATCACACCGAAGTAATGAAGGATGCATTGAACAGCGAAAAACAACTTCTGGCCGACGGTTTGCAAAAACAAATCGACAATGCGAGCAAAGTGATAGACGGACAGAGATGGACGGTTACCACGGTACTCAGTATTTTTGCGGCATTGGCTATTGGTGCAGGGTATCTATTCGGATCAGAGTTTTCTCAGTTAGAGGAATCGATTAACGAAGACATTGCAAACCGAGCCGCGTCATTTGAAAACCAGCTCAAAGACGCAATCGACAATCTCGAAAATAGCCAGCAGGAAATTGACTCTCAGCTCTCAAAATTTGAGGGTATTCAGCAACAGAAATTGTCCGAGCTAGCCAGTCGACTAGATACGGAACTGCTCAAATTTGAAGGCCTGCTGGATGTTCAGTTGAAGCTTGTTCCGTCAGTTGTCCGAGACATTGTCCTCCAAGATAGGGAGACAGCAAATCGTGCCGCTGAAATATGGAGTTCAATGGAACCCCGTTTGCAGAATCTGGAAGAACACAACAAGAAGTATGCCAGAGTTCTCAGAAATGCTGGAATTGTGATTGAGAACATTGAAGAGCTCCCCTACAGCATCGATGCAGCCTACGCTCAGTTAAAGAAAATTGAGACGGACTTTGTCAACCAGGAGGAAGAATTCACCGAAGATAGCCGAGTTCTCGCGGCGTCCCTACTGTCGACAATGGTTAGTGAGAGCCTGGAGGGAGCGGTAGATCCCACGACGCTTTTTAACTCATCAGTTTCTGCAAACATCCTCGGCTTTATGGACGAGGCCCTGAAACTAGCAATTCTCGCGGAGTGGTTTCAGACCAGCCTTGAACACTCGATAATACGCATGGAACGTGAAGCCATCACCGGTGTTTCCTACACTATGGCGGATAATAAACTTGTTAAGGTGAAATTATCCCCGGCCGAGGTCAGGCAAAATGCTTGGGCTGAAATGCTCGAAGTCATTCGCCAGCTACCTCGTCAGGAATCGCAACAGGTTTTTTTTCGCGCTAAGGAAATTGCCAATCGGAATGCTAGTTTAAGCTATTATGATGATCTAATAGACGCGATCACAGAAAGTATTGAACAGTCCTCGAACCAGCCAACGTCTTATGTATACGTTTCGCTCGCAGACCTACATGCGTTTCGTGCGGCGCCGGATTGGCGAGTTGAGTACTTTAAATCTGTTGATTCCGCAGCTCGGCTTCTTAGTAGTGAGCCGGAGACGGCCAGTTGGTATGAAGACTCAGTTACAGAAATGTATGAAACCGCCGTCGATTTAGATTTGGTGGATGAGGTTCGCCAAGTATTGATCAATTATGGCCTCGAACCTGGAAGTGATGATGGCCGTTAACTAGGCCAGTTCTTACGAGCGCTTTCTGCCTGTAGCCTGACGGCCAAAGTGCAGGTTGCATGGCAAAGTGCTCTGATTCACTCGCCCGGCCCAAGTGGCCGGGCTTTTTTGTTTGTAGATACGGGGAAACCCCAAGTTGTTCTCGTGAAACGGTGAAGTAGATAAGCGGGGCAGTCAGTTTTGTTGACTAGCATCCCCTACGAAGGGCTGGCCACTTCCCCCTCGGCCAGCCCTTTCTTCAAACGTTTGTGTACATTGACGTGATTCTTGAAGAACTGTTCAAGATGGTTACATGGATGGGCAGAACGGCTAGTTTCTGAAGCGCCATCCGCGATGGCGAGTTTCAGATTGAACCGACTAATCAACATAGCGACCACTGCTCGTTTGAGCCCCTACCGGCCATTGGTAGCCCTTCGGTCTTTTGCTCATGCATCAGGTCGCAAACGGGACAGAGCGGAATGTCTGCAGGCATGTAATGGACCGCTTTCTGTTTTTCGAGAAGATTGCGCTGCCCATGAACAGACAGTCATCAGAGTCCAAGTTCTTCTCTCAAGCGCGACAGGCGCTGCATTGCGTTGTACTGCCAACCTGGTCGATAATCTTGGCGGTAGGCGCTCCCACCCGACAACTCAAGAAACGGACGCTCCTCCAGGATCGCAAAGTGCTCACGAGACCCATCAAGCGCGTGGCTGTTGTGAAGATTCAACCAGACCAAACTTTTGATCTGTGTAACAGGCCGCAGCGTGTCAATTTGTGTCGTGCCAATGTCAAGACGCTCAAGTGACGGTATTGCTGCGACGGGCGACACATCGGACACCCAGGTGTCATGAAGATAAACCAACTTCAGGTTCGGCAAGCCCTGAAGCGGTTTGAGATCGGAAACTCGTGTCATGTTCACGTCAAGGTGTTCGAGAGTCGCATTACCTTCCAGCCCGGTCAGATCGCTTAAGCTGGTTCCCCGTGCGTTCAGGTACTTTAAGTTTGGAACCTCACCGATGTTGGCTGGCAGCTTCCGAAGATCGACAAGGTCGCTGAAATTTAGGTTATTAGTTCCGGCAGAAATTGCATCTGCAACCCGCTGCTCGGCTACAATAAGCTGTTGGTTTGCAGTTCTCATCAATTTGAACTGCCACGCCGCAAATGCGGCTAAGGCAATAATAAATAGTAAGATAATTTTCCTCATACAATTGGTGGTTACCGATCGAATGTGTTCAATCTGTGACTGCTGCGCTTGGGGCGAAAAGCAGGCATTTATTCAATCCGCGGTCTCTGCACTACAGGCTCTTTGCCGCCTGTTTCTGCAGTAAGCTTGAACAAGCCGTTTGAGCCCATTCCTGCCGTTTAGCGAGCTTCCGTCTTTCGCTCATGCAGCAGGTCTCGAACCGCACAAAGCGGTCGTTCACAGTCTAGGATCAGATGACTGGTGAGTGGGACGACTTTGTCATCCGCAACAACTATCGCCATTCTGGATCGGCGGGCAAGGCACCGTCGCATAGGAGCAGTAGACACAACAGTCCCCTTCCAACGGCTTCAAGACCGCTGCGCAAGACTTGCATTCATAGAACCACTGGCAAGCATCCGTCGGCATTATTTCGGTTTCGCTGTGTCCGCATTTCGGACACGTCAGGGTGCTTTCAAGCACTACAGTTTGCTCTGTCATTGTTTCACATCTGCATTATCAGGTAATCGTTGATCCGGGCCTCGTTAAAGACGACGACCCAAGCTAACGCAGTGATTGCGGTCGCCCCCGAAAGCCACCATTTTAGCTTTGTTAGGGAACCGCGCTGATAAGATACAAGCCACGATATGGCGACAAGCGCCGTCGAAATCGCCAATACGTAGTAGCTTGCCGCCGCGATCTTTCCAAAAATGGCCAGCCAACTGCCTCCTAGTCCCAGCAACATCATTGTCATGGGCAATACACAGCAAGTCGCGACGCCAAGCGCTGACAGTGATCCCAGATAGCTAACGCTAAGGTACTTCTGCATTTCTTTCCCTTGACTGGTTGGAGTTGTCGAAGTGTCAGCCTCTCGTATAACTTCTGTAGTCGCTACAGGATCAAGACAGGGAAAACTCACATGTTTTCGATTGGGGAAGCATCCCGGCAAAGCGGTGTCGGCATTGAAACGATCCGCTATTACGAACGGGAAGGGATTGTGCCCAAACCGGAACGGGCACCTAATAACCGGCGGATGTACTCCACGCACGATGTTGGAAGACTACGTTTTCTGAAAAAATGCCGTGATTTGGGCTTTCCACTAGCCGATACTAAGACGCTTCTCGACCTGTCCGAAGGCGACGGAGAAGATTGCCGATCCGTAAAAGAGCTGGCTGAGCTTCATATCTTCAATGTGCGTGAAAAGATAAACGAGCTGAAGCGATTGGAAGCGGCGCTGAATGAACTCACAGCCAACTGCGACAGCGGGAATGTCTCTTGCCCGATGCTCTCAAAACTACGTTCCGACTAGTGAAACTTTGGGCTCGCACTGGTCTTTCTCTGCGACAGGCCCGAATAGATTGAAAGAACCCTTAGCCGCAGTCAGTCGGCCAAGCTTCGGCCTTTCGCATTTATAGGAAGTCACGAACCGCATACTCCAGACATTCAAATCTAGATTTAGAAAGGCTGATGAGCGGGCTTTGCGACCGATGACACTTTAAAGCGCAGGGTTGAAGACGCCGGGAGACTTCATGGGTTTGAATTAGCTGACTTCGTTATCGAATACGACAAATAGCAACTTACTCCGCCAGCAATAAGCAAACAGTACCGGAAATTCTTTTGGGTATTCTATCTGTCGACTGCGGCGGCAACAGTCTGTTTGCATGGCCATGTCAGCGTTGAGCACTGACTTCAGTGAGTGCAAACGGGAGGGAATGACAGCAAATCGTGATAAGTCTAACTAACGGCGATGATACTTAATTCAGTACATCGGCTATTGCCCCTATCAGGTTCAACACCTCGTGCGTCTCACGGTTCACTTCGTACACATAGTCGCCGGCGCGCACGTAGTAGCCGTTTCGTCTAAGACCGTATCTGTTAGGGTTGTCGATACGCACATACCCATCATAGATGTAATCCCCGACCCGATATCGCTTGGCTTGGCCGGGCGGCACACATGGCACTGCTTTCTTCGCCAAGCCAGGCGGGCAATGTCCTGACTTGGATTTCACCGGAGTAGGCTGTGTGGTTGTATAGGCTTCAGCGATTGGTTTGAGCTTAGGAGTTTGTGGTCTATTCATCGCAGTGGCAACCGACGAAGTTTGGAATGCCACCAGGGTTGCTACAATTCCCAATATTGTTTTCATTGCTGGTGCCTTTCTAACTTTAGTTGCCAAGTTACGCTCGAGGACGAGCATTGCTGAGCGCATAAGCAGTGACTCCCGACCTCCATGTTCTTCCTCTGGAGCACGGTGGGCCCCTCAATACGATATGCTCAACAAACGACCTCCCAAACCGCAAAAGTTGAAAGCACTTCAACAGTATTGTGCGGCCAACAGCTCCTTTGTTCTTATTTCGCGAACAACATTAACTGAACGTGAACAATGTATTCTCGATGTGTTCAACCAAGCTTGGGCATAGTGACCAAGTTGGATCAAACGAAATGTATGTAGTTTGGTCAAAAACAAGGGGAACAGCATGATCAAGCCTGCCTTTGTAACTGAAGACCGTTGCACAACAGCTGCAATGCAGACCTCCGAAAAGAGCGCCGGAAAGCGTCTGCTAACTGGGATGAAATCGAGCAATGGTCGCTTCCCTCCTATAGAAAATGCACTTAACGAGATCATAAAAAACGACCGGCTGTCCGAGGCTCATAACAACGTCTGAAGGCAAATCAGTTGCCCCCCAACAATTCTCGATATTCGTCCTAACCATCGGAATTGTAATGTGAATCCCGCCCCACATTGGGGCGGGATCTCTCTTTTGTCGCGCCTAGTGGTAACCGATTTTCTATGTCGGCATTTCAAACAATGTGGTCCAGCCTCTTCAATCTTCGTGAAGCAATAGGCTGGACCAACTTTCAGAACATCCGCGAGTAGATAGTTCTGTCTGAAGACCAAGATTGGTCTGAAACGCCCACGGCTACAAACCCAGAAGCGATTTGACTTGTTCCTCAACTGCGTCAGTGACTGGCTTGTTGGCTGCGGCTTCCAGAGCTTCACGCTCGGCTAAGTCTTGTTCTTCAACACGATCTGCCAGTTCTTCCACCTCTGCAACGGCTTCATTGTAGTCGATGGCAGCCTGCCTCTCGTCATTCAGTTCCTGAGCCTGATCGATTGAGCCGTCCAAAGCGGCTCGGGCTTCTTCGAGCTGCGCTTCGATCTCTGGATCTGTGCCGCCAGCGTCTTCCAAAGCCTGCTCAAGCTCTTGGACTTTGTCCCGGTTGTCTTGAACATCTCCCAGAGCGGCCTCCAAATCATTCTCGATTTCCTGCACCGTCCGGTCCGGCGGCTCCAATCCTGCGAGGACCTCCAAATGCTCCTCCAGATCCTCACGCAAAGGTTCTCCGGCCAGCACTGTATCTCGATAATTGGCAATTCTGCCTACGCGCGAATTTGGAGCAGCGTTTGCTAAAGCGGTTGGGCTGGCATTGGCTGCGTTCAGCGCACCCAATTCAGACGGGTGCGCTCCAAGCAGCGCCGCGATACGATTGCCTGTGGTGCGGGCAACAGGGCGTATGGACGCGTCCACAACTGCAGTCCGGCGAACAGTGGTTTGCGCATTGGCTTTGGGCTTGCTTCTCGTTGTCGTGGTGCCCTTTGCGGAGGAGGTCGTTTTGCGCACTTTCCCTTTTCCACTAAACAGATCCTTCAGAGAAAATCCGCCGCCTTTTCCTTGACCGGACCGCGCAGATTGCGATCTTGAATTGTCTTGTCTGGTTCCTCCGGCTTTGGTGCCGCTAGGGCCTCTGACGGCTCCTTTTCCACGGCCACCATTTCCTACCGAGTTCTGATCTCCGGAAGCTCCATTGGCGCCGTTTCCGCCACCATTGCCGTTTCCGCCGCCATTGCCGTTTCCGCCACCATTGCCGTTTCCACCACCGTTGCCGTTTCCGCCACCGTTGCCGTTTCCGCCGCCATTGCCGTTGCCTCCCTTAGCATAGGCAAAATCAGGAGTTGCCACTGTGGCAACAATGGCCACCGAACCCAACAAAGCGACAGTAAGAGTAGAGGCCTTTAGCAGTCCGCAAACGGTGTCTTTCATCTGATGTCTCCTCATGACACACGCCGACTGCGCTCAACGCGCTGAAGATAGCCGGGGTGTTTGGCGGTTCTATTCGCATTCGAATCGCTGATGATTTCTGTTATTTGACGTGAGGGTGCTTGAACGCAGCGCTAACTGCTTGTTCATCAGCGGTTCACGTACGGCCCTATACTCTTTGCCAAAGGTATGAGGGTTTAATGCAGACCAAAGCGTTTTTGTTGCTTGCAGCTTTGCTGACTGTCTTGTCCGCAGGACAAGCGGCAGCGGATGCGCGTGAACTCAAACAGGCCGAGCTGCGTATGGCAACACTGTCAGGAAGCGCGATCCGGTTGAAACGTGTCATAAACGGTGTGGAAAAAGCCTATGGCGGTACTCCGGTCGACGCGCGCGCCTTCAAAACGGACAAGATATACTACCGAATTCTGATCAAGAAGCCGGGGGGTAAGATCGTCAGTGTGATTGTGAATGCCGAGACCGGCACTGTTGTTTCAAATCGCTCGAGTGTCGGGCGCGAGATTTCCGAAGCTGCACGTTCCAATTCAACGAGAGCCAAAAGCAGTAATGGTCAGGGCAATTCTACCAACCGTGGGAACAGTGGAAGCCAAAGCAGTGCAGGTGGCAATGGTAACAGTGGCGGCAACGGTAACGGTGGTGGCAACGGTAACGGTGGTGGCAATGGTAACAGTGGCGGCAACGGCAACGGTGGTGGAAACGGCAACGGTAACGGCGGCGGTAACGGCAACGGTAACGGCGGCGGCAACAGTGGTGGAAACGGCGGCGGGAATGGAAATGGGAATGGTAGAAATTAATGTGAAGCTGAGGTCGATTTAGCTGTAGTCTCTGGATATGCGAATACTTCTTGCCGAAGATGAACCCCAGCTATGCGAGCAAGTCAAAAGGCTGCTGGGTGCCGAAGGCCGCGTGGTGGACGTCGCCCACAACGGTACGGATGCATTGCATTTGGGGGCAACCGAGCCCTACGACATGATCATTCTCGACATTGGCTTGCCTGAACGTGATGGTATTTCAGTGCTGCGTGAATGGCGTAGTTCAGGTGTCAAAACACCTGTGTTGATCCTGACTGCCCGAGATGGTTGGAGCGAACGTGTCGACGGTCTGGATGCGGGTGCGGATGACTACATGACCAAGCCATTCCACATGCCGGAATTGGCCGCGCGAGTCCGTGCAATCCTGCGACGACAAAGCGGCCAGATGAACCCGGTGATAGAAATGGGTGATGTCTCGCTGGATACGCGAAACGGCCGGGTCAGCGTCGATGGAATCCCCGTCGATCTTACCGCACAAGAAATCGCGGTTCTGACTTATCTTGCGCACAACATTGGTCGTATGGTCTCACGTACTGAATTGTCCGAACACATCTACGAATATGACGGTGATCGAGATTCCAACACTATAGCCGTATTCGTGACACGCCTGCGCAAGAAGCTGGGTCCCGATCTGATCAAAACTGTTCGAGGGCGCGGCTACATGATTGATCCGTCCTGATGCTCTCGTTGCGCCAACGTGCCTTGCTTGGAGGTCTTGCCTCTGGTGCGTTGTCCGTTGGCGTTGGTACCCTTGTGGTTTTCTCGTATATCAATACACGAGTCCTCGAACAGTTCGACGGAGCGTTGATAGACCGTCACACCCAGCTTGTCGTTGGGCTTAGTTCTACGACAGATGAACCCGAAATCCTGCGCGAATTGATGTTCGATCCTGCTTACAGCACACCCTATTCAGGGAGGTATTGGCAAGTAACAGACAACAACGGATTCACCTTTACCTCTGCCTCGCTATTCGATGAGACGATTGCAGCGCCTTCGCAGAACGATAATGAAGCGATTGTCTGGAATACCACAGGTCCGGATGGCGAGGCTGTTCGTAGCGTCTTTCAAAAGATCGCGTTTGAAGACGGAGCAGAATGGGGTGTGACTGTTGCTGAAAGCAGACACTTACTGATCAGTGAGCGTAGAGATGCGCAAAGCAATTTGCTTCCGGTTTTTGGGCTGGTCGGATTGATCGGGGTGGCCAGTTCCCTTTTGCTGATGTCAGCTATTGTTGGCCCACTCAGAAAGTTGCGCGCTGATGTGGCCCATCGCTGGGATCAGGGCGACGATCTGAAGCCACAAGATTACCCGGAAGAGGTTTCTCCGCTCGTAGAAGATCTCAATCAATTGTTACATCGAAATCGGGAGATTGTCTCAAGTTCACGAAGGCAGGCCGCGGATCTGGCGCATGCGCTCAAAACACCGGCGGCCATTCTGCGAAACGAACTGGCGGACTTGTCGGATTCCGGAATAAATACCGAACCTGCAGAAGAGGCCCTCAGCCGAATTGACGCCCAACTTGGTCGTTCACTCGCTCGCATGCGGGCGTCCAACACCGGAGAACTCACGCATTCCCGAACAGATCTGACGAATTCGATCGAACGATTATCCAGGTTGTTTTTCGACATGGCTGAACGCGAAGGAAAAACGCTTACTTCATATTGTCAGACCGGTCTGCGTGTTAGGATGGATCCTCAGGATATTGAAGAAGTGATCGGAAACCTTCTCGACAATGCACTCAAGTGGTGCCGAACGACGTTTCACATCTCGGCAATTCGCGTTGGATCTGGCATCGAGATTTGCGTTGAAGATGATGGGCCAGGGATTCCAGAATATGCACGACGAGAGGTCCTTCGGTCCGGTGGGCGCCTTGATACCGCGGTCGATGGAACCGGATTGGGGCTGGCAATTTCTGTTGATTTGTTGAACGCCTACGGTGGCAAGCTGGAACTGGGGGCGTCAGAACGCTTTGGCGGTTTGAAATGCGATGTATTGATTGGCACATGAGAAAGAAAACGAGTTGATCAAGTAAAGGCAGTCATAAACGAGACTGCGCTTGCCGCTTGTAGCGCACTTAAGGCGATGGCTTATTCAGATCGACTACACTGAGTTGAAAGCTTCTATGCTAGTTTTTGTGTCTTCACATAAAAACAAGGGCTACGAGAAAACCAATGACAATTCCCATCGAGGCAACGGCAAAAGTTAGGGAGTAGTTTAGCATTTGGATCTTCCAATCTGATCGAATGAGCCTGAGCAGGACGCCCCCGACAAGACAACGGAACGCTATAATGCAGGACTAACATTGAATGTAGAAGGAACGCGCCGTTAACGTTCAGTTAACAATATCCTCCTGCGCCATGATTTGTCGTTGTCTCGCTAAACTTCAAGGTTTGAGGGAGTCAGTTTTCTGCACATTGCTGTCGTTCGCTGTAATCGGTGTTGCAACCGCAGCGAACGTCAGCTTGGTGGCCCTTTCCTCAGTCTTGCTCCAAAAGTTGCAACTGCAGAGAGCGGCAGCAAAATCCCGCATGGCGGCCCTTCTAATAAACCCTGACGTACGGCCGGATCACGCTACCGAACAACGTTGCTGAAGGCACTAAACTATGCTAGCTCAAATCATGTCTTGATTGTTTTCCAGTTAGTCGCACCCAACACGGATTTCTCCGTGTCTGTTGTCGTGCGAATTGAAAGGAAACCGAATGAGACGACCAGATTTACCACCAATCCAAGGCAGACGATTTGACGTCGAGATGCTCCAAGATGCAGCGCTTAGTCTGACCGAGCATGCTTCCAAGGGACCGACCTGGCTTAGACATAGAGGACGTGTTTCCTTCGTTGTTCTGACCGAGGAACTGTTCGAACAAATTTGGCCTGATCCACGGCGAGTATGGAGCGTTGATGACATGCCAATTCGCCACGAGCAAATGTTGCTTGAAGCGCTTGAAGCTTCGCTTTCTTACGACAATGAAGAATAGAGCATCGAACGAAGAAGCATGAGTGCGGGGTGGTCGGGAAATCCAAAAGCCCTGACCACCCAATCAAGTCAGAAAAAGCCTACCTCGGCTGCAATAAATCGTTATCGGCTGAACCAAACACCCTCCAAAGCAGAAATGCACAACCAATTATGTTATCTATTCTGAACAGACAGTTGGCAGGGAACGATGACAGAAATTGGCGATAGCCTCACTAGGGGTGCAAAAGAAGCACTAGATATTGCAAAGGGCAAAATGGAGCCTGCTAGCGTATTCCCACCTGGTATTGAAAACGAGAGCGGCATACATACTTCCGATAGGGCAACTATTCGCTGCACATCTTCGCGGGACAAAAATCCACAAGATCGATCCAAGATTTGAATCCCAGAGCTAGCAAGGCCGAACTGCCAGGAAACAGCTCTTTACTTTTCCTCGCGTGAATACTTTTCAAGATTGTTTTCCGCGTCTTTCAGGCTGTCCGTATTCTGTTGTCCGGTCGGCGCGCCGAGCGCGCGATAGATAGTCATCCGTGACACGCCCAGATCGCGTGCAATTTGGGCTTTTGATAAACCAGTGGCCACAAGAGATCGAATATGTTGGTCATCTACTTGTTTACGTCTGCCACGATAGACACCTCTTTCCTTGGCGGCATCAATACCCGCTCTCTGTCTGTCTCGGATGAATTTCAGCTCCATATCAGCGACTATGCCGAGCACCGTTACCACAATTCGACCAATATCACCGGCTGTACTCACTTCCGGTTCAAGAACCCGCAGGGAAGCGCCCTTGGCATCCAGTTCATGTACTAGGTTCAGAACATCCCGGGTAGAACGACCTAGGCGATCAAGTCGATGCACAACCAGTTCATCGCCTTCGCGTAAGAATTCGAAGATGGTTTCCAGTTCCGTGCGCCCATCACGCGATGCGCCTGATCCTGTCTCAGACCGTACGATCTCGCACCCAGCTTTCTTCAGTGCTGCAGTTTGAATGTCGAGATCTTGGCTCGTGGCGCTGATTCTGGCGTATCCGATGCGGGGCATTTGGTATCTATCACATTAGAGTAGGGGTGATGTTCAATCTGTCACATAGTTGAATTGACCACCCTAACGGGGCGGTGGATCGCGTCACATCTAAGCGTCTCTTTGTGGTGTACCCAATTGTTACATGGAGATGTGCAACCCATCGAAATTGAACGCAGCGTTCTGACACAGCAGGATGTTTGATTTTTCATGGTCGCCAACTCCTCGCTGATCGTGCATAGACGTCAGGAAGTTCTGTTGGTGACAGTTTGTTCAGGTGGCTCTCGTCAAACACAACCACATTGTTGGATAGAAATTGGTCAGTGTTCATCCGTTCCCTAGCTTCGAGGATGAACGGATGTTCAACCGCCAGTGCTGCCAGCAAGCCTCCTGTTTCGATATGCGCGGCTAATTCTCGCTGTAACGCCTGAAAGCTCAACGTATTGCCGCCATTGTCGGTACCAATGACAATAACGGGGGTGGTGAAACCCATGTTGCAAAGGTCATTTGCCCCATGGATGTCGACACATCCGTGGAGTTCGAGATTTACTAATGCCAAGCCTCGTTGTGGGGTGATGTATTCTGGGAAAGCCTTGTCCTTTTTTCTGGTTCGGCAATTTGTAGTTTGTACTGGCACACGGATTCCGCGAGTCACTTGCCTTTGGTTTATTTGCCCAACGACAATTCGAAGATGACATGTGACGTTGTTATGGCGCGGACCACGATGTTATAGTATTGTCGTCAAAACCGTTTAATAACAAATGGTTGACTCGAATCCACTGGCAGCTTTCACTCTGCACAGAAGCTTCGAGATTTCAAGATGAACAACGCATATTCCAAATTGAAGACCGACCTGGCTGCCGCTGGTGTGACACTCAGATCTATAGCAAGGGATCTCGAAGTTTCCCACACGGCAGTCACAGACGTAGCTAGGGGTGCTAGACGCTCCAAACGTATCGAGCAGGCAATAGCAATCCGCCTGAAAACGACTCCTGCCTCACTTTGGCCTGATCGATATGGGCAAAAGGGAGGTGCGACATGACCTGACGTAGAAAAGCAAAAGCCTATGTGCTCCAACACATAGGCTTTCACAAAGATTGAATGGCTGTTCGCAACCGTCATCTCGATCTTCTCCAATCCAATCTCAAAGTCAAGGCTGCCACTCGAAGTTTTCGAGCCTTCAAGTATGCCTTGCCTACAAGGAGCCGATCATGTCGAAAAACGACACTGCTCGCGATGAGCGCGAGTGGGCGCGGGCGTTTGCACTTCGCAGAGACCTTACCCCATATATTCAAACTGGTTTTCAGACCAAAGCAGCTGTGCAAGACTTTTGCAGGGCGCACAGTCTTTCGAGATCTGCTGCTTATAGGCTGCTTAAGCGAGCGCAACTTGATGATCGGGCATCTGCGTTGCGACGTTCGAAACCTGGCCCCAAAAGGATGAGTATCAAGCTCTGCGACGAGGCTGAGAAAGTTGTCAACGACTACCTTTGCAAGGAATTTCTTTCTCGAAACAAGATCTTGGTCGCAAAAGCTCTGAATGACATCAACCGAAAACTATCAGAATTGGGCCTCCCAGAAATCTCAAAGACAGCTTTGATCAACAGGATCAATGCGATCCCAGATCGAGTGATCAAGCTGAAACGCCACGGGAGCAGGGCGGCGCGACAAGCTTACCAAATCGTCCGTGGCAAGTATTTTGTAGAAGGTCCGCTTTCGGTTGTTCAGATTGATCATACGAAGCTGGACTTGATGGTCATCGATCCCATCACAGGAGAATGTCTGGGACGGCCGTATTTGACAGTCCTGTTAGATGTGGCGACGGCAATGCCAACAGGCATTTACCTGTCGATGGAAGCACCCTCCGCAATCAACCTATTGAAGGCCTTTCATCGATCCGTTTTTCCAAAGGCAGAATACCTTACAGAAATGGGTATTCCATATGAGTGGCCAGTGTATGGGTTGCCCCTCGTGATCAGCAGCGACAACGGGACCGACCTCAAATCTAAAGCCTTCAATTGGGGGCTGGAACAATACGGCGTCGAGCACATATTTCGCCCCGTGGCGCAGCCGCATCTCGGTGGGCACGTCGAGCGTTTCATAGGAACAATCCAGGCCTTCGTTCAGACCCTTCCTGGAACCACTTTTTCAAACACCAAAAAGAAGGGAACCTATCAACCCGAAAAGCAGGCGAGGCTTGCCTTGTTTGACGTTGAGAGACTCCTGCTCGAGTTCATACTTCGCGACTACGTCCATGATAAGAAGCGCCGGCTGCTGACGTCTCCTATGAATGCTTGGAATGTTAGCTGGCGCGAGAGTGTGTCCAGCCCACGACTGCCAAAAGATCCGGATCGGTTTCGCCTTGATTTTCTGCCGTTTGAGAGGCGCAAAATCCAGCGGGAGGGCCTTGAACTGTTCGGGATGTTCTATCGTTCGGAACAGCTACAAAAGATGAAAAACTGCGGCGTGAAGAGCGTTGTACTCAAGTATGATCCCACTGACATTCGAACAGTATACATCAGTGCCGACGACGATGTCTTTCACGAAGCCCGGAGTGAGTATTTTCCGCGCGATCCAATGTCCCTCAATGAATGGAAAAAACACAACAAGCGCAAGGAAAAAAGGCTGCAAGCGGCAATGAACGCACCTGACCCTACCGTAGTTCACGATCACCGCAAACAGATCCTGGCGGAAGCAAATCGGCGCAAAAGGGAGATCAGTCGCTTCGACGGTCACCCTCAAACGCATGGTTGCGACATTCGCGATCTTCGTGACCCACGAGGCTTATCGGTGCCGGGTAAGTCGTCATGAACCATACTCCATCTCAACGCTTTCCAGATATGTCACAGGCATCGGTTCCAGAACGTATTCGCTACATTCGCAACGGCGCTTTTTTTGAGACATCAGCCATTCGCGCCTTTCGAAATCGATTGAATGAGTTGATCCATGAGCCCTTAGACTGCGAGAACAAGCTTGTTTTCTTGACCGCCCCGGCTGGAATGGGGCTGACCCGCATTATCAAGCAGTTTGCGGCCCAACACCCACCCGCGACTAAGGGACGAAGTGGTCAGCAAACAGTCCCGGTCGTAAACCAACTCATCCATCCAAGTGGCGACTTCGTTGATTATTGTGATGCACTTCGCGCGAACCTTGCCATCCCTGGCTACGGGGCTATGCCGCGCTATTCTTCCTACCGCAAAACTCTTGAACTTCTGGGACATCTAAAAACCAGACTCGTCATCTTGGAGGACTTTCACCGTACCTATAGCTTTCAGAAACGCCAGCAGATTTCTTATCAGAACTACGTCCACTACTTGATTTCCGAATACGATATCAGGGTCGTTCTCACAGGTGCTCCACGTATCTGGCGATGGGCATTGGAAGATGAACAAACACAGGGGCGATCTGTACACTATAAGTATCGCGCCTGGACGTATCGGGAAGATGATTTCATCGAGTTTCTTGACGGGTTTGAACGATGGTGCCCGGTGCAGGTAAAGGGGGTACTTTCCCGCGACCCAAAGCTCCGCAAGGCCATCATCAGGAAGTCGAATGGTATCTGCAAAAATGTGATGCAGGTGCTCACTGGTTTCGCGATCTATGCGATTGTGTCTGGCAGTGAGCGCTTGGATTTCGACACCTGGGTAAGCCATCGCAGTTAGGAACGGCCGTTATGAACGTCACACCCTATTCGATGGAAAGCTTGAATTCGTTCGTAGGTCGCGCGGCTTCGATGAATTCGACAGATCCCTTATCCTACCTTCGAGAGCTGTTTCCTTCAGCGAGATATCAGAGTTTCACGAGACTTCCCGAGGATCTGGATAAACTGGATCATGGTGTCATTTTGGCTGGCTTGAACGATGCTCTGGACCCGGAAAAACGCAGGCTGGAACTGCTGACCTTACCAGGCACCAACCCTGGCGTTCACACAAAGTGGCTGAGGCGGGCAGGGGGGAAACACTTGGGCTCGGACCGCTTCAGCAAGGCGCCTTCGTTTGCGTGGTGTCCGCGTTGCCTGCTCCGCGACCAGCTCAACGGCCATGACCAATTCTTGCGGTTGGCTTGGAGGATGACCACCCGGACATTCTGTTTGGCGCACCGGAGGCCGCTTACCACCCATTGCATGGCATGTCATGATCGCGAAGCTGAGCCGGCCTTCGTATTTGATGGCAGCAATGTCGTTCTCGCATGTAGTGCTTGCGGCTCACTCTATTCGACGCAGCTTGGATTACCCGACATGTCTTCTTCGACCGTCTTGGAACTGCGCGACAACCGTAATGTGCAGATAGCCTGGAATGAAGTAATCCACTTGGAATTGGCGCTTGAAAAGAGCCTATCAGTGCGATCAAGTACCAAGAACAAAAGCGAATTCCGAGACTTCACCTTGGCATTCGCCAATGTTCTGATGAGATCAATCCGGCTCGGCCGCGCGCCTATCGACCTCTTTTCTAGCGTCGCGTTTCCGGCGCAACCAAACCCCCGCAGCATCACCTCAATGGAACGGCCTTACCGCGCTTCTTCGATCGCCGTGCGCCGAAAAACTCATGGTCTGATCGCAACAATTCTAAAACGCCGAACGAACTTGTTTTCTATCAAAGGCGTATACGAAAAGCGTTGGGGCAGGGCACCTTTGATGCAAGAACTAAGATCCGAGCTGGAACCTGAGCAGAACAATGAACTTGATCGGCTATTGCTGCGGTTCCCGGCAAAGTGGTTTTGAAAACAGGGCAGGAAGGCCGATTTCTACCGCCCATTCTAAAAGTACGACAAGCCAACACGAAAGATGTCGTTAGTAGGTGCATACTTAACTTGCTTCATGTCATGTTCTCCTGGGAAGGCGAGATCCGTTCCCGCCTGCTGCGAGCGCGCAAACTCAGAAACCGTCCGCTCAACCACTTTATCAAGCGTTTGAGTCCGATGCCGTTTCGGAATTCAAACTCTTCATAGTGAAAACGTCGCGAAGTTATGCCGTAAGGCCTCAACCCCGCCCGGAGTGACGCCCGGAGGGAGGCTGGTCCGCAGAACGAAACCTTGGCTCGAGACAGACTTGGCCCAATCGCATCGGCAATCTTTTCTGCGCTGATCCGTTTTCCCTCACCCGAGACCATGAGATGCAGATGCAGATTTGGTTTCACTTTCGACAATTCTTCGATTTCATCTAGATGCGGAGCGTCCGTTCGCGACCTGACACAATAGAATAGATGTACAGGCTCGTTACTCGCCTCCAATGCATCGGACCAGGCAAGAAAGGGCGTGATGCCGATACCTGCCGCAACCCAGACTTCCGCCCCTTTGCCGGCGTAGCGGAACCTGCCAAATGGCCCTTGAACACGCACCAACTGTCCAGTTTTCAATGTTCTGTTCAGGGTAGCAGTGTAATCCCCAAGAGATTTTACAGTCACGCGCAGTTCGCCGCCGAGTCCGATCTTTGAAAAACTGAACGGATGGGGTTCATTTTTTCCAGCACCTGTAAAACGCAGAACGCCAAACTGTCCGGGCAGCGGGCTGAGGCCTCTCTCCTCCGGCTCCAGTGTAATGGCCAATGCTCCGCCGGTGGTTTCAAGCTTTGAGATCTCGTAGCAATATGACGGGCGCAACCTGTCCGGGAGCAGCATCCACAGGTAGGCGGCCATACCAGACACACAGAACGAACCTGTGTACAGCCCCGCAGGATCGGTCATCGCAAAGGGTTTCATGATAAGAAAGAAATGCAGAGCCCCAATTGCAAACAGGGCACCCATCGCTTTGTGCGACCACTTCCACAGGTGGTAGGGAATGAATGTTGCCACTGAGATGAGAACCAACAGCAAAAGGCCATACAGGCTTATTTCACCGAGTGACTCAGCAAAGTCGTTTAGTGCGGTTTCGCGGCCCAAAGCGGGTATTTCAGCGCCAATCGTATCGTGCATAAGGAGTGCCACCATAGCCACGATACCTGCCCATTTATGCAGGACGTAAACTCGATCCAGCCCACCGAACAAATGCTCGACACCCCTCAGACGCGTGGACAGAACCTGACCCCACGCCATAAGGATAAGAGCGGCAAGACCCAAATACTGCGAGAACAATGCAGTATGGTCAGAGATACCTTTCAGCGACCACAGCTGGTATGCTGGGACAAGTGTCGTTGCACCAATCAGAATGAGGCCTACCGGATTCATGACAGCTCCTCTTTTTGAGAATTGGGGGTATTGCCCAGCAAGCTGTCCGCAAGCAGGTCATCGATAAATACGCTGAGAAGTTGCAGGCGCCCCGTTACGCCTGCCTTTCGATAAACCGACGCGCATTGGGCTTTGATTGTGCCCTGTTTGGTATTCCTAAGCGCGGCAATTTCGGCGATCGAGTAACCTTTGATTGCAAAGATTGCCACTTCGCGCTCAGCGCTTGTCAAAGACCACAATCGAAAACGGGCTTCCAGAACTTCTCCGAAGGCACCGGTGGCTATTCTTACCTGATCTTCCAACTCGTTTTGGCGGCTGAGGATGTTTCGCAACTCGTAAGTCGTGAATGCCAATCCGCTGACAAGCGTAATTGCCACCATGGTCTCGACAAGATCGCTTTCCGCCATCGGGAAACTGGATGTAGGCCACAGAGTGTCCACAAAAATGTCCATGAGAAAATAAGCGCTGCAGACTGCTTGCACAGCGAAGAGAGACCAAAGGATGGAAACGCGCGTCATGGGTCGGTTCTCGGTATGTAGTTGGCACGCTCCCGAACAGAGCGTGCCAAGGTTTCATCAGCTGTCGTCAGAGGGTTCTTCCCGTTCGATCTCCAAAATCTCGCCGGATTCAGCGGAAACTTCGATCTCGTAAGCTTTGCCATCCATCGCAGCCTGCACTTCGATCTCGTCATCCTCAGTTTCTATCTTAGATATGACGTACCCTTTCGCTTCCAGCGCGGAGCGAATGGCGGTCTCTGAAGACCCCAGAACATCTCCGACGTTGACCTGTGCCCAAACCATCCCGGGTGTGGCGATAGCTGCCAGCAATGCCAGTTTGCCAAGCTTGTTCATTTGCATTCCTTTCAATGATGATTGCCACCGCAAGAATGCGGTCGGTCATATTTGAGAAGCTGTTGCGCACGACAAAATTGGCCTTTCGGCAGAATTCAAGCGGCATAGGCCAAAGGTTTATGCCTGCTACGACGCGTTATTCGGCCTAAACTGACAGAGCCTCTGCCAATTTTGCTACTTTGCCTGGCTCTGAAGCACTTGGAGAGAGTTTGTGGACCACCCTTGTGAGTGATTTGCGGTGGTCCACAGAGATAGCAGTCTTGGTAAGTTGCTATCTCGGGGCCACGAACAAGAAGGTGGTAGCGGCCCTTGAGAGTTTTCTTCCTAGAACTTCCACTCATAGGATGCCCAGAGGGCCTGAGTTGAAACGTCGGCCCCGAGGGTCGACCT
>NZ_JBQFRS010000013.1:0-106151 GCF_056537525.1 Ruegeria sp. CE12 | reverse complement strand
CCCGCGACTCACCCGGCGGACCTCCCATGGTGAACTCACCCAGCGGGAGAACAATCATTTCAGGACAAACATCGCACTCCTGAAACATCTCAAGATCCGAAACTTCGGAGCCATCTTCCAGAAGGTATTGCGCCTGCGCAGTCGCAGCTAAGGTACAGAGTATCCCAGCCAAGATTAGAGACTTTGATTGCATCAATTATTAGCCTGCTGCATGAATGTGAGATTTTAAAATCAAGTTTGGGTTGAAACTTGCCCAAACGGCCAAGGCTTGCAACAGAAATTTGAGGCTTGATTGTGTTTTTCGCCAGCATCAGCACATGGACAAGTTTTACGCTGATTGATCTGTTTGAAGTCATCGATACCTGTCCACACGAAACTCATGTATCACCATCACCCAACGGACGCCCGAAAAGCGGCATGAATATATGAGCCATCCCTTGTTGGTAGATGCCTTTTAGCATCGCATTCGCAGCAGAACGCATTTTCTAAGACTGGGTAGGGATCACGCGGTGAGCCTGTGCGCTCTATCCCGATAGGACTCGGCACTCAATCAAATGGGATTCACGCACACAGTAGTCTGGAAACTAGTGTTTACCTCAAAGCTTTGAAAAAAATGTGGATTTAGTTCTCACTAGCGAGTTTAAATCGTCAGTGTTTTGCAACAGAACAATTTTTAGGTGACCATAACAATGAAGACCAGATATCTGCTTTCCACTATCTTATCCGTTGGTTTTATTGCATGCTCAGTTCATGCCGAGGAGACCATCGCTGAAGAGACCATACCCCCTATCAAACTAAAGAGTTTTGATAATATTCCGGTCAACGCGCAGTCGACTCAAAACCCAGATACGACGCTTGCAATCTCACTCTTAGCACAGGTTTATCCTGACAGCCTTGGCGGCGAAAGTATTGCTGTGTTTAGGGATGTGCAGAACAGTTCCAACCCTCGCAAGCGCTACTACGTGCTGCCTTACTTCAAGATTAACAACCTTGAAGAGTTTGCGGCGCAGGTGACAACAGAGTGTAACGACCGATCAGAAAACGAGAATGTCATAGTGCCCTTGCAGTTTGAGATCGCGTCTCGAGATGTAAACAATGAAATCGTCAACCTGCTAAACAACGAACTTGGCCTCGCTGAGTCTGGTTCACCAGTAAAGCTTGGGCAACTGCAACCTTACCCATTCGGATCATTTATGATCGTTGCAGGCGCTGAAACTGACAGTGCAGAAACACCTGCTGAGATCCTCTTCTCCTACCCAGTAGTGCCAAGAACTATCCTAGGTGGTGTCATTAGCTCCCGTGCCGTGTCGTTTCCAACGCAGCTAAGTGAACGGAAAGTCCAAATAAAAGAGAGCTGTGACTTACTCACGAGAGCAATAGAAACAAATGACATTGCGGCTTATGTACTGACACCCTTTGATCGTACGTCTGTCTCAAGCTTCAGTGTCAACTATAGAGCGTTTTGGAATTCGGGCAGTTTCCAGGACATACTCATAAACAGCAAACAGACCGGCTCTGTCAGCACTACTTCTAAGACCTATGGCGCATCGCTAAATCTGAATCTTGTGGATCTAGGTGCAACTGGAGATTCCAGCCAAACCGAAGTTGTAAACACTGATACCCGTCATCGTGTTGTCTCAGGTGATGTAATTGAACGCGCAGCTTCCCAGTTCCTTGAGGTAGCCTATTTTGATAGTTATACACGATCAGCAGACGAAGGAACGATTGGCGCTCACCCGTCAAAGGTGGCTTGGACGACTGACCACCTCGACCAAATGGTCAAGATGATCAAAGATCAAACCGAGACCGTCACTGCTGAAGTTCGGAATTGGGGCACTGAGAACGCCAGCCTATTCGCAGACGTGATTGGGGAATATGCACTGGATCAACAGACAGTTAATCGAGTTCTCAACGCGGCAAACAACATAAAAATCGAACGTCAAGACAACACTACTACAAGCGGTAGCTATGCTGGTGCCGAAGGTGAGACGAACCGTAACGCGAACAACAAGTACCACACCGATCGCGGTATTACTTGGACCGACAAAGGCGAAGGCTGGGTGCCGGTGTCAGTGGACCTGCAGCGATTGTCTGAGCAGACAGCAAAAGGCCTTGCACGCCTCGGCGCCAGTAATGTCGAGGCGATCACCTCAACCGACCTACAGTTGCTCATGCTGCCTAAAATCTACCGGGAAGGAGTGGCCCCCTTGACCAAGCCCAACTTGCCGGAAGTTCAACCAGCCAAATATGTCAAACTCGTACCGGAAAGAACTGTTTCCAGTGCTAGGTACGACGTACGGATCGAAAGGTACTATGATACTCCTTTGGCGATCTTGGAAGGGCCTCAATTCAATATTCAGTGCACTACACCTCCCGCCCTTCCCAGCGATTTCATTCTAATCGGCGGGACTGATCTGAAGTACCGCGTTCGAGGTGAATTAGGGGGAAGGCAATACAACGGCCTTAAGGTGAAATCCAACAAAACTATCCTTAAAGATTATGTCTCGCGCCAAGTATCAGCGGCATTTGAAGGTATGGACATCCAAATGGACGGGCACTGTTTGCAAGAACCCGTTTGCATTTCCAGCAAACCGAGCGCCTCTGGTGGGGAGGGAATTTGCATTTCACAGTACGTCGAAGAAACATGTATGGTGAATGAGGCTTGGTTGAATTGGTACGAACACGTCTTCAAGCCCTCTGGTCGCTCTGCGCCTGAAGGTTATGCAGAGTGTACGCCTGGTAAAATTCCACTGGATCGAGGGTGAAAACATGCCAACATTCCATCTGACGCCAAGAACTCAGGCTAAGCTCGATGAGCTACGACAGATTCAGGCCGATATGGCCGAAATGCAGGTGATCGCAAATGTACTTCTGACGGTCGCACCATTCCGCAGTATCATCGACGGGTTCGGTTGGACTGACCCTATTGAAATAACAACGTCCGAATTTGCATTGGTCAAATCTGCATCTGAAGGATTATCAAGTCACTTTAAATCCCAGCTACGATTTTTCTGTGAGTCGGAGGCTATCTCCATGCAAAATACGGAAGGCGAGAAACGCTTTTGGCGTCAAATGTCGAAACAGTTTCGGTGAATTGCAAAAAAGGCGCCGAACCCCGGCGTACGGGTTACACAGGGTCGCCGATCGATTTCTCGACCGGCGACACCTCAAAAAGTGTTTTTACCTGCGGCCAAGTTGCAAATGTTGTCTTGCCTCAGATTGCTATAGCGGCAAGGTAGGTTGAATAATTTTCCGCACTGCGTGGAACTCAGAGATATTGGTGTGATCTGTCACTAAATTGATCAAACAGAGGCACCAGGCAGAAAACAGACCTTCGGCCCTTATTGGCTTGAGACTTCTAGATGACGTCAATCTTCGTCATCTGACCGCAGTTTCTTAGACGGAATCGAACATCCTGGTTCGGTCGATCCAGCATAGAAGTGCCGTATTTTGCTGAGATACTTGTCCTTGATCACTTGGGAAGTCGCTGAATCAATTCACCCTATAGGGAAGGACTAACGATGTTGGCATCAAGACGAGAAGCACAGGCCGCATTGTTTTGCGAGTTTTCACTGGAAGATCATGTTCCAGACAATGATCTCCTTAGGCCGATTGATTGCTTTGTTGATCTGAGCAGCATTCGAGCGAACTTCTCAGATTTTTTACAGCCGCACCGGTCGTCCATCGGTCGATTCTGAACCTTGTCTAGTGCTGGTTCTGTTGTCTTGGTCCGAGCGATTAAGTGAGGGATCATTCGAAGTTTTCCAAGACAGGGTTTTGCTAATATAGTCCAACAGGGTCCCACAGTCGGTTCAATTTGGTTCACTTGCAGGATTGCGTATTATTACGGAAATAGACGACGCTGCATAATGATACTTTTCTATTCGCGGCATTTCTGGACGAATATTGCTGATGCCCGTGACAAATGAACCTTCCTGGCCAGACGCATATCGTGAGTTTCTGCCACTCATAAAAGATTGTTGGAAGATCGAGGGAGACATTTTCTTCCACCAACAGCAAAGTGCGGGCAAGTCCGGGACTCTTGTTTATATCGTAGACGTAACATGTGATGCGTTCAGTGGTCAGGCTATTTTCACACGGACTCCCGCTATTTCAGCCCAAGCTGCCGCTGGGGATCTTTTTTTTCAGCTTTGGGTTTAAAGACAAAACTGCAACTAATATTTCGAACAGCGCGAATCAACACAAGGAAATTGGAGTGTTTTCGAGCAAATTAGTCTCCATTAAGCTTTTTGTGGGGTAACGAGATTCAATTCCCTCAAGCATTAGGTGGTATGCTCGCTGGCGAAACACCCAATTTTCTGCATATTTTTCAGACACTAATTTACCATTCCAATGATCTGCATCCATGCATGGAAAAGCCAAATAACATCCTTTGATCCATAGCTCCCTGGGCCGATCCGCCGCGACGGAATCGAAAATGATTGACAAAACTTTGATTTTTTACTCAATCTTTGGGGGGAAGGTTGACGTGTTTTATGGTCATCCCAACAAGAACTTTGAAGATAAACGTCTATACTGTTTGGCTAGTTTTCGTGAGCGCTTTCAGATTGCATCAATTGCACTTATCGCCTGCTTTCTAGGTGCTCCACCGCTAAAAAATTCTGGGGACACTACTTTTGAACCGACAATTTAAGTGGCTTTTCATCGGCGCAATCGCGATCATCCTTCTGCTCGGGTATTGCTGGGTGGTGTGGGATATTATCAGTGACGTTAAATCTGCATGCTCGGCCGAGGATACAGGAACCGGGCTCACGAAGTGCCCGGATGGCGGTGTTACGATCTCCGATGGCAAACGACTGTTGCTAACCACTGTCGGCGGTTTGGTTTCCGGGATCGTCATTGCCGTGCTGGGCCTGGCCCGGCCGGGCAACCTTACAAAGATGATTGCGCCGACCCAGATGTCAGACGCCCGGGCCCAATTGTTCAACATCATTATGGCCGCCTACATGATTGCATGGCTTCTTATAGGAGTCGCTACTTTCTATTTCGGCGTTTTGGAGTATCCCGAAGGAAACTCAACCCTCACCGATATGGGCCGTAGCTGGCTGGGTCTGGCGGCGGCTGCCGTAGCAGCCTTCTTTGGCGTCGATCCGAACGCTGAGCTGCGGTTCTCACCGAAATCGGACGATCTGTCCGTCGGGGACAAGGTGCCAAATGCAAGTGAGGTTGCAACCTGTGGCGCGATCACTGCAAAGATCAAAAAAGGCTCGGCCGAATACAAAGCGCTGAAGGTCAACAACAACCCCAAGATCGAGTTCAAGGACGAAGAGGGCGATGGGTCGGACCGGCGCATGTCGGAACGCCTTGAAGAAAAGCTGAACGCGCTCGCCATTTTGGTCCACGACGAATGGCCCAGCGTCAAACTGCGCGTCACAGAGGCTTGGGACGGCGGCGAGGAGCACTCCGCTGAGTCTCTGCATTACGAAGGACGCGCTGCCGATATCACCACATCCGACAAGGATCAGGACAAGTACGGTCGTCTCGCGCGGCTTGCTGTCAATGCTGGATTTGACTGGGTTTGGTACGAGGCCCGAGATCATGTCCACGTTTCCGTAAAGAAGACGTGACCGCACCGCCGTTGGGCGCATTTCGCCCGGCGGGAAATTACCGAAACTGGCGGTTCCCTGCCTTTTCGACCAAACCACCCCGCCCTTTTGGGAAAAGGGAGCCAGACCGAACAGGGAGACGCCGCCATGACCATCATTAGAAGCTATCGTCTGTTCGGTAATTTTACTTTCGAAGCAGAGGACGGCGGACCGTCGCTTGCTCTAGGTGCCGGTATTATCGACGTTTTCCATGCGCAGCGGGATGGTAATAAAAGGTTCTTAGCCTTTTTGCGCTGGACGAAGATTGCCGACTCAATTCACGACGCGGCCAAAGATCCGGAACGCGTGCCGGACACAAATCACAACCCCTATATCCCAGGATACGATCTGAGAAAGAACCTGGTCAATACAAAGGCGGGAAAATCCGTCGCATTCTGGGTCGACAAGCCTAGTGGCAAAAAATGTCACGACCTAAGTTTCACTGGGGCCGTTGGAATCGAAACAATCCCGAAAGACCACTCCGCTCCGCGCCGTTATCTCTGCAATGATTTTGCCAATGACCCTTCGGGCCTCGCCGTTGTTTCGGAGCTAACAAACAACAAAATTGCGATCATTGTCAGGTTGCCCACTCCGCTTCCTTTGAAACAAAGAGGCGAGGACCTACACACGGTTGCGCTGAAGCTCAAACACATTACCGATTATGGTTCCTCAATCAGTAATGACCGCGTGTTCAAACCAGATTCATTCGTCACCGGGTTAAAAGGCGACTATTCACCGCAAACTCACTCAAGTAATTTTCGACTAGACGACTTCGGAGTTCGCTCTTCAGGTGCAAAACCCTACGGTTATGCGCTCAAATATAAAGACTCCGACGGCAATCTGATTCCTGTCGCAACGGATTCGCTTTTCAAAGCACTCGGATTCAGCATCAGACCGGCACCTACGACCGACGCAAATAACCACAATGTTGAATTCCGCTCAACTGTTACGGATGAAGGGTTCCGTTTCTCAGCCATTTGTCGTCGAGTTGTCGAGACCAAGGGAAAGGGGCTTGATCTGTCCCGTCAATTGGGCGCCGAGGTTGCACGTGACGAAAAAATCCTGACCGAAACCGAGATGAAAATCGATGTCTCAGATATCGATCTGCTTAAGCTCATGATCGACCCTGAGAATAAATCAAACTCAGAAGAGGACAGATTAAAACCAGAATTCGAGGTCCGCTTGAAATGGGATGAGTGGTTTAGGACACCAGACGATTTTGATCTCGAAAGCCTAAAGGGCGGCGGCCTGATTGACGCGCTTCGCATAATGGAGAAAACCCGCGAGGGTCTGATCCAAACTCGCAGCCAACCGCATAGCCTAATTCCAGATATAGATCTGCCTGAAAAAGGCAGCGAAAAAAAACGTCTTGCACTAGCCGCCTATTTCAAACCGGAGGGCAGCTTCAGCCCCAAAGGCGGCATCAACCTGACACAGAAAAACCACGCATTACCAACCGGGATCACCATCCCGCCACACGAAAAAGGGGGTAGAATCAACTGGGCATGGGAAGAGCTGGCCCCGAAACTGTCCGTGAAAGCCAGTTTCAATAGCTTCCAGACCGCCCCCCCCACCGATGCCAAATTTGATCTCCAATTGGTTCACGACCCCAGCATTCCAAAGGGACTCGAGGACGTGGCAGTTTCGTTCCGGATTGAAGACTCGTACAAAGATTCCAACCCAGCCCCCCCCCGGTTGAAAGGGCAGCTTGGGTCGCTGGAACTGACCGGAACCGGCAGGCGGTTGTTGGCGGAAAACAGTGAGCCCGATGTCTCATTCCTCCGCATGCGACGACGGGCGCGGACAACCCAGCCGACAAAAGGCGAGCCCCATCTGGATGTAGAATTAAACCTGCTGATTACACTCAACCGGGTTCTGCCGGTCACTGTGGACGTTCCACACGGCGATCGGATTACCCGACAAACTGCTCTTCTGGTGGATGAACGGCGTCAAAATGCCGGGAGTGACGAGCAAATCCGGTTCATCATGCAAGTCACAGAACGGGTGCGAGATGATCAAGACCACCTTTTGTCCGTCCGCCTGACCGAAAACGCCATCGGTAGTGCCGACCGGGCTGTATATACAGTACTGGAACAAGAACCCTTTTCAGTGTTCCGCTTCTCGCGCTTGCCATTGTCGCAATCAGGCGACGCTAGAAATGCCGACGTGGCAGAGTGGGACAGCGACCAGCGTACGTGGCTTTTCAAGAAAACCTCGGAGCTCTACCGTTTTACCTACCCGCCGGCAGTCACCACTGACGCCGCCGACAAGCCAGGGCAGATGGAAATCCACGACGCCCCTGCCTCAAAAAAGGGCGAAACAACGCCGCCGGTCCCGCCAAACCCTTCTCCCCCTGCTAACCCGGCAGACCCGTCCTGGCGCTACGCCGTCGACATGCGCTACTCGCCCGCAACCGATCTTTGGATCAAACCGACGGACCTGTCGCGAAACTACGTCCAGCCCGAGTTTAATGCTCGCGCGCTGTTCCGTGGAAAGGGCGATTTCGGCCCAGGTGTCTCACTGGCCGCCCTGCGCGGAGAGTTGGCCTATCCGATGACGTTTGGCCTGCAGGTCCCCCCTCCCAATACAGCCGTACCGGGCCCTCGCATCGCCGAAATTTCAGCGCTTACCGGAAACATGGTCTCGGTGGAAACCACCATTGCCACTGACGAAACCAAAGATGTCCTCAACCGATGGGCGCGTGTCCGAAAGGCAGCGCGGCGTCGGACCGAACGCCTTGAGGCCTTCGAGATCGACGCCCGACGGGCCAATCCCTTTGTTCCGGCTCGGTTTGACAAGGGATTAAACTTCGCGCTGCGCAACACCGGATTGATCAGCCCGCCAGTTCCATTAACAGCAGTTGAGTTGGCCGATCACAAAAAAGACAAGCCATCCGGACCCCGACTGTCCGACCATGGCTTGGCTGGAGGTGTCGTCTGGCCGCTTGAATCCAAAGCATGGCTCTTGAAGCTCTTGGAAAATCCTGTAGCCCTCGGCGGCACAATTGAAGGGTTCGCTATTTCTCCGCATGGCGGCAGTGGCGATCAAGTGGTCGAATTCCTTTCCGGCGCGGTCAAGATCATCACCGAGACTCGCAATGGCATGCTGCAAAAATTGCGTGTCGAAATAACGGGCCGTGTGTCGGTGTTTTGGCACCGGGCTAAACATGTGGTGATCTACAACCGCACCACGGCCCCTTCGGCCCAATTCACCCCCTCCGACCCCGACAATGCTAAAAGCCGTTCGGAACGGCCTGTTTTGCGAAAAGTCGAAGAGTTTGTCGATATACTGGAACCCATCCGCCGATATCCCGATTTCCCGAGGGACAGCGCAACGGGGCCAGGTATGCTGCGCGAGGTCAGGTTCAATTCTCGCATCATCCACGTCAACAGCGACTGGGGCAAAGACATCGTTGTCGATGAGAGAAATGTTGGCTGGGAAATTCCGCTTTGGAACATAGGCGAATCCAAAGCGCGCCCCCAAGTCTATCCATTTCCTGACGTCGCATTTGTCACTTCGGGGGAAGGTGCCGAAGAGATGCCCCTCTGCGTTCAGGAGTGTCTAGATGTAGACAACCTCTACTTCTGGACAGACGCCCAGACCGAACCGCCCGCAGACGGACGCGTTGATACCGATCGCTGGCCTGCCCGTGCGGGACAGGACTTCAGCGCGGTATTCCCCGCCGGGGTGGTCGCAAAAGTGGTCGACGAGGTGCACCGGGAAAGAACGGTCGATGCAGGAAAGAAAGAAAAAGACCTGCCTCGCCGCCCCCCTGCCCCGCGCATGCTGCCCGGCCTGCGCCGGTTTACGTGGCGGCTGGCGCCCGGTGCCCGCAAATCCGTTCTGAACGAAGGCTACGGTGACAAACCCATCTTTGGCGGCGTCGAATCCATCACCTTCATGCGCAATCAGTCCGGTGCTTCGTCAATGCAGATGGGTTACATTGGCTCCGAAGCTCTGAGCAGTGACAATCTGAAATCCCTTTTGCAAACCCGCGAGAATCCGGTCAATATCGTTCTTCCTGGATCAGCCTATCTGAACCGGCCTAGCGCGACACCGCCCGGGTGGGAGGATCTAAAAAAGGCTATTTCAGATCTACCCAAAGGTCCTGCTCAGGGCCAAACTCTCCTGAACGAGCTGAAAAAAAAGAACCCGGAAGCACTGGCCAAGGACGCGTTTAAACACTTTGGCGGTCACAACTTGGTCGGCAAAGTCGCCAACGCCAAAATAGAAATCGAAAATCTCATAACTCTAGTCGAAGGTGTCGACTGTGCAGCAATGGCAGCGGATTACCAGGCGCGGCTTTCGTCGAAACGCCTGTTAATTTCGCAGCAGATTGAATCGGCGATGGCGCTATTCCGCGCGGAAATCAATGCTATTAGAGTCGCCCAAAACACCGACGTCCCAGCCTACATCGACGTTATTAAAATGGCCGAGGCGGCTCTGGCCAAAAGAACTGGCAGTATCATCGACAAGGGACGTGCCGAGGTCGGCGACCTTGTCCGCTCGATCGAGAAAACCCGTGAAGTTGTGCGCGACTGGCACGAGGACGCCGAAGCGGCGTTTGATGGCGCGCGCAAACGGCTGGACGAATGGTCAGCGCAGTATGACCGGGATAAGCCGTGGTCGGCGACCCGCCTAAGAAATGCCCGACAGGCGATGAACGACCAGATCAACGGTGCTCACCGCGAGGCTCAGGCTGCCGTCGAAGAGGTTCGCCAGCGGCTTGCCGGGGAAACAGACCAGATGGCACGGAATTTAACCTTTCAGGTAAACCGCGCTCTCAAGGGTGGGTTGGATGCAACTGCAGCGGGCCGGCAAGACAATAATCAGTTAGAAGTGGCCTATAAACAGGTTCGAACCCGCGTCAACGGTGCGGAACGACAATTGATTGACGCCCGAAAAAAATTCAATGACGATAAACTGGCCGCCAAGCTTACCGGCTTTGAAGACAGGCTGCGCAACAAGGGCAAAACCAAAAAAGCCGACCTTGTCAAAGACATCCGGGACCGCCTTTTAAATGTGATCGACAGTGTTGACGGGCGAATAGAACAGATCAGAATCCTGAAAGGAAGGTTCGTCGAATACTCAGATAAAAAATTCGACGAAACAGTCAACAAGATTGGCCGTACTCTGGACAACGTCGACCGTAAATCAATTGAGGTTGGCCGCTCCCTGACCAGACAAGTAGCACTTATCCACCGCGAAATTGACCTGATCGCGCAAGGTTTGGACAGCGACCTTCAAAAAGAACTCGACAAGTTCAGAACCTCGCTAATTGACAGCGCTTATGGCTATTTTACAGGTTTTCAAGTCACGGCTGTCTCACCAGTTGGTCAGTTGTTCGACGATATGGTTGCCGAAAGTCGCACTGAACTCACCTTGGTTCTTCACAACGTCGAGCGTATTGCCGATGACGGTCTGGCCCGTTGCGATGGTTTCCTCGAGTCTGTACAGGAACAGATCATAACTCAAGCTAACAATCTTGCTGACAGCCTAAATAAAGCGCTGGTAGACGATATCCTCAAACCTTCAATACGCGCTGTTCTCAACCCACTAAAGTCGCTTTTCGACAATCCCACGCCAAAAAAATGGATCGAAAAGATCATTCCTGAACTCGAAGCGGCGTCCCTAAACGTGTCCGTCACGGCAATCGAGCTCCTAGATCGGACAGAAGGCGAATTGGCCTCCGTTGTTATGGCCGCCAAAACAGCTTGCTTAGAATTAAATGACGCTGGAAACTCTATCTGGAAGCATACAGGCCAAGGCGTTCTGGACGAACTGGAAAACCAGGTCAATACGGAAGAGATCCAAGATCTTTGGGAAGATGCAAAGGAGTGGGCAGAGAAATACCGCGACGGCACTGCGACACTGAATGAGCTGAAGGACAAGATCAACGCATTCGACCGTTCAATCTCGAACCTCGTAAATCAAGTCGGCGACGGCGAGGAACTCGCTCGTGCCTATGCCGATCGGGCTCTTGCGAACCTCAACAATCTTGGCAAAGGCGGCATTTCCTCGGCACCCAACAACGCACTCAAACTTTACGCTGCCGTCACGCAGGCCCCGGAAATCGCTGAACTCAAGGCGAATATGGATCGCATCCAAACCACGTTTGATGAGGTCGAGAAGGTTGTTAAAAGTTCCGCAGCCAAGGCGATGTTTGACCAGTTGGGCGATGCCTTACGCGCGCTTGGGATCGACCTCCCGTTTAACGAGTTGGGCGACGAGTTCAAGCTCGACACCGACGCTCTGAGGGGGTTTGACGGTGGCGATATCATGAAGTGGTTTGGTGGCATTAACCTTGATGCGATCAAGCCTGACCTGGGCTCGGCAGAAGATCTAGGCAAATACGTCAAGCTGACTCACGATTTCGACAAGAAAGCCGTGCGCGCTTGGGTTCAGATGGACGTAACTGCCCCGGTGCCTGGTCGACGAGCGCTGTTTTCCCTCGGGCCATTCACCCTCTATTTCCGCGACACGATCTTTGACGGATTCGTCCGAATGGAGGCCAGCAAGGATACCAATGCGGTAGAAGCCACCGACAAGGCCACGATCGCCACCAATATCGAAGCTGTGGTAGGGGGTCAGGTTATGGTCACTTTGCAGGATGTGGCGCTGACCTATACAGGCGAAACCGGACTGAATATTGAGTTTGACGCTAAAAAGATCAAGCTGAACCCGACCTTCAAATTTATTCAAGACACGTTGGGAAGCATCTTCGGGGACGAGTTTGGTGGCATGCAGTTCATCAAGCAGAATGGCATCCCCATCGGGCTTGAGCACGAATTCTCGATGCCTCCGATGTCGTTGATGTACGGTACGTCCGGAGTGCAAAACCTCGCAATTTCCAACAGGTTCTCGTTGATTGCCTATCCCGATTTTGTGCTTTCGAACCGGTTTAACCTGTCGAGACAGGATCTACCGTTCCTGTTCTCGATCTTCATTATTGGCGGAACTGGCTATATTCAGGTCGATACCGAGTATGAGCCACTCAAAAACCGCCTGATGGTCGCAGTAGAAGCCGGAGCTGGCGGATCGGCGTCGTTGGCCTTTGCTTTTGGCCCAGTGGCCGGCGGTGTCTTCATCTCGATCAGCGTTACTCTGCGCTACCAGAAGCGTATCGGCTATGACGATGGCAACGGAGGCACCGGCCTGACCGTATCGCTTGTGGTTGTCGTCGCTGGCAATGTCTCGCTGTGGGGTATGGTTAGTATCTATCTCGGTTTAACCCTCGCGATCAGCTATCACGACAGCGGTCAGATGGACGGGCGCGGCGGCCTGTCAGTCGAGGTGAAGATCTCGCGTTGGTTCAAACTCAAATACAGCACCCAAGTCACCTACAAGCTGCGCGACGGACAAAGCACTACCACGCGCACTTCGAACACCGAACTTGGAGGTAAGTACCGGGATATCCTAAAAAAGGCAGAAGCGCTTGATAAGGCGAGGAAATCACTATGAAAGATTTCACGGACAATCCCGAATTGACAGAGTCTCAGATGAAAGCTCTCGAGGCTTTCAGGAACGCTGCCAAAAGTGCGATCCATGTATCAGCGGTAGCGGAACCTACCGAGTATCACGGTATCGCGGACAACACCGGAATCTTTGGAGTCGGCCTCTCGCTCAAGGTGCACAATTCCGTCGAAACAGGCCTCGCAAAACAAATGCACGAGGATTTCCTGGCTACACTACCAGACAAGAATTTCGTTCTTGTCAAATTCGTTCGCATGGACGGCGACGAGGTCATACTGGAACCTGTGGACAACAAACCGGTTGTACCCGACCGGCCCAACGGCATGCTGAAAAACCTTTTCGACTGGTTCGAGGCGCGGCGAAAGGCGTTAAAGAAATTCCATCCGGATGCTTTCACCAACGACATGTTCTGGAAGGCACAGATGGACGCGGGTGCGCCAGGGCAGGTGGCTACCATCGAGGCAAGCCAGACCGGAGCCTTCGACCTCCAGCGAGCCGCGATGAACTGGCTGGCTCCTGTGCCACAGGCACATGGGCTTGTGTCGCTAGTCAAAATAAATCAGGAGGTTGGCAGCTCAGATCAGCTTTTCTTGGTCCCGTTTGAAGCAGTTGACGCCTCGACCTACGTGTTCAGCGGCACTCCCCTTGGCAATGACGAACTCATGATTCATCATTGGCCCGTCGACACCCCAGGTGCCAAAAAAACATGCGTCACCCCGATGCTCAAGCCCTATTCCGCTCCAGATGGAAAAAATGCCGGCAGAACGATCTTTTCTCCGGAGGGTTGGATAGAATCAGACACTAGTGCCACGATTTTCAGCCGGTTGCGAAACCAGATCACCAGCGAGGGCTCCAGTCAGCTTTGGGTTCTACCGTCTCTGCTGGACCTCGATTTAGACATGGTCGAAACATGGAAAGATTCCTTCGGCAAACCATGGGGTGAAGAGGAAACGAAGCACTACCTGACAACCTGTCTGGACGCTCAGATCGATCCCTTCATGATAGCGCTCGCGTGGAATCCGCCGGAGCGCCCTTCTGTATTGCGCGATCAATTAGTTCAGTGGGTTGTCTCCGCTCTTCCCTCTGATGTGAAGGAAGAGGCCCGACAGAATGTTTATGAGAAACTGCACCAGAGACTAGAGAGCATTGCCCTGAAAAACCTCTCCGATGGAGGCGATGTCTTGTCCCAGTTCTACATAAAAGACGAAAACGGCCAGGAATTGGAGATAACCGCAACTACCCAACGGGTTTGGGATTTTCTCACTCGTTCACTAGACACGCTGAATGCAAACGATCAATCAAGCTTGGCCGAAAGAACGCCACTGTGTCAGTCGCTGTTTGTGGATCACCAACCGCCGATATCAGATGAGGTAGTTCAATTCCAACTTGCAGCCGGTCTTCGCGAAATGGCCGATATTGCCACCTGGATTGAGGACGAAGGCGTACTCGAAGCCATGACCATCACGCTTCTAAAAGATGCCTGTGGACCAATGGGTGAAGAACTGGCCGGAGTTGTCCCCAACGTCGACGCCGGGCAGATACTAATCGCGCTCCAGAGCGTGCAAAGTTTCCTCGAAAACGACTTTAACTTTGCCATGGCCATCCGGCAACAGAACGGGCGGGTGTACACGCGGCTTCTTATGGACAGAGCCTTCCCCTACTCGGACAACACACCCTTCGCCGACTCCGCTGAGAAGTTTACCGACGCGCTGACCGATTCTTCTCATGGCTGGTTCTATGAACGCGTCGTCGCGCCTGAAACTCACGCTTTCGTGACGCTGCGGGAAAAACTGCGCAAACCCGCTGTAATGAAGGAATTACACGGTTTGTTGGAAGCCAAACTTTCGACCAGCTTCGATACAGCGGCGCATGCCCTAGTTCAGACTCGCACCTGCGGCGACACATTTCGCCCAGACCCGTCGCCTCAACCCCTGCCCATCCGCATCGGGGCTGGGCTTGATCCAAAGCTCGTAGATCAAATCAGCGAAAAAATCGTGGGCTATGGCGTTGTGATCGACGCCCGCAAAAACAAGAATGAAACCGTAGCCACATCTATCGTCAGCCTTGCGTCCATCTGGCAACCCAAGGCCTCAAAAATGCTTAGTGCCTTCAGCGTCTTCCCTGCCTTGCCAGCCCTTCAAGGAGGCGAAGCTGAGATGTTTATTAATTACGAAGGTTTGCCGCTGAACGATGTTAGCCCTGCAGATCCGGCGCGGGGCGGGTCAATCGAGACCGAATCCAACAAAAATTTACGGAAGTGGATGACGCCACCGTACGAAACGGATTATGCGTCTTTTCCGGACGAGCCTATTGATCCGAAACCCGCGCCCCAACTTGTCTACGGCTTTGATTATGCGGCTCGCGGATTCTGGCTGCCGAATTCAGCAGCATTGCCCAAGTTCATGCGCGGGTCGCATGCCTGGGATCCAAAGGAAACCGGCATTGAAGCAGTCAAAACAGACACGGACACATTCTGGCACCGATATCACAGACGAACGGCGATCTCGCAAATGGAGTTTGTCAATGCGCCGGGGCAAAATCAGCTTGGTGCAATCCCCGAAAACGTATTTCCCCTCGCCCGCGACTACCCCCGCATAAGCGTCAGCAGTTCAGGCGGGTATTCGACAGCCGCCGACCTATTTCGCAGTGCCGATGACCTCGGGCCAGTTTGGAATAAGGGCGATGGACTTACGTTGGTAGACGTTCACTCTACAGATGACGACATTGAACTTCACGCCGAATTCATCCCCGGCATTCACAATCGTCACGAGGACAGTTTCCAAGCTAAAGCCAACCCCAAGAACGGAAGAGTTGTTTTTGTCGTTCCTGAGGCTTGCAAAACTCCGGGAAGCTATTGGGTTCGTGTCACTATCTCGACCAATACCCCCGGTATGGTTTCGTTCTCAGATCCCGGGCGAGACCGCGAGGCAGCTGGCCGGTCCGACCAGGAGCCTATTGCCCTAGTCGCCAGCGGCAACGGCTGGACCGAAGCGGTCACCAAGGACATGGCATCGCGGATCATACCACCGGGCGTCGGTTTCGCCGACTTCGAATGCTGGATGTCAAATTCTGATCTGGCGGAAGAAGCCATCAAAGTACCTGGAAAGGGTAACGAACTCTTGCAAGCCCTGCGCAAGGCAAAAGGCATACTCGAATTGCGCAAGGAAGCCTTAGCCACCCTGTTCCAGAAAATGCCGGACCCCGCAATCTCGAGTATTCGCGTAACACTCGAACAATCGGACGCGCTTGACGGGGCATCACTGGTTCCAGGGCATGACACTTTTTCAATGACGCCCTACGATTGGTCAAAGATCGAGATCGCGGTTCTTGAAGTAAACAAGCTAGACGCAAAAACCGAGTTTTCGGATGCTGAGAAAGCCTGTGAAGCCCTTATCAACCTAATTCACCGTAGGGCCTTCATCACCGTCGAGCACACAGGCAAGGACAACAACATTGTATTCGACAAACCTAATCGAAAGATAACACTGAACGTTCCAGCGGGTGTCGTAGCGAGACTGCGCGCCATGCCGGTAATTAAGGAGAGTTTGATCGAAGGTGCAGAGGGCTCGATGGACATTATTAAAAAAGAAATCACCAGTTCGAAACTGGCGACCAAAGATGCAGAAATCCTAATGCCCGGCACCAGCCTACTGATCGAAAGCGTCAAACACACAAATCAGAAAGATGACTTTACGTTGCCGTCCGAACCCGTATTCAATGTCCGACCCGAGGGGCAGTCGCGGTCATACGCGCTTGAATTTATCGCTCCGAGCGACAGCCAATGGAGAGTATACGGCCAAATTGATGTTACTACTCAGCAATGCAGGTTCAATGGTCGCCCGACATACCGCAACATCCGTCCGCGCGATCACCTGATCGATCCATTCCACCAAACCGTCAACATGACGGGAAAGGCCGGTGTAACGGAATATGAAGCCGACGTTTATTTGGGACGGTCGAATGAAGATGCCGAGCACAAACGCTATCGTCTGAACCCTCTTTCCACTCCCTCAAACCTCGGCCGGTATCAATGGCAAAGCCCATCTGCGACTTGGTTCCGCCACCGGTTCCGCGCTCATAGCCGCTACCGCGGTGTCGTTTCGAACGCCAGATCATCGGTAAAAACCTGGGGCTTCGAAGACAAGGACAAGTGGCACACCCGGGTAGCGGTTTTGGCAGACTTGTCTCGTGCTAAACTGACCCGTCCTCAGACACGCGCCTGCTTGCCAACGGTCAATATCGTAGAGAACTCCGGCGGGAAACCCGCTACCCCACCACCATTAGTGTGCGTACTGTCCGAAAGGCCGCTCGACCAGTTGGGGCTTGCAGATAGGGTTGTCGCAACCTTCGAGACAGTTCATAAATATGGCTTCAAGAAAGGCGACAATGATGCGCTTGGCTTGCTAGATCTACGCCGCGAAATCGGACCTGACCCCAGGCTAAGTTACTACGGCGTCTCGGACGAAGCCTCTCGCAATTGCCGTTTGCGCGTGGAAGGCCCAATCGGCTTGCATTTTGAACGCGCGACTACCAGATCCCCTGCTTTCTCGAATACGCAGTTCCTGCTCCATTATGACCTGCCCGAAGACCGGGACGATCTGGAAGAGAACTTCGCCGGTGTCATCCTTCAGCGTTTCGCCGATCCGGCTTGGTCATGGTGGCCCGAAACCCACGAAGGGTCCCCCACGGCCCTTCCAGCGACATGGTGGTGTGATCTTGACGGAGTTCAGGCAGGATACACAAACCTTGTGCCAACTTTAAATGACTACGGGGACAAAGTTCCGGTGCTGTCGATCAATCGCAAACAACAAGAGGAAGAAGTCGAGGTTTTGATCAACGGCGCGGCCGCGTATGACGCGAACGGTGAGGACTACGTTCTTCTCGCCAAACTTGACCTCAAAAAAGAAAAACCTTCTCTGCTGCACCAGTTCCTTGGCGAAGGCCGACACGCGGTCAGTGTCCTCGCAACCCCTCTTGATCCCAACCTTTCTAAGTTGGGTGAGATGGACTCGGCTCAACTCGTTGCTCGAACCGTCTACAAGGCAAGCCGCGATCTGACCCTGACCGCTCCAGACCGCACTCCTGAACCAGTCACACCAGCCCGTGCCTCGCAATCGACGTTTGTCGAATGGGTCCGCACAAACCGCAACCTGTCCGAATTCCTCTCAGTCGAATCGGGCGAAAGTGAAAACCCGCGCGTCCTGGTGGACGATCTGACCGCTCGAGTACCCAAAGACCAAGCCGGAAGGGTCATGACACTAAGTGATCGTGAAAAGGTCCGCCGCATCAACAGTACGGTTTGCGCACGCCCATATCCTTTAAACGTGCGGCGCTTGCAGGCTGCGCTCCTTAGGCAACCTAGTAAATCCATCGGGCGTCCCTTTGATCTATTCCAGTCGGCGCATCTTCTCGACCCTGAAGGTAGCATTCGCCTGCCAGACGATTTCGACGTAGAGGGTGCCACCATCAATTTAGCCGAGATAGAAACTCGGGCCGAAATCCTTGTTGCTGGTGGCTCCGATTTGAACGACAACTTCAGACAATTCCTGACAGCACGTTTCGATATTTTCTCCAGCAAGGGCAAAAGCAGAGTAAAGCCGAGCATCCTACGGTTCGACCTACGTGCCTGCAACAGAGCTGTTTCCGCAGGCGAGAAAGTAACTCTTAACGTGACGGTTTCGGAAACAAGCCCACGTGTCACGCAAAGTTATGAACTCACAATCACTGAAGCCGTCCACCACATGACTCTCATACTTGTGACCGACGGATCGGCACTGCCTGCCTATTCGGACGGCCCCATGCGCTATAGCAAGTTAGATATGGCAGAAGAGGATTCAACTAACGAGATCCATGTATCGCTCGAGAGTTCGATGGAACTTAACGACCCGTTGTGGACAGATATATCACTCTTACATTCCGCCAAAACCGGCAACGTTAACAACTCGCAACCCGTCGATTTCGATTGGCTTTTTGGCAATCACAAGCAAGAGCTTGACCTTGGCTCAGCAACCTCACCGGACCGCCTGCTTTCCTTGCCGGAAATCCAAGCCCGCATGATTGGCATATCCAATCCAATTCCAGTGATCATCGACGAGTGATGCCTTAACGCATGATTGAGCACCCCACTTATCATAGGGCGTCAGCCTGTGTTACTAAGTTCTGTTGCAACGAGTTGGGTTGGCCAAACCACGCTGCATTTGTGTTCGGGTCGACTATAGGCACATCTACGGCTCACTCAGGTTAGGAGGGAATTCAGGCACAGTCGATATCTGATATTTGCTGGCAGTTCAGGTTCTCGTCTGAAACTGAACCACACCGATTGAACAGGTCGTTGTAGACTTGGTTTGATCCACGCCAGAACTGTGATCCGGCCTGCGACACTAGTATGCCAAGAAAAATCTGTCACATGTATTGTTCTTCAATCAAATCTGCCTCAACTAGGTCGTGTGGACAACATGGGTTCACACCGTTTGCCGGGCATGATTCAAGCTGAAATCTGCAATGGAGGCCAGCTTGGCACGAGGCCTTATGTCGGACGAGGAGTGGGCGTTCTTTGAGCGTCTCATTCTGGCTGCCCGCGCCCCGAACGGACGTAAACCTACCGACCATCGCCTTGTTCTTCATGGAATATTCTGGATTGCGCGGACGGGCGCGCCATGGCGAAATTTGCCGGAAAAGTTCGGCAAGCGTTCAAGTGTCTACCGCCAGTTCCGGGGTTGGACACTGGCAGGGCTATGGGAGGAGATCATTGAGGCGATAACCGCAATCGGGGCGGTGCCGCATGCGGTCCAAATGATCGACAGCACCGTGGTTCGTGCCCACCATCAGGCAGCGGGCGCTAAAGGAGGACTCCGCGACAGGGTTTCGGCCGTTCTCGCGGTGGTTTCACAACCAAGATCCACCTCCTCGTCAACGCGCACGGGTTGCCCGTAAGGATGGAGATCACTCCGGGGCAGACATCAGATTATGTTGGATTCGATCTGGTCATGGCGAACAACCTTCCCCAGCCGCGCATGTTGCTAGCCGACCGGGGCTACGACGCCGACGGTATCGGGAAATCAATGGAGCCGCGGGACGTGCTGCCGATAATCCCAATGCGCAAAACCCGCAAAAAGCGGATCGGTGTGGGCCGCTCGCTCTATCGCCTGCGCAACCTGGTCGAGCGTTGCTTCAACAAGGTCAAGTATGCCCTCCGTGTGGCGACCCGCTACGACAAAACCGCAGAGAGTTTTCTGGGCTTCATCGATTTAACGTCGATCCGCCTGTGGCTCCGCCATTTGTCAACATGACCTAGGCCATAGTAAACTGAATGCAAAAAAACTGACACAAGTTGCACAAAATTGGACAATTGTTTATCATGTAACTTGCTAACCTTTCAAAAAGGCTATTTCGACCGCACGGCTAGCAGCTTCCTTAAAAGCACAATCGGCAATAATAAATTACCAATCTCAGTGCTCGGCCGTACGAATTTCAAAACTCGGGAGACTTTATCAGATGACAATACTGACTGATTTTGTGAATATTTACGAATCCTCTGACGCGGGATCTGGGGATCCCGAAAAAACATTTTGGCAAATTCGAGTTGGGAGCAAATTCTTTTTAACAAACAACCATCATATGGCTGCAACCGCTCGACTCGCAATACAAACTAGTCGAGCAGTTCAGGTCACATATGATGACGATACCATTTCTCAACTTAGAATTGATTACGAATACGTTTGTGTTGAAAAGAAATTAGTTCGCTGTAGATCCGAAAGCCCTACTGGCGGTGACGAATTACAGAAAGTCTGCGACACGATGAGGCTGGCGCCTTGCGAACCAAACACGAATAGAGATCTAACCAAAGACTAGGCTCAGGACCCATTGATTTCCGCTTGGCCGCGTGCTTCACGGTTCGGAAACGAGTGGTGAACATGTCTGATCTTTTCTGGCTAACGCACGCGCAAATGGCACGTCTTGAGCCCTTTTTCCCAAAGTCGCACGGCAAACCTCGCGTTGATGATCGGCGCGTGTTGAGCGGTATTATCTTCATCAATCGCAATGGCCTAAGGTGGCGCGACGCCCCAGCGGCATACGGGCCGCACAAGACGCTCTACAATCGTTGGAAGCGGTGGAGCGATAAGGGCATCTTCGCCGAGATGATGAGGGGATTGGCGGCTGATCACGGCGAGATGAAAACTGTGATGATCGACGCCACCTACCTGAAGGCTCATCGCACGGCGTCCAGTCTGGGCGTGAAAAAGGGGGTCGTGGTCGTCTGATCGGGCGCACCAAAGGCGGCATGAACACAAAGCTGCACGCCATCTGCGACAGCCAAGGGCGCCCACTGAACCTCTTTGTGACAGCCGGTCAGGTCAGCGATTACATCGGCGCACGGGCTCTCGTTGGCGGCCTGCCAAAAGTAGATTGGCTGCTCGGAGATCGTGGTTACGACGCCGATTGGTTCGGAGAAGCGTTGAAAACCAAAGGGATACGCGCCTGCATCCCCGGTCGAAAACAGCGGAAGAAACCGGTGAAGTACGACAAACGTCGCTACAAACGGCGCAACCGGATCGAAATCATGTTCGGCAGGTTGAGGGATTGGCGGCGGGTCGCGACCCGTTACGACAGATGCCCAAAGGTCTTCCTGTCAGCCATCGCGCTGGCGGCAATCGTCATTTACTGGCTATTAGTCCTGACCCTAAGGCAGGCAAGTTTTTGAGGCTCAAAAATACTCGACAAGAATCACAATCGAACCTGCTATTTGCATCCCAAAAAACACAAGCGGTGTCGGGTCGATCAAATTTCGCAGTAGAGAGAAACGCCATTTTGATTCTTGACCATCTCGATACGCACACTCTTTAGTATCCATAATAAAGTAACCAGGATCATAGAGAGGGAATCTCATCTCCAAATTCTCTGTAGATTGGTCGTTTATGAAGCTAGAAATGGCATGGTCCCTAGAAGCGAGCCTTCTATACCAACGATTGTAGCGAGCATCGATAAAAAAGAAGAACACTGGGATTGCGCACGATGCCATTATTAACGCAAGCGATCGAGTTTCAACTTTGTCGCCGAGTGCTACGGCCACGCAGGCCAACCAAAAAGTCAAACAGATATTTCTTAACCGCCAAAGTCTATCAACCGTCGCCTCAATCTTGTTAGAAATTAGCTGAGCTTCGATCAATAGAAAATCTACTGTGGGTTGCTGAAATTTAGTCCCATTGCTTTCTGGCATATCTTACCCAATTCGTTGAAATAGATCCAATCCGATTAATTAGTATTAACATATCAGCTTTCTTCAAAGAACTACTCATCTCATTGCCTTGCACAAAATCCAGTTAAGGTGTCAAAACTTAACATAATGGCGCTTATCAATATGTATCGCCCACGCTGCATGAGTTCGCCAAAACTCGGCATCTTGGTTCTGCAGAAATCATAGAACTTTAGCGTTACGAGACGAAATACTCGCAGCTACCGCGAGGAATATCGCGCATGCCGCACGCGTTCCTTGAATTTTGTCCGTCTCTGTTTACCGCCGAAGTTTCCCTGCAAAGACGCTAGTAATTCCCTGCTTCTGAATGTAGGGAATTCTAGGCTAAGTAGCTGAATTTCTGGGCCATTGACGCGGGCAGATCAGTACGAAGACATGTAATCGACAGAATTTCCCTGCAAACTCCCTGTAATCAGGGAAATGTCAGCTCGAGAGCGGATAGCACCAGACTGCGTGCACAGCCATTTCCCATGAAACTTGCCGGTTTTGTGAATAAGAAATGTTGCGAGATTCCGCAACGTTATGCGGGCACTTTTAATATGCTGCGGTTCGCGGTTTCCAACTTGTCAACCTTACAGTGACTCGCACAACATGACGCGCGAAGAGAACAGCTATAGCATTGTTCACCCCGCACGTTTAAACACAAACAACGAATTTGTGTCAGATTCTCAGCCCAACGATCTGCCTCATGCATCAATCGGTTGCGCCCCCACATCAGCCTTCAGTTTCCTTTGCGCGAGTTCTGGTCAACCACCATCTCCAAGCGAAGTAACAAATGCCTAGAATAAATGAGAAAACACCTAAATTGAGGAGGCTTTCGCTCAAGTTTTTGGAACTCTGGATCATTCGCTCACTCATTATTTTTCCAGAGCTGCGTTGAAACTTTGCCCGAACAATGTCACCTGTGTTGTGAGGCTTCGGCGACGTCCACAAGTTACCCGTATACTCAACTTTCTGACCCTCGTCCGTAACCTCAAAGGTGGGCCTGTAAACACGACCTTTCTCACCGACCTGCTCGTCGATCCGAAGAACGATCGCTTGCACGTCTTTAGATTCACTTAAGAACTGCTTGGTCGACTGACTTTCCCATAAACCGATCAGTGCAAACACTGGTCCGAACACCACCGCTAGGTAGGGTACTGCCTTCAGACTGCGTATAAAAAACTCGAGAAAGCTCTTTGGAAATCTAAGCATGTTAAGCTCTTCAGTGGGTTTTGCAGATATGTAGGTACCTGTCGTATCTTCGATCACCAAGTGACTTACCAGAAGTTGCGAAGCAACCAATCCCGCAACACATCTCGAGCTTACCCCTATTATACATTTGTTTTAAAACAATTTTTATAGAACTTTAAATCCTGGCACCCCAGCCACTTTCCACGTATTTATGCCGTCCGGTTTGAATCGGAACTTGTCCGACTTGAAGCACAACTTTTGTCGGCCGATAACGAAAGTTTTGCCAAAATTGGGGAATTCGGCGGGCGGTTGTCATCTCAATTGGCTTGTTATCAAGCTACCAGGTACCGCCTTGGCACATGAGGTCTGATCGCACTGGATCCGGCATTCGGGGCTGGACGCTTCAGCTTCGCTGCGATCAATTTCAATGACGACAATGCGCAGAAAGCTGACTTTGCAAAGTCGAGCGGACGGACCTACCAAACTTTAAAAAATCGATATCGATAAGATCACACACAAACGAAGGGTGGCCTGCAATAGGCCGCCCTTCCCTTGTTTCATTTGCCCATAATCATTCGCGGATCGTCAGCGCTGGGTTGTGAGCGAAGAAGTTGAACGGCATGATGTGAACCGTCTTCCACTCGGTCGACATGACCGGCCAGTCTTCCATTCGCGGGATGTGGTGGAACCCTGCAGTAAACCACGAGACGATGTCCTGGTGCATGAGGGGTTTGTCCTCTTTTACCCATTCCGCCAGCGTGTCCGAACCGTCACTTTGCATCGCGTATTTACCACCCGCATAGCGCTGATCGCGATCGTACACTGTCGTCCACGAGGAATACTCGATATAGGCATTTCGCTTGAAAGGCGGGTCGTTCTCAAAGTCAAACGGGCCATAGGCAATCGAGCCATGGTGGATCATCCAGCCAGGGGTATGGCCCAGATACCCTTCCGCTTGCGGGTTTGAGATATGGACGTGACGGGGTTTGGATGCACTAAAGCGATAGCGTGCATCCAGTTCGCTGTCCGGCATTACGTGCTGCCATGTCCACATCGACTTACGCGGGCTGTCCGCGGGCACTTCGGCCGGAACAATTTCCATCAGACCCATGTGGTTGACGGGCTGGTCGATGTCAAAGTCGATCCGGAAGTTGAAATAGTGGTCGTGGTTGGCCGCAACCAGATGTGGTGCAATCAACGTGCCGTATTTCGTGTCTTCCGCAGCTGTCGCGTCGTTCATCGAGGTCGAAACCACACCTTTGACTGCGTCCAGACCGGTTGCGCCGATCTTGATGAACATCTGACCGTCCTGCTTGAAACGGTAGTCGATCAAGTAGTCGTAGTTCCCGACTTCCGATGCCGTCCGTACAACCAGTTCGGTTTCCGAACGACCTTCGGTCGGGACAAAGTTTTCGGGCGTCTGAGCGAAGATCTCGAAGTGACGCCATGCAGGATCGCCAATGTTACGCTCAAAAATGCAGATCGCATCCGGAATTTCCAGCGGCATACCGGCGTCATCCGCGATCACAGCGGGCAGGAAGGTCGCATATGCCGGGCAGTCAACGCCTGCGCGAAGCGGTGTCAGGAACAGGCCGAACCCGTATTCGCCACTGTCCATATAGGTCCGCCAGTACCAGCCGTCAGTCGGGTCCATATAGGGGACGAACACTTCGGACAAATGCGTCTGATAAATGACCGAACGCCACTTGCCCTGATCGTTCACATCGATGTTTGAGACAACCAGACCAGCACGCTTTTCCGCGCGCAGGTTCATGCGCCAAATATCCCATTCCAGATGATTACCGTCCAGCGTGTAGTTGGGTCCACTTTCCTGAGTCAGCAGCACCTTGTTGGTTTCAGGGCGCAGCTCGGCCCGTTCGGCAACCTCTTCCAGCGTGTAACCCCAGGGATCTTGCGGCAAAGGGATCGCACCAGTGTCGATGACCTCAACAACTTCCTGCTTGCCGATGTCGTAGATTGCAAACAGACCCTCGATTGGCTTTGCGTAGAAGTTTGAACCCGTCGGGTTTTGATAGCAAGGCACCTTCATCAGACGTGTACCGTCGAATTCGGGGGTAAAGAAATTGCCCGCTGTGAGAGGCAGACAGAACGCGTCTTCATTTGTTAAACCACGTGCTTCCAAACCCGCGATCATGTCCGGGTGGCCCAGAGCACCTTCCAGCGCACCGATAAACTCGGCGAACAGAACCATCGGCTGGCCCGAGCCCTCGATGGCAAAGTTCTCTTCGACCGTGCCTTGCGTAATGTTTACGATCGCCTCGCTAAAGCCTTCGTCGGTTGTGTATTGCACCATCGCTTTACGATCCAGCGCATCCCCTTCTTTCCACGCCAGAACGTCGACCTTCGACGGCTCATGCAGGTCGATCAACGGATACAGCGTCTCATCCGTGACGGTGCCGCTGTCTTTCAGGATCGTGTTGATCTGCTGAAGCTCGTCGGGCGTTAGCCCGTCCAATGGATGCGCAAGAGCCCCACCGGCGAAGACGGCTCCCAGCGCAGTTGTGGCAAGGATATTCCTGATTTTCATCTTTTCCTCTCCTGTCTTTCTTTAGCTGAATACGACTTGGATATCGGTGTATTCAGCCAAACCTTCATCGGCGAATTCGACGCCGATCCCAGATGATTTGACCCCGCCGAACGGGGCGTTGGGTTGAATGGCGCCATGCTTGTTGATCCAGACTGATCCGCATTCCATACGTCTGGCAACTGCCTTGGCGGCCTCAGTGTCAGACGACCAGACCGAGCCACCCAGCCCATTCGGGCTGTCATTCGCAGCGGCAATCGCATCTTCCACGTCCGAGTACTTGATGATCGGCAGCGCCGGGCCGAACTGTTCTTCATCAACCAATGGGTCGCCGTTCTTCAGCCCCGCAATGATCGTAGGAGGGAAGAACAACCCATCGCCCGGTGCGCCACCCAGTAGCACCCGGCCACGCTGTTTCGCGTCGGCGACCAGGCGGCTGACCTTGTCAAACTGCATTTTGTTCTGGATCGGGCCGAGTATCGCATGGTCGTCCATGCCATCACCCACCGGGATATTGCGGGCAAATTCGACAAGCGCGTCGCAGACCTCGTCATGGATACTTTCATGAACATAGAGGCGCTTCATCGCGGCACAGGTCTGGCCGTTGTTAATGAAGCCACCCCAGAACAGACCTTCGGCAATAGCATGTGGGTCGGCGTCGGGCAGAACGATGCCCGCATCATTGCCGCCCAGCTCGAGCGTCAGGCGTTTCATGGTTTCGGCGGCCGACGCCATGACCTTTTGCCCGGTGGTGCAAGACCCGGTAAAAACGATCTTACGGATATCGGGATGGGCTGACATCGCGCCACCGATATTATCACCCATGTCATCGCTGGTGATAACATTCACAACGCCCGCAGGCAGAACTTCGTTCATAATCTGAACAAGACGCAATGTTGACAATGGCGTCTGGGGTGATGGTTTAATGACGACAGTATTGCCGGTACGCAATGCCGGCATGATGTGCCAGATCGCAATCATCACCGGGAAATTCCAAGGTGTGATCGATCCCACAACACCAAGTGGCTTGCGATGTAACTCGACCCGTCCTTCATTGCTGTCCTGCAAAACCTTCATCGGCAAAGACAGGCCAGCAGTATATCCGGCCCAGGCCCCTGCCCCACCCATTTCCCAGCGCGATCCAAGACCGTTCAGCGGCTTTCCCTGTTCGGCGGTAATGATTTTGGCAAGCTCATCGGAATGCTCTCCGATCTTCTGTGCCACAGCCTCGCAGGCGGATTGTAATTCTTCGTCCGATCTGGCCGACCAGCTTTCAAATGCTGTTTTTGCAGCTGCAACTGCCGTCTCCAATTCGGCTGTCGTCGCATTGGGCGCCCGCCCTGCAACTTCACCCGTCGATGGGTTCAGCACATCAAACATGGTTGCCGTGGATATTGGCTGACCATCGATGGTCAGATCGTATTCGATCATGTCTCGTCCTCCCTGAATCTCGATGCTCGTACACGACCATCAATCATAGAGAGAAAGTTTAGCCGACCGGTCGGTCGAGTCTTGGGGTTTTGCGCCACAAGATTTGGGTCAAGGCGACATATTCTTTCGCGCAGCCCCCGGGGAGACACCAAATCGTTCCCGAAAGACCTTGTAAAAATGCGACAGGTCGTTGAACCCGGAATCATACGCCACGACGGCGATCGTGTCGCGTCCGGCGTCAGAGTTCACTTCCTTCAGTCGGGCTTTTGCGGTCTCAAGCCGCACAGACAAGATACGCTTACTCGCCGTTTCACCAATCGTTCCAAAATGGCGCTGAAGGGTCCGGGAGGATACTTGCAGAGCTTCTGCCAACGCTTGCGGCCCGAATGCAGGGTCGGTCGCTTTGCGCTCTATCAGTTGCAAGGCACGTGACAGAACTGCGTTAGCCTCTCGTCCGTTTTGATCTTCCTGATGGCTGACACACCGGAAATAAGCCCCCAGCAAACTCAAGAACGCCTCACCCAGCTGCAGTGTGACTGCGTTATCTTCCGCAAATATCTTGGCCAGAACGGCGCGCATTGCCACAAACAAGGGATCATTGTGGTCCACCCCAATCCCGCCGGTGCAAATTGCCCCGAATCTGTGCAGCATCTCATCACGCGGCAGGTGGATCGATATTTGGCGAGAGTTCATCCCGTCATAGACAAACTCGGAGCGTTTTGCGCTATCAACAAGATACATGTCGCCGGGGGTCAACAAAACCGACGTATCGTTCTGGTGAATGCGACAGTTTCCCTTGTCCTGTATGAGTAGGAACAAGTGCTCTCCGGGGTCCTTCCGTATCATGCGCTCGTCCCGAAAAACTCTTTGAGCGTCTAGAGATACAATTGCCGTTTCAAATCGTGACACTGGTAATGTGGAAACGTCTCCATCAATGCGCCCGCGTGAGGCAGACCCAGACTCGACGGCAAACTGCCCGCAGACCTTTTCAAGATCTTGAGAAAACCCTTCCACGGATCGCGAACGCAAATTCGCCCGCACAAGCGGTGCAAATGATGCGTTGTTTGGTTGTGGATGCATGAGCGCTGGGTTTGCTGTGATTGGATTGGCGTATACAGTATCGGTGTTGTGGGTTTTCAGCAAAACGTTTCTTGTTGTAAGATGCCTGGCTTTGGCGAGATGATGGCTGGTCTGGCCGCCGATCACGGCGAGGAAATAACTCTGATGATTGATTCGACTTACCTGAAGGCTCATCGAACAGCGTCCAGTTTTGACGTCAAACAGGAGGGCGCAGGCGGCTGATCGGCTGAACCAAGGGCGGCATGAACACAAAGTTGTATGCGATCTGCGACAGCCGAGGTCGTCCACCGAACCTCTTTGTGAGCGCCGGATAGGTCAACGACTACATCGGTGCATGCGTCTTGCTCAGCGGCTTGCCAGATGACGATTGGTTCAGGAAAGCTTTGAACGACAAAGACACGCCCCTGCATTCCAGGTCGAAAGCACCGCAAGAAACCCGCGAGGTATGACATGCGGCGTTACAAACGCCGCTACCGCAAAGAGATCATGTTCGGTCGATTGAAGGATTGGCGGTGCGGCGCAACACGGTACGACAGGTGCGCGACAGTCTTCCTCTCAACAATCGCCATCGCAGCTCTCGTCATGTTCTGGCTATGAGTCCTGAGCCCAAGTGACCTATTCAAAGGTGTGGCGATAAACTAGATCCGTCGGATCTTGACGAGGTGCTGCTGCGTCCAACTTAGCGCCGAGCCTTTCTGCAAGCGAACGGGATCGAATATTAAGTGGATCGACATAACTGACCAGCGTCTCAAGTTTCCTTTCATGATACGCCCAGCGTTTCAACTCCAGCGCAGCTTCGTAGGCAAATCCTTTACCCTCTGCGTGTGAATAGATAAGCCAGCCCAATTCATACTCTGGAAACAGAGGACCGGAATTAACTCCTACTTGCCCTAAACACTGCCCCGACCGACGTTCTTCGATCGTCAGCGCGCCAAATCCCATCAGTGCCCATTGCGCAACGTCGTGACAAAACAATCCCCAGGAAGCAGCAATTGAAAAAGGACCACCCATGAAAATCGAGCGTTCTGACACCATCAACTCAGAGTATTCTGGCCAGTCCTCTATCGTGGGCGCACGCAATATGACGCGCTCAGTTTCCAAAGTAGGTATCGAATACATAGACTATTGGCTTTCAGTTGAATTCTGATGGTCGTTGCCAATACCTTCACAAATAACGAAAATCAGCAACGACAACTTTCCCACTCCCCTGCCTTTCACCAAATTACGCTCAATGTCCGATTTACGCGTTCATGACGCGCCGCACTTGCATAAGCCCGAAGCGTGACCAACGGCAACTCTGGGCTCAGAATGGACGATTTTCAGCAGTGCACTTGGACTGGCGGCAAGAGCCCTTACCAGACATCCACCGCACTTTGAGGCTTCGCTCGTGCAGAATGTTCTGAACCGTGCAAACCGGACATTCCCTATCGCTTTGCCGATGAGAGGACTGCGGACAAAGCAGACCGCCACATTCGTACAATTTGGTGGTTTTGGGTTCTCGTTATAAATTTGAAGAACTGGGGGAGGGAACGATGAAAACACTATGCCATTTCTGCGCCTTAGCATTTGCCAGTGCGGCGTTTGCGCAAGACAACATTGTCGAAGGACGGCCGATGACCGCGGCCGAGATGGGGATCATGCAAGGGAATCCTCCAACAAGTACCATCGATATTTCTGCTTGGGACAAGGGCCCGGACAATCGTTGGGCGTTTCAGCATATCAGTGAGTTCCTGCACGTTGCAAATATCAGCCGTGGTTCAGGACCGGCCGCGCCTCTCAATCTCGCGCCTCAAGACCTCTCAGGGCTTCAGTTTGACGGCTTGGACGGTCAATCGATGACAGTCGCGGACATGCTGGTCCGGACGTATACTGATGGTTTCATCGTTCTGCACAACGGCGATATCGTCTTTGAAAAGTACTTCAATGGAATGACTCCGGACACGAGGCACCTTCTGATGTCCGTGTCGAAGTCCGTTACAGGCACTCTGGCCGGGATACTCGTGAATGACGGACGACTGAACCCGACAGCGATGGTCACGGACTATATCCCGGAGATGGATGGCGCGCCAGGTTTTGGTGATGCGACGGTTCGGCAAGTTCTTGATATGACAACCTCTATAGTCTTCAGCGAGGACTACGCCGACCCTGAGGCAGAGGTTGTCGCACACGAGGCCTCAACAGCTTGGCGCGGTGAAAATGCTCCCATGGCCGAGGAAGGGGTCTATGCCTTTGCGACGACCATTGAAAAAGACGCGTCGCGACCGCACGGTCAGCAGTTCCAATATGCATCGATCAACACTGACGTTCTTGGTTGGTTAATCGAAAGAGCTTCGGGACAGCGGTTTGCGGACTACATGAGCACCGCGATCTGGTCGCAACTCGGAGCCGACCACGATGGCCAAATCACGGTCGACTACAAGGGCGCCGCCGCCGCAAACGGTGGATTCGTTCTGACTTTGCGCGACCTTGCCAGGTTCTCGCAAATGGTCCTGAACGATGGTTTCTTCAATGATCGACAGATCATACCGTCTGGGTGGATCGATGATATCCGCTTTAACGGGGACAACGCGGCTTGGCAGCCGACAATCTACTCTAAGACTTGGCCCGACGGCTTCTACCGAAATCAGTGGTATGTGACCAAGGACGACCACGGTTCGTTCTTCGCCGTCGGGGTCAACGGTCAGCACATTTGGATTAACCCCACAACCCGGACAGTAATCGTTAAATTCTCATCGCTTCCAGTGAGTGCAGACAAGGAGAATATCGCGTTGGGGTGGGCTGCAATGGACGCGATCTCACGCTCATTCGAGGAGTAGTCGGGAAACCTAGCCATTCCCCTTTTGAAGGCACAGAAAAAGGCACTTCGAACGTCTGCTCCGAGCTCAGCGCAGACATAAGTCGACTTTTTTTGTTGACTTAGAATGTCTGCAACGAGCCCAAAGCCGCCTTTGATCACGCTTCGGTCTTTCGCGAGTGCGACAAGTGGCGAACCGCTCATTCCGGACGTTCAGAACCAGGGAACAAATAGCAGGCAAACGGACAAAACGAACTTCGCTCACAAGAGGGGGCATTTCAACCTAGCTAACTTCATTAGGCGCTTCTGTGGAAGATTGTCTCAGCAAAAAAGTAACCTCCTGGCGACGCCACTCACGTCATCTCCAGGAGGTTAACCAGACAGGTCTGGCAAATGCGCGAGCAACAGAGGTAATACAGACTTGCCACGCATTCGAATACTTGAACTTAAAATGTAACAATTCAAGTATTTTTACGCGCGGAAATAATTTTGTTCTCGCGTGCTTGATATTTGCGTGGGCATTCAAACCTGAAATCCTGCGCCAAAAGATAAGGCGACTTGGGGTTTCCGAATAGTGAATGTGCCAACTCCTTTTCAGGGGCGCTTAACCTATATTGGTCCGCTTACGCTGCTGGCAGGTATTTCCGGTACTACCATTCACGGTGGCCTGCGTTGTCGGCCCATACCTTTAATCATCAGCAGTGCGGTTTTAGATACGCCTATTCGATGGTGCGCCAGGAACGGAACTTAGGTGAACTGCAATTCTTGACAGAGCTAGTTTCAACGAGTCCGCATCATGTTTACAGATAATAGGCCCAAACCCGCCATTCCGACGGCTGGGGCCTCAAGTAGGTTGAAGGCCTCGGCCGGCGGTCACCAATCTTCGCTTTAGTCGACGTTTTCTGCCACTGCGAACCGACGGAACGCAATTTGCATCGCGACCAACGCTAAAAGTCCGAACAAGGTCAATGTGATCCAGCTGACCAACCCCATTAGAACCCAAGAGGGTCTTATCGTTGTGAATGTGAATAGCCCCACGGCAGCCGAAGCCGCCGCAGCGGCAAAAATGGCAATCGACTTCGCAATGAACTCGACAAGTGAACGACCAAGAAATTCGAAGTCTGCTCGTCCCATCGGGAGGAGTTTTGTCGGAAACAAAAGATGTATCGTGTTCTCAACGGTATAGAGAAGCACGGTCAACGGGATTGCGAAAGCCGCAAGGACCAGTGCATCGGGTATGCCGAGTCCATCTTGAAAGACGACGATGCTGACGATCATGGTCAAAGCAACGACACAGGCCAGAACCACCTGAGTCACGAGCTGACCTGCGCAGATCCGCCATGGTGGGATGGGCAAGGTCTTGTAGACTTCCATCCGGCTCAGGTCGCCGCGAAAGTCGCAAACCAGTGTTCGAGGCAGGATGAACACAAAAAAGATGTAGAAAAACAACACGGCCCGCGAGTCCGTGACCGATATACCAGCCGCAGAAAGGACTGGCCCGACGCAGGCAGCCATGCCAACAAACACGGCGACAACCCTGAATGAACTGCGAGCAACGTTGAGGGCCTGACGCCAGATAATCGGCCCTAAACCACTTACAATCGGCGCACGACGGATCGATGGTATTTCGGTCCGTTCAGTGGCCCAGAACGAACCTCCTTGCTTTATGCGCTCCCATCGGTCGCTCTGTCGGGCGTTTTCCTTTAAAGCACGATCGGTCGTGCGCGCGTCGAGCTTGATTGCAAGATGCAATAGTGCAGCGTTGATGAGGACCGCGATTGAGGCCCAAAAGAACAGATGCGGAAATGGCGATGGCGCTACGAAGAGTTTGGCAAACACGATGTAGGGTGACAGGACAATGGTGCCGATCCACGAGTGGCGAAACTCGAACAGCAAGTCGAATAGGCTGCGCTCGGGCGTTGTCCAAGCGTAGACTGCGGTGGCGGTCGCAGCGGCGGAAAGCAGCGCAATTGCGGGCCATCGAAGCCGCGCAAACCTGCTGTCTTCCAGTGCTTGCCCAGCCATGCCGATGACGGCGCTGTTCAACTGAACGAAGACGAGCGTCAGGAGCGAGGCGATAAACGCAGTCAGTGCGGACCCCGTTTGCGCCTGCGCAAAGATGGTGATGAGCGCACAGCTTAATGTGGCACCGGCAACGTAGGCGCCGAATTTGTAGATGATCAGGTCGCGCCGACGGAATGGCCCGGTGAAAAGAAAATTGATCTCTGCCGGCGAAAAATGAAACGTAGGACCGACAGACAGCGCGACCGTCAGCAGGGACATCGCAAGCATTCCGATCGGCATGTAAGTGCTGATCTGCGTGTTTAAAGCTTGCCGATCCAAGGCGGCGTCTGCCAAGAACCCTGTTTCCATAGATGAGCCGTTTGCAATCACCAGCAGCCAAACGATCCCGCAAAAAGCAACAGAAAAGAGCAGGCCGCGCAAAGTTGTCAATTGGATCAGACGCAGGCGAATGCCGCCACGCAGGCGCATCAAAAGAAGACGAAAAAGCGCGGAATCCATATTTTAAACTTCAGCCATTTCTTTGTCTTGGGTGATGCTGAAATACGCCTCTTCTAGGGCCGAGTTACTGTCGGTCTCGCCGACTTCGCTCAGTACGTCGCTCATCGTGCCAAACCTGCGGCACTCACCAAGGTTCAGCACCATAATATGCGTGCACAAGTTCTCGAACAGACTTAAAAGATGCGAGCTGATGATGATGGCGGCACCAGAACGCGCACGTTCTCGGATCGCCTGCTGGATGCCCCGGATCCCCTGCGGATCAAGCCCCGTCAGAGGCTCATCGAACAGGATCACCTTGGGATCGTGCAAAAAGGCACAGGCGATCGCCACCTTTTGGCGCATACCGCGAGACAAGTTATGGACGAGCGTATCGCGCTTATGGGTAAGCTCGAAGGACACAAGAAGCGCTTCGGCGGTTTCCTCAAAATCAGCGAGTTGGTAAGCCGCCGCAGTAAATGCCAGATGTTCCCAGACCGTCATGGTGTCAAAAAGCCGCGGATCATCAGGAATATAGCCGATGTTCCGTTTGGCTTTGATTGGCTCGCGTACAATGTCATGGCCCGCAACCAAGAGGCGCCCCGAGGTCGGAGGGACAATCCCGCACAAGGCACGTAGGGTCGTCGTCTTGCCTGCACCATTCGAACCGACCAGCCCTAGGATTTGGCCGGGTTCAACCGAAAAGCTAAGGTCTTTCACGGCCGTGAAGCCTTTGTATTGTTTGCTGAAGTTCGTGACTTTGATCATGTGCTCGTTGCTCGAGGTTCTCTGGTTTGCAGCCAGCTTGGTGGGCTGACATGGGCTTCAACACCACTCAAGTCATCGAAATTTTGGACTAATTCATGTCAATTCTAAGTCCAAAACTGTTTTTCAAGTCATTTACTATGCCCATAGCTGAATGAAACAGTGGAAATACGTAGTTGGCGCACTGAGATGCGCTAAAGGTTGCATCGATTTTCTACCAAAAGAAGTGGTGAATTCTGACTACTGACCTTCCAAAGTTGACAGTCGGTTGTCACACTTGAATACCTGCTAAGTCCTGCGTTTTGTGAGTTCGCAAGTACCCCGATGTTACTGATGCAGCGAAGGTCCGGTTTAGCGGGCCACGCCGCAACATAGATATTATGCGGTGAAGGTCCTCATTGGGCCGTACTTGCATCGCAAAGCGAACGTGCTGCACCGCATCCGAGGTCAGCCTCAAGCCCTCTCTACCAATTGATTGACCAGTAATTTCACAGACGATAGTCAGTATTCCATGGAAAATACTACGATCATCGCAATGACTTGGTGGCTGGCCTCCTGACAGGGTGGCCGGATGACCAAACGTATTCCGAGGCCGCCGCATGGGCGGCCTTTTGTTTTCCGAGCTTCCCGATGCGCCACCTTCCCTTTCATGAGAAGACGCAAATGAACAAACCAACCATTCTAACAGGTGATCGCACTACGGGGCCTCTTCACAACGGACACTATACAGGCTCGCTTGCAAACCGGCTGCGCTATCAGGACAGTCATGAACAATTTCTGCTGCTGGCGGATAGGCGGAGTGAGTTTCGACTTCAGTACTTCCACAAGCGAAAAACTATGACCTTGGCACTGTAACTCACTGTCGTGAATCACCCTATCGGACAGAGCTTACCCATCCTTGTTTTCGTAATTCGCGTAATACGGCTTCTGCGTTCTCGACGTCTTTGTGGATACTTTTGAGTATCGCGTCTATTGGCGCGTTCGGCCATGCACGCTCAAGTTCAGCCAGCTTGGCTTTGGCCGCTTGGTTTTGCCCCATGGCTGACAGCGCTGCCGTCACATAAGCCAGAGAAGGAGCGCTAAGCGGATCGCCAAGTTGCTTAGCCTCTTCAAAGCGCTCTACCGTTGTTTGATATTCACCCAGATGAAAGTGCGTCGCGCCCGAAATGTTTCGATTGGCAAACCTCTGGTTGCTGGGATCCAGCAACGTGAGCCTGTCTGCGGTCTCGATAGCCTCCTCGAATGCGCCGGAAAACAAAGCCACAGCGCCAAGAAAGTCGAGAACCGCTCCATCATTCGGATCAAGTTTTGAGGCCCGTCTACCGAGTTGCAAAGCTGCATCGTAGTTGCGATTGGCGAAAAAGGCCCAGCTTTTAGCGGACTGAGTCCAGGCTTGGTCCGGAGCAAGGCTAACCGCTTGGTTTGCCATCTTCATGGCGGCATCAGCGTATTCGGTCTTGGCATCGGACGGTGGAGTTATCACCGCAAGGGACGCGAGTGCTTGCGCTGCACCGGCATATCCACCGAAATACTCTGGGTCGATTTCGATCACGCCTTCGAACACGGTGAGAACCAATAACTGGCGTTGTTGGTCGAAGATCGGAAAGATCATTGTTCGCGCTTGTTGCGCCAAATTGAACGCTTGTAGCGCGGCCGGGGATTTTTCGTAAATTGCAGCGCGCTGCAAGTACGCGTTGGAATCAGTTGCAGGCAAGCCGCTCACTTCAGCAGAAGCAGTTTCTTGTCCATCTTGGGCAAGACCGACTGCGACCAATGCGCCAACGAAAGCCCCTATTGCGAACGCGCCTATGGGTAGTCCAAAACGTTTGACTTCAGTCGAGATTGATACTGTACCGGTGCCTGAAACGGCTTCGAACCGCGGCCTATATCCACCGCTATCGATACACAGTCGTACCGGATCATCTTTTCCAATACCTTCGTAATGCAGTTCCAAGAACTGGCGAAGCCGCCGAGCATCGACGCGAACGATGTTCTCCGGATCAGTTCCCTCCGAGGTATCGCGGTCGTAAACATCTTGGGCGATAGTCTTGCTGCGGATTTCCTCGCCGCGCCCAGCGAGTTCTTCCTCGACGATGTACGTCAGGAACGCCTGAAGTCTATCGGATCCATCTAGATGAGCGTCAGCAAGCAACCTGCCTAAGGCAGCGCGTTTCTCACCGTCCGAGACGATTTCAGGATGTCGTACCATATTCGTATTTTTGCAATTATCAGTGCGTGAGTCACCCCGTTATTCACCGTGAGTCACTTACGTGTATGTTCCCTAAGCCTCAGGCTTGTAACCAAAACAGCGGGCCGGAGCGCAAAAATCCGCAGTTCCAGCTTGCCAAACCACCAAGCGACTGGAGGATGACACATGGCTCAACATTTGAATTACAGGAGTCTTAGCAGGAACTTCGCAATTGGTGTGATGTTTGGCGCTTGGGCTGTCTCCCCTCAAGCGATTACCGACGCGGTATTTGATGTAGTTGCCCCCTCGGCAGCATACGCGCAGGAAACAGAAGAAGTTTCTCCGACGATGGTGCGTGATCGCCCGCGCGATGTGTACTACCCCAATACCGAAGATCTCGCCGAAGACGAGATGCGAGTTATTGCCTGCGGAACTGGAATGCCTACAACGCGGGCTGCTCAGGCTGCTGCGTGTTTCCTTGTGGAACTGGGCAACGGAGACAAGTTCTTGTTCGACATTGGTTCGGGATCGGCCGAGCGAATTTCTTCCCTGCAAATCCCGTACAATTATTTGGACAAGGTTTTCATCGGCCATCTGCATACTGACCATTTCGGCGCGTTGCATGACCTGTTCATCGGCGGAGCGTTGATGGGTCGAAATGTTCCGTTGCGGGTTTGGGGGCCAAGCGGTCCTGTGGAAGAGTTAGGGACAGCTTATGCGCTTGAAAATATGCGCCGGATGTTGACCTGGGATCTGGCCGCGCGTGCAGGTAATACAGATTTTCGCGGATACAGCTTGGAAATCAACGAATTCGACTACAAAGGTGAAAACCAAGTGGTCTACGAGAACAATGGTGTAACGATCCGGTCCTTTCCAGCAATCCACGCAATTGATGGCTCGGTTAGTTATGCTTTGGAGTGGAATGGGCTGAAATTTGTGTTCAGCTCGGACACCTATCCGAACAAATGGTTCAAAGAATACGCAAAGAATGCAGATCTCGCGATCCACGAGTGTTTCATCGCCGTACCTGAACTGGTCACCAAGATGAAGTTTACACCTGAATCGGCACTATTGGTCGGAACCCAAGTCCACACAGCACCTGAAGCCTTTGGAAAGGTGATGAGTGACATCCAACCAAGAATGGCCGTCGCGTATCATTTCTTTAACGATTTCGACACGGTCAACTCGGTCTACCAGCGTATTCGATCAACCTATGACGGCCCGCTCAGTCTGGCAGACGACTTTATGGTATGGAACGTCACCAAGGACGACATAACCATCCGTATGGCCGCAACCGAGGAAAGAACTTGGGCACCGCCATTGGCAGCTCCGGCGCAAGCACCCGACATGCAGGATCGGATCAATTTCTCAGAAAAAGCTGGTGTGCCGCAAGAGGTTCTCACATTTTCAGAGTTCACTCTCGGGGGTGTTGACGACGTAGATGACGTCTTGCGTCCGATCTACGAAGAAGCGTCAGAAGTGTTGGGCCAAGAGTTCCCGTACCCGGGTGACAACTAAAACAGACTTGACCGGCGCGACTTCAACACGCGCCGGTTTTACCTAAATCTGATCGGGTTTCCTTATGCGACACACATCTTTGATTTATCGCCATCTGGTCTGTGTTGGTTGGTTGATTATTGCGGCATCCCATGCGGCGAACGCTCAGTCTCTTGCGCGTTCAGAAGATGATGAAGGCGGGTGGCGACACTCCATTACGCCCTATCTGTTCCTGCCGCTCAGCACGACGGGTACATCGACAATTGATGGTACAAGCGTCGATCTGGACCTGAGCCTGAGCGAGGTTCTCGATGTTCTCCAAGGTGCCGCCTCCGTACGCTACGAGGGTTGGAACGGAGACTTTGGGATCATTTCCGAGCTCTACTATGTAAGGCTTGGTGAAGACGGAACTCTACCGGGCGGGCGAGCAGGCGTTGATGTTGATGTCCGGCAGACCTTTGTAAACGTTCAGGGGGCTTACCGGTTCGCAAACGGGGTCCTTGCTTCGGGTCGACGCTATGCGGCAGACGCTGCAATTGGCGTTCAGTGGAACCGACTTAAACAAGAGATCAACATTGCAGGCCCCGGACCCGGCGTAACGCTGGGCGGAACGGAAGACTGGTTCGAGCCAATGATCGCACTCCGCTATGCGATGGAAATCAACGAGAAATGGAGTTTCGCTAGTCGCGCTGAACTGAGTGGTTTCGGCGTGAACGGCGATGACCTGCAATACCTGCTTCTGGCTGGTTTTGACTGGAAAGGCTGGGAGAACACGTCCCTGCGGTTTGGCTATCAGTTCTATGGAATTGACTATTCCACTGACCGCACGGGCGGGGAGTTTGCCTATGATGTGGATCAGAATGGCATCTATGCTGCTGTCGCGTTTCATTTCTAAAGTTGGAGAATGCGGCACGATATGCGTTTGGTTGGGCTCAATGCTCGCCAGTCTTACGTTTAGCGCGAACCAATCGATTGCTGACCTCGTGTCCCCCTACGGCGGAGAAACCGCGCCGAACTTTGTTGAGCTTTCGGTGCAGCCTGATCATGTGCGGGTAATCCTTGAGGTCGATTTGAGCGACTATCCCATATTCGTTATTCCAGATGATGGTTCAGGTACGTCGCTGGCAGAGCGAACGGGTCAAAACCTTCAAATCTGGGCAGACGAAGAGGAACTGACCAGCACAACGAATACGATTGATGTACGCCCCAGAATTTCCCGGCAAACAGCCGCGAGCGCTCTGTATCGACCGCGGCCACGCAGCGAAAATGTCGTCTTCGTGGATATGGAGTTTCCGTTCAATGGCAAGCCTGAACGGATCACATTCATTCCCCCGCTAAGTCCAGACGGGATTCCCTTGGCTTCACTCGGCGTTGTGGTCGAGCACATGGGCGTTCCGGTGACAGACTATCGTTACCTTTCTCAGGCTGAGACAATGCTGCCAGATTGGGATGATCCTTGGTTTAGCAAATTTGAGAACCCAAACCTCACCCGCCACCACAAGTCTCCGATGATGTCGTTCTTGGCCATGGAACCGCGTGTCGTCCGGCACGAGATCATATTGCGTTTGAAAGACTTCGAAACTTGGGCGGATTTGGACCTTGAAGGCGCAGAGCGATTAACTCCAGATGATGTCGCCAGGATCAAGTCTGGCGTATCGGACTTTCTTGCGACTAGAAACCCGCTCGCCGTAGACGGCAAGCCGATGAAACCGGAAACGGTGCAGGTTTCACGTATCAAAGTTGGTGCCGAAGGTTTGCGTGTTCTTCCGGATGAATCAGAGGCTAACCGAAAGACGATGCTATTGGGTGTTGTCCTTTCCTATCCGGTTGAGACCTTGCCGAGCCGAGTTGACCTGGCTTGGGAGCTTTTCCCAGATGGTCTGGAAGTTATTCCGATCACCCTCTCCGATCCGGCAGGGGCGGTTCCCTCGCAGATTTATGCATCCGATCCTGTTGTAAGTTGGAACAATCATCTGACAACTTGGGTTAATCCGAAAACGAGCCCGGTCGTCGTCAAAGTCGCAGGTGTAGCTCAGGTGCCTTCGCTTGCGTTCGGCTTTGGTTTTCTGTGTTTGGTATGCGCCTATTATTCGTCGCAACGTGCAAACGGTCAGCGTCTGATCTTGCTTGGCCTGACCGGGGCATTCGGTGCCGCTGCGATTGTCCCTTACTCACTGAACAACTTGTCGACAGCGCCCGAGCCGGATGAGATCGCGACGCATCAAATCGTAGAAGGCCTGTTGACCAACATCGGAACCACGATGCTTGAGACGCGAGATGACAATACCGTGGCGGCGATGGAGCCATATGTCGAAGCCATCAATCGCGAAAAGGTTCAAGCAGAGATGCGTCGTGGCTTGTCGGTTACCCTGCCCTCTGGCGCCTTGGCACGAGTGGAAGCGATTTCAGACCTGAACGTCGAGAGCTTCTCGCCCGGCGAAGACAGACATCAGCATCAGGCCCTCGCCAATTGGACCGCCCGTGTAAGCGGAGGTCATTGGGGGCACCTACACAGGCAAACGGTTTCTTATCGCGGCTTGCTAGACGTTTCGCGGAATGGCGACCATTGGATGCTTGATGACCTGACGATTATCAGCGCCAAAACAGGAGGGTAATTCTGTGGTAGTGGTTAGGTTGTTTTTTGCCACGTTCCTGTTTGCCATGATCTTTTTGTGCGCAGGCAGAGCAGAGGCGCATTTCAATCTAAACCAGAATGTCCGCATTCATCATGTGGCCCATTCGGAAGATGGCTTAGATGTCTATTTGCGCCTTCCCATGCCGTATCTGGTTGCGGAACTCGTCGGTCCCGAAGGCCCGGACGGTTTGCCCGAACCAGCTCCTTACACATACAATCTGATCGAAGATGGGGTGCTGATGCACTACTTGGATCAGGTCGCATTGCAAAAAGATCCAACCGGCTTGGCTCGTATTGCTGAAAACGGCTTTGTGCTATCTATCGACGGTCACCAACAAACACCAGAAATCGTCTCGATAAGACTGCACCCGTCGGGGCAAGAACCTGGGTTTGCCACGCTTGATGAGGCGCGTTCAGCACTTGCGCCAAGAGATGTGCTTCCAAAAACCGAGGAGATTTATGTTGGCGAGGTGATGGTTGACGTACATCTGCGCTTTGTGACGGGAGAGGTTGGAGCATACAGTTTATCCTACACTTCTGATCCGGGACTTCCTGAACAAGAAGAAACGGCGAACCTGATCCTCGACTATAACGGGCAGGATGTTCGGACATTTCGTGCGCGGGGCCTGATGCATACCCCGGTCGAAGTTTCCAGATCAGCAACCGCAGCCGCTTCGACCTTCTTTGTCGAAGGTATTCGGCATATTTTGGAAGGTCCCGATCACGTTCTGTTTGTGCTTTGTATGATCATCGGTGCATTGAACTTACACAGCCTGTTAGCCCGCGTCACAGGGTTTACATTGGGCCACACGGCAACACTGATTTTAGGTTTTTTTGGCTTCGCGCCGAGCGGAGCGTGGTTCATCCCAACTGTCGAACTGGCAATAGCACTTTCAATTATCTACGCTGCTGCGATGGCGGTTTGGCCACCAGAGAATGGACATGGCGACCTGAAGGCTTTTGCCATCACGTCCGGGATTGGGTTGCTGCACGGGTTTGGTTTCTCCTTCATGTTGCATCAAATTCTACGTGTTGATGCACCGAACGTTTGGCACAGCTTGCTGGCCTTCAATGTTGGGGTAGAGGCCGGACAAGTCATGATCGTTCTATTGGTCTGGCCCCTGGTGTTGTTGTTGCGCAAACAACCAGGCCGTATCTGGGTCAGCTCTCGCGCTGTCGTTGCCGCGTGCGCAAGTCTGGTCGCAATGGTTTGGGTAGTGGAAAGGGCAGAGTTCTTTCTCTGATCCTTGCGTTTGTTGACATGAATCACGTTAGCCGCTGGTCGTCCCATACGTGGTTTTTGCCGCTGTATGGCAAGTTTCTTTACGCATCGCTTAATCTGCTAAGTTTACTTGCGAATTTCCGCTTTGGGCTGTGACAGGTCGCCGAATAACAATGCAGCGAAATGCGGCATGGAGCCCAAAACAGGCAAATGTTAAATCAGGCTCCTTTGACGGCAGGCACCTAGTCTCTGTGAACATCTAGTATCAAACTGAAACAGAAAATACTGCTTCGCACTTACGAATTAGCCTCAGCTTCTGCCCACTAAAGCGTGCGAAGCCATTCAGGACAGAACATTAGGAATAGTTTTTTTGCATCTAACTGTCAGGAATCATATTAGTTAGCACTACCAGCCTGAAAAAAATTTACAAATATAGCTGCAATTGGTGAATAAATTTACAAAATTTTATTTCAAATCCAGCAATTTGTTGTGAAATTTTCCTTCGGCTTTCCATTATTGATTTGCACATAAGTGCGCTTTCGTCTGCTGGAAGAGGAGCCAAATGACGAAAGAAAGGGAAATGGGAGGAATTAATGACCAATAAATCTGTCACACGCCGCGGCGTGTTGAAGTCTGGTGCCGTCGCAGGTACCGGTCTGGCCCTGCCTACGATCTTTACGGCTTCGTCGGCTGCTGCTTACACCAACGAACCAACCGGAGGGTCCGTAACCCTGGGCTTCAATGTTCCCCAGACTGGGCCGTATGCTGAAGAGGGTAACGACGAGTTGCTGGCGCAACAGCTGGCCGTCGAACATCTCAATGGTGAAGGAGATGGCGGTTGCTTGAACACCTTCACTTCGAAGGCACTGAAGGGCAACGGTATTCTTGGAAAGAAGGTCGAGTTCGTCACAGGCGACACGCAGACCAAGTCAGACGCTGCGCGTGCATCGGCAAAATCGATGATCGAAAAAGACGGCGCCATCATGATCAATGGCGGTTCGTCATCGGGTGTGGCCGTTGCTGTGCAAGGCCTCTGTCAAGAAGCAGGCGTGATCTTCATGGCGGGCCTAACCCACGCCAACGACACGACTGGCAAAGACAAGAAGGCAAATGGTTTCCGCCATTTCTTCAACGCCTACATGTCGGGTGCTGCCCTTGCACCGGTGCTGGCCGCCGAGATGGGCAATGAGCGTCGCGCCTATCACCTGACGGCTGACTACAACTGGGGTTGGACTCAGGAAGAGTCCATTGTTGCCTCGACAGAAGCTTTGGGATGGGAAACGGTCAACACTGTCAAAACACCGCTCGCGTCCACGGACTTCTCGTCCTACATCACTCCGGTTTTGAATTCGGGTGCTGATGTTCTGGTTCTGAACCACTACGGCGGCAACATGGTGAACTCGCTCACCAACGCTATTCAGTTCGGCCTGCTTGACAAGGTGGCCAACGGCAAGGACTTCAAGATCGTCGTTCCGCTGTATTCGGAACTGATGGCCGCTGGTGCAGGCGAGAACATCAAAGGCGTGCTGGGTTCGATGAACTGGAACTGGCAGCTGCAAGATGAGGGCACCAAGGCCTTTGTGAAGTCGTTTGGTGAGAAGTACGGCAAACCGCCGTCCAACTCTGCACAGACCTGCTATGCACAAGTTCTACTTTATGCGGATGCCTGTGAACGTGCTGGTACATTCAACCCGTGCGGCGTTGTCGAAGCTCTGGAAGACTTCGAGTTTGACGGTTTGGGCAACGGTCCGACCTGGTACCGCGGTGCGGACCACCAGTGCTTCAAAGACGTGTTGGTCGTTCGTGGCAACGAGAACCCGACCAACGCCTATGACACTCTGGAAATCGTCGAGATCACGCCGCGCGCGCAGGTCGAATACGACCCCGAGCATCCGATGTTCGCCGGTGGCTCACTGGGTGAGTGTAACCCGGGCGCGTAAGTCCTCGTGTCTAAGTCTGGCTGCCAGGAAGGTGGCCAGACACCTTCAACAGGGCTGATCCTGTTAACCACTTAATTCACACTGACCAACCCTGAGGTGGGGCCAATGGACGCCATCCTATTGCAAATTTTGAACGGTCTGGACAAAGGGTCGGCCTATGCGTTGATTGCGCTGGGGCTGACGCTTATTTTTGGAACGCTGGGTGTTGTGAACTTTGCCCACGGGGCACTGTTCATGATCGGTGCGTTCTGTGCCGTTACTCTGCAAAAGCTCATGAACCTGAGCTTTGTGACCATCGACGAGAGCCAAACCGACTTCCTGGGTAACCCGCTGAAGGTTGAAACACCCTACGTCGAGGCCTGGTTCGGCCCAGAGACCGGTGCGGCGATCATCGATTGGTCTGTTCCACTGGCTGTCCTGTTTGCAATCCCGATCATGTTGGCAGTGGGCTACGTGATGGAACGCGGGTTGATTAAGCACTTCTACAAGCGCCCTCACGCTGACCAGATCCTTGTGACGTTTGGCCTGGCGATTGTGTTGCAGGAAATCGTAAAGTACTTCTTCGGTGCCAATCCAATCCAAACTCCACCGCCTGACGCGCTGAGCGGTTCTATCGACCTTGGCACAATGGTTGGATTTGACCCTAACGCCATAATCTATCCAATTTGGCGTCTGGTTTACTTCGGATTTGCCGTCGCGATCATCGGTGCTGTTTTCTCATTCCTGCAATTCACCACGTTCGGCATGGTCGTGCGCGCCGGAATGGCGGATCGCGAGACCGTAGGATTACTGGGAATAAACATCGACCGGCGCTTTACGATCATGTTCGGTATCGCTGCCGCAGTGGCCGGTTTGGCCGGTGTAATGTACGGGCCGCTGAACCCGCCAAATTATCACATGGGGATGGACTTTCTGGTCCTTAGCTTTGTTGTGGTTGTTGTCGGCGGCATGGGCTCGCTGCCCGGAGCCGTGCTGGCTGGCTTTCTACTGGGCATCCTGGAGAGTTTTGCCTCAACAACCTGGGCCACCACGACAATCCCTGGGATCAACCAAATCATCATCTACCTTGTTGCCATCATTGTGCTTCTGACACGCCCGCGTGGGTTGATGGGACGCAAAGGCGTGATGGAGGAATAATCGATGTTTGGACTGAACAAAAAAGACACCAGCCTTCTGATCATCGTCGGCCTTCTCACTCTGCTGGCCCCATTCATCCTGAACCCGTTCCCAGAAGGCAGCGCCATGGCGCAATTTAACGCGGGTTATCCGGACTTGATGCAGCGTTTCGTGATCTTTGGCATCTTTGCCATCGGGTTCAACATCCTATTCGGCCTTACAGGATACCTGTCATTCGGTCATGCAGCCTTTTTGGGTGTCGGATCGTATTCAGCCGTATGGATGTTCAAGTTGCTGAGCTACAATATCATTCCAGCGATCGCACTCAGCGTTGTGGTTGCCGGGGTGTTCTCACTGCTGATTGGTTATGTCAGTCTGCGTCGGTCGGGCATCTACTTTTCGATCCTGACTCTGGCCTTTGCGCAGATGAGTTTTGCATTGGCCTACTCTGTTTTGTCGAACCCCAAGTTCAACCTAACCAACGGGGAAACCGGCCTGCAGGTTTACGCAGACGATCCGCAAATCTTGCAAGGCGCCAACTCACCAGACCTGCCGCATCTATTCGGGCTGCCGATGCGCGCAACCTATACAATGGACGTGGGAGCGTGGAGCTTTGATTTTAACGCGGGATACTATCTATGTGCGATAATCATGATGATGGTATTCTATCTGTCCATCCGTATCTTCCGCTCACCTTTTGGCATGATGCTACGGGCGGTCAAATCAAACCAGCAACGGATGAGCTATACCGGCCTAAACTCAAAGCCGTACACATTGGCGGCGTTTGTAATCTCTGGCATGTATGCCGGTCTAGCTGGTGGTCTGATGGCGGCAATGGATCCGCTTGCAGGCGCAGAGCGTATGCAGTGGACCGCTTCGGGTGAAGTCGTTCTGATGACGATCCTGGGTGGTACAGGCACTTTGATCGGTCCAGTACTGGGTGCAGGTTTCATCAAATATTTCGAGAATATTTTCTCGAAGATAAATGACAACGTGTTGCACAGTTGGTTTGCTTTCCTGCCTGACGGTTTGGAGGACGCGGTAGTGTTCGTGATCCATCCGTTCATTGGAAAAGGTTGGCATCTGACGCTCGGCATCCTTTTCATGCTGGTCGTTATCTACTTGCCAGGTGGTCTTGTCGAAGGTGGCCAGCGTTTGCTTAACCGGATCAAGCGCAAGAAATCAAAAGCCGACGATGCAACGTCAGGCAAAACGGAACCGGCGGAATAAGGGGCGCGCCATGGCAATTCTAAGAGTCAAAGACGTCAGCAAGCGTTTCGGCGGTCTCAAGGCACTAACGGACGTAAATCTCAGTGTTGAGGAAAACTCGGTTCACGCGATCATTGGCCCCAATGGTGCCGGCAAGTCGACTTTGCTAAATTGTCTGGTGGGCAAGCTTATGCCCGACACCGGTTCCGTATTGTTCGACAACGCCTCTGTGTTGGGGCGTGAACCCTATCAGATCAACCAGATGGGTATTAGCCGCGTGTTCCAGACGCCGGAGATTTTTGGTGAGCTGACAGTGATGGAGAACATGTTGATCCCGATTTTTGCAATGCGGGACGGTGCATTCCGAATGCATGCATATGAGACCATCGCAAACGAGCGCGACATCGTCGATCAAGCTGAAGCCATGCTGGAAGAGATGAATATGGCAGACAAACGCGAAATGCATGCTGCCTCGCTGTCGCGCGGTGACAAGCGGCGGCTTGAGATTGGCATGTGCCTCAGCCAAAATCCGCGGCTACTTCTACTGGATGAACCCACGGCTGGGATGGCGAGGGCGGATACCAACAACACGATCGATCTGCTAAAACAAATTAAGGATGAGCGCGACATCACCATCGCAATCATCGAGCATGACATGCATGTGGTCTTCAGCCTTGCCGAACGCATCACTGTTCTGGCTCAGGGTACACCCCTGGTTGAAGATACTCCTGAAAACATCCGCGGTAACCCCAAGGTTCGCGAGGCCTATCTAGGCGAGGCTGCGTAAGGAAAAGCTATGAACGAGAAACCTGACTTTTCGAAAAACGCCAATTTGGCCAGCACGGCACCTGCGTTTCTCTCCGTTTGGGATATGCACTCCTACTATGGAGAAAGCTACATCGTGCAAGGCGTCAGCTTCAATGTGCACGAAGGTGAAATTCTTGCTCTTCTCGGGCGCAACGGCGCGGGTAAAACCTCAACACTTCGTTCGATCGCGAGAGTTGGAGAGCCTGAAGTAAGACATGGTGAAATCTGGCTTGACCATAAGCCGTTACACAACATGACTAGCTACGAAGCCGCCGCGGCAGGCCTTGGTCTGGTACCGGAAGACAGGCGAATTATTCCCGGACTGACTGTTGAAGAAAACCTGCAGCTTGCTCAGATTGCACCGCCAATCGGATGGTCGCTGGAACGGCTTTACGAACTGTTCCCACGTTTGGGTGAGCGTAGAAAACAAGAGGGAATTACACTGTCAGGAGGCGAACAGCAGATGCTGTCAATCGCCAGAGCCTTGGCGAGGGACATCAAGGTCTTACTCTTGGATGAACCTTATGAGGGACTGGCTCCTGTCATTGTCGATGAAATCGAAAAGACCCTTATTCACGTCAAGCAACAGGGTATGACCACGATCATTGTTGAGCAAAACGCCGTACGCGCTTTGGAGTTGGCGGACCGTGCGATCATACTAGATACCGGAACCATTGTATTTGATGGTACGGCGAAAGAGGTGCTTGAGGACACCAATCTTCGTGAAGAATATCTAGCAATCTAGTTCGCATATTTCGCGCTAATTAGGCCAAAAGGGCAGACTTAAAACGCGTCCAAAGCACTTGTTTGCTTCGGAGGTAAGTTTACTGACTTGCGCGAACCTTCGCCAATTCTCGTTCCGCAGCAGCATCTTGAAGCGGCGGCAATCCAAATAGTCGTCGATATTCGCGGCTGAATTGGGACGTGCTTTCATAGCCTACACGGTAAGCCACCGACGCAGCGTTGCCTTCACGGGCAACCAGATAACGCTTGGCTTCATGCAGCCGGAACTGCTTTTGATATTGGAGTGGGCTGATACCTGCGACTTTCTTAAAGCGACGGTGGAAGGTCGTAAGGCTCATGCCCGCCAATTCAGCCAATTCACGGACCTCTAATCGTTCAGCATGATGTTGACGTATGAATTCCATCGTCTGACGAATGCGGGATAGATCGGAATCTGCTGTGCCAATCTGACGTAAGAATGGACCCATTGGTCCAACGAGAAACCTATACAGAAGTTCCTGCTCATACAGAGGTCCAAGCGCTTGTATTTCATCTGGACGGTCGAGCATACCCAACAGTCTGCCCCAAGTTTCAATCAGCAATTCAGAAGCTGACTGCAACCCAAAGCTTTGATTGCCCGAGTGTTCAGATACCGGGGCTTTTCGCATCGCGTCAGCGAGTTTGGTTGTATTGATCGTTAAAGCAAGCGCCAGAAAAGGTTCGCTGACAGATGCGCGGGTGACTTGTCCGAGCGCCGACAATTCTGCTGCTATCATCAGGCAAGAGCCACCCGAGTAATCCAGCACCTTTTCCCCGATGATGGTGCGTTTTTCGCCCTGTAAAATCAGGCAAACGCTTGGCTCATATATGAGTGGGATCAACTCTGTAGGCTGGTCCAGCTTATGTATTTCCAAGTCAGGAATCGCAGATGAGCCTGCATGTTTCAACGCAAGCTCTTTGAGATCGGATAGCTGTTTCATGCAAGGAATAAGGCGATTCCTATGTGGATAGTCAATATCGTGACAGAAACAGGCAATGAATGCACATGATCAGGCAGGGACGACTCTTTCTCCATGCCCATATGCTCCACAACGATCAATCAAGAATGGAGTATTGATATGAAAAAGCGACAACTGGGCAGCCATGGACTTGAGGTATCCGCCCTCGGCTATGGTGCGATGGGGGTGACGTCTTTCTATGGAACAAGTGATGAGGCGTCCGCCCTTGCCGCTGTCCAGAAAGCCTATGATTTAGGGGTCACCTTCTTCGACACAGCAGAACTGTACGGCTGGGGTGAGAATGAAAAATTCATTGGCCGCGCGGTCAAAGAGTTTCGCGATGACATCGTGATCGCAACCAAGTTCGGATTCTCACCCGATCCTGAAGGCGGTATGAGCATCGGTTTGAACAGCACCCCCGAGAACATTCGCAATGTGACCGAAAACAGCCTGCGCTATCTGGATACTGACCGCATTGATCTTCTCTATCAGCACCGGCCAGACCCCAATGTTCCGATTGAGGACGTTGCAGGCACCGTCGCTGACCTCATCGAAGAAGGCAAAGTGCTGCATTTCGGACTAAGCGAGGCGGGTGAAAAAACACTCCGACGTGCCCATGCTGTGCAACCCGTCGCAGCACTACAAACAGAGTATTCGCTCTTTGCTCGGGATGTAGAAGTGCTGTTTCCAGTACTGCGCGAACTCGGGATTGGTTTTGTTCCCTATTCACCACTAGGGCGCGGGTTCCTGGCAGGTCACGCAAAACCTGCGAACGACTATGAGGAGACCGATTTCCGAAAGTTTGACCCACGTTGGCAGCCCGGCAACTATGAAAAGAACGTCAACGCGGTTGAAAAACTCAAAGCGCTCGCCAAAACGAAGAACGCATCTGTCTCACAACTTGCGCTGGCGTGGCTTTTGGCACAAGGCGACAACATCGCTCCTATCCCAGGTACACGTAGTCAGGAACGACTGACAGAAAACGTCGGCGCGGCAGAACTTGATCTGAATGCTGATGACTTGAAAGCTATCGCGGAAATCCTTCCGAAGGGAGGATTTGGTGCGCGATACGCAGAAGCGTTCATGCCGCAGTGGGACTAATCTCGCGCTCAGCGAGTGACTTTGTCTGACTTGAGTTCACTGCTGAAAATTAAGACAGCGGTCGTCGGTGGTAAGTACGATGGCCGCTTCGTCCCGCTATTCGGAATCGCAAGGTTTCATCATCATTATCCGGTAGGGGTAAAGGCGCACCAATAGCCTGATAGTTTTGGACACGATCGATCGCTCTGGCAGATCAGCGATTTCTGACCGGAAACCCAAACCCTGCTTGTGATCAAACCAAGAGAAAACCCCCAAAACTGTTAGTCCTGGGGGCTCTGATGGTTAGTAGTGGATCGAACGCTGACCCGGTGTTTTCTGAAGTGGAGGCGCAAATTTCGTCAGGTCAATTCCATCTACAGCGCGCTTGTATTCATCCATGTTCGGGGTGCGACCCAGAATGGCCGACAGGACAACTACAGGAGTTGATGCCAACAGTGACTCGCCCTTCTTCTCAGCCGAATCCTCAACAACCCGGCCCTTGAACAGACGTGTGGATGTGGCAAGGACGGTATCACCTTTTGCGGCTTTTTCCTGGTTACCCATGCAAAGGTTACATCCCGGACGTTCAAGATACAGGATGTTCTCATATTCGACCCGAGCTGCGCTTTTGGGTGCCGCATCGTCGAACTCGAACCCCGAGTACTTTTGCAGAACTGCCCAATCGCCCTCTTCCTTCAACTCATCAATGATGTTGTAAGTCGGAGCCGAAACAACCAGCGGAGCATTGAACGCGATCTTTTCATGCGTCTTTTCAAGGTTACGAAGCATCTGTGCGACGATCTTCAAATCACCTTTATGCACCATGCATGAGCCGACAAAACCCAGATCAACCTTCTTTTCACCGTTGTAGTAAGAGACAGGCCGGATCGTATCATGTGTGTACCGCTTGGAGACGTCTTCATTGTTGACGTCAGGGTCCGCAATCATGGGCTCGTCGACCTGATCTAGATCCACGACCAGTTCTGCAAAGTAATTTGCATTCAAGTCGGGGGTCAGGGCGGGTTTTGAGCCGGATTTAATCTCGGCAATGCGCTTATCGGCGATGTCGATCAAGCCCTGAAGAGTCTGGGCCTGGTTGTCCATTCCCTTGTCGATCATGATCTGGATGCGGCTCTTGGCGATTTCGAGCGATTCAATCAGCGTTTCGTTTTCGGAAATACAGATCGATGCTTTGGCCTTCATCTCAGCCGACCAGTCGGTGAAGGTGAATGCCTGATCTGCGATCAGCGTGCCGATGTGAACCTCGATGACGCGTCCCTGAAAGACATTGTCTCCGAATTGCTTCAGCATCTGAGCCTGCGTTGCATGTACCACATCACGGAAGTCCATGTGATCCTTGAGGGTTCCTTTGAACGTAACCTTCACGGATTCCGGGATTGGCATCGTTGCCTCACCTGTTGCCAAAGCAAGCGCAACGGTTCCCGAGTCCGCACCAAAGGCTACACCCTTTGACATACGGGTGTGAGAGTCGCCACCGATGATAACTGCCCAGTCATCGACCGTGATATCGTTTAGAACTTTGTGAATCACGTCCGTCATGGCGTGGTATTCACCCTTTGGATCCCGTGCGGTGATCAGGCCGAACTTGTTCATGAAACTCATGAGCTTTGGGATGTTTTCCTGCGCCTTGAAATCCCAGACCGAGGCGGTATGGCACCCGGACTGATACGCACCGTCAACAGTCGGGGAGATCACGGTCGCGGCCATGGACTCAAGCTCTTGTGCAGTCATCAGGCCGGTTGTGTCCTGCGAACCGACGATGTTCACCTTGACCCTAACGTCCGATCCGGCATGCAGGACGGCCCCGTCGGCGACACCAACTGCATTCTTGTTGAAGATCTTCTCAACCGCGGTCAGGCCTTGTCCTTCATGCGAGATCTCTTTGGACGCAGCAAAGACAGGTGGCGTTTCAACGCCGAGTGTCTGTGCAGCGAAGCTCTGAAGCTTTTTACCAAACACGATCGCATAGGAGCCGCCGGCCTTGATGAACTCGACTTTTTGCGGGGTCAGTGACGAAGAGATATCAACCAGCTCTTTATCGCCGTCATAGAGCTTTTTCGTCTTGGTGTTGATTGTCAGCACAGTGCCATTATCAACCGAGTAGGCTTGCTCAAGAACCGGTTCGTCATTGTCATCCAGGACCGGCTGACCGTCTGCATCAAGTTTCTTGACCCAGTTTTTCAGGTCAATCCCAATGCCGCCTGTCACTCCGACGGTTGTCAGAAAGATCGGCGAAATACCGTTCGTACCAGCCACAATCGGAGCGATGTTGACGAATGGCACATAGGGGCTTGCCTGCTTACCAGTCCACAAAGCCACATTGTTCACGCCCGACATCCGGGACGAACCCACGCCCATGGTCCCCTTTTCCGCGATCAGCATGACGCGCTTGTCCGGGTGCTGCTTCTGCAGTTCCTGAATTTCGACCTGAGCCGCTTCGGAGATCATACATTTACCATGCAATTCACGGTCAGACCTGGAGTGAGCCTGATTACCAGGCGAAAGAAGGTCGGTCGAAACATCACCTTCTGCGGTAATGTATGTTACAACCTGAATTTCCTCATCGATGTCGGGAAGCTTGGTAAAGAACTCGGCCTTGGCGTAGCTTTCCAAAACTTCTTTGGCGACCGCATTACCAGCGGCGTAGGCAGACGCCAGGCGGTCAGTATCTGCTTCATACAGAAATACCTGTGTTTTCAGCACTTCGGCCGCTTGCTGAGCGATCTCCAGATCATCCCCTAGCGCCAGATCAAGAAGGGCGTCGACGGAAGGGCCACCCTTCATGTGCGACAAAAGCTCAAAGGCAAAAGCCGGTGAAATCTCTTCAACGGTCGCCGTGCCTAGAATGATCTCTTTCAGGAACCCAGCCTTTTCGCCTGCAGCGCTGGTTGTGCCCGGCAAGGTGTTGTATACGAAGAACTTCAGGGATTCTTGCCTGTGTTCATTTTCAACATCTTTTATTTGCGAGATGATTTCTTTTGTGAGCGCGCCGTCTTCGATAGGCTTTGGGTGCAGCCCCTGCCCTTTGCGCGTTTCAATCTCATTTAGGTAGTCTGTGAACAGGCTCATGATTTTCCCGACGTATAAGCGTTAAATGAAGCTTGAACGATGGGCCTCAGCAGTGACTGGCGAACCCGGAGAAGCTTGCTGTATGCGGCGGTATACCAAAAGAAACAGAGTTGCAAGAATTACGGATCGTGGCATGTTGCCCCACCTGACCCATACCTGAAAGTTGCTTGCAGCGTCAGGTTTGGTTCACCACCTGCTTCCTATTTGGCAGTGAAGAGTTTTCACCCTGCAACTTCGACATCACGATAGCAGAAGTAGCCGGTTATCCGTCTTGACCCAACTTCAGGATCCGGCGTTTCTTAACAGCTAAAAAGCAAATCATCTGGCCTGCAGTGAATTCACAGTGTTATTGGTCAGCATGATATGAGGAGGAGCGGTATGTCATTGAAACTGGAAGAAATGTGCAACGGGCTGGGATTTCCTGAAGGCCCTGTGGCAATGGATGACGGATCACTGCTTTTCGTCGATATCAAAGAACAGACACTGCTGCGTCTCAGCGAAGATGGCAAAGTCAGCGTAGTTGCTGAAATCCCGGGGGGTCCGAATGGCATTGCCATCGGCCCTGATGGCGCCGCATATGTTTGTAACAATGGTGGCGTCTACAGCTTTGTGCCCTACGGCCCCGAGCAAATTACGGTCCCTGCCCCGATACGACCGAACTACAAGGGAGGATCAGTCCACCGTGTAGATCTGGACACGGGGGAAGTAACTCAACTCTACGATTCGTATGACGGAAAGCGCCTCATCGCTCCGGACGATATCGTTTTCGACACTTCCGGGGGATTTTGGTTCACTGACACGGGCATTCAGGATGAAGAATCGACGCGATATGGCGGCCTATATTATGCAACCATCGACGGAAAATCCCTGACCAAAGCCGCCACCATACCGATGCCAAACGGTGTGGGACTGTCGCCAGATGGCAAGACTGTTTACGTATCAGACACTGTTTACGGACGTCTCTGGGCGATGGAAATCACTGCTCCCGGTAAAGTGAAGCCGGGACCTTTGCCCGGAATGCCGGGAAATGTTGTTCAAACGCTACCCGGATACCAGTGGCTTGATAGTCTCAAGGTCGAAGAAGACGGACGTGTTTGCGTGGGAACATTGTTCACCGGTGGCATCACAGTATTCAATCTCGACGGAACCACGGAACACGTTGAAATACCAGATCTTTTCACAACCAACATGTGCTTCGGTGGCAGTGACATGCGTGACTTGTGGATTACCGCCTCAAGCACAGGCAAGATCTACAAGACCAGATGGCCTCGGCCCGGATTGAAACTTGTTTATTCAGCCTGATCTCAAAAACAAGATCGACTTTGCGCAATCAGCAACCCGGTTCAACCCTTAGCTGTGTAATGCGTGACATTTTGGCTGCCGTTCAATGAACCTTGGCCACGTGATGTTGCGTAAGTCTGGCGGGACAACCTTTGCTGTAGTAGATAGGTTTTTCAGATGGGGGATGTTGCGAACATACCAGTGTCACAGCAAGCTAGCCTTGGTGAAAGACGCCAGGTGTCCGTGTTGTTCGCGGACATGGTCGGTTATACTGCTATCGTTGCCGAACTTGGCGAAGAGAAGGCCCTCAATTTTGTCCGCCTAACCTACGAGACGCTGACCAACGCTGTTGAGGAGCATGGCGGTACAGTGCGCGACTTTGCTGGCGACAGCATCATGGCTTTGTTCGGCATCCCGGAAGCACTTGAAGATGCAGCACTGCGCGCATGCCGGGCAGCGATGGCGATTCACAAAGCCCTGGCGACAGCAGCGGATGATCTGGAAGCAGAATTCGGGGTACGCCCACGCATGCGTGTTGGCATCAGTTCCGGAACTGTCCTGATGGCCGCGGTGCAGGGCGAAGACGGACCAACAACTGCGGTTGGCAGCACGGTCAATCTCGCGGCGCGCATTGAGAATCTTGCACCGCCAGCTGGTACCTTGATGTGCGATACGACACGTCGACTAGTCGAATGGGTCGCCGATCTGAGCTTCAACGGTGAGCATCAGATCAAAGGTTTGCTCAAACCGCAGAAGCTCTGGCAATTGCAGTCGGTCAGCAATGATGCAACACGCTTTGATGCCTCTATTGCGCGTGGGCTCAGCAGCTATGTCGGGCGAGTTGGGGAACTGAACCAGCTATTCGATGCGCTGGCCAATGTAGATGACGCCCTGTCCGTCATTGATCTGGTCGCTGAGCCCGGTTTGGGCAAGACGCGCCTTGTGTTCGAATTTCTTAAGAGAGTGCCTTCCGAAGAAGCCTCGGTTCTTTCCGGCTATTGCTTTGCGGATGGTCAGCAGGTGCCCTTCCTGCCCTTTCTGGAAATCATGCGCAGTGCGTTCAAAATTCGCGAGGCCGATGATCCGACAGAAGTGGCTCGCAAGCTGGAAAAGGGATTGACCGCCGCGGATTTGCACTCGGCTGAAAACTTGGGCTTACTGCTCAACTTGCTGGGCCTGAAACCTCCCGCAGGTGCACTTGACGGGCTTGATGGAGTTTTGATCGGTCTGCGCACGCGCGAACTGCTGCCAGCTTTGATGAAGGCAAAATGTGCGCATGGCAAAGTGATCCTGCTGATTGAAGATGCACATTGGATCGATTCCGCTTCAGAAGAGCTTGTTCGAAATCTGGTTGAAAGTGGTCAGCAGAATAACCTGCTGATCATCCAGACGCGGCGCCCGGAATATACTCCGGGTTGGAATGCGCATGCCGGTGTAACAACGATTTCGCTCGGCCCGTTACCGTCTGACGATATTACCTATCTGGCCCAGACGCGGCTCGGGGTAGATACATTGCCGGACGACCTGGCTTCCCAATTGACAGAACGTGCTGGAGGAAACCCTCTTTTTGGAGAGGAGCTACTAGGTTTCCTGCTAGATGAAGGCACCCTGAGAGTTGATGCAGGACGAGCTTATTTTGAAGTTGGCAAAGGTGAGAATGAACTGCCCGTAAGTATGCGTGGCCTGCTCGCCGCCAGAATGGAACACCTCAAACCAGAAGACCGCGAGCTGTTGCAAGCAGCCGCTGTCATTGGACGAAGGTTTGATCCTGGCCTGTTGTCTCAACTGGTTGAAAAGCCCGGCGGCGTAGGGGCAGCGCTACAAAGGCTGCAAGCTCTAGACGTTCTTTATCGGGAAACCAACTCTTCCGACTATATTTTCAAACATGTCCTGCTGCGAGACTCGGTGTACCAAAGCCTCGTATCAACTCGCCGGTCGGCACTGCATCTGGCCATCGCGGATATGTTGGAGTTGAGAAACTCGAACCGACTTCAGGAAGTTGCTGAAACCCTTGCCCATCACTATGGGCTCACAGATCGAACGGATCAGGCCTTCAAGTACAGCACTTTGGCAGGTGTAAAGAGCTTGGGCATCTACTCCCTTGACGAAGCCAACAAGTACTTTGTTTCTGCACTCGAACTTTATCAAAGCGATCCGGGCTGCGCCACGAATGAGCAATTTGTGGAGTTTCTTGCAGATTTTGCCTTGTGCTCGAATATTTCGATGCGTGTGCTCAAACTGATCGAACTAGCTGATAATGTTCGGCCGATCCTCGAAGAAGCTGGAGACAGCAGCCATCACGCCCTTTTCCTGCATCACTACGTTTCCTGTCTCGTCTGCAATGGAAAATTCCGCAAGGCACATGGTGTTCAGCAAGAGCTGACCGCAATGGCTGAACGACTTGGTGACCCGGCCTCCCGAGCGTATGCCATGGTTAATGAACTATCGGTGTCCATCTACTTTGCACCGATTGAAAACGATCTGTTCAACGCCAAGATCGCCGAAATCGAAAGCTATCTGGAAAAGATTGAAGACGCCTATATTCAGAACTTCTTCCTGGCGACCATCGGTTGGAATGAACTCAATCGTGGTCGGGTCGCTGCGGCACATGCCAATTCGGATCGAATGATCGCCGTTGGCAAGGCCAAGAACGATCCACGCTCGCTTGGTTACGGCACCGCGATGAAAGCCCTGATTGCGATGGTCACTGACGACCATGAGCTTGCACTAAAAATGGCAGAAGAAGCACGACGCCAGTCACAGGTCGAATTTGAGTTGGCCATCGCCGAAGTTGCGCGGGTCAGTTCGATGATACCCTTGGGCAAACCGGGTGCCCTTGAGACGGTCAAACAACATATCAGCACATGCGATGCCAAAGGCTGGGCATTATTCACCAACGGCCCAGCAACCATGCTGGGTGTCGCCTACGCTCTGAATGGTCAGATTGCCGAGGGGCTACGCCAGATCAAAGATGTTATTCGCCAGCGCGACGAAGATGGTACCCAAACCGCTGCAGACTGGGGCCGCCTCTTCCTATGTGAAATGCATCTGGCCATTCTCACGGGTGAAGGTGGAGGATCGCTTGGCGTCTTGTTCAGAAATCTGCGCTCGATCCTTCGGGTCATGATCTTTGGTGAAAAAGAAATGATCGCCATGATCGAACACATTCGCAAGAATCCGCAATTCGACAGTGGTGGTCATTACATCGCTCGCTGCGACATGATCATGGGCCTGCTTTACAAGGCAAAAAAGAAAAGGCCCTTGGCCGTGGAACATCTGCAGCGGGCCCGTCTGGTCGTGGAAACCGCGGGCCAGTCGCCGATGCTCACACGGATCGATACCGCATTGAATGAGCTTTCCCTGAGCGCCTAATTAGTCAACTCTGACAGGTACTTGATCGCAGCAATGCTTGGCAGGAACGTATAGGCTCCGCCCCGCGACGTGATCAGGCGGGGAATGCCGCGAATGCGGATCGTGTCACCATCCGGCAATCTCATGTCGAACCAGCTGGTTTCAGCTGTGTTTGCACCCAACAGCGGATCATTGGATCCGGTGATGGTCGGATCATGAAGACCAAGATTGATCCAGTCGCACATAACCGCTTCGAACTGCGCACCTATATTGGCTCCGATGAAGCTGCCAAGCAGTCCGCGCTCATGACTGTCCGGTTGCTGAGGATCGAAATCCGGACCGTATGACATCCCGCGCCGTACGAGACGCCTGGTATAGTTGGCGATACGCTGAACGATGGGTCCACCACGAGGATTTCCGCGTCGCAAGTGTGAACCGGCCGGGCAGCGAGAATTGCGCGTGTAGTCGAAATTAGTTAGCGAGACAGGCTCTTCGGGGAATTGCGCATCAGGAGACAACTCGTATGGCACACCGTTGCGCCACCTACCGCACATCTGTGCGGCAACAACCTCACGCAATGCGCCATGCAGATCCAACCCCTCGCCAATCCGGTCAAGATTTTCAGGATCAGCCAGTTGCGTTGCTTCAGGATGCTCCATCAACTCGGTGGCGGCCTGATCCAGATAAGCTTCGAAACCTACAACATCCTGCGCAAGAATGCGGAAAGCGTTGAACGACCCATTGAACCCCAATTCATGGGGCGTAGGGACCCGAAACGTCACCCCTTCCTGACGTGTGGGATAGCCCAGCAACGCCGTACCAAGTGGATCGATGGGTTCATCCACACCTACCTGATCCGGATCGATGACATGTTTGAAGCGTGGCTGCGAAATGCCGTCAACATAACCAAAGAACACCTTGCCTTCGGGCAGATTTCGCCCGTTGCGCACGCCCAGAACATTAAACGCACCTGCCACCTGTGCCTGAACCTCATCCAAAGGTTCTTCGGTATCCGCGTGTATCGAGGCAATGATGTGCACACGATCCGGAGTATCGAAGGGCGCTGGCCAGTGTTCGGGGGCACTCTCCCCGAAATCTCCAATTTTCATGGCGCGTTTCGCCATACCCTGCCGGAATTCGGTCGGGAATGTATCCAAATGCTCTGAAGGCGTGCCCAGCGCGCGCAAACCTTCAAATGTCACACCGATATTGAAACAAACCGCGGGCTTCTGGCGCCATGTCGTGTCTCGTGTAATCGCCGGAACATCCGGGTTGTTCCCATCTACCGAAGCAGCCAAAAAACCTCTTGCCGCTGCCAGATCATTAACCTCAAGAATGAGATGTCGTACAAAGTTGCGGCGATAGCCACGCAGGATGTTGCCCTGAATATCGTCGAGATCGAAAGCCTTGTTCACCAGCCCACTCCGAATTTGCTGCGTACTTGAGCGGCAGAAACACCGGGATAAGCGCGGTAACCGCCACCCAGTGAAATGTTGGGATTTGCATGTAACTGCAGGATCAGATCGCGCGGTAGCGAGCCGATCATGTGCGGCGGATCATTGGGAACTAGCCCTTTAGCTGCGTCCTGCAGACCGAACAAATCTGTTGGGAAGTCAGGCGCTTGAAACAGATCATGCTCATGCACCCAATCGATGAACTTTTCAACGTTGTGCTCGGTCGGCATAAGCTCATCACCGCCTTCGACCAACGACATAACATCGTTGAAGACACTGCCTATCGTTGTGATGAAATCCCGGATGTAATTGCTGAAATCGCCATCATAGACAGATATCATGCAGATGTTGTTTCCGATCAGCAAAAAGCGCGCAAAGTGCACTGTACCCACATTGTCGAGGCCAGCAAAAATCTCATCGACATTCTGGGCAATCGCCAACGTTGCCCGCGCCCGCCCTGCCGGTGACGGATCCTTCAGAGGCATGATGAGGTTCATCATCCTCTGAACATTTTCGCTGGGCTGCGGTGACGGGCGGGGCCCACCCGGCAGCTTTGGCTTCGGCTCTTTCCAGATCCAGTACGGCACGACCACGTAGCGGGAGAGGAAATTAAACCATCCTCGCTCGGGCAAACTGTTGACATAGCGATTGAACCATCCGTTCCGGCTTGTCATGGCATTAACTCCGCGAAAATGGGCATGGTGATCCGTTCCGCCACTTGCTTGAAATCTTGTAAGATTCCTTGCGTATATGCAGCACCGGATCATCTGACGCCTCGATACCATCAGTCAGGAGGCCCGGATTGAAGCTGAGCTTCTCGCACTGCTCCTCCTGGTTCTCGGGTATGGCGTCGAGCGTGAGCGTTCCCATCATCACCCTTTGCCGATGCGGTGGCCAAGGTCGTGACGAGTCATTGAAGTCATCGCCTACTTCGCCAATTGTCATCATCAGCGAAAAACGAGCCGGTTCGTTAGCAATGCGGTCCACAAGTTCTTGCTTTAGGTAATCATCGACCGGCGTTTTGTTGGGATCGGTTCTGAGAACACCCGCAATCGGCTGCCAGCTAAACCGCACCCAGCGGCGCGTGTTGTCAGGATCAGTAACCACGAAGGTGTGGACCGCGTGATATGCCGCACGCACATAACTCACCGGTGCGCCAATGGTTGCGGCCTGTAGCACGCCAAGCTGCGCATAGGCATTCTTGTCCGCAAAGCGGATAGCTCCTGCATCGGGGCTAATGGTTTCACCCGGATATGGATCACGTTCGGGCAGTCTCAGGTGTAGCAGTTCCAGGATTTTCTTCCACGGAGATTGCCCCTCATATGGCGCCGGGGCTGCCTCCAGCGCAAATTCCAGAAACGCCTCGGGCGTAGGGGCAAAAAACTCCGGCAAGGTCATTGCGATAAGGTCGGTGTCGCTCCCGTCAGACAGATGGAAACGTACCGCCATCCCCCGTACATCAGACCAGCCGTCTCGTATCGTTGCGCTGCCCGAACCGTTTGAAAACCGAACGATTACGTTTGTTTTTTCTGCTTTGAAATGCTCTGCAATACAGAAGTTGCCCGCGATCGGTGACGGTTCAAAAAATCCTGTGGCGCTGACACCAAATGTGTGAACGGGGCGCAACGAAGTGTCGCCATCGCTGCGCTGTAGAACTTCGACCAATTTCTCGGCAATGTTGGGATCGTCCATATGCCTCCCCTTCGCGTATGAACAAATAAGACTTGGGCGTTAACCTTTATGGTTTAGCCGCTATCGCAACAAACACTTCGCATTTTCTGGAAAGTGCCACAAAAACAAAGCGGAGTGTGTTCTAGTATCCCCAATCGATGTCCCGAAGTCTCTCAATAGGACTACCATCCACGAAGCATCTGCACCGCGCGCATCCAATCCTCGGATTCTTTGATTGACTGATAGGCCTCATCCATCAGGTCATAGGCGGCGGGCTTGTGTGTCGACAGCCCTACGACCTTGGGCAACGGTGGGTTCAGGCGCACCAATCGATCTTTCAGCACCAATCGCGCCATCCAGTACTGGTTCTCCGCCGAAGTCGTTAGCAACAATTCAATCAGCGCGCCGCGCGGTGCGTTCGAGGTTATCCCAAACCACTTTAGCAGACCCCAATCGTCAGGGTCCTTGATCATCTCTTCCGAGATATCCGTAGGCTGCTGACCGGTTCCGATCGACAACGCCTCGATTTGCTCTAGCCCTTCAGCCCGATCTGCAGCTATCGCTATGTTGATCCCATTCAGCACCGGATTGTTCGCAAAGGTACCGCCATCAGCGAAGTACCCGTAATCAACCCCATCCGCCGTTATCAGGTGCGGTGGAAAATATGTCGGGGCCGCCGAGCTTGCCAAGGCAACGTCAAGCAATTTGACCGCGCTCATATCCAGCCATGATCCATTGCCCAGATCCTGGTTGGTGACTGTAAATGGCGCCCAGCCGGCTTGATCACTGCGATGCAGGCACACTGTATTGATGGCCATCACCAGATCCGAAGAAATTGATCCAACGGTCCGATCACCGACAAGGGTCTCGCCGATCTCAGCCAAACCGGTCGAATTGTACTGCGCAGCTGTAATTCCCGGGCCGCCACCGAATTTGAATTTTCTAAGTACTTCATCGAGCGCTTTGTCTACCAGACTACGCTCATTCTCTCTGAAAATTGTATCCGCATCGTCACGATAATGCGATGCAAGATCCGTTATCAATGCGGTCAGATCTTTTCCCTGAGATCTGCCATCTGCCAAAGCGACCGCTATCAAACCACCGGTCGACGTTCCTGCAAAACCATCGGCCTTTTCCAGAAACTGAGTTTCCTCCTGCAGACCCTGCAAGATCAAACATGTTAGATATCCTCTGATCCCGCCCCCATCGCAGGATACCAGCCTGAATGCCATCCGCCTTCATTCCGTTCGTTCGCTTCCAGTGCGTTTGATGATCACTGAACGGTTGTTCCAACTACCCCCGGAACTTTCCGTCAAATGTTCACACTGACTGCTTCGTTTCCCTCACCCTTTTTTATCACGTTAATAATTCCACGCCAGACAAGACCGCAAAGTCTGGGGCACTCAAATTGGTGTGATTTACACCTTCGCCTGTCTTGGCCGCAGCAAGAGAGGACCATATCCCCAGAGGAATCCGCCAAAAGACAGTAGCCAGAGCAACCCGGAAACTTCTGTCAAAACTGGAAAGCTATCCGCGCCGAACCGAGCGATGACAGCACCAAAGAGCGAGCAATAGACAATGACAGTCAGCAGATTGGCATGCAGAGGTTGCCCGGTATGTCCAAGGGTAGCGCGGGTCATGACTGCTAAAGTCATCCCCCCGATGCCGCCGACCATCCACAAGTGTTGAGCCGCGGCTATCCCGTCGCCTTTCAAAATGGCCATACCCAACACCAAAGCCCCGACAGGAATGAATGCGTAAGAAATGTGCAGCACCCAGACCAGGGGCTCAGTAGCTGTGTGATAACCTTTCCAACGCAGCAAGCGCACCAGATGCAGAGCGCCAAGGGTACACAGCAGTAATGCAGACAAAGTAAGTTCAGGCGCAATAACCCAAATCAAAAGACCTGCAATCGTCAGCAAAAGCAGAAATTTATCGAACCGCTGCATGGGTGGAACGGGCAAAGGTTGGTAATTATGTTGAACCATCCAGTTGCGGGTAAACGATGGGATAATTCGGCCCCCAATGACAGCGATCATCATCACCGCCGTAGCCAGCCCCAAACGCAGACCTGCCCCCTGAGCTGCAAATTCGCCGGTTGCCGCTTCGATATGGAACAGCGCATTGGCTATGGTGAACGCCGCTAGCAGTCCCAAGACGATCAGGTTACGCCAGTTTTTGCCTGCCACGATCTCTCTCAGAACGACGTACCCGAGTACTGTGGTGAAAGACAAATCGACCAAGGCAGCCGCCCACGGTGTCAGTTGCGCGGAAAAAAGTACTGAGACCCGACCTGCGATCCAGAGAGCAACCAGCCCCAAAAGGGGCCAGCCAACCAGTGGAAGTCTTCCGGTCCAGTTCGGCACAGCCGTCAACAAAAAACCTGCCAGAACGGCATTTAGGTATCCAAACAGGAATGCGTGAGCGTGCCAGGAAACCGGATCAAACCGCGTAGGCAGATCAAACGCACCCGATAACGTCGCGATCCATAGCAACATGGAAAACACGGCCCAGACCGCACTGAACAGAAAAAATGGGCGAAACCCAAAGCTGAGCAACGCTGGTCCGTTCCAGGCTCGCATTTGCTCCGACGACGTTTGTGCCATGAGGTGTCTCCTAATTCTTATTGAGACCATCCGCGACATCCATCAGGTGCCGGATGTGGCGTGCAAAATACCAGGTTGCAGGCAGGCCAATAAGACAGCCCAATACGATGGACCACCCGGTTGAAATGACCGGAACTCCCAGCCAGCTGAAGATCAGCGAGGCAAAGAACACATTCACCGCCGCAGCCCCTGCACCGAACGGATACAAGGCCAGTGTTATATGTATGGTGGACCAGCCTTGTCGGTTCATCTGCGCGCGACCAGCCGTTGCACTGCAATCAGCGCGATGATCAAGGCGATGCTGCCGATGGCAAACCAGAACTCTGCTGTCGCAGATTGTGGTTGTGGGATGGGACGGTCGAACCCTTCGGACCAGGCTGGGGCGGCGACAAGTGTCAGGAATATAGCTGCAATACGCATGTCAGGTCTCCTTCGTCAGAGTGCGGTAGATATCGGGTAAGGCGCGCGTCAGGCGCTCGGGTGAGGGCAACAGAGTAAATCCGCCACGCCCGAAGATGCGCGCAAACCAATCCTGTCCGTCTTCGTCGATGACAACACCATGCAAGCTCAGACCGGCACGGCGTGCTTCGCGAACGGCCATATGACTGTCTTCGATCCCGTGCTGACCTTCGTAATGGTCCAGATCGTTTGGCTTACCGTCGGTCAGCACGATCAGTAACTTATGAGCCGACGGCTCCTCGGCCAGCTGGGCACTGACGTGACGGATCGCAGCCCCCAATCTCGTGTAGTGCCCGGGCGTTAGCGCGCCGATATTTGCCGTGATTTCTGCGCTCATCGGGGCGTCGAAGGTTTTGCAACGGGTCAGGAAAACCCTGTCACGCCGCAACGAGGAAAACCCCCAGATGCCCAACCGATCACCTGCGGCATCAATGCCCGCCGCCAATGCACTCATGGCTTCGCGCGCAACTTCGATCACCGAGGTATCACCGATGGCCGCCTCGGTTGATCGGGAGCTGTCGATCAGGAAAGCGACGGACAGGTCACGCTCGATTTGACGGACCGCTTGCCAGATACGGTCTGAACCGCGCCCGGTCGCGGCGAGATCGGCACGCGTGGTCAGCAACGCGTCCAGATCCAGTTCTGACCCATCGACCTGCCTTGGCTGTAGAATGCGGCGGGGACGCAGTGCCTCAAACTGTCGGCGCACCTCGCGGACGCGGCGTTGGTTCGGAACGAACGGCTGTGAGGCATCCGGTTGAGCCGGTGCATCCAGCACACGGCAATGACCTTCCATGTAAGATCGTGAACGATGGTTCCATTCGGGATAGGTATGCTCACCGGCCAGAGCCTCGTGATCGGCATCGGCGGGGGAAAGATCAAGATGCAGGCGCAGGCGCGTGGCCGCCTTGCGGTGCTGTTTCGACAGAATGATCTCGTCCTGATCCTCGGCCGCTTTCTGGGCGTTCTCGTCATCGTCGTCATCGACGCTGCGGTTGATATTCATCGACTCGACCCATGACAGGATCGATTCAAAGCGGTGGATGATGAAGCTATCCTTCCGGTTCTGCTGGTCCTGATCCCTGCGGTGGCCCAGTTTCCGGCTGGTCAGCGCCGCATTGGGCGGAGGGGCCGCAGGATCAGCCTGTTCTTCGGTTGCCGCCGCACCCGATCCGGGGCGGGCAAAGCGCAGCCAGATCGGCACCGGGGCAAAGGGTTTATAGCCGCGCGGGGCGGTTTCGACCCCGATCACCGGTGTCGCACCGCAGAGCTGATCGCGGATCGCGGTTTCGATCTGTGCCTCGGGTGTCGGGCGCATCACGTCGGGACGTGTGGCGGCACAGTGTTCTGCCATTCGGGCGTAGTCTTGGCGCAGGCCCGGGCAGCGGGCATAGACCCGGTCGGCGGTCACGGCGTTGGCGCGAATTTGCGCCCCGTCCATGGCGGGGCCGTCACCTTCCAGATCGAAATTGGCCATATCACTGACCGCCGCCAGCGCGGTCAGCCAGAAATAAGCGGCGCGATTTAAGCGTGACTCCGGGAAGGCGGCGATGACCGGAGGCAGCGACAGGCGTTCGCCGTCGTAACCGGCCACCCATTCCCGGTCCCGCTCGGCCCCCAGATTGCGGCGGACGGGTCGGCGGTGACGCACCAGCGTCGCGGCGGCCTCGGCCAGTTCCACGCCGGGCGCTCCGCCCAGCGCACGGAACAGGACCGCAAGGCTGGGCTGGACCGAGGCAAGGGAGATACCAGCCTCGGGGTAGCTGACATGCACCGCGATCCCGCTGGCCATCTCGTGCCAGAGATTGCCAACGGTTTCTTCGGGTTCCATGAGATCGAGAAGTCGCATGACGCTTATCCGTAAATGGTGGCAACCAGATCGCGCAGCGCCTGCTGCATGTCGGTCTCGTCAGTCAGGGGTTCGACGATGGCAGCCTCAATCGCCTGGCTGACCCCCATGCCCCCGGCCATCAGCGTGGCGGCATAGATCAGCAGACGGGTCGAGACGCCCTCTTCGAGGTCCATACCCGACAGCGCCCGGATATGACCGCCCAGACGGACCAGAGGCGCGACACGGCCCGGTTCAAGACGACTTTCGCGGGCCACGACGGCGATCTCGGTCTCTTCGTTGGGGAAGTCGAACGAGATCGACAGGAACCGCTGCCGGGTCGAGGGTTTCAGCCGCTTCAACACGTTCTGATAACCGGGGTTATAAGAGGCCACGAGCATGAAGCCCGGAGGCGCCACCAGTTCCTCGCCGGTGCGGTCGATCATCAGCGTGCGGCGCGTGTCGGTGAGCGGGTGCAACACCACGGTCACGTCCTTGCGGGCCTCGACCACCTCATCAAGGTAACAGATGCCACCTTCGCGTACTGCGCAGGTGAGCGGGCCGTCGACCCAGACGGTTTCCCCGCCTTTGAGCAGGTAGCGCCCGATCAGGTCGGCCGCCGACAGATCATCATGGCAGGCAACGGTATAAAGCGGTTTGCCCATCTTGGCCGCCATATGTTCGACAAAGCGTGTTTTTCCGCAGCCGGTCGGCCCCTTCAAAAGAAGGGGCAACCCATTGTCATAGGCCGTCTCGAACAGCTCGCATTCACGCGCGACAGGCTGATAGAACGGCAGGGTTGGAGGGGTTTGCATGTTCATGATTTACTCTCCAGGAACCGAGCTGACCGAGCCGGGCGTGATGATCTCTTGCTTGCGCACGACCAGCATCGAGTAGATGAACAGAAGCGCACCGATCACCACGGCGGCACCGGCGCCGAACCGCATCAGGTAGAAGACGGACAGGGCGTCCTGCACATCCATGTAGTAGTCGCCGACCACCCGCTGCATATGGGTCTGGATGGTGCCCGCGAAAGTCAGCACGAAGGTCATGAACGCCATGCCGCCGGTCATCAGCCAGAACGAGGCCATGTTCAGCACTTGATTGTAGGGCGCGCGGCCCCGCAGCATCGGCATCGCGTAGGTGAAGACCGCCAGGTTCAGCGCCACATAGGCCCCATAAAAGGCAAGGTGACCGTGGGCTGCGGTGATCTGCGTGCCGTGGCTGTAGAAGTTCACCCCGTGCAGAGTGTGCAGGAAGCCCCAGACACCGGCGCCGAAAAAGGCCACGGTCGAAGACCCCAGCGACCACAGAAGCGCCGCCTTGTTCGGGTGGTTCTTGCGGCCCTTCCAGACCATGACGAAGGCAAAGCTCATCATCAGGAAGAAGGGGATCACCTCGAAGGTCGAGAAGATCGAGCCGATCCACTGCCAGTAGCCCGGCAGACCGATCCAGTAGAAATGGTGCCCGGTGCCGAGAATGCCGGAGAACAGCGCGGTGGCGACGATGACATAGAGCCATTTTTCCACCACTTCACGGTCCACGCCTGTCAGCTTGAGCAGCAGGAAGGCGAGGATGGCGGCCATCACCAGTTCCCAGGTCGCTTCGACCCACAGGTGCACGACGAACCACCAGTACATTTTGTCCAGGCTGAGGTTGTCCGGGTTGATGAACGCAAACACCCAGAGCAGCGACAGCAGCCACAGGCCCATCAGCAGCACATTGGTGATCGCCGTTTTCTTGCCCGCCAGAACGGTCATTGAGACGTTGAACAGAAAGATCAGCGCCGCGACGAGGATGCCGAACTTGACCCACAGGGGTTGTTCAAGAAACTCTCGTCCGCCGTGGATGCCGACCAGATATGAGCCGACCGCACCCAGCGTCCCCACCAGCAGGATGATGAGTTGCAGATAGGCCAGCTTGACCGAGTAGATCTCGCGCTCGGATTCCTCGGGTATGAGGAAATACGCCGCCCCGAAAAAGCCGAGCAGCAGCCAGACGATCAGCGCGTTGGTGTGGATCATGCGGATGATGTTGAACGGCAGAAGTTCGGATAGGAAGTTCGGCGAGACATAGACCCAGCCAGCCAGAAGCCCGCCCAGCACCTGAATGCCAAATAGGGCTATTGCAGCCAGAAAATAGTAATACGCCACTTTTTGAGATTGGTATTTCATGCGATTTCTCCTTAGTGCCGCTTAGCCAGCGTCGTTGGGCGGCCAGCCCTGCGTGTCGGTCTGATCCGCCCAGCGAAGGAACTCGGCGAGGCCGCGCATCTCTTCTTCGGTCAGATCGAAATAGGGCATCTGGCGGCGGCCCTCGACGCCCGATGGCTGCGCCTTCATCCAGCCATCGAGGATTTCATAGGCGTCCTCGGGCGAGTCCATGACGTCCCAGCGGGTCATCACGTTGCCCAGCTCGGGGGCGAAATAGGCGCCTTCGCCGTGCAGGCTGTGGCAGTTGATGCAGGAATGGCGTTCCCAGACATGTTTGCCCAGAACGACCTCTTCGCTGAGTTCCATGCCTGCGGTTGACGTATTAACCACGTAACGGTGGCTGTGGACGGTCATCGCCACGAAGATCACGACGAAAAAGATCGAGCCCCCGTAGAAGATGTTTCGCGCCCGCGATTTGGTTAAGATTTCAGCCATGCGTCGGCCTCCTTCAGATCGGGATGCCTATTGCTAGCCCGAGCGAAGAAGGCACTGTTTGCGCCAGCGCAACGTTTGGAACGGTTCCAAGCCTAAAGTCGAGGGTGAGAGGAACCCCAATGCCTTGCCCGAACATTGACGATCCAGACCTGACGCTTGCGGATCTTATGACGCGATGGCCGCAGACAATTCGTGTTTTCCTAAAACATGGAATGTTATGTGTCGGATGTCTTGTGAACCCGTTTCACACCATCTCAGACGCCTGTCTGGAATACGATCTGGATGAAACGGCCTTTTTGGAAGAGCTGAAGAGCGCAATTTCCAACTGTGCCTGACCGGGCGGCTAGCCCTGGCTGAGCTCGACCAGCGCGTGGGGATCGCATACTTTGATGCGCTTACGTTTGCTTTCAACGATACCCTGCTTTTCCCATGCGCTCAGCAATCGGCTGACCGTATGCAAGGTGGTCGCTGTAAGTTCCGAGAGATCCTGTCGGGTGATGGGAAAGTCAATCTCAATCCCATCCTCCACCTTGCGACCGGTCTGATTGATAAGACGCAACAGCGCGTTAGCTACGCGCTGTTCCACCTGTTGCGTCGCAAGCTCCACAATACGGGTGTTCATTTCTCCTACACGGTGGCCAACCGTCTTGTAGGTTTCAGTGGCGAAGCCTTCGTATTCGGTGACGAAAGTATCCCACAGTCTGGTGGGCCAGCTCAGCGCAATGGACTCTGTCGCCGTAACCGCCGTGGCCGGATAAGTCTCGCGCCCGATCGCCTTTGCAATTCCCAAAAGTTGACCAGCGGGGATATGCAACGCGGTGACCTGTTCACCGGTCTGCGTGACCCGCACCACCCGGACATAGCCATCCAGCAACATGAAGAAACGATCGGCCGGATCTTCTTCTTCAAAGATATGCGCGCCCGCTTCATAGCGACGCGAACTGGCCTGATCCAGAATCGTGCGGATTTGCCGACGATCCAGTTTTGAGAATGGTGGCAAATGCGTCAGCAGGCTTTCATCAAGCCGCGGCAATATTTTCTTGGCTGCTTCCATCATGGCTTACCTGATTTGGCACAATCACCGCCGCAAAACCAGATCGTAACGGTCAGTGTTTCCCGAAAACGCAGCAAACCTTGCGCCAGCGCAAATTGCAGATCACAGAAATCAATAGAGTCAGGCCCAAGAGATCATTCAGGAAAGGACAATTCGATGATCCGCACGCTTACAACCGGCGCTGCACTGGCCACCCTGCTGGCTGGTGCCGCCTTCGCGGAAACCTTCGAGGTGCAAATGCTCAATAAAGGCAGTGATGGCGAGCGCATGGTGTTCGAACCCGCGTTTATCCAGGCTGCTCCGGGCGACACGATCAAGTTCATCGCATCGGACAAGGGCCACAACGCTGAGACAGCCAAAGGCATGCTTCCTGATGGCGCCGAGCCCTTCAAGGGCAAAATCAACGAGGAAATCGAGGTCACGCTGGATACCGAAGGCGTCTATGGCGTGATCTGCAAACCCCACTACGCGATGGGCATGGTGATGACCATAGCGGTGGGTGACGTTGAAATTCCCGAAGATTTTCTTGAAGGCCGCGTCCCCAAAAAAGCCAAGGCGCGTTTCACAGCTCAACTTGAAAACTTCTGATCCCCGATACGGCAGCGAAATACTTACACGCTGCACCCATCCGACCTCAAGGAGGATACCATGACCAAGTTCATCAACCCCGGCCTTATGAAAACCAGCCGCCGCAATGTGTTGCGAGGATCGGTTCTGGCAGGTGCTGCAGCAATGACCGGCGCAGGTGCCATGGCAGCTCGTCGTACACCAATGCCGCTCAAGGCAGATGCAACCTCGGCAAAACTCTACAAAGTTGCGGGTGAACAAACGGCTGACAGCACAGCCAAACCGGCGGATTTGTCTGGTTATACCCGTGTTAAACAGGAGCTCGTTGCGCCACCCTTTGCACCAGAGCACGAGCAGGTGGCCACAGGCGGACCAAAGATCATCGAAATCACCATGGAGACAACCGAACGTCTTATGGTCGTTGACGAGGATACCGGCGCGTCTGTCTGGGCACTGACCTACAATGGCTCAGTCCCCGGTCCGCTTATCATCTGTCACGAAGGCGACATGATCGAACTGACCTTGCGCAACCCCGAAGACAGCGTGATGGAGCATAATATCGACTTCCATGCTTCGACTGGTGCCTTGGGCGGCGGTGGCCTGACCCACGTCTATCCGGGCGAAGAGACTGTTCTGCGCTGGAAGGCGACCAAACCTGGTTGCTTCACCTATCACTGTGCGCCAGGCGGAGCGATGATCCCGTATCACGTCACCCACGGCATGAATGGTGCAGTGATGGTACTACCACGCGATGGCCTGAAGGACAAAGACGGTAACCCGCTGAAATACGACAAGATCGCCTATATCGGTGAGCAGGATTACTACCTGCCCAAAGATGAAAACGGCGAGTTTAAAACCTACGAAGTTGCAGGGGACGATTACGCCGACAGCCTGGACGCGATGCGTACTCTGACACCGACCCATTCGGTCTTTAATGGTGCAGTTGGTGCTTTGACAGGTGAAAATGCGCTCAAGTTCAATGTGGGCGAGACGGTTCTAATGATCCACAATCAGGCAAACCGCGACACCCGTCCGCACCTGATTGGTGGTCACGGCAACTATGTCTGGGAAACTTCGTTCAGCGATGATCCTCTGACCGGTGTCGAAACATGGTTCGTTCGCGGAGGGTGTGCAGCGGCTGCGATGTACACGTTCGAGCAGCCCGGCGTTTATGCCTATGTGAACCACAATCTGATCGAAGCTGCGCTTCTTGGAGCTACCGCGCACTTTATCGTTGAAGGTGAGTGGGACAATAACCTGATGGAACAGGTTGTAGCACCTCGCCCATTTGCAACCTGATTTCGGGATCCAAACAATCATGAAAACCGTCGCCACACATAAATTCACCCAACCGATCGTCATCATCGGGGTTGGTGCAGCAGTGGCGGCGGCTCTGGCCGGAGGGGTGTTCTTGCTGAATACCCCTCTTCCCGCATCTCAACCACTGCCAGAAATGGCTGAAAGACCGGTTTCTCTGCCAGATGGTGATCAGCTTTATGTACAGCGCCACGAGGTGACGGTTGCAGAATGGAACCTTTGCCATGCCGATGGCGGTTGCACCCTGAAATTGCGTACTCGCAATGGGTTCACACCCGATACAACACCAGCAACTGGTCTCAGCTTTGTTGACGTTTCCGAATATCTTCGGTGGTTTAACGAAGCTACGCGACACGATTTCCGGCTGCCCACAACCGCCGAGTGGGAACATATGGCCCAAACGGTCTTGCCAGAAGAACCGGATCCGATCTTTACCGACCCATCGCTGACTTGGGCCTCAAGCTACCTCAATGAAGGCCTCACACCCAGAGCTTTGAAGCCACAGGGCAGCTTTTCAACCTCGCCCGAAGGTGTCGTTGATCTGGATGGCAGCGTCTGGGAATGGACGCAGGAATGCTACTCAGGGACAGAAGCCGATCCTGATCGCTGTCCGGCCTTTTTCGTCGGCGGCGAACATCTGGCCGCCGTGCCATTCCTTGTTCGCGACCCTGCCCGGGGTGGCTGCGCTGTTGGCTCGCCTCCTGCTCATCTGGGTATGCGTCTGGTATCGGATACACCGGTTGGAAGCTAACAGGTCAGATACCATGCTGCCTCAAGTTCGAATGCGGACCGCTAGTTGCTCGCCAGACGTTTCGTAATCTCTGACAAACGCGACCATGACTGCAGTGTGATCGGCAATGCCAATGCCGCCTCTGTGAATTCCCAAGAATAGCTGACGATAGAAAAGATAGCTCCCGCTGTTACTCCAAGCTGAGTGGTCGCAAACCACAGGTTAAACAGCAGCATTCCCAGAAGCAGTATAAAGATCGCGCCGTATAGCACCGCCTCGACATCCGACAGGGCAACTTCGTAACGGCGCAGTCTCAGCAGATGTAGAAGAACAGGTCGGTCGCGCCGTGTTTCGAGTATGCTGACCTGCTGCTCACTCTGATGGTTGAGCGCCCCGTTCCAGCGATAGAATCCGCTGTGGAACAGAGAGTAAATTAGGACCATCCCAATCAGCACCACTGCTGCCGCCAACGCCAAAGTTGGCGAAAACAGATACAGCAACACAATCGCGGCAACGAACTGTACGGTGCCAGCGATTGCCTCGGGCAAAACGCCTTCCAGAAAGTCGGCCAACTCGCGGCCCATTCCGAGACGCGCATTCAGCTTTGACACAGGCAAATCGCGGGAACGCGCGACCTGCGCTTTGCCAATCTCAACCCGCATAGTGCCGTAAACGCGCGTGTCGTAGATACGCCGGATCACGCTCAGTACAATCAGCACGAATAGCAGCCCGGCCAACTGGGCCAAGGCACGGGTTTCCCCGGCCAAAAGCCCATCAATTGCAAACCCGATGAAAAGCGGGATCAATACGGTGATCCCTGTCTCGGACAGGATCAAGAGCCAGGTCAATCCGACCTGCAAGCGGAAAACACGCAGCAGCGTACCGATCGAAAAGGTCTGCCCGTTCAGCATTGCAGTTTACTTGTCGTAGTAGAGGCTGATGCTGACATCCCCCGGCATGACCGAGGCCGCTGCGAAATCGGTATCAAACTCTGGCGTCGGCACTCCGGATGCGCCGATCCCTTCCAGCAACCGCTCACCTTCCATGTTCAGGTTCTGGTCGCCGTTTTCATCATGCAGCGCCAGCACTGCATACGGACCTTTATTCAGCGCTTTGAATTCATGCTGCACCACGCCTTGCTTTGCCGGAACCTCGGCATAGTCAACGGCTTTGGTCATATCCAGTGTGTCGAAAGCCTTAGCGTCGTCAAACACGATGATCAGCAGCTTTCCATTAGCGTTGCGGACGCCTTCAACCGTTAGCGCAATGCCATCCGCCAAGGCTGGGGCAGAAAACGCAAGCGTCGCGAGTACAGAATGGAAAATAGAACGTGTCATGTTGTGGACCTCTGTTGATAGGATTGAGAAGGGGTCTTGCGGAAGAGCGCGATGAAATCTTCTGAGATCGCGATCAGCACCGGCACGAGGATCAGCATCAATGCCGTGCCGAATAGTTCTCCGAAGGCAAGCGATACAGCCGCGGGGATCAGATATTGCGCCTGTTCTGACGTCTCGGTCAGCAGCGGCAGCAAGCCGATCACCGTCGTTGCGGTGGTCAGAAAGATAGCTTTGAAGCGACCGATACCTGCGCTGTGAATGGCACGGTCGACGGTGTCACCTTCGTCGCGCGCCTGATTGTAGCGGGTTATCATCACCAGACTGTCGTTCACGACCACACCGGTCAGTGCGAGCATTCCGAAGAAGGAAAAGAGCGACAGGGACACACCCATAATCATGTGTCCGACAGCTGCCGAGATGAAGCCAAATGGAACGATGGCCAGGATGACAAATGGCTGCCAATAGCTTTTCAGCGGCACAGCCATCAGTACATAAATCAGGACTGCCGCCAGCAGAAGCGCTCGTTTCAGGCCACCGCTGATATCTCCCATTTCTTCCAGTTCGCCCGCGGGCAAGACCTTTACGCTCGGGTACTTGGCCGCCAATTCCGGCACAAGCTGTTCAAAAACAGCCTGAGCAACCTCTTCCGGAGCAACAAGGTCTCGGTCAATCGAGGCTGCAACGACATTCATGCGCCGCCCGTCGCGACGCTGAATCGTCCCCGAAACATAGCTGCCCTGCACATCAGCCACAGTTTCCAGCGGAACCCATGCACCATTGGTGCTACGCAATCTTGTCTGCACCAGGTCTTCGATCGTGTCCCGATTGGAACGCCCGTTCTGAACGACAACTCTCACCTCTGAACCGTCACGGCGCAGTTTAGTCACTTCGGCACCGCCAAATCCGAACCCGATCTGGCTGGCCAGAGTTTCAGCATTGAACCCTAAGCTGCGCGCATCCGGACGCAGGCTCAATTTGAGTTCGGGTTGCCCACCGACCAAACCATCGCGGATGTTGCTGACGCCTTCGATATCAGCCAGGAATTCCTGCATTTCTTCGCTGGCCAGACGCAACAGATCCTCGTCCTTGGACATCAGCCGGATACGGAAGCCACCTGCGAGTTCTTCTGACCCTGTAAATTCAAGCTCGGTCGCCCCTTCAACTTCTCCCACACGCTCCCGCCATTCTCGGACGACATCCAGGATTGGTACTTGAGGCCGTTCAGCCACTGGCAACATTTCGGCAAAAATCTGTGCGCTGCCTGCGCTATTGATAATGGTAAAAATGGTCTGGATCGGGGGCGATACCATGCCCGTATCTGCTGCGACTTCAGCGTTCAGTTCCTCACCAACTGCTTCGATCCGATCAACGTTTTCACGTGTCAGTGCGAAGGGCGCACGCGCATCCATTTCCAGGTTAATAGTGATTATCTGTCCGGGAACATCGGGGAAGAAGACGGTTTTGACCTTGCCTTTGTACATCAGTCCCAAACCAAGCGTCGCCGCCGCAATGAACAGGACTAGAACTGCGTAACGTTGCCGTACCGAGGCGACCAAGACCGGTTGATAAATACGGTCGCGGAACCAAATCAAGCCGCCCTGAGCTGCGTCCTGAATTCGCCCCCAGATCCGGGTGAGCAAATATCGACGCTCCTGCCCCAGCGGTACATGCGCCAGATGGGCAGGCAAGATGAACTTACTTTCGATCAGCGAAAAGATCAGCGTCAGGATCACGATGCCTGAGAAACCAGCCAGCACTTTGCCCAGCGGGTTATCGATCAGCAACATGGGGAAAAACGCCGCGATGGTTGTGAGCACGCCAAAAACCGTCGCAACAGCAACCCGGTTCACCCCGCGTTCGGTGCCTTTGATCGGATCCTTTTCCTTACTTCGCTCTTCAAAGACGCTTTCGCCAACAACAACAGCGTCATCTACCAGAATGCCCAACGCAATGATCAGACCAAAGGTCGTCACATCATTCAGGGAATAATCGATCCATCTTGAGCCCGAGACCGCGATCGCGCCCATGACTGAGATCGGGATCCCCATGGCCACCCAAAACGCCAGCCGTACATTCAAAAAGACCGACAGCATCAGCGTCACAAGGATCAAGCCCTGCACCCCGTTCGATCGCAACAGCTCGAGGCGATCCGAGATGTATCCCGCACTGTCACCCCATATTTCGACCTGAATCTGCGGGGGCAACTGGTGACTGAAATCGTCAACCGTGTCGCGGACAACGCGGCTGATCTCAAGCAGATTTTCCTTCTGCCCAATCAGAACTTCCATGCCGACGGTTGGATTGCCGTTCAGACGAAACAGAAACTCTCCATCCAGAAAACCATCTTCAATCGTTGCAAGATCACCGAGCGGCACAAATGACCCGTCATCCCGTTCGATAACCGGCAACTCTGCATATTCAGGTGCATATTTTGCCCGGTCGTCAGCGCGCAGAAAGATGGTGCCGCCTTCGGTGCGCAATTGACCCGCCTGAAAGGTCAGTGAGTTTCCCCGAATGGCGCGGGTGATATCTGAAACAGTCAGCCCATATTGGCGCAAACGCTCGGGGTCTATCTCGATACGCAGTTCACGCGGGATCAGCCCCCAGATGTTCAGGCGTGACAGCTCTGGCTGGGCAAGCAGGTCTTCCTTGAGCCGTTGTGCCAAGGTCTGCAAAGTGGCCGGATCTGCGTCGCCATGCAGGTTTACGTATAGCGCAGGAAAGTCATATCCCGACGCCTCAATCACTGGGCGGCGCGCTTTGTCTGGCAGGTCCGTCAGGCCATCGATGCGAATACGCACCCGATCCAGAACTGCTTGCAGTTTCTCACCTCCGGCCCTGCGCACCGAAATCGAGCTGAGACCGTTTTGCGAACGTGATGAGATACTGCGTACACCTTCCAGACCCTCGAGCGCTTGTTCGACCTTCTGGGTAATAAGTTCATCCACCTGCTCGGCAGTGGAATCTGGATACTCGATCGAGATCGTGACGCTTTCAGGTGGAATACGCGGGAACCCTTCGATGCGGATATTCATCAGGGTCTGCACACCAAGAAAAAGGATCAGCGCCATCAGCAGGTTGGCGGCGACCGGATTGCGGATGAACCAGGATGTCAGGGTGTGCATGGCTTAACCCTCATCAACGCGGGGGGTGACGCGCTGACCCGGCAGAAACGACGCAAGCGGAGTTTTCGCGATGTGCCAGGGGCCCTGCCCTTCCGGCGCAGTAATTGTCACTGCGTTATCAGCGCGGAACAGAATATGCGGCTTGATCCGTTGCAACAGATTGCCGCCATCAACCACCCAAACATAACCTGCGCGGGTCAATGAGCTTTCGGGAAAGGTCAGTGTGTCAGAAATCGTTCTTCCGGGAATGGATACCCGCACAAAGTCACCTGCAAGCACCCGCTCATCCGGCTCGGAAACCTCCAGAAACACTCGCATCTGACGTGTTTCCTGATTCAGAAATCCCCCGCCCCGGCGGATACGCGCCTGCCCGATCCGGTCACCGTTGCGAAGCGTAAGAGTGGCCAGAGATCCGGAAATTGGATGCTGTAGCAACGCCCAGTCGTCCTGATTGAATTCTGCGAACAACTCGAACTGGCGATCGTCGGACAATCGCACCAAAGGATCGCCCGGACTAACAGTTTGCCCGAGGCTGGCAGCACGTCTGGTGACAAAACCGGAAAACGGCGCGCTTACCTCGGTATCTGCCAGATCGCGCTGCGCTGCATTCAGTCTTGATTTCGCCGAGGCTACGGTCTTTTCCGCAATGCGCAGTTGCGGCAAACGAATAGCAAGTTCCGTCGGAGGTTCTTTTTCATCCCGCTCGAATTGGCGGCGCGCGACAGTAACGTCGTTTTGTGCCCGCAACAAAGCCAATTGCGCCTGCTCCAGTTCCATTTCGGCTGCAGCAACTGCGCTTTCATACTGCGCCTTTTCGACAGAAAACAACGGATCACCCAAATCAACCCTTGATCCGGCCAGTGCGCCATCGTGCACGGCAGTAATACGTCCGGTCACCGCAGAGCGAAGCTCGGCATCCCACCGCGGCCGGACCTCTGCAAAAGTTGAAATCTCTGCCTGAACAGCTTGCGCGGACACTGAGACCACCGAAACCATGGGTGGGGGTGGTGGCGTATCCGTTTTTTGAACATCAATTGTGTCTTCGGCTTCGAACACTAAAAGCACCACGGCAATCAGAAGCGACAACGAGAGGCCGATCCATAACCATCGGCGCCAGTGCGTTCCGCTTTTTGCATTAGGTTCTTCAGGCATGTTCGAAGCCTTTCAATTGCGATCAGAATCAGTGAGCCAACTTGCATAGGCTGGTTTTTCGCTATATACTATGAACGATCGTTCGTTCAATATGTGACATAAAAAATGACCGAAAGCCGAAGCAAACAAGCCACCAAACGTGACAAAGCCACCGCCAAACGGCGCAACCAGATACTGGAAGCAGCGGTGATGTGCTTCCTTGAGCGCGGATATCACCAGACTGGTGTTCGCGACATCGCCGCTCGGGCCGGCGTTAGCTTGGGAAACCTCTATAATCACTTCCCCGGCAAGCACGATGTTCTGGTTGAGATCGCGGCACTGGAACGACAAGAGATGGAGCCGTTTCTCAAAATTCTCGCAGAGCGATCTACTGCCCCGCGCATTCTGAATAAATTCATAAAGGCTTATGCCAAATACCTGGCTGCCCCAGAGAACGTCATTCTGAGTCTGGAAATCGCCAGCGAAGCAATACGCCAGCCGGATATTGGGCGGCTTTTTCTGGAAAACCGAAACGAACTTGTCGGGGCACTCACAGATCTGCTCGAACGCGGTATTTCAGAGCATGATTTCCGACAGCTCCCTGACCCAAATCAGACATCGCAACTGATAATCGAGACCATCGAGGGCAGCGCTTTTCGCAGCGTATTGATGACGACCCCCATGCGCAAAATCACCAATAATGTTTTGGATTTCATAATGACGTCAGTCGTTTCGCATTGAAGTCTTTGCGGACCTGAACAACGAAAGTCAGATCGTCATAAGAGTGCCGTAACCAGTTACTGAATCTTTGATGCCAATCGCACGCAAGGTTTGCCAATAGACGGCGGCGTTGCAGGCAACAATGGGCTTGCCCAGTTCTGCCTCGAGTTCACCAATCAAGGACACAACAGGCAAAGCGGTCCCAACCTGCAAAACAGCATCGCATTCTGCCGCTCCGACCTCGCGAAACACCACCCGGATATCGTCAAGCGATGTTTCGCATATCTCGGGTAAGCTTGGTGCGCAGGTTCCCTTGATCGCAACGACTTCAAATCCCGCGGCTTCGGTATTTGCTTTTACGTGCTGGTCGATTTCGGCATTGAATGGAGTCACAACCGCAACTCTTCTGGCCCCCAGTGCTCGCAGCGCAGTATGATCCGCAGCTGAAGCATTCAGCACCGGTACACCGACCGCCTCCTCCAATTCATTGCAGCGGCGCGCCAATCTCTCAACACCACCGGGGCCTGCATCCGTGGTCAAGCCGATGCACAACGCAGCAGGATTGCAATCCATCAGCTTCTCAGCTTCTTCGATCAGGTCGTCCGAGACATTGTCACCGCCCAATCGAAAGCGCTGCATCTGATTGGTCACGCCTTCTGGCCTCAACAACTCCAGTTCAGGTTGCACGACTGTGTTCATTGCTGGTGTCATTACACCGATCACAGCACGGGGTGCGAGAGTGTCAGCCATCTCAGTTCCCTTTCAGAAATTCGTTCAACCCGGTCATGCCGCCGATGTAGATCTGATCCCCTACGATCGCCCCCATCTCGTTTTCCAGTTCCATGTCGCAGTCAAAGCGACTTTCCCAGATGCCTAAAGTCTGCTCCGTATGCGTGATTGGCACAAACCGATGGGTTGAGACGTAGTTGCGAACCGGTAAAGGGCTTTCGATAATATCGTAGGTGTAGAAATGTTCGGCATCGGAAAGCTCAAGAAGTGTTTCGCGAAACACCGTCCCATCCACAATATCCAAATGCCTGATGCTGCCCGGTGAGGTTGCCGAACCTGTTTCCATTCGGGCGCTCGTAACGGCCGGGTTCCAACCCGACACACCGTCAAATGCCCGGACAGCATACCAGACCTGATCAACCGGTGTATCCAGGATCATGCTTCGAAATACGTGCATCGCCACCCCTACTCCTTTGAATTGTAATCAGCTTAGATCGACTATGACCGACAACTGCCTGCAGAAAACGACGCCAAAGATGTCGTTTTGTCTATAGCATCTGCGCCTCACACCGCATTCCCTGAGCAGACAACAGCAAGTTTGGAGCCCGATATTGGCCAGACGAAAAAGGGTTATTCAGGAACCGCCAAAACTGCAGGTAACGCCTCCGCCACAGGGAGGGCGATTTCAACCTCTTGGTCCCAGACGACTTGCTGAGATCACCGAGGCTGCGTTTTCGATACTTGAGAAGATTGGAATGGCAGATTGCCCGGCCGATATCACCGCCCTCGCGATTGAAGCCGGTGCCAACCTACGTGACGATGGCCGGATTTGTTTTCCCAAAACCATGGTGGACGACATAATTTCGAAGGCCGCGCGCCGGGTGAGCATTCCGGGGTTTGTCGAAGATTTTGGTCTGACCGTCGGCGGTGGAAACGTACATATCGGCACCGGCGGTGCTGCCGTGGAAGTTCCGGATCAAGCTGGTGGATTCCGCGAAGCCAAACTCGCTGATCTCTATCAGCTCATGCAGATCGTTGGTCGCGCGGAGAACATCCACTATGGCGTTCGTCCGATCGTAGCCAGAGATATGCCTTCGCCCTGGGAACTTGACCTAAATACCGGCTTTGCCTGCCTCAAAGCATGCCCAAAACCCATCGGTATAAGTTTTGACAACGCCACCCATGTGCAGAGCGTAGCTGCTATGTTCGATATGGCGCTGGGACAGGATGATGCGTTCAGGCGGCAACCGTTTTGCATGGGCGTAATTGTCCATGCGGTCTCGCCTTTGCGATTTGCGCAAGAAGGCCTTGAGATCATGAAGGCCGCTATAGATGCGGGTATGCCACTGCAGATTTGTACGGCAGCACAAGCAGGAGCGACCAGCCCCGTGACACTCGCAGGTGCTCTGGCGCAAGGACTGGCAGAGGCGCTGGCCGGGATCGTAGTTGCAAATATTCTCAAGCCCGGGTTTCCAACAATTCTCGCATTCATGCCCTTCATCAGTGATTTGCGTACTGGCGCGATGACCGGTGGTAGCGGAGAAGCCGCTGTTGCCAATGCTGCCGCTGCTCAGTTGCTGCTGAACCTTGGCCTGCCCTCAACCGTTTCTGCAGGCATGACGGATTCCAAGGTACCGGATGCTCAGGCCGGATACGAAAAGGGATACACCGTGGCTCTGGCTGCTCAGGCGGGCGCTGACATGATCAACCTCAGCGTTGGTATGTTGGGTTCACTGATGGTGGCCTCACCCGAGGCATTAGTGATTGACGATGACATGTGTAGCGCCATTCTGCGATCAGTTCGTGGAGTGGAGCTGACGGACGACGCGCTTGATCTGGAGATGATCGAAGCCGTCGCATGCGGACCGGGGCATTTTCTGGGCGAGGCCCAGACCCTTGCTCGGATGAAAAGCGAGTACGTCTACCCATCGCTCGCAGATCGGAAGAGTGTACAGGATTGGCAAGATGCGGGCAGCCCTGATCTTGTAGATCGCGCCCGAGACAAAGTTGCCCAGCTGACGGATGAACCACCCGATCACCTGCCATCAGATCGCGAAGCGGCCATTCGAGCCGCCTTTGACATCAAACTATCATAGGATCGTTCATGAATTCACATAAGCGCGTTGTTGTCATCGGTGGCGGAGCTGTCGGTTGCTCGATCCTCTACCATCTGGCCTTGGCCGGGGTGACAGATACTCTTTTGCTGGAACGGGACGAACTGACCAGCGGTTCAACATGGCACGCTGCGGGCAACATTCCGACCTACGCAACCTCGTGGCTTGGTATGCGGGCCGGAAACTATGGTTGGCAGATGTACAAAGATCTGGCCGAGAAAGTCGATAGCCCGATTACCTATCGGCATACCGGCGCCTTTTGGCCTGCCCACACAAAAGAGCGGATGGAACTCTTCGGTCATATCGAAGGCATCGCCCGCAGCGCGGGGTTCGATCTGCATCGGCTGAGCCCTTCCGAGATGGACGCGATGCATCCGTTCTGGTCGCCGGATGACACTGTATTGGGTGGTATCATGGATCCTTACGAGGGCGACATTGATCCCAGCCAGCTTACACAGGCGTTGGCCAAGGGCGCGCGAGAACTGGGTGCTGAAGTTCGGCGGTTTTCACCGGTCACCAGTATTGCCCGCAAGCCAAATGGCGAATGGATAGTCTCAACAGCCAATGACGAAATTACCGCCGAAATCGTCATCAACGCTGCAGGGTTTTACGGTGCAAAAATCGCAGAGATGGCAGGGTTGAAAACACCAGTGATTACGTTGGAACACCAGTATCTGGTCACTGAACCTCTGGCAGCGCTGGAAGAGCACCCTGAACTGTTCCCTTTGGTGCGAGACCCTGACATCCGCTTCTATCTGCGGCGTGAGCGGAATGCGTTCCTGTTGGGATCCTATGCTCACGCTGGTCGCCCTGCATGGCCTGAAGACGGTCCCCCCGATGATTTTGCCCATCAGTTGTTTCCGGATAGTGTCGAAGACATTCTTGAGGTGCTGGAAGACACGATTGTCCATGTCCCGCTGCTGGCCGAGGCCGGTGCCCAGCGCTTTGTCAACGGACCTATTGCCTATGCACCAGATGCTTTGCCCCTTGTCGGTCCTGCAGTAGGGGCACCCAATTTCTACCATGCGACGGGCGTTCAGATCGGCATTACGCACTCTGCGGCCATCGGCAAGGCAATGGCCGAGTGGATTACCGAAGGTGAAACGGAATGGGATCTTGCCGCGTGGGACCCCCGCCGCTTTGGTGACTGGGCGACGCTCGACTACGCCCATGCGCGCGCATCTGAACATTATGATCTGCAATATGCGATCCCCTACCCGCATCGAAACATGGCCTCGGGGCGACCAGTGCAAAGGACGCCTCTGTACGAACAACTAAAATCATCAGGTGCGGTCATGGGCCAGATCGCTGGATGGGAGCGCGCATTCTGGTTTGAAACAAACGAATGCCCCGATACTGGCAAGCTGAGTTTTCACGAGGAACCGTGGCACGCCGCCGTTTGTCAAGAATGCCTGACAGTCGCCGAATCTGTGGGCGTGATGGATCATGGTGGTTTCACGAAGTTTACCGTAGAAGGCCCTGGTGCCGAGGCTTATCTGGACCGCGTATTTTGCGGAACGATACCCAAGCCAGGCCGCATAAAACTGAGCTATATGCTCACACCAAAAGGACGCATCTGGTCTGAGGCGACCATCGCCCGGCTATCCAATGACCGCTTCCTGCTGTGTGGCCCAACGCTCGCAAACCTTCGGGATTTCGACTGGTTGAATGCGATGTTGCCAGAGCACGGCGTTACCCTTTCACCCAGCCACGCAAAAGACGGTGCGCTTATGGTCATGGGACCAAAATCTAGGGATCTTCTGGCTCAACTGACTGATGCAGATCTTTCGGCTGAGGCGGCACCGTGGATGTCTGTCGCGGAAATACAGATCGCCGACTTCGATGTCATCGCGATGCGAGTTTCATATGTCGGAGAACTTGGGTGGGAGCTGCATGTCGCGAGTTCTGATCTGCCTGCGCTCTATCAATCAATCATGGCCGAAGGCGCGAAATTCGGGGTTACCCAATTTGGATCTTACGCGTTGAACTCGATGCGGATCGAAAAAGGATATCATGGTTGGGGTTCAGATTTTGGCACTGAATACACGCTGTTCGATGCAGGCCTGAGTGCTTTCGCCAGGCCTGACAAGGGCGACTTTCAGGGAAAATCCGCACTGTTAAATCAACAAAACAGCGCTGCCGAATGGGAATGGGTTGGACTGGAAGTCACCACTCCTTCTCCGTGGCCGCTGGCCTCTGAGCCAATCCTCAAGGAAAACCAAAACGTCGGATACATCACCTCAGCAACGCATGGCGCACGAACAGGCAAGATGCTTGTGCTGGGTTATATTCAGCGCGGAACCATCGCGATGGGGGAACAATGCGAAATCTGTGTGCTGGGTGAAACTTACCAAGCCACAAGGCATTCCCCTGCCCAATACGATCCGCAAAACAAGCGCATGCGCCAGTAAACTTCTTTGGTGCAGAATGCCATCGAAGCCCCCTACTAGAACCTGCCCGGGTAGAACGGGCGGGGAACCACTCCGATTGCGGGGTCTCAAGAAATTGCCTGGGAGTCCCTTCTGATCAGTATCGCTGGTTGCCGCATCGATCGCGCCTGTTGACTCACTCCCAGAGTTATAGACGACGTAATCAGGAAGGACATAGGCCACCCAGACAACCCGGCAGGCATGTGCAGAAAATCAAAAATACCAAACCGATTACCCCACCGACATTGGGTTTTGGCCGCTCGACCATCAAACCCGCCAATACAGCAACCCCCTGGTCTCACGCCCTCATATCTTCTTCTAAACCAGTACTTTCAATTCACGTCCCGAAATTCTGTTGTTGCAACTTTCTGATTGATTTGGATGATCAGGCGCATGTTGGCCGGAATAATCGGTCACCCGCATCGTGGTGCGGTTCATATAAATAAACTTGGGGAGACTAAAAATGGTCCTGAAGAATTTGATGCTTGCTGCCAGTGCAACGGCGCTGCTTGCGGCAGGCGCATCAGCAGAAACACTGCGCTGGGCACGTGCTGGCGATGCTCTGACACTTGATCCACACGCACAGAACGAAGGTCCGACTTCTGCTCTGGCACACCAGATCATGGAGCCGCTGGTCATGCGCGACATGACCGGAGCCATGGTTCCTGCACTGGCCACCGAATGGGGCCCGTCGGAAGAAAATCCGAACATCTGGGTTTTCAAGCTGCGTGAGGGCGTCACATTCCACGATGGCGCCGAGTTCGACAGTGAAGACGTTGTGTTCTCGCTGAACCGGGCGATGACACCGGATTCCGACTACAAAGAACTTCTGGCGTCGGTCAAAGAGGTTCGCGCGACCGACAAATACACGGTCGAAATCGAAACCGATGGTCCGAACCCGATCATGCCCAACAACCTGACCAACATGTTCATGATGGACAAAGGCTGGGCCGAGGCAAACAACGCCGTCAAGGTTCAAGACTATGAGGGCGGCGAAGACACCTATGCCGCCAAAAATGCAAACGGCACTGGCCCCTACAAACTGGTCAGCCGTGAGCCTGATGTGAAAACTGTTCTGGCGGCAAACGAGAACTATTGGGGTAAAGACGAGTTCCCGATGCAGGTAACTGAAATCGTCTATACACCGATCCAGAACGCGGCAACCCGTGTTGCGGCCTTGTTGTCGGGTGAGGTAGACTTCATTCAGGACGTACCAGTGCAAGACCTTCAGCGCGTTTCGGGTACCGATGGCCTGGATGTTCGTACGGCACCACAGAACCGCGTGATCTTCTTCGGTATGAACATGGGTGATGCAGACCTGTCGTCTGACAACGTCGATGGCAAGAATCCACTGTCCGACGTGCGCGTACGTCAGGCGATGTCGAAAGCGATCAACCGCGATGCAATTAAACAGGTTGTGATGCGCGGCCAGTCGGCTCCTGCCGGCATGATCTCACCACCGTTCGTCAACGGCTGGGATGAGACCATGGACAGTTCGTCCTCGACGGATATCGAAGGTGCCAAGGCTCTGATGGCTGAGGCAGGCTATCCTGACGGTTTCTCGATCACGCTGAACTGCCCGAATGATCGTTACATCAATGATGAGGCGATCTGTCAGGCAGCCGTTGGCATGCTGGCGCAAATTGGGATCACTGTGAATCTGGATGCCAAACCAAAGGCACAGCACTTCCCGCTGATCAATAACCTGGAAACCGACTTCTACATGCTGGGTTGGGGCGTTCCGACTTATGACTCGGAATACATCTTCAACTTCCTCGTTCACACAAAGGGTGAAAAGTACGGCTCGTGGAACGGTACGCGCTATAGCAACCCAGACCTGGACGCTAAGATCGTAGCGCTGGCATCGGAAACCAATCTGCCTGAACGTGACAAGCAAATTGGCGAAATCTGGCAGGTTGTTCAGGATGAACAGCTTTACATCCCGATCCACCATCAGGTGCTGAACTGGGGCATGAAGTCGGATGTTGGTACCGGTGTTGCGCCGGACGATACAGCCAAATTCAAGTACTTCACACTGAACTAAGGTTCTTAATTGAACTAGGCAGGCAGGGCGCGATTTCGCGCCCTGTCTTTTTTCCGTTTCAGATACCGATTTCTCTGAAATATTCTTTTCGCAGTAACAGGCGCGTGATCTCGAATTGAGATTTTCTTTACCAATCAACAAAAACCGAGAACACTTGCTGAATAAACAGGGAGTTTTCGCCATGATCTTCAGGAACAGTGCCATCGGCCTGACCATGATGCTTGCCAGCGCGGCGCAGTCCGCGGAATTCAAATGGGCCTCAACTACTGATCCGCAAACGATGGATCCGCACGCGGTGAACTCTGCCGCTGTGTTGGGGTTTCTAAACAACGTTTATGAGGGGCTGGTTCGTCGCGGCAAGGATATGAGCGTGGAACCGGCGCTTGCGGTCAGCTGGGAACCAATCGGAGATGGTGAAGGATGGCGTTTCAAACTGCGAGAGGGTGTTACCTTTCATGATGGTAGCACGTTTGACGCGCAGGACGTCCTGTTCAGTTATCAGCGCGCCTCTAACGAAGTCGCAGACACACGCAGCTGGTTCGCACCGATCAGCGAAGTGAAAGTGGTAGATGACTACACGGTCGACTTCATGACCACTGCCCCAAACCCTCTGTTCCCGTCTTCGATCGCGAATTGGATGATTATGGATCAGGGCTGGACCGAGGCAAATGACGCAGCACTTCCGGATAAGGAAACCGGCAACTATGCGACGATCAACTCTAACGGAACCGGGGCATTCAAGGTAACCGCGCGAGAGCCGGGTTTGCGCACGGTTCTTGAACCGTTCGAGGGTTGGTGGGGCGAACCTGAACACAACCTTACACGCGCGGAATTCAACCCGATCCAGAACCCTGCCACTGCGGTCGCTGCGCTGTTGTCCGGCGACGTTGACATGATCAACCCTGTGCCAATTCAGGACGTAGCGCGATTGCAAGGTAATGGGGATGTTGACGTCATTCAGGGTATCGAAGCTCGCGTGATCATGCTGGGTTTTGACCACGAAGCAGAGACTCTCAAATACACCGACGATGCGGGCAAACCTAATCCGTTTCAGGACGCACGCGTCCGTCAGGCGGTTGCAAAGGCGGTGAATGTCGATGCGATCCTTGCCACCATCATGCGCGGGAATGCCGAAGCAGCCTCGCAACTGGTCAGTCCAGCGATGAGTGGCTATTCCGACGCAAACTCGGATCGCCCGGCTTTTGACGTGGAAGGTGCCAAAGCTTTGTTGGCAGAGGCCGGATATCCGGATGGCTTCTCCTTCGGCCTCAAATGCCCAAATGATCGCTATCTGAATGACGAAGCTGTTTGTCAGGCCGTCGTCAGCATGCTGGCTCAGATCGGGCTAAAGGCGGAGCTTGATGCGATGCCTGTACGCAACTACTGGCCCGAACTTCGTGAAGATAACTACGATATGTACCTGCTCGGCTGGAGCCCGGGAACTTTCGATGCAGAACACCCGGTGCGATTCCTGGTTGCAACGCCCAACGAGGAAAAGAAACTGGGCAGCTGGAACTTTGGCGGCTTTTCGAATGCGCGTGTCGATGAACTGCTTCCGATGATCCAGTCGGAACTGGATGAGGGTAAACGTCAGGCCATGCTGGACGAGGTCGCGCAGATCATTCAGGATGAACAGGTCTATGTGCCACTATATGTCCAGCCACTCGTCTGGGGCACGCGCAACAACATCGAACTGACCCAAAGACCGGATAACTTCTTTATACTGCGGTGGGTTACAGTGAACTAGATACCTTTGTTCGATCAGGTGGGTATTGTCTTCAATGACGGTGCCCACCCGATAGTCAGACAAACCAAGAATGTGCCGACCAAAAGCACCAAGTTTGGAAAGCATGGGCCGTCTCAGAACCGCAATGCCGGAAAGCCACACTTTCCTGTCGTTTCCCTTTAGCGATTGCTTGACCATCCGGTCGGGGAAAGCATAGACAGGCGGATCAACGGGGAAAATGAATGTTCGCATATATCGTCCGAAGGATGTTCCAATCCGTGATCGTGCTGTTGGTCGTGGGTCTGGTTGCATTTTCGATGTTTCGTTTTGTCGGTGATCCAATCGACAACATGCTGGGTCAGGAACGCACACAGGCTGATATCGACCGGCTCAGGACTGAGCTTGGCTTGGATCAGCCTTTTCCGGTTCAGTACTTCAAGTTTCTGAAAGGTGCTGTTCAGGGCAATTTCGGCGTTTCTTATCGTCAGGGACGACCAGTTTCGACGATTATTGCCGAACGCGCGCCCGCGACGTTAGAGCTGGCCTTTGTTTCAGGTTTTCTCGCAATCACCATGGGGATTGCGTTGGGGGTATTCACCGCCATCCGACGACAAGGGATTGCCGCGAATGTCATCATGACCGTATCCCTGATCGGAGTATCCCTACCCACCTTCTTAATCGGGATATTATTGATCTACATATTCTCGGTGGAATTAGACCTCCTCCCCAGCTTCGGGAGGGGCGAAACCGTTATGATTGGCGGCTGGTCCACCGGCTTCCTGACAGCTTCTGGTCTAAAGGCGCTGATCCTGCCTGCTATCACGCTGGGTCTTTATCAAATGACGCTGATCATGCGTCTGGTCCGGTCGGAAATGCTTGAGGTGATGCGTGCGGACTATGTCCGGTTTGCCCGTGCCCGTGGGTTGTCGGATCGGGTGATCAACTTCCGCCACGCGCTGAAGAACACTCTGGTTCCCGTGATCACCATCACCGGATTGCAGTTGGGCTCGATCATCGCCTTCGCCATCATCACTGAGACGGTGTTCCAGTGGCCGGGCGTCGGTCTGCTGTTCATCAACGCGATCCAGTTCGTCGATATCCCCGTCATGGCCGCATATCTGATGCTGATTTCGGTTATGTTCGTTACGATCAACCTGATCGTGGATCTTCTCTACTATGCCATTGACCCGCGCCTGCGTGTCGACGCGAGGGCCACATGACCGACACTATCGAAACCCCCAAAGCCCCCGCCAAGTCGCGTTTTGCCAAATTCTGGGACAGCGACTTTGCATGGTCATTCCGTCATTCTCCGGTGGCTATCATCGCTTCGTTGGTGGTTGTGGTCCTGGTACTGGCGGCCATATTCGCTCCGCTGATCGCGCCCTACAACCCGTTCGATCCGGCGACGCTGAATCTGATGAACGGTTTTACTCCTCCGGGCACGCCAAATGCCTTTACGCAGGATACATTCCTGTTGGGAACGGATGATCAGGGACGGGATGTGTTTTCGACCATCCTATATGGTTTGCGCATCTCGCTGTTTGTTGGAGCCGCTGCTGTTCTGCTCGCCATGATCATTGGCGTGATCCTTGGTCTGATTGCCGCCTACTACGGCGGTTGGATCGAAACCTTCATCATGCGGGTCGCAGATGTGCAGCTGACTTTCCCTGCAATCCTCGTGGCAATGCTGATCTTTGGTATCGCCAAGGGGGTGACACCCCCGGAATACCGCAACGAGATGGCGATCTATGTTTTGATTATCGCGATCGCGCTGTCTGATTGGGTGCAGTTCGCCCGGGTCGTGCGCGGTGCGGCTCTGGTGGAAAAGAACAAGGAATACGTTCAGGCCGCACGCCTGATCGGGCGGGGTTCTTTCCCGATCATGTTCCGTCACATTCTGCCCAACGTGCTGAGCCCGGTTCTGGTGATTGCCACGATCTCGCTGGCACTGGCGATTATTGCCGAGGCAACGCTCAGCTTCCTGGGCGTGGGTGCGCCTCCGACGCAACCGTCACTGGGCACACTGATCCGTATCGGGCAGGGTTTCCTGTTCTCGGGTGAGTGGTGGATCCTGTTCTTTCCGGCCTGCACCCTTCTGGCGCTGGCCCTTTCGGTCAACCTGCTGGGCGACTGGCTGCGCGACGCGCTGAACCCCAAGCTGCGGTGATTTCATGAGCCTACTTACGATCAACGACCTGACGGTCGAATTCCCGACGCGCCGCCAATTGTTCACCGCCGTAGACCATGTGGATCTGTCTGTTGAGCCGGGTGAAATCCACGGTCTGGTGGGTGAATCCGGTGCGGGTAAATCCACCATCGGTGCAGCTATCATGGGTCTGCTGGACCGGCCCGGCCGGATTGCCAGCGGCACCATCAAGCTGAGCGGCGACCAGATCAGCGGTCTGGATGCTGATGCGATGCGCAGCCTGCGCGGCAAGAAGATCTCGATGATCTTCCAGGATCCGCTGACCTCACTGAACCCGTTGTTCACTGTGCGTGAGCAACTGGTCGAGACGATCCAGGCCCATCTTGGCGGAACCGATGCCGAGGCGAACCAGCGCGCCCGTGATCTGATCGACCGTGTTGGCATTCCTGATCCGGACACGCGACTGGATCAGTACCCACACCAGTTTTCGGGCGGCATGCGGCAGCGTGTTGTGATCGCGCTGGCCTTGTGCACCGAGCCGGACGTGATCATCGCGGACGAACCAACCACGGCCCTTGATGTGTCCGTTCAGGCGCAAATCCTAGATCTGATCAAGGAACTGGCGCAGGAACGTCAGGTCGGCGTTATCCTGATCACGCACGATATGGGTGTGATCGCGGATACGACGGACAAGGTGACGGTGATGTATGCGGGCAAGGTGGTTGAAACCGGCCCGACCTCGCAGGTTATGGGTCAGCCGACCCACGAGTATACAAAGTCGCTGATCGCTGCCGTGCCGCGCCCGACACTAAAACTGCACCGCTTCCCGCAGATCAGTTATGGCGGTCGTGAGACTCGGTTCGCGATTGAGGATATGGCCAGGCACTGGCCCAAAGTGGAGAATGACGCCAGCAAACCGGTGTTCGAAATCCGCAACCTGACCAAGAAGTTCCTGCAGCGGCGCGGCCTATTGCCGTGGGATCGCACCTATTTCACCGCGGTTGACGAAGTCAGCTTCGATATCCGCGCAGGCGAGGTGTTCGGTGTTGTAGGAGAATCCGGCTCGGGTAAATCCACCGTCGCACGCATGATTGCTGGGCTCTACCCCGTGGACGGCGGCACGATCAAATTCGAAGGTCAAACGGTCAGTGATCTGACTAACAAGGCCGCTCTGGATGCTTATCGCAAGAATATCCAGATGATCTTCCAGGATCCGTATTCATCGCTCAACCCCCGTATGCGAGTGGACGACATCGTGGCCGAGCCGATCCGCCATCACAAACTGATGGATGGGGCAGATATCAAACGCCGTGTTGATGAACTGCTGGATCAGGTGGGGCTGGGTCACGAGGCCGGGCTGAAATATCCGCATGAGTTTTCGGGCGGTCAGCGGCAGCGGATATCGATTGCGCGGGCTCTGGCCACGCAACCCCGGTTCCTGATCTGCGACGAACCCACCAGCGCGCTGGACGTGTCGATTCAGGCGCAGATCCTGAATATCTTGAAGGACCTGCAGGAGCATCTTGGCCTGACACTTTTATTCATCAGTCACGATTTGCCGGTGGTGCGCCAGATGTGCGACCGGGTGGCCGTGATGAAGCAGGGCAAGGTGGTTGAGCTGCAAGAGACCAATGAACTGTTTGCCAATCCGCAAACCGAGTATGCCAGTGAACTTCTGAGGCTCATGCCCAAACTGGATGATCTCTCGACCGACGGGCTGGGCGTTACCGAGTAGCGGACAGCCAGCCTTGTGCGACACATAAGACCTGACGTGAGTATTGCCGCAAATGCATTGCTCACGTCAGAAATCTACCTCTAACTCAGAATATGCTCTGATTGGCTCGATGGTCCAAATCCGCAAAGCCACTCGAACGCAATGCGGGTTTCTCGTCGAGTACTTGCGCCATCTCTCTGCTGGACAAAGTAACCGTGTGTCGGCGGCATCTTTTCCGAAAACAGACGGACGACTCTCCCATCCTTCAGATCCTGATCTATCAATGGCAGCCAGCCCACAATAGCACCCTGCCCCTCCGCCGCACCACGGATCAGCACATTAGCATCTTCAAAGACCGCGCCACGCGGGGTTCCGTGAATTCTGACATTCTGCGCAGAGAACCAGTCGATCCAACCCCAGTGATTTCGTTGATGCAGGATCGGAACACTTAGCAGATCAGAAGGTTGCTCAAAGGGGCCGAACCTCTCGACAAACTCGGGGCTGGCAACAGCAATGGGTTGCAGTTCCAGCAGCTTCAACGCCTCGCCGGGCATTTCGCTCAGGCGGTCCCATCGAATAACGATATCCGCATGATTTTGCTGAAATTCCCCGGGGCGATAACTGGGGACAAATTCAAGCTCGATACCCGGATACTGTGCCCAAAAATCACTGATCCGAGGCATCAGCCACCGTGCTGTGAATATGGGACCGGCCGCTATCCGAACCGATCTGCGCGGCACGGTCCGGAAACTCTCGATCGCGTCCTGCAAAGTGGTGAACGCAGAAGCAGTCGCATCAGCAAGCCGTTTGCCATCTTCGGTCAGAGTGACATTGCGCCCTACCCTGTCAAACAGAGATGTTTGCAAGTACTCCTCCAGCCCGCGCACATGGTGACTGATCGCCGTTGCGCTAACCGAAAGGTTCTCGGCAGCGGCTCGAAAACTGCCCAGTCTGGCGGCTGCATCAAAGGCACGAAGAGCTGAAAGAGACGGCAACATAGCAAAGCACTGTCAAGTTTTACTCATCTGTTGCTGAGAAAGCTGTCTTTGTAAAGTCAGCAAATCAATGGTCTGCTTTGGCTAAGCCAAAAGAGATCGGTCAACCGATGAGCGAGACTAAACAACGACGAGGACGCAAGTCCCGGATTCAACAGGCTAAGGCGCCTGAGGACAATCCTCCGGTCTGGCCGGGATTGGAAAGCGGGCGCTTCAAACCCCTGTCCCCTTCCGAAGCTACACTCATCGAAGAGACGGCCTTTCAGTTGCTGGAAACGCTCGGCCTGAGCCAGGCCACCCCATCGATGATCGAACAGGTCGTTGCAGCAGGTGGACAGACTACAGATGATGATCGCCTGCTGTTTCCACGAGATCTAGTCGAATGGGCAATCGAGGATGCGCAGCGCGGCTTTACTCTTTGCGGACAGGTGCCTGAAAATGACCTGAGGATCGAAGGCGCGCGGGTTCATATGTCCACCGGAGGTGCCGCGCCAGGAGTGTTCGATCTCGACACACACGAATATCGCGATTCAACATTGCAGGATCTCTATGACGCTGCGCGAATTGTCGACCGGATGGAAAACATCCATCACTTCAGCCGACCGGTGGTTGCCCGCGATATCGATGACAATGCAGCGATGGATCTGAACACTGCCTTCGCGTGCCTGAGCGGAACCTCCAAGCACGTGTCGATCTCAATCACTGAACCTCGGAATGTCCCCGAGATCGCCGAGCTTTGCTACCAAATCGCCGGAGGCGAAGCAGAATTCCGAGCGCGACCGTTCCTAACCGTCATGGTGTGCCACGTGGTCCCCCCGATGCGCTTTGCCGAAGAAGCCTGTGACGTTCTCGAGGCTGCCATCACTGCGGGCTTTCCGGTGCAGCTTATCAGCGCCGGCCAAGCCGGAGCCACAAGCCCGGCAACGATAGCGGGATCCCTTGTTCAGGCTGTTGCCGAGACACTGGCAGGTCTGGTGTTTGCCCGTTTGGTCGTTCCTAATGTGAAGGCAATCTTTGCCCCCAAACCATTGGTTGCTGATTTGCGCACAGGCTCCATGTGTGGCGGCGGTGGCGAGCAGGCCATCCTGATGGCCGGCGCTGCGCAAATGGGGCGATACTGGAACCTGCCAACAAGCTCGATCGCGGGGATCACGGATGCGAAAAGGTTGGACGCCCAGTACGGGGCAGAAAAATCCCTTGCCGTAACGATGGCAGCACATGCCGGTTCCAACATCGTCACGCAGGCCGCAGGCATGATGTCTAGCTTATTGGGGGTCAGCCATGCCGCTTACGTCAGCGACAATGACCTGCTTGGAAACATCCTGCGCACCATCCGCGGCGTCGAAGCCACGCCAGAGAACATCGCTGCTGACGTCATTGCCTCGGTCTGCAAAGGCGAAGGTCACTATCTGGGCGAGCAACACACATTCAACCGCATGAAATCCGACTACTTCTACCCAGAGGTCGGTGACCGCCGAAGTCCGCGTGAGTGGCAGGAAGATGGCGCTTTGCGCGTGGGTGATGTGGCCAGACAGAAAGCCCGCGAAATACTTGATCACTATTACCCGGCCCACCTGTCCGACGATCTGGATCGAAAGCTTCGGGCGCGTTTCGATATCCGGCTGACACGGGCGCAAATGGGGCGTCTATCATGAACAATCACGGCCTCTGCCAACGCGCCAGAGAGTGCCTTCCTGGCGGTGTCAGCCACGAACTGCGCTACCGGGAGCCTTATCCAATCTACTTCGAACGCGCAAAGGGCGCTGAAAAGTGGGATGTAGAAGGTAAGCGGTACATAGATTTCAAACTCGGTGCAGCCAGCCAAATTCTGGGTCATGCGCATCCTGAAATTGCCGAAGCTGTCGCACGACAGATGACACGGATGCCCTACACCGCCGATTGCCACCCGCTAGAGGTGGAATGGGCCGAATGGCTCTGTCGCCTGTTCCCATCAGCTGAACGGGTGCGCTTCGCTGGATCAGGCACCGAGGCGACGATGCTGGCGCTTAGGTTGGGGCGGGCGCATTCAGGTCGGGACAAAGTGCTACGCATAGACGGGCATTTCCATGGCTGGCACGATATGTTGCTGAAAGGGTCGAAACCCGGAACCAACTCGCCGCCTTCACTCGGCGTTCCCCAGATTGTCAGCGATCTGACCGTCGTAACACAACCCGATCTGGAAGTGATTTCCGACACACTCGAGAACGATCGCGAGATCGGCACCATCTTTGTGGAAGCGTCGGGTGCAAATTATGGCTCCGTACCCCTGCCAGAAGGTTTTCTGAGCGGCATCCGAGAACTGACTTCGAAAACGGGTCATGTGCTTATCTTCGACGAAGTCATCACGGGGTTACGTTGGGCACCGGGTGGACGTCAGTCACGCGATGGAGTGACCCCCGATCTGACGACGCTGGCCAAAGTGGCGACCGGGGGGCTGCCCGGTGGCGCTGTCGTTGGCAGAGCTGACATCATGGAGTTGCTGAGCCCCGGTGAAACGCGCGATGGCCTGTCACCGCCAGTCAGTCACAAGGGCACGTTCAATGCCGCCCCCATGGTTGCGGCCGGGGCCGTGAAAGCGATGGAAATTCTCTCTACTGGCGATGTTCAGAACCACGCAGATGCCATGGCGAACCGTCTGCGCGACGGGTTCAACAAAGTGTTCGGTGATTTGGATGTTCAGGCGCTGGCCTATGGCGACAGTTCTACCTGCCATCTCTATTTCGGCGGGACCACGATTGATGGGTTGGATGCCGCCGCAATCCGCAGGACCTCTCCACCACTGGTCAAAGGGCTGAGGGATGGGCTGCTGTCCCGTGGTGTTGATTTCATGTCCTTCACCTCCTGCGTCACCGGTCTGCCACACACACCTGAACTGATCGATGAGGCCGTCGACCATTTCCGCGACACCATTTCAGACCTCATCCGCGACGGAGTTCTTCTATGAAGCTTCCCAATCAAGCGCGCACCGTTGTGATCGGGGGCGGTGTCATCGGATGTTCGATTGCCTATCATCTGGCGCGCGAAGGCCGAAAGGACATCGTGGTGCTTGAGCGTTCCAAACTCACCTCAGGCACGACATGGCATGCGGCTGGTCTGGTTCGGCGCCTGCGGCCATCTGCTACGCTGACCAAACTGATCAACTATTCGATTGATTTGTATGGAGAGTTGGAGCTTGAGACCGGTCAGGCCACAGGCTGGACGCAAACCGGCTCTCTGACGCTCGCGACCAATGAAGACCGGCTGACCAACATCAAGCGTCAGGTTTCACTGGGCCGAGCCTTCGGGCTTGAAGCCGAAGTGGTCGATGCCAGACGTGCAAAAGAGCTTTGGCCCCTGATCGAAGTGGACGATGTAATCGGGGCGGTCTGGTCGCCGGCTGATGGTCGTGTAAACCCGTCAGATGTGGCGTTAGCATTGTCCAAAGGCGCACGGGCGCGCGGAGTTCAGATATTCGAAGATACTCGCGTAACTGGTCTGCAAAAGAAAAACGGACGGATATCCGGTGTTAAAATCGGTGACCATGTTATCGAAGCCGACGAGATAGTGATCGCCTGCGGGTTGTGGTCGCGTGAAGTGGCCGCAATGGCGGGCGCGCACATGCCTCTTTATGCCTGCGAACACTTCTACATCCTGACAAAACCTCTGCCAGAGATTCAGGCGCTTGGCAAAGGCGCGCATCTGCCAACGCTGAATGATCAGGATGCGTTCCTTTACGCCCGCGACGACGTCGAAGGATTGCTGGTTGGTTCGTTTGAACCACATGCGAAGGGTCTGCCACTGGATCGCTTACCTGCTGATTTCAGTTTTGATCTTCTGGACGAGGATTGGGACCACTTCATGCCGATGATGGAGAACGCGCTACGCCGCATCCCTGCATTGGAAAAGGCTGAGGTGCGGATGCTGCTGAACGGACCTGAGAGCTTTACGCTGGACAGTCAGTTCATGCTTGGGGAAAGCCCCGCAGTTCCCGGCCTGTTCCTGATGGGAGGCATGAATTCCACCGGTATCGCGCTCGCCGGTGGGGCGGGCAAAGCCATGGCTGAATGGATCATTGCGGGTGAACCGACGATGGAGCTGAACGAAGCCGATATTCGCCGGTTCAGCCCAGAGATGAACGTGCTCGGTGCTTTGGAGGCGCGAATACCCGAAGTGCTGGGTCGGCACTATGACAACCCCTACCCCGGCCGTTCGATGGAAACCGCGCGTGGCCAGCGCCGATCACCAATCCATACGGGACTGCAAGCGGCAGGTGCTCGCTTCGAAGCGCGTGGAGGTTGGGAACGTGCGGTGCATTTCGGTGGGGAAGCAGCGCATTTGCCTCTGACCTTTGGCATACCTGCCTGGCGAGATCAGGTAGGACAGGAAGTTCAAGCGTGTCGCACCGGTGCGGCCATTCTGGATCAATCCGCCTTTGGAAAAATTCTGGTGCAAGGGCCAGACGCCTGCGCCTTTCTCAACCATCTTTGCGCAGCACAGATGGATATCCCATCCGGTCGGATCGCCTATAGCCAGATCCTGAACACCCGTGGTGGCGTTGAAAGCGATGTCACAGTTCAGCGACATGGTTCAGATGAATATCTACTGATCTGCGGCGCAGGTGAGGTTGTGCGTGATATCAAACGGATGCGCGAAACACGGGGCCGTTTTCAGGTCGAATTCACCGATGTTACAAGTGGCTATGCCATCCTGGGTCTCGCTGGATCCAAGGCACGGGAAATTCTGCAATCCACAACATCCATGCAAGTTCCGGAACTGAAGCGGTTTCAATTTGCACGGGTTGAAATTGGTCTGGCCAGCGGTTGGGCTGGTCGCCTGAGTTTCACCGGCGAAGAAGGGTATGAACTCTATATCCCCGCCGACATGGCGATGGCGGCTCATGATGCGCTGACAGAGGCCGGTGCGGTTCATGCGGGTCTCTATGCCAGCGGCTCTTTGCGTATTGAAAGCGGTTTTCGCGCGTTTGGTCATGAACTGTCGCCCGGCATCACGCCGCTTGAGGCCGGGCTGGCAAAGTTCTGCGCCTTTGGCACAGGATTTGTAGGCGAAAATGCCCTGCAGGATCAGGCAGCAAAGCGACAGATTGTTTCCCTGCTGTTTGACGATCCAAACGCAATACCGATCCATGATGAGCCCGTTTACTTCGACAACAAAGTCGTTGGGCAGATTACGTCATCAGCGTGGAGCTATCGATTTGAACGCAGCATCGCTCTGGCTTTGATCAACGAGCCATTGGGCACACCCGACGTCGTGAATGGTTTCGAAGTCGAAATCGCTTGCACCCGCTTTTCCGCCAAAGCCTCGACAAAGCCCGCCAAGGAGGCGTTTGCATGAGCGACACTATCCGCACAACTCAGGTTGCCATCATCGGTGGGGGCATCATGGGGGTCGCCACGCAATTTCAGCTGGCTGAAAACGGTTGGACGGACACGATCCTGTTCGAAAAGGCCGAACTGACCAGCGGATCAACATGGCACGCCGCCGGGCAGATCGCCCATGCGGTTGGCAGCCGGATCATGGGCTGGATCAACAAGACGTCGATCGAGACCTACAAACGAGTTGAAAAAGAAACCGGCCAATCCATCGGCTGGCACGAAGTCGGCGGATTTCGCATCGCAACCACCGATGACGAGGTGGACTGGATGAAATCCATCATGGGGGTCGGCAAACTGCTGGACCTGCCTATGGAGTTGGTGGGGCCAGAAGATGTTGCAAAGGTCAACCCATTCTACAAGGTAGATGACGTCAAAGCGGCAGTGCGCACCTTTGAAGACGGGCATATCGACCCATCGGGTGTGACCATGGCACTTGCGGCAGCGACACGGGCGCGTGGCGCAAAGATTGAGCGCCATAATCGTGTGGTCGGCGCCAGCCGCAAAGGAGACATGTGGCTGCTCAGGACTGAAAAAGGGGACGTGCTGGCCGAGCATGTCGTGATCGCTGCCGGGTCATATGCTAACCAAGTCGGGGCGTGGTTCGGCCTGACCATCCCCAGCGTCTCATGCCTGCACCATTATCTGGTTACAGACACCGTGCCCGAATTTGCAAACCGTCCGGAATTGCCGGTCATGCGCGACAATGCATTCGGTGGCTATATCCGGCAGGAGCAGAGATCCGGGCTGATCGGCATCTACGAAGATCACGTCTGTCCTACGGTTTGGGAAATGCCCGATGGTGCGCCTTGGGCGGCTGAGAACGAACTTTTCGAAGCTGATTATGACTCGATTGGCGATTTCCTGATGATCGCATTCGACAAAATGCCGATATTGGCTGATCTTGGTATCAAACGGGTGGTTCGTGGAGCCATTACCCATACACCGGACGGGGGAATGTTGGTCGGTCCGTCGGGGGCCCCGAATGTCTGGCTGTCTTGCGGCTCCTCCATTGGTCTTGCCTGGGGTGGCGGGGCTGGCAAAGTCCTGGCTGATTGGATGGTTCATGGCGAGGCCGAAATAAACACGCGCAGTTTTGACCCGCGCCGGTATGGCAATTTCGCTGATGATCATTTCATCGTTGAGCGTACCAAAGACGAATTCAGGCGCCGCCATGATACGCCCTGCCCCGGCAAGCAGTTCCATTCGTTGCGCCCACTGAATCGGCACCCGCTGTATGATCGGCTTGCCGCAAAAGGCGCGGTATTCGGCGAGGTCGCCGGTTGGGAACGGCCCCGATACTTTGGTGAAGTTGGCGAGGACGAGCAGATTGGCTGGGGACACCAACCGTGGCATGAGAATGCCCAGCGCGAAGCCCGAGAGACCCGTGCAGCCGCAGGTCTCATCGACCTTTGCGCATTCGCCCAGTTTGAGATCACAGGCAAGGATGCAGGCAAACTCCTTGATCGGCTGTCTGCGAACAAGCTTCCACAAAAAGATGGCCGGATGAGCCTCAATCATCTGCTTACGGACAATGGACGCTTCGAAACCGAAATCACGGTCTGGCGCATCGCGTCGGATCGCTATTTCACCGGATCGCCCATCGCACGCGCCAATCCCGATTGCGACTGGATCAATTCGCATATCCATCCGGATGAGGATATTCAGGTCATAAACCGCTCGGCCAATTGGGGCATGCTGGCTTTGTCAGGACCTGCGTCACGTCGCATTCTGTCAGAGCTGATAGATGCAGATCTGACAAATGCCGCTTTCCCTTGGCTTTCTGGTCAAGAAATAAGCGTGGCGGGAATTCCCTGCTACGCTTTGCGTGTGTCATTCGTTGGAGAGCTTGGATGGGAGTTGCACGCGCCACTGGCCCAGATAGCGCAACTTTACGACGCACTATTCGAAGCCGGTGCAAAACATGGGCTGATCGATCTGGGCAGCTATGCATTCAACGGCATGAGAATGGAGAAGGCCTATCGCGCGTCCGGAGAGCTGACGACAGATGTCGGGCCCTATGACGTCGGACTGGATCGTTTCGTGGTTTCAGAGGGACGCGACTTTCTTGGGAAAACCGCTTTGATGGCAACAGAGCCGGGATGGGAGCTTCTTTATGCTGAACTGCATTCAGATGACATCGACATCCACGGCGGTGAACCCGTTCTGCTGAATGGACAGCCCGTCGGCCTGACCACCTCAGGTGGATACGGGTACACTGTCGACAAGTCTCTTGGCTGGTTGTTCGTGCGTAAAGGGACGCCGCACAAGGGTTTGTCCGTTCAGATACTCAACCGCAACTACGATGTAACCGTTCATCAGGCCGCATTGTTTGATCCGCAAAATCTGCGGCCCCGATCCGAGGACTAAGTGATGACTAACATGATCACCGGCGGAGAAGCCGTCTATCGCGTACTCAAAGCCAACGGTATCGACACGGTTTTTGGCCTGCTGGGTGGTTCGATGCTGGAACTTTATGATGCGATGTATCAAGGCGGCGAAATCGCCTATGTAGGCGCACGGGACGAACGCGCAGCCGGACATATGGCAGATGCCTGGGCCCGCATGACAGGGAAACCTGGCGTCGTGCTCGGTGCTCAGGCCGGTCCCGGTGTGGTCAATATCGTCACCGCAGTTGCCGAGGCTCATCTGGCCTACTCACCCATGGTGGTCATTGCCGGTGCCATAACACGCGCGGATCAATGCAAGGACACGTTTCAGGAAGTCGACCAGGTCGCGCTGTTTGCTCCGATCTCCAAACGGTCGGTGATGGTGACAGATCCCTCACGGCTTGTACCTATGCTTGAGGATGCATTCCGGTTGGCCGATACGGGCCGCCGTGGGCCTGTTGTCCTACATGTGCCCCGCGATCTGTTCGCCGAAGAGCTTCCTGATTTTGATCCCGCGCCGGTAAACATCGCCCGTCCCGGCCCTGCTTCGGATGACGACATCGCCGCCATTGCAGCGCTGGTGGCAGAAGCGGAACGCCCCGTTATCTTTGCCGGCGGCGGCTTTAAATGGAGCACTGGTCGCGAGGCCCTTACCAGTCTGGCGGAATCTCTCGAGATACCCGTGGTTGCCTCGACGGGCCATGCAGATGTAATGCCACATCGCCATCCCTGGTTTGCCGGGCAAGCAGGACCCAGAGGCAATCGCGTCGCAAGCCGCCTGACGAAAGAGGCGGATGTGATGGTCGTTCTGGGTGCGCGCCTTGGGTTCAACTCGACTTTCCATAGCAATGACTATGTCGGGGCCGACACCCGCATTGCTCATGTGGACATAGAAGGATCGGCGGTTGGGCGGTACTTCCCCGCCGAGATAGCGGCTCAGGGTGATGCCCGGCTCACGGCAGAAGCCTTGTGCCAAACGACTGCAAAACCAAAATGCGATGCATGGCGGCAAGCGTTCAAAGACGACATGGATACGCTTTGGACCGAGCGTGCCGAAGAAGCTGAAATTGACAGCCTGCCAATGCATCCGCGTAGAGCTTTGGCGGAAATTCGTGATACCCTTCCTGACAACGCGATTGTCACACTCGACACCGGAAACACCTGCCTACAGGCCGCCGACCGACTGGCGCACTACGCCCCCATGAGCCTGATTACCCCGTTGGATTTCGGCCTCGTGGGCTTTGGTCTTGCCGCCGCGATCGGAGCCAAGGCGGCGGCACCAGATCGACCCGCTATTGCCATCATGGGAGATGGTGCCGTGGGATACACCATGATCGAAATTCAAACCGCGATCAGTCATCAGTTGCCCATCACAATCATCGTTCTGGATAACGAAGCCTGGGGTGCCGAAAAGGCCTATCAGCAGGAGTTCTACGGTGGTCGCCTGCTGGGTGCGGAAATCCAATCCCCGCGTTATGACAAATTTGCTGAGCTTTGCGGAGGCAAAGGTATCTGGGTCGATGGTCCTGGGGCCATGGGTCCTGCCCTGAAAGAAGCCATTGATTCCGGCCAAACCACTATCATTCAGGCAAAAATTGACCCCGGCGCATTGATGACACTACGCAAAGATCTGTTCAAAGCGCCGCAAAATGGAAAGCAGTGATGGCCACCTAAGATTCGATTGTAATCAGCGCTGGAAATGCCGCTTTATCGCAGGTGCAATCCGGTTCACCTAAGATGGCGTTGGCAACAGTCGCGCCTTTTTTCAGGACGGTGAAATGCACCGTGGGCCGTTCTTTTTCGACTATCCGGGCAGCACTGGCCTGATCAACGGATCCGTTTTTGGTCGTCTTGCTGGTGAACGCGCTGGTAAAGCCTGACGACCAGATCACTTCCGGCTGATAGATCCGTCAATAGTGCTCTAAACACTGCCATTCCACTGCAAGAACGCATTAAACAACTGCTGCTGCGTGCTGATGCCCAGCTTAGAATAAGCGTTCTTTCGATGAGTTTTGACTGTAGGCAAAGCGATACCCAAAGACAGACTTATGGAAAGGCTCGAATGGCCCTTCAGGATCAATCCGACAATCTCGGACTCGCGCGGAGAGAGGATGTCGCTGGCAAAATCCTTCAGCACGACTTCGGTCGGTTTGTTTCCGGTTGCTGTCTTTGATTGCCGCGACCAGAGGCTTCGGAATGCAGTTGAAAACAACGAATGAAATGGGGCCAACCGATCGATCAAATCAGATGAGAAACCGCCCTCTTCGGCTGGTCGAGCAAAGCTGAGTTCCCCCATCGCTCCGTCACCCAGATCTACTGTCAGAGCCATTTCCTGCAGGCCAGCGGGCCAACCAGGGGTTCGATACCCGATTTCCTCTCCGTCCTCGATCAGAACCTCTGAACCTTCGGCAGCAAAAACCCAGTTATCCGGAGCCAGATCAATCATCCTATGGATACCCGGTGGCAAACCATCCAGAAATGCATTGTAGATCGGATTCAGCAGGTAGGTTTGGCGAACGTAGAGTTGCACCGCCTCTTTTGCCGCACCATCAGGATAGGTGTCGCCGAGATAGACAGGTGCCCGCCCCTTGCGATTAACAACACAGAAGGCTGCTGAAAACGTCAGCACCCGACCTGCCGCCTTGATCATATCCGATGCGTCACCATCGCCTTCGATCACCCGGCAAAGGGCGCGATTCAAATTCTCGATTTCGGTGTCTTTGTAATTCACGTCACCCTCACAGCGAAGCCGCAGTAGCACGAGCAGGCTCGCAGCGCATCATCCTTGAGGATGATAGTGGCGGAACGTTCAATTTCTTAGAAGTGCATCAAAGAAGGAAATCCGCAATGAACTCTCATCCGCTTGTTCTAGATGCCGAAGCTGTCGATCAGCTGTTGCCACAAATTGACGTCCTGCAGGAGATGCGCCAGCTTTTTGTCGAGCTTGGCCGCAAGCAGGCAGTGCAACCTGCGCAAACCCTGACCTTGCTGCCTGAAGACAAGGGTGACTTTATCACTTATCTGGGGGCTGCATCCGGTGCGGGTACTTTTGGCGCCAAACTATCCCCCTACCTTATCCAGGAGAATGGGCCCATCATCACCGCATGGACGATACTGATGTCCATGCAGAGCGGGCAGCCGTTGATGCTGTGCGATTCTGGCCGCCTTACGACCGAGCGGACAGCCGCAACCACTGCGCTGGCTGTTGATCTGCTTGCTGACAAAGCCGCCCAACGCGTAGCGATCATTGGGTCCGGTGCGATAGCACAGGCCCATTGGCGTCACATACAAACACTGAGAGACTGGCAAGAGGTTTGCATCTACTCCCCGAACCTGGCCGCCAATCAGAAACTGCAATCGGAGTGGCAGGAGCTCTGCCCTGCCATCACTTTTGCCGCCAGCGCAGAAGTCGCAGCTCTCAATTCGGACGTAGTGATGCTCTGCACCTCATCCGGAACGTCCGTGCTGGATGATGAAGCTATTGCGCCACATGCGTTGGTAACCTCGATCAGCACCAACGTCGCTCTGGCGCACGAGATTACACCCTCGTTCCTGCCCGCTGCGCAAGTCTACTGTGACTACCGCGAAACCACTCCTTCTACCGCAGGTGAGATGCTGATCGCGGCGCGTGACCATGGCTGGAACGCCCAACAGGTCAAAGGGGATCTGGCAGAACTGGCCACAAGTTCTTGCGAACTGCCAGGCGCCGATAAACCTGTCTTCTTTCGGTCAGTGGGCCTGGGTCTGGAAGACATCGCCATCGCAAATGCCATCTATCGCGCCGCCCGCGCCTGAAAAAAGGACAGATCACATGCATATCGAACCCTTTGGCGTCGAAATCTGGATGAACGAGTGGGAGACCAAATGCGAATTGAACCTCGCCGAAACATGTGTGGAAAGCCTGACGATTGAGGAATTGCTCAAGCTTGCGGGCAAAAACCATACGGATCTGTCCGATCTGTTGACGATGAAAATGACATACGGAGCGATTGAGGGGTCGGATCGTCTGCGTCGCGCCATCGCTGCGCTCTATGATCGACAAAAGGTCGAGAATACAATCGTTACGCATGGAACCATCGGCGCCAACATGCTGATGCACAAAACGCTGGTGTCTGCTGGGGATCATGTCGTTGCAGTCGTACCAACATATCAGCAGCATTATTCGATACCGGCCAGCATTGGCGCTGACGTTCATCAGTTGAAACTGCGCGAAGAGAACGGGTTTCTTCCCGATTTGGATGAGCTTCGTGCGCTGGTAACCCCCGACACCCGCCTGATTGCGATCAACAACCCCAACAACCCGACGGGTGCCCTGATGGATCGCTCTATGCTGGAAGAAATCGCAGAAATAGCGCGCGAAGCTGACGCATGGATCCTGTGCGACGAGGTTTATCGCGGGACGGATCAGAGCGGTTCGGGCATGACCGACTCAATCGCCGATATCTACGAAAAAGGCATCTCTACCGCTGGCATGTCCAAAGCCTATTCATTGGCAGGGCTGCGTCTGGGTTGGATTGTCGGTCCGACCGACGTGATTGAGCAGGTTTCGATCCATCGGGACTATGACACAATCTCGGTCGGAATGATCGACGATCATTTTGCAGCGCTGGCGTTGGAGAACCGGGATCAGGTTCTGGCGCGCAGCCAGTCCATCACGCGCGGGAACCTCGCAATCCTGCGGGACTGGGTTGCGCAGGAACCGTTGATATCCTGGATCGAACCCAAGTCCGGAACTACAGCCCTGCTCAAATATGAATTGCCGATCACCTCCCGCGAGTTCTGCGTTGGGTTGCTGAAAAAAACTGGCGTCATGTTTACACCGGGTTCGGCACTGGGCATGGAGGGATATGTCCGCATTGGTTATGCCAACAACCCCGACATCCTGAAGAAGGGTCTGGCACTCGTTTCAGACTATCTGTCCGATATGAGTGCCGAAGCGTAAGCTAACCGGTAACGCATTCAAAGAGGCGGACGTCCAAACCGTTATCCGCCTCTTTGACTAATGATCAGGCAGCTGCGATCTGCCGGGCCTTTTCTACCATTACCTCGGCCTGACGGATCGAGGCATAGTCAATCAGGCGACCATCCAGCGAAACGGCACCTTTGCCTGCTGCTTCGGCTTCGGCCATTGCCTCAAGAATGCGCTGTGCCTTGGTCACTTCGGCGTCGCCGGGTGACATCACTTCATTTGCGAGTGCAATCTGGCTGGGGTGGATCGCCCATTTTCCTTCGCAGCCCAGAACTGCTGCTCGTTTCGCAGCCGCCTTGTAACCCTCTGGATCCTGAAAATCACCGAATGGACCATCGATGGGGCGCAAACCGTTGGCACGGGCTGCAACAACCATACGTGCCAACGCATAGTGCCACATGTCACCCCAATGTGTTGCGCGATGCGCTTCGGCATCCGGGTCTGTCAGAACCGAATAGTCCGGATTTACACCGCCAATGATTGTTGTACGCGCACGGGTGGAGGCCGCATAATCCGCAACCCCGAAATGCAGGCTCTCGTTCCGTTTGGACGCAGCCGCTATCTCACTGACATTCTGCATGCCAAGGGCGGTTTCGATGATGTGTTCGAAACCGATGCGCTTTTTGTAGCCCATCGCATCTTCGATCTGCGTGACCATCATGTCAACCGCGTAAACGTCAGCTGCAGTGCCAACCTTGGGGATCATGATCAGGTCCAGCCGCTCACCGGCCCGCTCCACCACATCAACAACGTCGCGGTACATGTAGTGGGTATCCAGACCATTGATCCGCACCGACATGGTCTTGTTGCCCCAATCGATATCGTTCAGCGCCTCGATGATGTTCTTGCGCGCCTGTTCCTTCTCATCTGGTGCGACAGCATCCTCCAGATCAAGGAAAATGACGTCTACGTCTGACTGTGCTGCCTTTTCGAACATGCCGGGCTGACTGCCGGGAACAGCCAGTTCGCTGCGGTTCAGGCGGGCTGGCGCCTGATCAATGGAATGAAAGCTCATACGTTCGGATCCTTCGACTTACAGGTTTGGATATATAGGGAAACGTTTGCAGAGTTCTGCGACCTCGGCTTTGACCTTGGCCTCGACCGCGCCGTTGCCGTCTTCGCC